>JADFHE010000002.1:119981-156598 GCA_022567295.1 Pseudomonadota bacterium | reverse complement strand
AATCGCCGCGACAGGATGGGATACAGTGATGCCGCCAATGGAAAGCTCTGCGCTATCGCCGTGAATAGCTGTAAGGACGAGTTCGTGCGCGGTACCGTTGTCGTCTATGACTGAAAGAATCGCCGGGTGATTCAGCTGACGCAGGCCGCTCCACGATCCGCGCTGAGACAGGCAGGCGAGGCCGGAATCCGCAGCCTGTGAACAGCCGCTTTGTGCGCCACTGGTATATTCGAGATTCCAAAGGGCGAACAGGGAAGCGAGGGCGAAGTCGGCCGTGGTCAATTCGCCGGCGAGCGCCAACTGTTCGCTTAGTGTTGGCTCGGCAGTTTGTGCCGCTTCGAGTAGCGGCTCATCAATTGCCACTGGTTGCAGGGCGACAGGAACGTCGCCGACATCAATCGAAGCGGGTTCTCGCGTCACTGACAAGACAGTACCCAACAGTATCGCGGTACCGACTATGCCCACCGCCATCGCGATTCGCCGCAATAACGGTGATGAATCGAGTTCACCAGAGACTTCGGCAGCGGCCCGCTTGATCAGGCGTTTCGTTATGATGCGAAATTCCTGGCTGTAGGCACCGAGAAGTGCGCGATCGCAGATGACATTGATCAACCGGGGTACGCCATGTGACAGACGAAATACTTCTTTCTTCGCACTATTATCAATTATCTCGCCGAGCGCACCGGCAACTCGTAATCGGTGTTCGATGTATTGAGCTGTTTCTTCGCGCGTCAATGGCTCCAGATGATAGCGGCCAGTGATGCGTTGCGCCAACTGCCGCAGATCATTGCGGCCGAGCAGGTCACGCAATTCGGGTTGGCCGACTAAAATAATCTGCAGCAGCTTTTGCTTGGAGGTTTCAAGATTGGTGAGGAGTCTGACCTGCTCGAGCACAACCGGCGCCAGGTTCTGTGCCTCGTCCACTATGAGTATTGTTCGCCGGCCTTCGGCGTGGGAGCTCAAAAGGTGATGATTCAGTGCATCTGTCAGTGCTTTGATGCTGTTCTTTTCATCGGGAACTGCGATTCCGAGTTCCTCACAGATCGTCAGCAAGAACTCGTTGGCCGTGATTTGCGGATTGAGTACGACTGCAACGTCGGCGTTCTCGGGCATACGATTCAATAACAGGGTACGCACAAGCGTTGTCTTGCCAGTGCCGACTTCACCGGTTAGCTGCACGAAGCCACCGCTTTCGGTAACGCCGTATACAAGGTGCGCGAGTGCTTCGCTGTGACGCTCGCTCATGAAGAGGTAACGCGGATCTGGCGTGATCGAAAACGGTTTTTCGTTGAGTCCGAAAAAGCTGGTATACATCGCTTCGATTCTACCCTATCGGTCGAGCGTCTTGGCCCGACCAACCGACAGCGAACCGAATTTCTCGCGGATCTCATCGACAGTTTCATCGATTACTGAATGGTTTCGCGTGTCGTCGCTCGCAAAAAGGTCGGGCTGTTCGGCAGGGGCCAGTTTGCTGCCAGCAACGCCGAGTAGCCGAATTCTGGCTCCCGGATTAGCGGCGAGCCAGGTCGTTAGCAGCTCTTTTGCCAGCGCGTATATTTGGTCGGTGCCATTGGTCGGCGGGCTGATACTGCGTTGGCGAGTATAAGTAGTGAAGTCTGCACGCCGTATTTTGATTTGTACCGTTCCGGCATTAAGCGCCGCCCTGCGAAGTCGCGTGGCGGTACGTTCCGTTAGTCGCAGCAATTCCCGGTCCATGTCCGTTTGCTGCGATAAGTCCCGATCATAAGTTTCCTCGGCACTGATCGATTTTTCCTCGCGACCGGAAACGACCGGGCGATGGTCAATTCCAGAGGCCCGGTCACGCATCTTTTGCGTGAAACGGCCGAAGATCGGTTCAAGATCACGATCATCGGCTCTGCGCAGGTCGCGCAAAGTCGCGATTCGTATCCCGGCCAGGCGTTTCAGCGTCTCGCGACCAATGCCGGGGATGACACGTACCGGCAGAGGGTCCAGTTTCTCCCGATAAGCATCTGGCATGACGCTGGAAAGGCCATCGGGCTTGTCAAGGTCGGAAGCGATTTTCGCTACGAGTTTATTTTCGGCCACGCCGACGGAGGCGGTTAGTCCCGTGTCCTCCAGTACTCGTTGTTTGATACTCGCCGCTATATTTTGCGGCGAACCAAACAATTTGATGCTTGCGGTCACGTCGAGAAACGCCTCGTCGAGAGACAGTCCTTCAACCAGCGGTGTGAACTCGCGAAAGATTGCAAAGATGTGAGCAGATGCCTCTTTGTAGTGAGACATTCGCGGTTTCACGCGTACTAAGTGATCGCAGCGCCGAATTGCCTCGGCCATCGGCATCGCGGACCGGATTCCGAACCGTCGAGCCTCGTAACTTGCCGCTGCTACCACTCCGCGGTTGGTGCCACCGCCCACAACAACCGGCTTCCCTTGCAGGTCAGGATTGTCGCGTTGTTCGACAGATGCGTAAAAAGCATCCATATCAACATGCAGGATGCGGCGGGCCGAAACAGACATCCGATTATTCGCTGCGCTCGACGATATATCGCGCGAGCCATTCAAGCGGGGCGGCGGACTGGCCGAATTGTTCGATGTTCTGCAGTGCGCCAGTGAGTAGTTCATCGCACCGGTTTCGTGAGGCATCGACGCCGAACAACGCAGGATAGGTTGCCTTGTTCAGAGATTGGTCGGATCCTGCCGGCTTGCCGATTATTCTGGTGTCACCCTCGACGTCAAGGATATCGTCCTTGATCTGAAATGCAATTCCAATGGCACGACCGAACTGGTCCAGGGCCTCCGCGTCGGCTGCGGGCAGGTCGGTGCGCAGCATGCCTGGTGACACAATAGCCGCGTGAATCAGGGCGCCTGTCTTCAACGCATACATGTGCTCAAGTTCACCGGCAGAAAGGACCGTTCCTTCAGCGGCGAGGTCAATAGACTGCCCGCCGGTCATGCCGGTTGAGCCACAGGCATCGGTTATGAGTCGGACCAGCTTGATTGCGGCGTCATCCGGTGCACCATCCACATTGGCCAATACCGAGAATGCTAGCGGTTGCAGTGCGTCCGCCGCGAGTATCGCTGTCGCTTCATCGTACTGTTTGTGAACAGTAGGCTTGCCGCGTCGCAGGTCATCGTTGTCCATAGCGGGCAAATCGTCATGGACCAGAGAAAACGCATGAATCAATTCAATCGCTACAGCAGGCGCATCCAGCAGGTTTGTGTCCACACTCAGGCACTCGCCGACCGCGTAAACAAGCAGCGGGCGTACACGTTTTCCACCGTTCAATACGGCGTATCGCATCGCGCCGTGCAGTCGTTTCGGACCCGTCGCTAATGGTGGCAAAGCCGAATTCAGTCTGTCATTGATGCGCGCCGTATAAGTCGCAACACGATCTTTGAAGTCTTCAGGCACAGATGAGGTTCACTTCGGAACGGGTCATGTAGCGTACACGGAATTCAAACACGGTGCGCGCGTCCCGCTAGGCTATAATTCGCGTCTTTTACTGGCTGCAGAAATCAGGAAACCGGCACATGCAGGCGACGGCAATTGCACAGCCAAACATCGCGCTGATTAAGTATTGGGGCAAACGTGACGTCGATCGCAACCTGCCGGCGGCAGGTTCGATATCGATAACTTTGAGCGATCTCTATACAGAAGTTGATGTCGAACTCGACGCCGACCTCACGGGCGACAGCCTGCTGACCAATGGCATTGCGGATCAACATCGACTGGCGCGCATGAGCGACTGCCTGGACATGGTTATTGGCGAGCAACGCCTGCACGCTCGCGTTACCAGCATTAGCAATTTTCCGATCGCGGCAGGGCTGGCCTCGTCAGCGTCGGTATTCGCGGCAGCGACCGTAGCCGCAGCCGCGGCTGCGGGGCTTTCCTACAATACACAAAAGTTAGCTCGGCTGGCCGGGCAGGCGTCCGGATCTGCAGCTCGGTCCTTGTTTGCTGGATTCACCGAACTCAGCAACGTTGCGGACACCATCAGCGTGAAGTCATTGTGCGACGTGCTGTCGTGGCCGTTGCAGGTTGTCGTGGCGATCACTGCAACAACGCCCAAGGCAACGGGCTCAAGCGAGGCAATGGAAATATCTCGTGCAACATCACCCTTTTACGACAAATGGATAGAGCAGCAGGCACAGGACCTGGCCACGGCGCGTGCCGCGATCGAGCGACGAGATTTCGCCAGCCTCGCAACAGTTGCCGAACACAACTGTCTGAAAATGCATTCGGTCATGTGGGCGTCGCGGCCACCGATGGTTTATTGGAACGCGGCAACCTTGCGCTGCCTGCAGACCGTACGCAAATTGCAGGAAGCAGGCCATGATGTATTTTTTACGATCGACGCGGGCCCACAGGTAAAGGCGGTTTGTATGCCAGACCATGCGGATGCCGTTCGTGAGGCATTGTCCGCTACGCCCGGCGTACAAGAGATAATGACCAGTGGGCTGGGCCCTGCGGCTCGCCTGGTGAAAAACCGTGGCGAGTGAACAAATGGCCAGCGCGCCCGGAAAGGTTGTGCTCAGTGGCGAATACGCGGTCCTTGATGGCGCGCCTGCGATATGTCTCGCCGTCAATCGATTCGCTCAGGTTCGGATGTCCAGTGTTGATGGTGACACGAGCTCTGTTTCTGCTCCGGGTTACACCGACACGATGGGTCGATTTCGATTTACAGGCGGCGACCTCGTCTGGCTTGACGGTCAACGGGAATTCGCAGTTCTGGACTCCGTTTTCAGGTCATCGGATGTAGGTTTATCGGCCGGTTTCTGCATCATTCTTGACACCACCGAATTTATTGATCCGGCGACGCAGCAAAAAATGGGGATCGGTTCGAGTGCTGCGTTAACCGTTGCGCTCTGCGTAGCCCTAAAGAACAGTGTCGATGTCGGTGCTTTGGCGCGACGCGCGCATAGCCGTTTACAGGGTGGTGTTGGCAGTGGTGTCGATGTTGCCTGCAGTCTGAGTGGCGGTCTCATCGAGTACCGCGTGGAAGGCGCGGCAATCGCCACAATTGATTGGCCCAGCGGTTTGCGGTTTCGCCTGATCTGGACCGGTGTGGCTGCCAGTAGTAAAGGCAAGCTGTTGAGACTTGATGCGGTTATCAGCAAGCCGTCTCGCGTGCGTCTTGCCATTGCTGCAGAGACCTTGGCGAAAGCCTGGCGAAGTGGTGATGCTGATTTGATCATCATGCAGTATGGCGACTATATCGAGCATCTGAGAGAGTTTAGTGTTGACCACGACCTTGGCATATTCGATGCTGGTCACGACGAGCTATGGCAGGCCGCGGTCGCTGCGAATCTGGTGTACAAACCCTGCGGCGCGGGTGGCGGCGATGTTGGCATTGTATTTGGCACAGATGATGTGGCGCTTGACGCATTCATCGCGGCAATAGCGACGAAATACTCGCTACTTGATTGTGAAATAAGTTACACGGGTGCGAGGATCGAAGAAGCCAGAGTAAAAGAAGAATGACCGATTCGCGTATTACAGGATTGTACAGGCTCAGTGTGTCCGAGCGGTTAGTCGAGCTGGAACGCCTGGGGTGGTTGTCCTCAGACCAAGCCCGTCAATTGCGAACCGGGCAGCAGGTGATGTCCGCTATTGCGGCCGACAAGATTATCGAAAACGTCGTCGGCGTATTCGGATTGCCGCTTGCAATAGCGCCGAACTTTATCGTGAACGGTCGAGAGTTCATCGTTCCGCTCGTCGTAGAGGAACCCTCGGTCGTTGCCGCGCTCAGTAGTGCAGCTTTATTGGCCAGAGACAGCGGTGGATTTTCGGCGACGGCTAACGAGTCGTTGCTCGCTGGACAGATTCATGTTGTGGGCGTCACGGACATAGAGTCGTCACTAGCAGCACTCGATGTCGCTAACGATGAATTGCTCGATTTGGCGGACGACGTGCATCCGCGTCTCAAAAAACGCGGCGGTGGCGTTCGCGCTATCGAAGTCCGCGCGTTGCAGCTGACGGACGGCGCAGAGCTCATCGTCGTCCACGTTTTGGTCGACACCTGCGATGCGATGGGTGCCAATATGGTTAATGCTATCTGTGAATCGATCGCGCCGAAAATCGCTGACCTCTGCTGCGGCGATATCGCGCTGCGAATATTATCCAATCTCGCCGACCGGTCTGTTGTGACGGCAACTGTTCGATACGCAGCCAAAGTGCTGGCGGCGGGAGCGATGACAGGGGATGAAGTTCGGGACCGTATCGTGCTGGCCAATGAAATCGCGATCGTCGACCCGCATCGCGCAGCGACGCACAATAAGGGCGTAATGAACGGCATTGACGCTCTTGCTATTGCAACCGGCAACGATTGGCGAGCGATTGAAGCCGCAGCGCATGCGTATGCCGCCCGGGATGGCCGTTACACGGCCCTTACCCGGTGGTCAGTAGGAACCAATGGCGATCTGGTCGGTGAAATCAACGTCCCGTTGAAAACGGGCATCGTCGGCGGAACCATCGCATCGAATTCCGCGGCGACCTTGGGGCTCGCTATCGCGGCAGTGAAAACGGCGCAGCAACTGGGGGAGCTGATGGCGGCAGTTGGTTTGGCGCAGAATTTTGCCGCGCTACGGGCATTGGTGACTGGCGGCATCCAGAAGGCTCACATGCGGTTGCACGCCCGCAGTGTTGCAAGTGCTGCGGGAACGCCTGACGAGCGATTGGATGAAGTTGTCGACAAGCTGGTCGAGAGCGGCGAAGTGAAAGACTGGAAAGCGGTGGAAATTCTCGCGGAATACGACGTTTTTCAGATGGACGACAACGCGGTCGTTGCCAAGGCTGCAGGCAAAGTTATTCTGGCTGGTGAACACGCTGTCGTCTACGGTCGTCACGCCCTTGCGGTGCCAATTCCTGATGCAGTACAAGCGGCTGTTGCGCTCGCGGACAACAGTACGTCGTTTGCAGTGCCCGAATGGGGTATCTATGATCGCGTTGATCGCGACAGCACGTACGGCGTCGATGCGACCATCAACCTGATTATTCAAAAACTCGACGTCGAGCGATCAAACTTCACAATCAAAGTGAACTCCAGTTTGCCGCGCGGCATGGGGCTGGGGTCTTCGGCCGCGATTGCCGTTGCGATTACTCGTGCAATAGCGCGCTGCATGGCTATAAATCTCGATGACAGCGAGGTCAATGACGTCGCATATGAGTGCGAGAAATTGGCACACGGAACTACGTCAGGTGTTGATAACACAGTTTCCTGTCACGGCAACCCCATGTTGTTTCGCAATTCCGGTGCCCTGGACATTCGGTCGCTAAGACTGAAGGAAGCGCCGCCGATAGTCATCGGCTTCAGTCACGATAGCGGACCGACGCGCGAACAGGTGGCAGGAGTCAGGTCGCGATACGACCAGAATCCGCGACGCTACAACGCGATCTTCGATCAGATTGATGATATCAGCGTTGCAGGCGCGGATGCGCTGGAGGCGCAGCAATACGGCGAGCTAGGTCGGATGATGAATATTTGTCATGGTCTGCTGAACGCAATACAGGTGTCCACGCCAGACCTTGAAAATATGGTTACGATCGCGCGTCAGAGCGGCGCCGTAGGTGCAAAACTAACGGGTGCCGGCGGCGGAGGCTCGATCGTTGCTCTTTGCCCGGGGGCAGAGGATCAGGTACGCTCGGCGCTCCATCAGGCCGGCTACAGTACATTGCGAGCGACAATTTCCAGAGCAACCGCGAGTTGAAAGACGTGCATCGATTCGTGTCGTCGGAAAACGAACAGCTGATACTCGTTGATGATCGAGACAATGAAATTGGTTATCGATCGAAGGCTGATTGCCACGACGGCACCGGCGTGTTGCATCGCGCTTTTTCGTTATTTCTCTTTAATGATGACGGCGAGTTGCTATTGCAGCAGCGCGGAAAAGATAAACGTCTGTGGCCGGAATTTTGGTCGAACAGTTGTTGCAGCCACCCGCGGCGCGGCGAAACCCTTCAAATAGCGATGATGAGGCGCCTGCAGGAGGAGCTCAATATTGTTGCAGAACTCGAGTACGTGTATCACTTTCGTTATCAGGCAGAGTTCAGTGAGGCGGGATCGGAAAACGAACTGTGCCATGTTTATCTTGGTAAAGTCGGCGGCGATGTACGGCCCAATGATAGTGAAATAGAAAGTATTCGTTTTCTCTCGAGTGTTGACCTCGACCGCGAGTTTGCGAATCAGCCGCAACAGTTCACACCGTGGTTTAAACAGGAGTGGCGTGTATTGCAGCGGGAATACGCTGAGCCACTGGCACGCTACGCGATATAACGGTAGTACTCGATACCCAGATCGGTGAAGTGGCGGTCGACGCTTGTGCCAACGCGATCAATGACAAACTCATTTCGCGCGACGTAATCGAGATTCTGCACGTGCCGACCGTCGTGCAGTGCCTCGTACTGTTGGCGATCCAGGTCGAGCGTCAGCTCCATGGCATCGGCAAAGTGAATTTTTGCGGCGGCTTCACGCCAGCGTTCCGCCATGAAGAAGGGAATGACTTCGGCTGCATCACCACTGCCATAGCCCAACGTCAACACTTCTTCTCCGGCTGACAATGAATCTTCGTCCAGGGCCTGTTCGAAACCGGCAGCCATCCACGCAGGCAGGGCGGCAGTATAAAGGTTGCCCAAGTCCAGCATGGTGTCGCTGCCTAGCCGCAACTTATCCAGAATTTCTCTACGGTAGTGTCGTGAAGCGCGGAAGGCTCTCAATACGGCCATCGTCAGTGGATAGACTTCGAACTGAAGGCGCTCGGGTTCGGCCAGTTTCGCCACTTCGGGTTTGCTGACCATTTCTGCCAGTACGGCTTCGATGTCAACATCCGCCTCGTAACAATACGATGCAAGTTCCGCCCGGTCTTCGGATTTGCCTTGCCCGAGAGCGAACAGGTAGGAGACGGCCCAACCTGTCTCCGGCATTCGGCGATACGGCCGGTGCAGGAACAAAGTGCGCAATGATCGCAGATATTCGCTCGATTTGAGATTGCGCTTTTCATACATGTCATTTAGTGCATGCAGAGTTTCGTCTATATAACAGGTTGTTGAGTACTTGCCGTTGAATATGGGAAAGTCTTGAACCTGGTGTGTCTCAGAGCGGTCCTGACCGCAGAAACGCAGCATCGGCTTGCGAAAATCCATGATGCGGTAATCTGACGCCGAGCCGGAGCCAACCAGGTCGACGACCGCGAGTTGCGGGTCCTCTTCCAGCAGCATCGCAACCGCGCCGGCGCCTTGTGTCGGTTCTCCGGAACTGCCACGCGCGTACTCGGCTATATCGGCGCAAACGACTATCGCCTGGCTGCCGACCCCGTCCAGCGCCAAATGCCTGATTGCCCCTTTCATTCCATAAACACCACCAAGGCAGGCGTGCTTGAATTCCGGAACCTCACAGCTGCGCGAAATCGGCGCTTTGCCACGCGCTTCGAGCGCCTGATCCACCATGCCTTTTATGATGATCGCCCCAGCCGAGTTGTCGGTGCTGGACTCCGTACCGAGACCGAGGAATTTTATGCGGCTGGCATCGACTTCGTATTGGTCAATCAGGCGGATAACAGCATTGGCCGCCATCGTGTAGACGCTGTGATTTGGCCCGCGAACGCGGAAGCTGCGCCCAACAACCTCACGAATCTTCGGCCATTGGTTATTGGTCCAGTCGCACCAATCCTCGAGCCACACGCGGTACGGTGGCACGTAGGCGGCGAGGCCGCTGATTCCGATAGATTTTCGGTTGCTGGATTGATTCATGAAAGGTGTCTGCTTGGCCCGGCGATTCTAGTGTGCCCAGGCATTTCGCTCAACTACTTATTCTACCGTTATTATAATGGGTTCCGACACCACGGGCGGGTCATGTGGAATATGCAGGTAATCGCCCAGCAATATCTGCAGACGATGTTCGCCAGGCGACAACGTGATTTCGGTCGCTGTGCTGCCGTCGCCGAAGTGTACGTGCTGATCATCGGCCGGGACGGGCAGGCCAAGGTCCGGCAGGCCGGTGTCGATCAACAAGTGGTGATGGCCTGAATTCGGCCGATTGTCGCCAGCCTTGACGACAACCATGCCATCGATTCCGAATTCCAGGATAACCGGGTTGGAGAGAGTTGCACCGTCGGCCGGCATTATGAAAAAAACGCTAGCGCCTGGAGCTGACTGGGTGCGGGGAAAAATGGCCGGCACAGTGGCGCTCTCCGGTGCGTCGGCGACAACCTGCTCTTCAGTCTCCTGAGTGCAGGCTGCCATCGCCGCGAGCAGTATGGCCAATATGCAGATTCGGGTATTCATTGTTCTTTCCTTTTGATTTGTCACACCGAAATGACGGCAAACGCGAATGCGCCAATCATGGTGATTGTTGCGCCCATCGCGTACGCGCATGCCAGCATGATGTATTTGATGACCGTGATCAAATGATCTTGGCCGTAAACCCGGCGCATTGCTTTGTATAAATAGACCGGTATATAGAACGCTGCGGCGATGATAATCAAGGTCGAGACTGGACCATCCAGACGCAGGGAACCGACAAGGCGCACGAACAGGATCTGCAGCATCAGGATGAGGAAAAAGAACGCGTGAAAGTGCAGGAAAAATAGCAAGTGTTCGACGAAATATCGCCGTGAAAGCGGGTACAGGATTTTCAATACTAACGCCATGAGCGGCAACAATACGAATAGGGCGACCGGAATATTGTCGAGCAATGCATCGGCCAGATTGTCGTTGCCTCGCGCTTTGTTCTGTTCACAAATATGCTTGAATCGTTCGGCAGTCAGGCGTTTCTTGATCCACTCCGGCACGTCTTCGTCCATCTCAAGAGGTTTGCTGCAGTCGCCGAACAGCTCTTCGTCGTCACCGAAATCAATTTCGAAATCACTGTCCTCAGCTCCTTCTGCCGCGATGATGCGTTGCTTCAAATTGTTTCTTTGTTCATCGCTGAGCACATCGAAGTCATCAATATCTGCAGCCAGCTCTTCAAGGTCACGCGCCAGCTCTGTGGCCCTCTGATCAGCTAGCTGCTCCTGGTCGGCCGTCTCCTCAGCTGTGGAGGGCGGATCAGGCTCAAACAACCAGCCCAGGTCATCGCGCGGATCAAAAAATGCAACCACAAAAAAGACAACGCTTAAGACCAGGTAGGTCCGAAAAGGCGGCATGTAACGGGCGCGCCGACCCTCCAGATAGTCTCTTGTCAGCTGGCCAGGTTTGGTGAGCAGCGGAATCAGCGTTCGCCACAGGCGTGAGTCGAGCTCCAGCAAGTCTCCAAATGCCTCGCGTAATAGCTGCCACAGGCTGATCAGTCGACCGCGTGAGCGCTGACCGCAGACGCCGCAGTACTGGCCACGCAGGCGTGTACCACAATTCAGACAATTGGGGTTTTCATGAAGTGGCAGTTCCAAAGCACTGTCTTCTCGCAGCGTACGGCTTTCAGCCTGCACCGTGCCACCGAATTTCGCAGCAAGATCCGCATCGATAGCGGCGAAAAACCCGTCAAGAAGTTCGTCCAGCGCGTTGTCGTCGCGAGCTTGAAACTGGCAAGTACAGACGATTTGTCCCTGGTCATCCGGATCGGATTGGTAGCTGCGAGCAGCTTCGATGCCGTGCTGCTCCAGGGAAGAGCGCACGACCTGGTCGACCCAGTCAGCAAATTCTACCTGCGCTTCATCCGCAACAAGGAACGTTGTTTCAAACAGTGGGCCGGCATGGGTCGTCATATGGCAGCGTCAGATAGTCAGGCTTTTTTCTTGCTCGGAGCCTTCTTTTTCGATGCCTTCTTTTTGCCGCCTGGTTTTTTCCTGGTGGCCTTTTTGGTCGCCTTTTTCAGTGCGGGCGGTGCAGCCCTTGGTTCGGGCTCGCTGGCCGGACGACGGATCAATTCATCTGGCGCGAAGTCATCCACAGCAAGAAGCGCGAGGACTTTCTCGTGGTACACGCGCATGTTTCGAGCTTCCGCTTTGCTGATGACCTGTGCCTTCTCGGCTTCACCGATTTGATCACCCAGATAGTCGGAGGACAGCAGTCCTTCCTTATACGCCTGCCGCAGGCGACGCTCCACCGGTTCATGTTCCTTGGTCAGTTCCAGTGCCTCCTGTAACAGGCCCAGTGGATTGCCCGGCTCCAGTGTTGTGTAGGCCAACTGGCACAACCGTTCACGAGACTCGCCCGGCGTTGTGATCAACTTCGCGACCTTTCTGGAAATCTGGTCAGATGGTGCTGAGTAAGTTCTGCCGCGAGGGAAAATGAACACCCGTAGCAAGGTCGCGACCATGCGGTTCGGGAAATTGCGCAGAAATGCATGCAGCGCTTCCTGTGCGTCATACATCAAGACACGTACCGACCACTCGACGAGTGGCAAATCGGTCGCGCGACGCCCCTGATTTTCAAAATGTTTGAGCACGGCAGAGGCCAGATACATGGAACTCAGGATGTCGCCGAGCCGCGCGGACAGCAGCTCTCGCTTCTTAAGTGTGCCGCCCATTGTCAGCATCGCGAAATCAGAAGCCAGCGCAAATGCAGCGCTATAGCGATTGATGTTCTGGTAGTAGCGTCGCGTGGGCGTGTTCAGTGGAACGCGACTGAACTTCGCGTGCGTGAGTGCGAGAAAGAATGATCGCGCCATATTGCTGATGGCATAGCCAATATGGCCGAAGAGCGCGTTATCAAATTCAATCAGCCCGCGATCCTGATCGTCGTCACCAGCAGCCTGTAGTTCCCTTAGTACGAACGGATGACAACGGATGGCACCCTGCCCATAGATTATCAGGCTGCGCGTGAGGATGTTCGCGCCCTCAACGGTAATTGCGATGGGTGTTGCCATGTAGGCGCGGCCAAGATAGTTGTTCGGTCCCATCATGACGCCCTTGCCACCATGAACGTCCATTGCATCATTGGCCACCTGGCGGCTGAGTTCTGTGCAGTGATATTTGAGGATGGCTGACGGTACGGCTGGTTTTTCGCCTTGATCGATTGCGCCGGCTGTCACGGCGACGGCCGCGTTCATGATGTAGGTGTGACCGGCAATCCGGGTCAGCGCGTCCGCGACGCCCTCGAAATTTGCGATCGAAGTGTTGAATTGTTTACGGATAATTGTGTAGGCGCCCGACGCGTAACTTGCAGCCTGTCCGCCGCCCGAAGCGATTGATGGCAGCGTAATCGCCCGGCCAACAGCCAGCAGTTCAACCAGCATCTTCCAGCCTTTGCCGGCCATATCCGGACCGCCGATAATATAATCGAGTGGCACAAACACATCTTTGCCTGATGTCGGTCCGTTCTGGAATGCAATGGTCAGCGGGTAATGGCGACGTCCGACTACAACTCCCGGTGTATCTGTTGGAATCAGTGCGGCCGTGATGCCGTATTCGCTCTTATTGCCAATCAGGTGATCGGGGTCGTACAGTTTGAAGGCGAGGCCCAGTACCGTGGCAACCGGCGCCAGCGTGATGTAGCGCTTGTTCCAGTTCATGCGAATTCCGGTAATGGTCTTGCCGTTCCATTTACCCTTGCAGACGACGCCACTGTCTATCAAAGCAGCAGCGTCCGATCCGGCTTGTGGCGATGTCAGCGCGAAGCAAGGTATCTCGCTGCCGTTAGCCAGCCCCGGAAGGTAGCGTTGCTTCTGCTCGTCCGTACCGTAGTGCAGCAGCAATTCTGCGGGGCCCAGCGAATTGGGCACGCCAACGGTTGACGAGGCTGTAGGGCTGCGACTGGCGAGCTTCGTAATGACCGCCGCGTTTGCGTAGGCTGAGAATTCGAGCCCACCGTATTGCTTTGGGATAATCATCGCGAAGAAGCGCTGCTCGATAATGTAATCCCAGACTGCCTTCGGCATGTCCGCGCGTTTGTGACAGATGTCCCAATCATCGAGCATCCGACAGAGCTCCTCGCAAGGACCATCAAGGAAAGCCTGTTCTTCATCTGACAACTTCGGTGCCGGGCAGGACATCAGGCGGTCCCATTGCGGCATGCCGGAGAACAGCTCACCGTCCCACCAGACGCTACCGGCTGCGAGCGCTTCGCGCTCAGTGTCGGACATTGTCGGCAGCATTTTGCGATAGACCGAAAGGAGTGGCTTGGTTATTTTCTCGCGGCGGAATTCGATCAGGTTCGGGACTACCATGACGCCAAAGGCGGCGATCAGAAACAGGTCCCACAGCCAGTGTCCGTGGCCGAGAATGACATACGCCGCGACGGCGATACCCGTGGCGACGGTAGACGTACGAAGGTCAATACGCTGGTATGCGAGAAAGATACCACCGCCAAAAAACAGCAAAAACCAAAGCAAACCTACCGTGAATCCGGACAATTCCTGTACCTCTTCAAGCCAGATGGCCGCGCATGAATGCAGCCTCTTGACTCACTTTATAGTAGTTCCTCGATTGCAGCACGCTCCTCGCGCAGTTCTGTTTCGGTAGCTAGCATGCGTGAGCGGCTGAAATCGTCAATGTCGAGTCCCTGAACGATTTGGTACGCGCCGTCGCTGCAGCGAACCGGATACGAATAAATGATGCCGGGCTCAATGCCGTAACTGCCGTCGGTCGGTATTGCCATGCTGACCCAGTCACCGTCCGGTGTGCCCAGCGCCCAATCGTGCATGTGGTCGATAGCGGCGGAAGCTGCAGAAGCGGCTGAGGAAGCACCGCGCGCCGCGATGATCGCTGCACCGCGCTGCTGCACGACAGGAATGAACTCATTGACCAGCCAATCTCTGTCCACCAGATTCGCCGCACTCTTGCCGGCTATACTGGCGTGCTTTACGTCAGGATATTGCGTTGCCGAGTGATTTCCCCAGATGGTCATGCAGGTAATGTCGGTGACATGGCTGTTCGTTTTCGCTGCAAGTTGTGCTATTGCCCGGTTGTGGTCCAGACGAGTCATCGCCGTGAAGTTGCCTGGATTAATGTCGGGTGCGTTGCTGCTGGCGATCAAGGCGTTGGTGTTGGCTGGGTTGCCGACGACAAGAACCTTGATGTCGCGGCTGGCGTGATCATTCATCGCCTTGCCCTGTACCGAGAATATTGCAGCATTTGCTGCCAATAGATCTTTGCGTTCCATCCCCGGGCCCCGCGGCCTGGCGCCGACCAGCAATGCGTAGTCGCTGTCTTTGAATGCTACGTTTGGGTCGTCTGTCGCGACCGTGCCAGCGAGAGTATCGAACGCACAGTCATCGAGTTCCATGACAACGCCGTGCAATGCGGGCAATGCGGGAGGAATCTCGAGCATCTGCAAAACCACTGGCTGATCCGTGCCGAGCATCTGGCCAGAGGCAATACGGAAGGCAAGCTGATAGCCGATCTGGCCAGCAGCGCCAGTAATGGTGATGCGAACCGGTGCTTTCATCGTAATAATTCCTGCAGAAATGTCTGCGCTTGGTCCTGCTGTAGAAACGGGATTTCTGAACAGGGAGTTCTTAGTAACAAGGGCCGGCGATTCTAGCACCGGCAGCAGCTTCAGACACTGGCGTTAGTTACTTATTCGACAGGGTATTCCAGAAAATACGCCTCGTATTCCCGATTGGCCGCATCCACGGCGCCAGCTTCACGCAGTTCCTCGATGCATCGCAGCCAGTCTTCGGCAGATTCCCGGGTAATTGCATCACAGGGGCGCTCCACATCGGACTGCGTCTTTTCTGCCGCAGGTACCGGGCGCACCAATTTGCTGAATTCGTTTTGTTTCCCGATGATTGCAACGTCGGCGTCCTGCAGCGTCACCTCGTCTGCGAGACTAGCGTTCTGGTTTTGTCCAGACTCCTGGGACGCCTGCTTTCTCGCTTCGTCCAAAACGTCCGTGCGCTGCCGTGCGAATTCCTCACGAATTGACTCGGCGGCAGGAGCCGCTATGTCGACGGAACTTCCGGGGACCTGCGAAAGTTCGAGAACGACAGCGAGGCTTATTCCGATCGTCGCGGTCCACGCCAGCGGTTTCGTCCACGCTGCGAATAAAAAGTTGGTCCTGCTGCCGCGACTGGCGTTGTATGCTGCCAGGCTCAGAATCTCCTGATTCAGCCGTTCCGGTGCTTGCTCGACGCTATGCTCACGGTACGTCTGGGATACAAGCTCGTCGATCGCCTCTTTGTCTCGCTCGGTGGTCATTGCGGCTCCTGGATAGCAGTACGGAGTTTGTTTACCGCGTAGCGCAGCCGGCTTTTTGTTGTTTCACGGTTGCTACCCGTAACAGATGCGATCTGATCGATACTGAGTCCGGCTTCTTCATGTAACAAGAATGCATCCCGCTGCTCGTCGGGGAGGTCGCGCAATGCCAGCAGAAGTCGCTCTCTTGCGAGGCTGCGCTCGGCGATCGCGTCCGGAAGCTCCGATGTGTCGGAATGCAGGTCGGGCTCGAGCTGAATATTGTGTGCATGGCGTTTGTTGCGACGTACATGATCGATAAAACAGTTGTGCGCAACACGGTACATAAAGGTCGTGAACTTTGCCGTTGGCCGGTAGGCCGCACGGGCCTTGATGATTTTGCTCCATACATCCTGAAAGATATCTTCGGCCGTATCCCGATGCTGGCACCGCCTGAGCAAGTAGCGGTACAACGCGTCGTTGTGGCGCCGGTATAGCGTCTCGAACGCCGTCGTATCGCCGTCTTTGTACCTGAGCATCAGAGCACTGTCTTCGGGTATGTAGCCCATGGGGTGAGCATAGGCCAGCGTTGTGGCCGTGCAAAGGCTTGGCGATCCTGATGCCATTTCATTTGCCAGCGCCAGCCTGCTCGCAGCCATTGGAAATCCTCGTCTCAATGGTCCTACAAACGTTCCGGACGTGACCTCAGGGTTACAAACGAGCAAAGAAAAGACTTGCAAACCGTAGTTTTAGTGTTATAGTCAACTATAACACCAGATCACTAGGAGGCCGGAATCGATCCGGAAACAGCAAATGCCCAGACCATTAATACAACTTAGCGACTATGTCAGCCTCGCCGTCATGCTGCTGATGTTTTTGGCATTGCTTGGAGGGCAAGCCGGTGCGACAGGCTATGAGGCCGACAAGGTGCTGTCAGTTGCACCGTTAGCAGCCATCGACGATCGCATCACTATCAACTTTGACGGTCACTTGGGCAATCAGGCGCTCAAGGTCACTATCGCGCTCGTAACCGACTTGAGTCATTTCCGTGGCGAAGACGAGTAAAGTAGCGACGGAATTTTTGCGCCGGACCGGATACCGGACCGGCGTTTTTTTACGTGTTGCAACACGCAATACCTGCAGGCAACGGGCAATGGGGAACGGATAAGTAATGGATCCGAAATGGAATGAAGACCAGCCGATATATCGCCAGTTGCGAGATCGGGTTGTTGCAATGATTCTGGAAGGTGTGCTGGCCGACGGTGATGCCTTGCCATCGGTCAGGAATGTTGCAGCGGAATACAGGCTCAATCCGCTGACGGTTCTCAAGGGCTACCAGGAACTGGTAGACGAGAAACTCGTTGAGAAAAAGCGTGGCAGAGGAATGTTCGTCAATGAGGGCGCGCGCACGAGGCTGTTGAAGGCCGAGCGGCGGCGGTTTCTTGAGAAAGAGTGGCCGCAGGTTGTTGCGACCATTGAGCGTCTGCGCCTGAATACGGCAGATCTGCTGAAGGATGCGGAATCAGTCAAATCAACTACGGATTCTGGAGGGGAGAATGACTAGCCTGGTCAGCGCTCGGGGAGTATCCAAGCGGTTCGGTTCGATTCGGGCCGTCGACAACGTCAGTTTTGAAATTGAGGGCGGCAAGATTCTCGGATTGATCGGGCCGAACGGTGCGGGCAAAACGACCTTGCTCAAGGCGTTACTCGGCTTGACCGACTGCGACGGTCAGCTTTCAGTAATGGGTCTGGACCCGTTCAAGCAACGCAAGGAACTGATGCAGAACATATGTTTTATCGCGGATGTGGCGGTATTGCCGCGATGGATGAAGGTTTCGCAATTGCTCAACTACGTTGAGGCTGTGCACCCGAACTTTTCCCGCCACCGTGCGGAAGAACTATTAACGCATACGAAAATTCTCCGTAATTCCAAAGTTAGGCAACTGTCGAAAGGCATGGTCACGCAGCTGCATTTGTCGATCATTATGTCGATAGACGCGAAATTGCTGGTTCTCGACGAACCTACGTTGGGTCTCGATATTATTTTCCGGAAAGAGTTCTACGCGAACCTGTTGAACGATTATTTCGATGAGGAGCGCACGATTCTGATCACTACACACCAGGTCGAGGAAATCGAGAACTTATTGACGGACATCATGTTCATCAATGACGGAAAAATCCTGCTGGATTCGCCGATGGAGTCGCTTGCTGATACTTACACCGAAGTGGCGGCGTCAGGCGATGCGGCTGATCGGGCAAGGGGCTTGGGACCCATTGCGGAGAATCAAATGTTCGGCAAGTCGGTCATGCTGTTTGAGGGCGTTAATCGTGAACAACTGCAGGAATTTGGTGAGTTACGAACGCCATCAGTTGCCGATCTCTTCGTCGCCAAGATTATGGAGGCGAGGAAATGATCATTCATCAACTAGCACTGATCAAGCGAGAGATCTGGGAGCACCGTTCTATTTATGTGACGCCCATGGCAATTGCGAGCATCGTTACACTGGGCGTTTTGGCAATGTTGGTGTTCGCGTCAGGATTCGCGGCGGAACTTGACCTCGCGATTTTTGGTGCACAGAACCTGGTCGGAGAACCGGAGCGCATAGCTGCATTGACGGCTTTCTTCATCACTACATCAATGGTGTTCGTAGTTGCTTTGGCGATCTTGACCGTGTTCTATTGCCTGGATTCGCTATACGCAGAGCGCAAGGACAAGAGCATATTGTTCTGGCGCTCATTGCCGGTCACAGATGCCGAAACTGTTATTTCCAAATTGATAACCGCGATCGTGGTTCTCCCTACTGCCGCAGTAATTGGAATCATAGGAACCCACATAGTCAATCTCATTGTTATGGGCATCTGGGTATCGATGAAGGGCGGTGACGCGAGCGTATTGATCTGGGGGTCCGTATCGTTATTCGATAATTGGGCAGCCGCCTTCATCGCCCTGTTGGCGACCGGTATCTGGATGTCTCCCTTTATTGGCTGGTTCTTGCTCGTCTCAGCATACACAAAGCGGTCTCCGCTCTTGATGGCTTTCATGCCACTGATTCTGATCGGGATAATTGAGCCAATTGTTATAGGTACACATATTTTTGCAGAAAAGGTACTTGCACGTGGCGATCATTTTCCTCTAATCCGCACCGACAATTTGGATCGCTTCTTCGATGAGGAGGAGTGGCGCGTTGCAGAGGACGCGATCAGTCTGTTGACCCATATCGATGTTGTGCAGTTTTTCACGAGCCCGGCTACTTGGGCGGGCATTCTCGTCTGCGGATTGCTTTCGACCGGCGCAATTTACGTGCGTCGCTTTCGCGGCGAAAGTTAGTCGATTTTCACGGCTTGCTGCGAATACCGAATTTTCGCAGCTTGCCCCGAAACTGGTGATAACTCAGTCCCAGCAAGTCCGCTGCCAGGCGCTGATTGAAGCGCGCCTTTTCGAGTGCGGTGCTTAGCAGATCAATTTCCGTATCGACCAGGCGCTGCTGCAGGTCTGCTGGCAGCAGTGGCGGCCGGCGTTGCGTGGCAGCAGGACTCATCGGTGCCGCTGGCTCGTCTATCTTGAACGGCGAATCGAACGGATCGAGTGCCAGCGTTGAGATCGGTTGTTCCTGATCCGCTGATCGATAAACGGTCCGTTCAATCGTATTCTTGAGTTCGCGAACATTGCCGGGCCATCTGTTGCGCAACAATGCCGACGATGCCCGGGAGCTAAAGCCAGGGAAGTAGCTCCACTTCAATTCGCTGGCCATGTTGATCGCGAAAGCATGCGCCAGCGGCATGATATCCTCAATCCGCTCGCGCAACGGTGGCACAGTAATGACATCGAAAGCGAGTCGATCCAGTAGATCCTTGCGGAATTTTCCATCAGCGGCCAGCCGTTGCAAGTCGGCATTCGTCGCACCCACTATGCGCACGTCCACGATCATCGTTTCGCTGCCACCCACGCGTTGCACCTCTCCATACTCAATCGTTCGAAGAATCTTTTCCTGCATGCGTAGAGAAATTGACGCGAGCTCATCGAGAATCAGCGTGCCGCCGTCAGCGCGTTCGAAGTGCCCGATATGAGTTTTGGTCGCCCCGGTAAATGCACCGACCTCATGACCGAACAACTCCGACTCCAGGATCGACTCGGTAAGAGCTGCGCAATTTACCTTCACCATGCGCTGTTCCCAGCGATCTGAAAGAAAGTGCAGGCGTGACGCTATGAGTTCCTTGCCCGTTCCACGCTCTCCAACGACCAACACTGGCTTCGACAGCGGCGCTGCGCGAGAGACGTGCTCGAGCATTTCAAGAAACGCAGGGGCCTCACCGATGATCTGCTGTGATGGTAACGTTGGAGACATTGGCGTATTTAGCCAAAATATAGCTAGAAAAGCTAATTAGTAGCAGAAACGGCTAATTCGTCATCATCAAATCCTTCGTTGAAGTGGCCGCTAAAACCTGTAAAAACAACAACTTACTGTTGTGGATCGGAGTTGGCACGATTGCTGCAGTTATGTAGACAGGTATCAATCACAAAAGAGGATATTTCCATGGGCATATTCACGAGATTCGGTGACATCGTGAACTCCAATATCAACGCGATATTGGATAAGGCAGAAGACCCCGAGAAGATCGTGCGGTTAATGATTCAGGAAATGGAAGACACACTGGTCGAGGTGCGGTCCGCAGCCGCCCGCTCGATCGCTGACAAGAAGGACCTGAATCGCAAGATCGAAGCACTGGACCGTGATCTGAGCGACTGGGGTGGGAAAGCGGAGCTGGCATTACGCAAAGGCCGCGAAGACCTGGCCAAGGCGGCGCTGATCGAGAAGTCACGCGTATCCGCTACGGTAGACGTCTTGAAACAGGATTATCTCGCGGTCGACGAAGGTTTGGCGAAACTGAACGAGGATATCGCCCGCCTGGAGAGCAAGCTGGCGGATGCCAAGACCCGGCAGAAGGCATTGCTGGCCAGACACAAGACAGCAAGTAGTCGGTTGGCGGCACGCAGAAAAATTTACGATTACAAAATTGATGATGCCCTGGTGCGGTTCGAGCAATACATGCGGCGCATCGACGATGTCGAAGGCCGCGTGGAGGCCTATGATCTCGGATTGCCGAAGGATTTGAATCATGAGTTCGCGGGCCTTGAGGCAGAAGAGTCAGTCAAAGAGGAACTTGATGCACTTAAGCAGCGACTAGCGGCAGATAAGACGGCCACAGCGGAGGCGAAGTAAATGACACGTGGAGGAAGACACAATGAGTCAAAATGCCTGGAATATTGACTATGGGCCTTTGCGTGGATTCTATCGTGATCGAGATAACGGCTGGGTATTTGGCGTCTGCGCAGGATTGGCAGAGCGCTTTAATTTCCGAGTGGGGACCGTCAGGATCATCGCGATAATTTTGCTACTGCTATTCTTTTGGCTGACCGCCGCACTGTATCTGGGTGCCACATTGCTAATCAAAGACAAGCCATTAGTCTACTCGGGGCGTTATACCGAGAACGAGTTTTGGGATCGCTACAAGCGCGACTTCAGGGGACACTCATGAATACAAAGAGTGCCGGGTTGGACAGACGGTTCTATAGAGACGCGGATCGCGCGCTGTTGGGTGGCGTCTGCGCGGGCCTTGCGGGCTATCTCGGATTCAACCTGAAGGTTACCCGGTTCCTGGCATTTATCGCTTTTTTGATGGCGATGCCGATCGCCATAATTGTCTATTTTGCGGCTGTGTTCCTGATACCGGCGGCGTCAAGCAGGGACAACGACATTGCTGGCGAACGGCGGCTTGCCCGGAGGAGCAAACGGCGCCGTAAGAGGGAGCGTGCAGAGGTGCCGATACCATCGGTTTCTGTGGAAATAAACCGCCGTTGCCAGATACTGGATGAACGTCTGGTGCGGTTGGAAAAGCATGTTACGTCGAGGCGGTTTCAGCTCGAGCAGGAATTGAGCAGGCTTTGATTAAATGCGTTAGCAAAGGGATGCGTCAATGAACACTATGTTTTATGTCGTATGTATTGTGGCAATAGTATTTGCAGCGGACACCTTTCAAAAGCATCTAAAATTGAAACGCGAAAAAGAAGAACATAACCCGGAGATTGAAGAGTCACTCGCAAAAATCGCAGTGCTCGAGGAACGCATTCGAGTTCTGGAGCGAATCGTTACCGAGAATAAGCCCGATCTAAGTCGGGAAATCGAAAATCTCAAGTAGGCTCGAAAAACAATGCCCGTTGATAAACGGGCTTTTTTGCAATTCAGAATTCTGATCTATTCATTCGAGCGCGATTTATAGGCCCGAATTTCAGCATTGAATTGCTCGACCGTTTTGGTTTGTTCGTCGACGGCAGCGTCGTATTTCTTGTCGAACATGATTTTCCGCTGCCGTTTACCTTCTTCGTCATCGCGAGCCAATGCCTGTGCAGCAACAATTTCATCGGCTTCGATACAGGTCAGATACTCCGCCATGGTTTCCTGGTAGACGGAAATTACCTTCACGCCAGCCAACATTTCGTCTTTGCTCGCCGTAGCGCCGTCTGGAAGGTTTCTCGGCAGTGCTGGATAATCACATGCCAGTACAATAGACGCTGGAAACACGAGCGCGATATGGAAAGCCACTTTTATCATCTTGTTCATTGATTCAACTTTAGCTTAATCCTGCAGTACTGCCGCAGGTGGTGATGGTGTTAGGACAATTTAATCACGTTGCGGCGGCTGAGTGAAGTCAGGCGAACAGCGCGCGGTATGTGTCGGTACCATCGGCCTGCGCCAGCAATAGTTCAAGATAGTTATCTGAGCTCATCGGATCTCCGAACAACAGTCCCTGCACATATGTGCATCCAAGTTTTTGCAGGAAATTCAACTGTGCCTCATCCTCGACTCCTTCGGCAACGACGTCCATGTTCATGTTCCGGCCCATCTGGATGATGGTATCGACAATGACCGCGTCATCCGGATTGTTAACCACATCACGTACGAACGACTTATCGATCTTCAGAGTGCTAATTGGAAATTGCTGTAGCGCACTTAACGAAGAATAACCGGTACCAAAGTCATCGATCGCGAGATGCAGCCCGAGGGCGTATAACTGATCCAGCATCTTAATTGTTCGTTCCGGGTTCTCCATCAAGGTTGTCTCGGTGATTTCGAGCTCAAGGGAAGTAGGCGAAACCTCATGGCTGCGAAGAATTGAGCTGATGCGGCTTATGAAGTTCATTTGCCGCAACTGCTTGAGTGACAGATTCACTGATACGCGACCAGGTGACGGCACGGACAGCTGCCACAAACGAAAATCTTCGCAAACCTTATCCAGCACCCATTCGCCGATCTCGATAATGAGATTTGTCTCCTCGGCAATCGGAATGAAGTCCGCTGGTAATATCAACCCGCGCTCCGGCAGCTCCCAGCGGACCAGCGCTTCGGCGCCGAAGACTTCTCCAGTCTCGAGATTGTATTTCGGCTGATAATGGACCAGTAGCTCGTCTCTTTCGAAGGCTCGCTTCAGCTTGCTTTTCGTCTTGAGCCGCTCGACAGACGCTTCGTTCATCTTCGGTGCGTAAAAAGAAAACACGCCGCCGCCCGACTTCTTTGCGTGATACAGCGCGGCGTCGGCATTACGAATCAGATCAATTACGTTCGGTGCGTCCTTGGGGTAATAGGCAACGCCCATGCTGGTGGTCATGAAGACCTCGTGGCCCTGCACAAGAAACGGATCGGCGATGCGATTCAGGAGCTCTTGCGCCAGTTCGCTGGTTCGGACAATGCCCTTCTCGTCTGGACTCAACTCATCAATGATGACGGCAAACTCATCGCCGGCCAGTCGACCAATTATCGACTCCCTGGGTAGCGCTGCCAGCAGACGTTTGGCGACTGTTTCCAAGGTAGTGTCACCCGCCAAATGACCGAATGTGTCATTAATTTCCTTAAAGTGATCGACATCCAGGTAGAACAGACACAATGACTTTCCGGCGCGTCTGGCTCGGGCGATGCGGTGTTGCAACAGGTGCTGGAACTGCATGCGGTTGGGAATTTTCGTGAGCGGATCAATCCGTGCCAGGTAGCGGATGCGCTTCTCGGCACGCCGCCGTTCGGTAATATTTTGTACGGCGTATATGCGTCGGGTGGGCGCTCCTCCTACATCCTCAACGATGGAGCAAGTGTAGGAAACGGGAATGGATTTGCCGAATTTGCTTTCGAAGATTGCCTCCTTGGGCAGTCCTGACGGCGTGTCTTCTGCTAGCGAAGGGCCTTTGTCGGTATCGACGATATAATCGATGTTGCTACCAATCAATTCATCATCCGCATAACCAAGAAGATGCGTTGTCGCCTTGTTGATTCGAGTGATACGACCGTCGTCGCCAGTAACGATAATGGCTTCATTCATGCCTGAGAGAAGGCTATCGACGTAATCGCGGGAATGAGTGGTCTTGCGCAACCGCTGGCGCATGTCATTGAATACAGCAGCCAGGTCGCCAAGTTCGTCATGGTGGGATTCAATCAGAGGCTCACCGAAATCGGCATCGCGAAACTTTTCCACCTGCACTTTGAGTTGCCGAATTCGTTTGGTCTGGCTACGAACAACAAGCCATACGACTCCGCCGCAGAGCAAGAACGCCGCCAGGGTTCCGGCACCGGCCCATAAATAACTTACGCGGCGGCTTTCCCGCTGTTTATTCCTGAGTTCCGCTGCAAACCTTGCCGACTCGGTGTGCAGATCCGCCAGATCGAACGCGCCCGACAGGACAGCGACTTCCGCGTCACCCACATTGATCGGATAACTGATCAACAGTCTTTCCGCAAGCCAGTTTGTTCCGGTCATTGCGTCGAAATGTGGATAACTGCCCGATTCATAAACTCGCCCCGAACTGTTGACGTACCGAATTCCAGTGAGGGTCTTGTTCTCGGCCAGAATTGTGTTCAGCGCGAGATAAATACCGGGGGGCGCTCCACTCGCGGCCGCCTCGACCATGCTATCCGCAGCGTCATGAATCTGAGCGCGTGCTCTGCGCTCAAAGCTCGCTTCTACAAGCTGATCGTATTCGGCTGAACTGGTGTTAACAATTTGATTCGCGAGCCAGCGATACTGGCCGTAAAAAACGGACAACATGATGCCGGAGACAGCGACGCCAAGCGCCACCGCAAGCAAGAGCAAGCGAGGAGTTCTGTTGCCGATCATTTCGTGATTTTTATTCGGCTATATGGCAGTGCTCAGTGTAGCATCTGCGGTGTCGACGCATTAAGAGTTATCCGAATCGGACTAAAATGCGTTAGCTATCGCGTTTCTCAACAAATTCAAGCGGATCGGAGCGACCCGTCGTTCTCATTACACCCTCAACGATTGCGCCTTCAGCAACGGCAATGGCCTCGCCTGTAACAGTCCCGACTATTCTGGCGGTATCGGTGATTTCCACCTTGCTATTAGCGGCAATATCACCTTCGACTTGCCCGGCGATAATGACATTATCGGCTCGGATAGTGCCCTGCCAATAGCCGTTTCCAGATAGCGATACCGTGCCAGTGATATCGCAATCGCCCGCGACTTCGCCACTGACGATTAAATCGCCGCTGCCAGTTATCTCGCCACTGATCTTGCAGCCTTCGTTAATAAGCGTTGCTTTGCCCGATGATTGGTCACGCACTCGTCTATGTCTGGACTCGTTCATATAGCCTGGGCCTCAAAAGTAGAGAAAAATAACTATCGAGCGAATACTACCCTATTTCGATTTCTTCGCGACTTTCACTGTAATTGCGCGTGGTTGCGATCGTTATGGTAAAACATGCGAATCCGATCCCAGTAGCCTAAGGATAATAATTGAAACAAGGTTTTGACAAGCGCCTGAACGCTGTCGCCGACGCTGGCGGTGACTTACTCTATGGCGGATTGAAAGGAATCGAGAAGGAATCGCTGCGCATCGCGGCTGACGGCGGGCTATCGATGCTTGATCATCCGAACGGACTGGGGTCGGCACTGACAAACCGGTACATCACAACCGACTTTTCCGAGGCCCTGCTGGAATTCGTCACACCGGCATTCGAGACAACGTGGGAGGCGCTGCATTGTATTTGTGATATTCACCAGTTTACCTATTCGCAGCTGGGCGAAGAAATGTTGTGGCCAGCCAGCATGCCATGCCGAATTCCCGCGGATGACAAAATTCCTTTGGCGCGCTACGGCACCTCAAATGTCGGGCGAATGAAGACGATCTACCGCCGTGGACTCGGGCACCGTTACGGTCGCCAGATGCAAACAATTGCCGGAGTACATTTCAATTATTCTGTGCCGTTACCATTCTGGGACGCCTATCAGCAAGTGGTCGGTGACGATTCGGATGCTGATGCATTTCGGTCCGAACAGTATCTCGGGTTGATCCGAAATTTTCGACGTATGGGCTGGTTGGTGCTGTATCTTTTCGGTGCTTCGCCAGCACTATGCAAATCGTTTGCGGGCGGCAGCCTTGCGACGATGCAATCGCTGAACGAAGAAACTTATTATGAGCCATTCGGAACGTCGCTGCGTATGAGTGACCTCGGGTACAGTAATCAAAATCAGTCACGCATAGATATATCGCTGAATAGCCTCGACGAGTATATACGGGACCTGAGCAAGGCGATCGAAACTCCCGAGCCGTCATATGAGGATATCGGCGTAAAGGTCGATGGACGGTACCGGCAACTGAACGCCAATCTGCTACAGATTGAGAATGAGTATTACTCCGCCGTACGGCCTAAGCGCGTTGCAAAGTCGGGGGAACGGCCTACCGTAGCGTTGTGTCGCGGCGGAATCGAGTACGTAGAAATTCGATCGCTGGACATCAATATATTTGATCCGTGCGGCATTAATCAGAACACCATGCGTTTTATGGAAGCGCTACTTGCTTACTGTCTCCTGGAAGACAGTCCGAAGATTAGTCACGAGGAGCTTCAGGAGGGTCTGCGCAATCAGACGCAAACGGCGAAGGACGGACGTAATCCTGAGTTCCTCCTGTCTCGAAACGGCAAGCCAGTGTCGATATGCGATTGGGCTAACGAAATAACTGAAGGCGTTTTGGCGGTTGCAGCGGAGATAGACCGGCACGATGACAACGATAGTTATGCTGACGCCGTACGGTTAATGCAGCAACTCATCGGCAATCCAGATGCCACGCCGTCGGCCCGGATACTTGCCGAACTCAAGCAGTCCGACACGGGATTCTTTGACTACGCGATGGCATTTGCCAGGAATCACCGAGACTATTTCGCCGCAATTACTCAGCTCAACGATGCGACCATTGAGGACTTTGGACAGGAAGCTTTGGCATCGCTGCGCCGGCAGGCCGAAATCGAAGCATCGGATTCAATTGATCTGGATGCTTATCTGGCGCAGTACTTTGCTCAAAATGGTAGTGGCGAACCGTTCTCATAAGCAAGATTGCGGTGCAGGTCTTGCAGTCGTTTGGTCATTGGACCGACCGAGCCGTCGCTGATCGTTCGCCCGTCAGCTTCGAGGATCGGAGTGAGCTCACCCATTGTGCCGCTGGTAAATACCTCGTCCGCCGTATAGAGCTCCGACAGCGAAAGATTACGTTCTGTCACCGGAATTTTCTCTCGGTAACAAATTTGCAAGATCATTTTACGCGTCAACCCAGGCAGGCAACTGTCTGCGTGAGGGGTCAGCACTGCATCTCCTTTTACAAGGAATATGTTCGTGTCGTTGGTTTCGGATACGAAACCGTTTACATCCAGCATAATGGCGGCGTCGGCGCCAGCCACGTTGGCTTCGATCGAGGCAAGAATATTATTTAGCAAATTATTGTGATGGATTTTTGAATCCAGACACTCTGGTGTGTTGCGTCGCGTCGACGCGGTGATGACTCGAATGCCATCATCTGAATAAACAGGTGGCTTCCACTCGGCAAGCACTATCAATGTACAGCCGGATTGATTGAAGCGTGGATTCATTCCTGACGTGACTTTTTCGCCACGAGTCAACGTAAGACGAATGTGAACGTTGTCGCGCATGCCATTGGCCTCAAGAGTTTCAAAAATAGCCGCCCTGACTTCGTCGGACGAAGGCACGTTGGCAAATGCCAGGGTTTTGGCCGAGTTCTGCAGCCGCTCGAGGTGGCCTTCCAGTTCCGCTATACGGCCGTCGTAGACACGCAATCCTTCCCACACGGCGTCGCCGCCCTGCACGACGCTGTCAAACACCGAAACAGCCGCGTCCGCTCGAGGTTTCAGTTGGCCGCCAACGTGTACAACGATATTGGCATTTCGTGAATCAGGAAGTTTCAAAGGGTATCTCCCGCTGCGTCGGCCGCAGTGCGTGTTCATAAAGTCTTTCGTACCAGGGAGTACAGTCGCTTAGCAGCGATTGTAAATGGTCCGGAAATTCTGGTTTGCATTCATAGGGCGCGAAACCGGTACTCTGGTGGACTGCGTGATACCAATGCGGAGCCCAGACGCCGTCTTCGGCGCGCGGACCAGCATCCCACGTCAGCATGCGTGTATCGAATTCAAGGTCGAGACGGGAGCAGAGCTCCCGCAAAATCGCTCGCGGATCGAGCAGCAGTTCCCGCGAGTCAAGGATAATGGGGCGCTGGCCCGCCTGCAGGAGGTCACTGAATAGTTCCCACTGGCGCTTAAGCCCTGTGTCCGACAGTGTGGCATGAGGTAACTGGATGGTTAATGATGGCAACATTTCTCGCGGGTCGCGCAGCAGAAAAATGTTGCTGGTCGAGCGCAGAAAATCGAGATCCAGCTGTAACAGATGGTGGGCCATGTGCTTGATAAACAGGCGTTCGGATGAGTCAACGGCCTGGCGCAGCAACAATTCCTTCATGACGACGTTGCCATCGCAGTTCATCGCGTCCATGATCTGCTGGCGGCCGGGGTGCATGGCACCGCTAACGCGCAGGTAATGGCCATACAACGGTTCATCGATGACCTGCAGACCGGGCAGCTGCGCAAAGCTGTACATCAAAGCAGTTGAGACGTTGCGTGGCCCGGACCACAGGCAGATTGGCTTAGTCATCGTGCTTTATTCCGCCGAATTCATGAAGGCTGCCGAATTGTACCGGGACCGACATTTCTGGCAAATGGGCGCCCCTGAGGATGTATTGTTGTGCACTGGGTCACAAAATAGCCTGTAGTCATTGTGGCGGCAGGTCCAATTTAACTAAACTTGCCCCAATAGCCGGAATTTGCCTGCGTATTATCGGGCGGCAGAAGCGTTTTGATAAAGACATTCTTGATTGGAATATTGCTGGGTATCGTGGCTGCAGCCGTGGCGCTGTATACGATTCCCGCGGTGGATCAACACCGTGAGAATTCGATCATCTCGGTGTCTCCCAATGGGGGCAATGTGGAGTCTTTCCACATCAACCTCCCGATGGATCGGGTGATGGTTGGCGCGCCGGGCCAGGCATCACCGCTGCCTCGCGCGCTCGAATGGCCGGAGGACGAGGTTCTCGCCCAGGTCAGCGCGGACATATTCAAGATACGCAACGCGCGCGATACGGTGGTGGGCGTTGCTGCCCGAACGGTGGCAAAGGAAGACGAATCAGGTGTCGTGGACTGGATTATCCATTTGCCGGCGCGGGGATCGTTGTTCGTCACTATGGATCCAAATCCGCCGGAGGGTGCTTACCGTATCGGCCCGATACGCGCTGGTACACGCGAGTTCGAGCCATTAACGGGGTTTGTTTCGGAACGCTGGGTGTCTGATACGTCCGGTGCAGAAGATGAACCGGCTGGCCGCATTGAGCTTTCGGCAACCTATGTAGGTCGAGCGGAACCAGTCGAATGAAATACATCGTCGCTGCGATGATCGGTTTCCTGGCAGGGGTCACATTGTTTGCCGCCGCTGTGGCTTATAACCCGTTCGTTGGTCGGCAGGGAGTCTCGCCGCTATCGATTACAGACGCGCCGACTGTGACCCTTGGCTTCTCTGCCGTTGCCTCCGGCAGCATTCTATTGACCAACGACGGTGATTCGCGAGTCGATCCCTATCCGGAAAAGGTGGCGTGGCTCTGGGAGAAATCAATAAGACAGACGAGCGCAATGGTAACCGTACTACTGGATGGACGAAATCAGGCGGCTGGACTAGGCATCAAGATTTCATCCGCATCCGAAGAAACGTGGCTATTCTCGGGCCGGGCACTGGTTGACAGCATCTGGTATGTGTATTTGCCGGGCAGGGGCGCCATGTTCATCGAACAGACCGAAAATTACTGGAACTATTTGCGCGATATTATGCTCCCCGCTTATCGTAGCTCGGCGAATACATGGACGGGAGTCTGGCTTGGCAATATGACGTCCGGGCCGGGGGCGCTGCGCACCGCCAAGGTAACGGGCGGTTCGGGCGAATTTGCAGGAAACGTAATGCTCGGTCTCGAATCGCTGTCGGTGCTTGCATGGCGAGTAGACAATGGACTGGTAGCGGCCGAAGGGCGACTGATAATTGAGTTGCCGTCCGAATCCGCCGCGGACGATGAGTAAGCCACACTACTTCAATAGATCTTTAAGCTGCACATTGGCATCCGCAAGTTTGTCGCGATCGATTCGTAACTGCCCGGCGATGAGTACCTTCGATTGCAAGAAGTCTCTGGGCGAATTTACCGCATCCGTCGCAATAAGACACCCGTCTTTCAGGTACAGGCACGCGAACGACCTATCTGCGGGATTTCCTCGTATGATTACGTCATCATAGCCTGTCGAAAGTCCTGCAATTTGCAACTTCAGATCGTATTGATCGGACCAGAACCAGGGTACCTGGGAGTAGTGAGCTTCGTTGCCACAGATATTACTCGCTGCGGTTTTTGCCTGTTCCAGCGCGTTGTGTACGGACTCCAGCCGTAATTGCCGATTGTAGATTGCGTTCGGGTGCGCAGTGCAATCGCCGACTGCATAAATATTCGAGTCGTTGGTCTGACACTGGTCGTCAACGACGATGCCATCGTCAACGACAAGTCCGGCGTCGGCCGCGAGCTCGGTATTCGGGACGATGCCGACACCAACAACGGCGAAATCCGCAGGAACCTGTTCTCCGTCCGCAATCTCAACAGCATTGATGCGGCCACTGCCGCGGAAGGCCGTAATGCCCGTCGACAGTCGCAACTTGACGCCGTGACTTGTGTGCTCGATCTGATAGAAATCAGAAATTTCTGCCGAGACTACGCGACTCATCACTCGATCAGCCATTTCTACGACAGTAACGTCGAGGCCCAGCTGGCGGATAACCGCAGCGACCTCAAGACCGATGTAGCCGGCGCCGATGATAACGGCGTGCTTACGGTTCTTCAATTCGGCACGGATACTGTTGACGTCAGCGATTGTGCGTAAGTAGTGCACCCCATCCAGATCGGCTCCGTCAATTGACAGTCGGCGAACCCGCGACCCCAACGCGAGTACGAGCTTGTCGTACGAAACACTGTCGCCATGCACTGTTCGCAGCGTCTTGCTATCGCGATCAATGGCTACAATCGGGGTCTCCAGGCGCACCTCTATCTTCGGATCGCTGTAGAAACTTTCAGGTTTGACGTGCAAACGTTCCGCGGACAAGTCTCCCGACAAGAATTTCTTTGACAGCGGTGGCCGCTGATAAGGCAGATAGGGTTCATCGCCGATAAGCACAATTTCTCCCGCAAACTTCTGTTTCTTGAGTGTTGCAATAGTCTGCCCGGCTGCGTGGCCAGCACCTGCAATGACGACTCTTTCGATCACCTATAGTCTCCAGATTTGCTTAAGTGGTCTTTGGCTATATTGGCGCCAGTGGCCACAGTATCGGCAGCAGAATCATTACCGTGATAAATACGACAATGGTCAACGGCACGCCAACCTTAAGGTAGTCAACAAACCGGTAACCGCCCGGACCCATAACCAGAATATTGGCTGGATGCGATATCGGGCTGGTGAAACTTGCGGATGCTGCCACCGCAATGGCCATCATCGCCGTTTCGGGTTGTAGCCCCATTTCGGACATGGCCGACAACACGATTGGCGACATAAGAACCACCAGTGCGGCAGTCGGGATAATCATTGTCGCCATCGCCGTCAATATATAGAGGCCCATGATGACAGGCCATGGACCGGCGTCACCGAGCAGGTCCATTACTTGATTCGCGAGATAGATGGCGGCCCCACTTTCCTGCATAGCCGTGCCGAGCGGCAACATACCAGCTATCAGGAAAATAGCTCGCCAGTCGATGGCTCGATAAGCCTGTTCCATGTTCAGGCAGCCAGTCAGAACCATAATTGTGCCGCCGATCACAGCAGCAACCGAGATAGGTGCATAGCCTGCCATCACGGTGCCGACGACGGCTGCCATTATCAATGCCGCCAGCGGCGCTCTTCGCGTGTCGGGCGGTGCTTGCCCGAGTGGCGTAAGGATCAGAAAATCCGGGTCCGATGACAGGAGTTGCAGGCGGTCGCGAGGGCCCAGTAGCAGCAGCGCGTCGCCGATCTGTAATCGTTCGTCGGCCAGCTCGGTGCCGATCGTATCGCCCTCTCGCCATATGCCGGCCAGCTCTATGCCATAGCGCTCACGAAAGTTCAGCTCACCAACTGTTCTTCCGGCTAACGAGGTTCGCGGGTCCAGCGTCGCATCCATCAGGGTCAATCGTGCAGACTCGAAAGCGCCGAGGTTGCCGGGTACCTTGGTGTCAATCTCAAGCTCCTGCATGCCGCGCAAGACGTCGAGATCACTTTGTTGGCCTTCAATGAGCAGTAGATCACCCCCGAGCAATACTTCACTGCCGCGTGGCATGACCTTGAGCTCGCCATCGCGAAACACAGCGAGAACACGAAAGTCGAATACGTCGGCCAGGCGACTTTTCTTCAGTGTTTCCCCGGCGAGATCGCTTTCTTTGGGCAGTCTGACGACAAACATCCGCTCGTCTGTGTGATAAGTCTCCCGGAGCTGTTCCGGTGAATAAATTTCGACGTCCTGAAAGTCCGGGAATTTCTCGAGATGAGCGATAGCCTCAACTTCACCCTGCACCAGAATTTGGTCGCCAGCCTTAATGGGTACGTAGGCAAGGTTTGTAAAGCGGTAACCGCCTTTGCGCAGGATACCGACGACGGCCACATCGAACCGGGTCCGAAATGCGGCATGACGTATCAACTCCGATACGACCGGCGATCCGTCGGTAATCGTGACGGCGGCGTACACGACTTTTGATGCGACCATGGATTTCAGGACTGGCGCTTCGCGTTCGATGACCAGATCGCTCCAGCGCCGCAGCTCGCGAAACTGATCGATGCGCCCCTGTACCAACAGCCCGTCGCCACCACGAATGACGGTCTGCCGTCCGGGCAACGTTTCACTTCGGCCACTGCGAAACAACGACAGAATGATCAAACCCGTCGATGCACCGATACGAGTTTCGGCAAGCGTCTTGCCGACCAGCACCGAGTCCATGGGCACATGCATCACGAATGTGCGTTCCTGCAACTTGTACTGCGAACGCAGGCTGCGCTGGCTGACATGCTTGTCGTGTTTGGGGCTCACCTTGGGCAACAGGAATCGACCGCCCAGCACCACAAACAATACGCCGACGACCATGACTATGCCGCCCAGCGGTGCGAAGTCAAAAAGTGCGAATGGCTCATGCCCACCAAGCACCAGTGATTCGCTTATCAAAAGGTTTGGGGGCGTGCCGATCAAGGTCATGAGCCCGCCAAGCAAGGTCGAATAAGCAAGCGGCATCAGTAACCGGGACGCCGCTACGCCGGTTCTTCGGGCAACTTCGACGACGACCGGGAGCATGAGTGCCGCGACACCAATGTTGTTCATGAAGGCAGATAGTACGGCGCCGGTAATCATGACGACGAAGATCAAAGTCGCTTCGCGATTGCCGCCGAGCCGCATGACCTGCCGGCCGATAATGTCCGCAATACCGGTCCGGGTCAGACCCTCGCTGAGGATGAACATTGCCCAGACCGTAATAACAGCGGCGTTGCTGAAACCAGCGAATGCCTGATTTGAGTCAACCAGTCCGGTGACAGCAAGCGCGCCGAGCACGAGCAATGCGACAAGGTCCATACGGATTACTTCGCTGATAAAAAGTACCAGCGAGATAACCAATATGCCCAGGACCAGCGCGATCTCGAACGTCATGGTGTCATTCTTTGGCGTACTGCAGGATCAATAGTTGGAATCATGCTGTTTATACACGACCTGACGTAACATAGTAATGAGTGCTGTCGGGACAGCGTCACAGAATCAACAATGCCAAATTTTGGTAACTACAAAGCCGCAATAGTCAGACGAGAACGCGTGCTGCCCGTTCGGGGCGTCGAGTATTGCGTCTATGAGTGGGGCGACGAAAATGCACCACTATTTTTTTACCTGCATGGCTGGGCCGATACAGGCTCCACGTTTCAGTTTGTTGTGGACGCTCTGGCGTCCGGGTGGCGAATTGTCGCGCCCGACTGGCGAGGCTTTGGTCGTACAACATATCGCAGCGACGCTTACTGGTTTCCTGACTATCTGGCGGACCTGCATGAATTACTGGCGCACTACTCGCCTGATGCACCCGTCAGACTGGTGGGTCATAGTATGGGGGGCAATATCGCTTCGCTTTATGCCGGTACGATGCCGGAGCGAGTCAGCGCACTCATCAATATCGAGGGGTTCGGGTTGAACGACTCGGATCCGGCTGAGGCACCGCAGCGATATCGTGATTGGATAGAATCCAGGCAAGCTGGCCCGACATTCGCAGACTACCCGGATTTCGGCAGTCTGGCGCGAAGGATCAAAAAGCGCAGCCCCGGCATCAGCCAGCTGCAGGCTGAGTTTGTTGCTCGGGAATGGGCCCGCGAAGAGGCCGATGGCATGGTTCGTCTGCGTGCGGATCCCAATCACAAATTGCCGAACCCGGTCCTTTACCGACGCGCCGAGGCCGAGGCGTGTTGGGAAAGAATCAGCGCCGCGATCTTGTTGATTTACGGTGATCAGAGTTCTTTTGCAGGGCCTATGGAAGGCCCGAGGTCATTACCGTTTCCGGACGCGCAGTCGTGCTGCATAGTTGGGTCCGGCCATATGATTCACTTCGAAGCGCCGCAGATCCTTGCTGAACAAATTGAACGTTTTCTGCAAAAACCCTTGTAAATATATCCAGTACTGTATAAAAATACATACTTTTGCGAGGATCTGGCATGCGGGTTGCCGAGCAGACTTTTGATCATCTCGAAATGCTTAATCCGGCGCAACGCTTAGCTGCTGAGTACGGCGAAAAGTCTTGTGACAGCGGTTTTTCGTCCGGGCCACTGCTGGTAATTGCCGGGGCGGGGACGGGCAAGACAATGATGCTCGCGCACCGAGTGGCCCATCTGCTGATCTCGGGCGTTAGCCCGGAACGTATTCTGTTGCTGACATTTACCCGCCGGGCGTCGCAAGAGATGACAAGGCGCGTCGAATCGATCATCAGGGCAGCGGGCAAACAGTTGGCGCCGCTGTCAGCAGGCGGCTTGCCGTGGTCCGGCACGTTTCACTCGATCGCTAATCGGTTGTTACGACATTTTGCACACAATCTCGGTCTGGATTCTGGATTCTCAGTGCTCGATCGAGGCGATGCTGCGGATATCATGGATGTCGTTCGCCACGAACGGAAGTTGACGCGGACCGCGCGCCGTTTCCCCAAAAAGGATACCTGTCTTGCCATTTACTCACGCTGCGTCAACACGCAGCGATCTTTGGCCGAGACCCTCGACACGACGTACCCATGGTGTTGCGACTGGGCAGATGAGTTAGCAGAACTTTTTCGACATTACGTACTTCGCAAGCAGCAATGTCAGACGCTCGACTACGACGATTTACTTTTGTACTGGAGCCACCTGGTTGCCGAGCATGATTTCGCCGAGCAAATTGGCGCGTCGTTTGATCATATTCTCGTTGATGAGTATCAGGATACGAATCTGATACAGGCCCAAATTCTCAATGCGCTTAAACCGGATGGCAGCGGTATTACAGTTGTTGGTGATGATGCGCAATCAATTTATTCTTTTCGCGCTGCCGAAGTTGAGAATATTCTCGGCTTTCCCGATCAGTACGTGCCGTCGGCGCAGGTCATTACGCTGGAGCAGAATTATCGCTCGACCCAGGCCGTACTGGACACCGCGAATTGCCTCATTGCAGAAAGCGAACGCCAATACTGCAAGAAACTGTTTTCCGAACGCAACGGCGGCAGCAAGCCTCAGTACGTCGCGGTCGAAGACGGCGATGCCGAGGTGGAGTACGTTGTCGAGTCGATATTGGCAAATCGGGAACTCGGCATGCAGCTCAAGGACCAGGCAGTGTTGTTCCGCGGTTCGCACCACAGCGATCGACTCGAACTTGAGCTGGTACGGCGAAATATCCCGTACGTGAAGTACGGTGGACTGAAGTTTCTTGAGGCGGCACACGTCAAGGATTTTCTAGCTATCCTGAAGTGGGCCGAAAATCCGAAAAACGAGGTCGCGGCTTTCAGGGTATTGAAGTTGCTACCAGGCATGGGCCCCGCGAATGCAGCGAGGTGCTTTGAACATCTGGCAGTCGGTGATTATCTGTTTTCGTCACTACGTGATTTTCGTGCGCCAGCCGCGTCGAGCAGTGAATGGCCATCGTTTTGTGAGTTGCTGGAATCGCTT
>JADFHE010000002.1:107118-119882 GCA_022567295.1 Pseudomonadota bacterium | reverse complement strand
TATTGACACGCGTGCAGCGGACTTGGAACAGCTTGAACAAATATCGGGTCGCTACCCGACTCGCGAACGCTTCTTGACTGAGTTGACACTGGATCCACCGTCCGCGGCAGGTGATCTCGCCGGGCACCCGCTACTCGATGAAGACTACCTTGTTCTTTCGACAGTGCACTCGGCCAAAGGACAGGAGTGGGAATCGGTGTTCGTCCTTAATGTATCCGACGGCAATTTTCCCTCAGAGTTTGCGGCCGGCAAGCCGGAGATGATCGAAGAAGAGCGCCGTCTGTTATACGTTGCGATGACTCGTGCAAAGCAGTCGTTGTCACTCATCGCTCCGCTCCGTTATCACGTCACCCAGCAGCGGCGCGACGGGGACAAGCACGTCTACGGCGCACGCAGCCGTTTCATGACTGATTCGCTGCTGGCAACGATGGAAAAGTGTTTCGAGGGACGTCCGGAAGCCACGACCGGGCGATTCACTGGTCGCATCGACAGACAGATCGACGTTGCCGCAAAAATGCGCAAGATGTGGTAAAAAAAGGCGGTGACAATTGTCACCGCCAATAGGTACGAAACAAACAGCATAAGGGATATTTAGTTTGTTACGTCAACCCGGGCAACGATCAACAGTTCAAATTCTTCTTCATGTAGCGGAAGATCTTCATGCAATCGTTGCAATTCAATTTGGTGATTTTTGACGCACAGGCGGTGGCTTTCGCTTGCAACTGCGGCACCTGCGATCAAGCAGGCCCAGACGACTGTGAGTGCGGCTTTGAGTGACACGATGTTTCCCATTACTGCAAGTTTCCTCGCGTGTATTTGTATGATTATTGGATGCTTGGTACGGCAAAAAGGTTGCAAAGAAAAAGGAATAAGGCACCCTGAGCTACTCGTATTTTGGGTTTCACTTGCAACCATTTGACAGGCCCGCAAACGGCCGATAATCCGGGGATAGAAATGGACATCAAGCAATCATTGCGCGAGCAGGTTTCAGTTGAAGAATGGAAGGTTCGAACCGATCTCGCGGCCTGTTACCGTGCGATCGCCATGTACGGGTGGGACGACCTTGTCTTCACACACGTTTCGGCTCGGGTACCTGGGCCGGACGATCATTTCCTGATCAATGCCTACGGCATGATGTTCGAGGAGATCACGGCAAGCAGCCTGGTCAAGGTTGACCTCCGCGGCAATAAAATTCTCGATTCGCCACATGCAATAAACCCGGCAGGATTCGTTATTCACAGTGCCGTGCATGAGGCACGTCAGGACGTTGGCTGCGTACTGCACACGCATACCAGGGCCGGCATCGCGGTGTCGGCGCAAACCGCTGGATTGTTGCCTATTTCGCAAACGTCTCTGTTCCCATATGCGACCCTCGCCTATCACAGCTACGAGGGCATTGCGCTGAATGACGATGAGAAGCCGCGCCTGGTTGCGGACCTGGGCGACAGCAACGCGATGATACTACGCAATCACGGTTTGCTAACCACTGGCACCACGATCGCAGATGCGTTTCTTCTGATGTATGTGCTCGAAACAGCGTGCCAGATTCAAATCATGGCGCAGTCATCCGGCGGCGAATTAATTCATGTCCCGCTGCCGATAGTCGAAGGCATTCAGGCGCAGGCGGAAAAGGTGACCAAGGGCTTGGGCGGTGCACTCATATGGCCGGGGTTGTTGCGAAAACTCGATCGCAGGGATGCGACATTCCGTGACTAGGATCTTACGAAAGAAACATCGCATAAGCGGGGTTATCGCTTTCTTCCCAGTGCGCGTAACCGAGTTTGGCCAAGTGCGTCTCTAGTTCTTCGGTTTCCGCCTGAGGCACGTCAATGCCGGCCAGTACGCGACCGTAATCAGAGCCGTGATTGCGATAATGGAAGAGCGTGATATTCCAGTCAGTACCAACCGCATTCAGGAAATTGAGTAACGCGCCGGGTCGCTCGGGAAACTCAAACCGAAATAGTCGCTCGTTCTGAACTTCTTCCGACCGGCCGCCGACCATATGCCGGACGTGTAACTTGGCCAACTCGTTGTCACTTAGGTCAACTACCTGAAAGCCTGCCGATGTCAGGTCAGCCAGCAGTTCGTCGCCCTCACGCTGCCCGTTCGTTAATTGAATGCCGACAAATATGTGCGCCTGCTTCGCATCGGTATAACGATAGTTGAATTCAGTGATGCTGCGGCGGCCAAGAACTTCACAGAAATGGCGAAAGCTGCCGGGTTTCTCAGGAATTTCCGCGGCGACCAGCATTTCGGTCTGATCACCGATCGCTGCTCGTTCAACGATGTGGCGCAGACGATCGAAATTAACATTGGCCCCACCGTTGATGGTTATCAGTGTCTGATCACGCACACCGTTCGCAGCGATATATTTTTTCGCGCCGGCAACGGCCAGGCCGCCCGCCGGTTCCACGATGGAACGAGTGTCTTCAAAAATGTCGCGGATCGCAGCACAACACTGATCCGTGTCGATCGTGACGATCTCATCGACGAATTCCTTGCACAGCCGAAACGTCTCATCTCCAACGCGCCGCACGGCGACACCATCCGCGAAGATGCCGACATGATCAAGAGATACGGGCTTCCCGGCGACCAGTGAATCACGCATGGCGGCGGAGTCCTCCGGCTCAACACCGACTATCCGAATTGCCGGGTGTTGCAATTTGATGCAGGCCGCGATTCCGGCGATCAGGCCGCCACCGCCAATCGGGACAAATATTGCGTCTATACCACTGCCAGCTTGTTTGAGTATTTCCATGCCGATTGTGCCCTGCCCGGCGATAACGGCAGGATCATCGAACGGGTGCACGAAGGTCAATGCCTGTTCATTCTCGAGCTGTCGGGCGTGTTCGTAGGCATCATCGTAGGCATCGCCGCACAAGACCACTTCGCCGCCAAGTGCGCGCACCGCGTCGATCTTGATCGACGATGTTGTTACCGGCATCACTATGACAGCGCGTACGCTGCGCTTCCTGGCCGCCAGGGCCACGCCCTGGGCATGATTTCCAGCAGAACTGCAGATCACTCCATTGCTTAATTCCACCTCGCTCAGGCCAGCAATCTTGTTGTAAGCGCCGCGCAACTTGAACGAAAAAACCGGCTGCAGATCTTCTCGCTTCATCAGAATCTTGTTGCCGACCTTCGCGGAAAGATTCTTCGCCAGCTCCAGCGGCGACTCGATCGCGACGTCATAAACGTTCGCATCCCGGATCAGCTCAAGGTAATTACTACTGTTCATCCGGCGGTTATCGCATACCGGGATGCTCTCCGCAAAGGTAGCAATGGTAATCATTGGTCCAGCCTCCCATAATGCGAAAGCCTTTACCGCAGGATTGGCCGCTTGAGCAAACTTCTTCTATGCAACGCTCGTTTAGTCAACGACGGAAAAATTCGGGACGCGGATGTGCTGATTGACGGTGAACGTATCGCCAATGTCAGTGCTTCGATAGCTGCGCCAAGCGGAGCGTCGGTTATTGACCTTGCCGGCAAGTACCTGTTGCCTGGAATGATCGATGACCAGGTGCATTTTCGCGAGCCCGGCATGACGCACAAGGGTGATCTGGCGACGGAATCCGCCGCTGCGGTGGCCGGTGGTATTACAAGCTTCATGGATATGCCGAATGTCAGCCCACAGACAACAACGCGGGGCGCGCTGCGCGATAAGTATTCAATCGCCAAAAATCGCTGCACGGCCAACTATGGTTTTCACTTCGGTGCGACCAATACCAATATCGAGGAAATCAAGGCGCTGCAGGTTGGCGAGGCCGCGGGTATCAAAGCGTTCATGGGAGCATCGACAGGCGACATGCTGATCGATGACCCCGCGGCGCTCGAGAGGCTGTTCGAACACGCTCCGGTGATAATTCTGACGCATTGTGAGGATTCGCCGACCATATGGAAAAACGAAGCCCGGGCGCGAGAAAAATTCGGGGAGCAAGTACCAATTAGCGAACATCCAGCCATTCGCTCTGCAGAAGCCTGCCTTCTGTCTTCCACCCTCGCCGTTGATCTGGCGAGCCGGCACGACGCGTTACTGCATATCCTGCACCTGACCACGGCAATCGAGATGGGGCTGTTCTCTAACGCGCATCGCTCCGAGAAGCGAATAACTGCGGAGGTCTGCGTACATCACCTGTGGTTCGACGAGTCTCGGTATGATCAGCTCGGCGCAAAGATCAAGTGCAATCCGGCGATCAAGACGGCAGCAGACCGCGAGGCGCTGATCGCGGCACTGAACGAGCAGCGTATCGATGTCATTGCCACAGATCATGCGCCGCACACTGCGTCAGAAAAAGCGACACACTACTTCAAGTCTCCAGCTGGATTGCCGCTGGTTCAGCACGCGTTGCTGACGTTGTTCGATCTTGCAACCGACGGTCAGATCAACGTTGAGCTCATCGTTGATCGGGCGTGCCACGCACCAGCGGATATTTTCGGCGTGGCGGACAGAGGCTATGTGAGGGAGGGCTGGTACGCGGATCTCGTCATTGTCGATCCAGACAGCCCATATCGAGTGGAGCAGTCGAATTTATTGAGCAAATGTCAGTGGTCGCCATTTGAAGGCCACGAATATTCTGCCTGCATCGACACCACGATCGTCAATGGAAATGTCGTCTACAGCGATGGCAGTCTTACCGGAAATATCGCCGGCCAGAAGCTCGAATTCGGACGGGCTCGCTGAGTCGACGGAAACTGTTTACTTTCCCTGCGATCCGGCTATGCTAGCGCCAAATATGAGACTGCAACATGATGCTGGGCGGTACGAGACGCCCGGTGTGAACATCTGAATGAGGCCTACAGATACTTCCAACCCTGATTACTTTCACAAAGTAGTCGATTGTCAGTGGGGCTGTCCGGCCCACACCGACGTCCCCGCGTACATCCGCATGATTGCGCAGGGGCAATTTTCCGACGCGTACATGGAGAATCGAAACTCCAACGTCTTCCCTGGCATCCTCGGGCGTGTCTGCGATCGGCCGTGCGAGCCTGCGTGTCGTCGTAGGCGTATTGAAGACAAACCGGTCGCTATCTGTCGTCTGAAGCGCGTTGCCGCAGACCACCGGGACGACATCAGCGAGAGGCTGCCGAAAGCGCCAGAAACAAGCAACGGCAAGAAGGTTGCCCTGATCGGTGCGGGCTGCGCATCTCTGACCGTCGCGAACGACCTTGCACCACTGGGATACGAAGTCACGATATTTGAGGCACTGCAGACTACGGGCGGACTCATGCGGACAAATATTCCGCAGTTTCGCCTGCCACCGAAGGTGTTGGATGAGGAAATCGGCTACATCCTCGACATGAATGTCGATCTCAAACTCAATCATTCTGTGGACAGCCTCAAAGAGCTTCTCGATGAAGACTTCGACGCCGTTTTTGTTGGCAGCGGCGCGCCGCGCGGCAGGAATCTTGAAATTCCGGGTCGCTACGACTCTGATCGCATACACATCGGCATCGACTGGCTCGAGTCCGTTGCATTCGAACATGTCAAGAACATCGGTAAGCAGGTATTGATAATCGGAGTCGGCAATACCGCAATGGATTGTTGCAGAACGTCCCTGCGATTGGGTGCCGATAACGTCAAGGTCATGGCAAGAAAGCCACGAGCGTTTTTTAAGGCGTCCGCTTGGGAGCTCGAAGACGCCGAAGAGGAGAACGTCGAAATCCTCGTTAATCATTCGCCGAAAGAGTTCGTTATCGAAGACGGCAAACTCGTGGGCCTGAAGTTCGAGTTAATGGAATATAACGTCGACGAAAACGGCAGTATTGATCGCGGCATTGTGACGGGCGAGGAAATTATTCCGTGCGACGATGTCGTGCTGGCGATTGGCCAGGATAACGCGTTTCCTTGGATCGAACGTGACATTGGTATCGAGTTCGACGAGTGGGATTGTCCCGTCGTTGACGAGATCACAATGATGTGTGGTCGCGACGGCGTATTTTTCGGGGGCGACTCGGCATTCGGTCCGAAGAACATTATTTGGGCTGTAGAGCATGGTCATCAGGCGGCAATTTCGATGCACCGCTATTGTCAGGGCGAGAATATTGAAGACCGCCTGCCGCATGGCTTGAACCTGGTGAGCCAGAAAATGGGCATGCATGAGTGGAGTTTCTCAAACGACTATGATGGCGCGTCGCGCAGGCTAATGCCGCACGTAGACCTGCTCGAGCGCTTCAAGAAAATTGATATCGAAGTCGAACTTGGATTTACGGCGGAACAGGCGGTGCAGGAAGTAGAACGCTGCCTTAACTGCGATATCCAAACGGTTTTTACCGCTGATCTTTGTATTGAGTGCGATGCCTGCCTCGACATTTGTCCCGTGAATTGCCTGACAATCACCCACAACGGCGAAGAGAGCGAGCTTCGAACCCGGCTCCAGGCGCCGGCCGAAAATCACGAACAGGATCTGTATGTTTCCGCCGCTCTCCCGCAGACGGGCAGAGTCATGGTTAAGGACGAGGACTTGTGCGTGCATTGCAGCCTTTGTGCCGAGCGTTGTCCAACCGGTGCCTGGGACATGCAGAAATCGACCATTCTTGTTCCCTACGCAGGAGATGAAGCCTCCAATCATCAACCACAATCAGCGGCCGGGTCCGGCACTTAAAGGGAACAAGTGGCAACAGTAAATGACGTTGTTATCAAGATTGCGACGGTCAACGGAACGGGTTCTGCCAGCGCTAATGGCCTGCTTCGGAAATCGATATTTCGCATGGGAGTGCCGGTTGTCGGCAAGAACTACTTTCCGTCCAATATTCAGGGCTTGCCGACCTGGTACGAGATACGTGTAACCGGCGACGGCTATCAGTCACGTTCGAATCGCGTTGACGTCATGGTGGCGATGAATGCGCAAACTTACGTTCAGGATATGGCGGATGTCGCGTCGGGAGGCTGGTTGATTTACGACTCAACCTGGCCGCGTAGTCAATTACTGAATCGCGAAGACATCACCGTTATCGGTATCCCGTTTTCGCGACTGTGTAACGAACATTTTGACGGCGCACGCGCACGCATCCTGATGAAAAATATTGCGTACGTCGGGGCGGTCGCAGCACTCTTGGATATCGATCTGGAAATCATCACAGCGTTGCTTGAGGAAACTTTTGCGGCCAAAGCACACATGATCGAATCCAATATTGAAGCGATCCGGCTCGGTTTCGATTATGCGCGGGAAAACGTCGACTGCCCACTATCGATGAGGGTGAAGGCAATAGACGCCACGTCGGGTAACATCATGATTGACGGCAATACTGCGGCAGGCCTTGGTTGCATGTACGCTGGAGCAACCGTCGGAGCGTGGTATCCAATCACGCCGTCGACATCGCTGATGGATGCGTTCCGTGATTTTTGCTCACGCTACCGGATTGATCCGGAAAGCGGCAAGAGCACGTACTGCATAATTCAGGCAGAAGACGAACTCGCGGCAATAGGCATGGTGCTTGGTGCTGCCTGGAATGGTGCTCGCTCATTCACGCCGACCAGTGGTCCTGGCATTTCCCTGATGAGTGAGTTCATCGGATTTGCTTATTACGCTGAGATTCCAGCCGTTGTTTTCGATGTGCAGCGCGTAGGACCATCGACTGGAATGCCAACGCGAACGCAGCAGTGTGACATTCTGAGCTGCGCGTATGCGTCGCACGGCGATACCAAACACGTTTTACTGTTTCCCGCGGACCCGGCGGAGTGTTTCTACACGGCAATCGAGGCTTTCGATCTGGCCGAACGATTGCAGACGCCTATTATCGTGATGTCGGATCTCGATATCGGCATGAACGACTGGATGATACCCGAACTCGAGTGGGATGAAGACTATGTCCCGGATCGTGGCAAAATATTGGGTGCTGCCGAGCTTGAGGAGATGGACAGGTTCCACCGTTACCTGGATGTCGACGGCGATGGCATTCCCTATCGTACTTTGCCCGGCGTGCATCCCAAAGGGGCGTATTTCACTCGCGGCTCCGGTCATACGAAATTCGGCGCATACACCGAAGACTCGGCGGCGTATCAGGAGGTCATTGACCGATTACTTGTGAAATGGGAAACGGCGCGTGACATCTTGCCGAAACCGGATATCCGTTACTCGAAATTCAACTCGACTGGCATCATCACGGTTGGCAGTGGCGATGGCGCGTGCACGGAGGCACTTGATCGACTGGCGAAGCAGGATATTGGTCTGAATTACTGCAGAATCAAGGCGTTTCCGTTTGCTGACGAAGTTTGCGAGTTTATTAAACAACACGAGGTAGTATATGTCGTCGAACAAAATCGTGACGCGCAGCTGCGAACGTTACTGATCATTGATATTGAGGCGGATCAGGGCAAACTCGTGCCACTGTTGCACTATAATGGCATGCCGATCCATTCCGGCTTTGTAGTCGACAAAGTGTTGCAGGAGATTGCGAAGGGCCAGGCGGCCTGAGCAGGGAATTCAATTATGAGTTTCATAGCAAAACCTGAGGTTTCGCACCCGGGCATGCCGAAGAACAAGCTCGGGCTTACGTCGCGCGACTACGAAGGTACCGTTTCAACGCTGTGCGCGGGTTGTGGTCACGACTCGATAACGGCGGCGATCATTCAGGCTGTTTTTGAGTTGAACATAGAGCCGCACATGTTGGCCAAGATGAGCGGCATCGGGTGTTCATCGAAGACGCCCGCCTATTTCTTAAATCAGTCGCACGGGTTTAACTCAGTACATGGCCGAATGCCATCGGTGACCACGGGCGCTAATGCGGCGAATCCAGACCTGACATACATCGGTATCTCGGGTGACGGCGATTCACTATCTATCGGTGTCGGCCAGTTCGTGCATGCGATTCGTCGCAACGTGAATATGTGCTACGTGATCGAAAATAATGGCGTATACGGTCTCACGAAAGGGCAGTTTTCGGCGACGGCCGATATTGGCAGCAAGCCGAAGAAGGGTGAACCGAACAATCAGGAGCCCATCGACCCAGTGAGCACCGCATTGAGTCTGGGTGCGACCTATATTGCACGAAGTTTTTCCGGAGACAAGGAACAATTGGTGCCGTTGTTGAAGGGCGCTCTCATGCATCGTGGATTTGCGCTACTCGATATTATTAGTCCATGTGTCACGTTTAACGATCATGAAGGCTCTACCAAAAGTTACGCGCATACACGGCAGTTCTACCACCACGTAGTCGATATCGATTTCATTCCGCCGGCTGAAGAAATCAAGGCGGAATACGCCGAAGGTGAAACTATGTCGATCGAATTGCATGGCGGCAGCACAATTGTCCTGCGCAAGGTCGACAAAGATTACGACCTGACCAGCAGGGCATTGGCTTTCAAGTATTTGCGCGAGCGTTTCAACGCGGGCGAAATCACGACCGGCTTACTTTATCTCGACGAATCCCGGGCAGAAATGCACGAGTTGATGGGCAACATCGAAACGCCGTTGTCGCAATTGCCGCTTGACCAGCTGCATCCCGGAAAAGAAGAATTGAAGAAGCTGCAAAGTCGTTACCGGTAACTTCAGAGAACGCGAAACCATTCGTGATCTGCTGGTTTGGTGGGACACCCTTGATGAAGAGCGCAGGGCCAACATTAGAGCCGGCATTTCAGCGGATCGTGAGGCAGAAGTCATAGCAGCCTGGAAAGCGAAATCCTGACAAGAAAGGCCCCGGCTTTTGCCGGGGCTGCTTAGCCTGGCTCCATATTCTCCTCCACCACGGTTCTTTCTCAGGCGCCGCACGCACTTCAGCCTGATACTGACTGGTGTCGCAGGATGACTCGCCTTTTCATGGTCGTCGTATGACGTATCGGCCTTGATATTTCTGACGATCACCGATCTGGTAGTAGCACGGATCACGCAATGACGAGATGAATCGAATGGCCGTCTTCATGCCCGATATAAACGTCGGGCAGGTACGTTCGCGTCTAGCTGGTCTGGCGGGCTTGCAAAGATGTTATGATTATGCCAATAAAAACAGTGACTTAAATTTATTGCATCCAAATGGGCTTTGTTGAGCATCTGACCAGTGAAAGCAACTTATTAACTGAAGTGGAGTACAAGACATGACAGGACTGTGGGTTCCTATTGCGGCGTTCCTCGGAATGACCATCGTTTTGGGTATGGTGATCTGGTTTCGTTTTAAGACGCGTAGCGAAATGCAGCAAACGTTTCGAGCCGCGCTGGACAAGGGCCACGAGCTGACGCCCGAAATTATCGATCGGCTGGGACACCTGAAAGCGCCTAAGGACAAGGATTTGCGCCTGGGCGTAATCTGGATAGCCGCGGCCGTTGGTCTGTCGGCATTTGGCTTCGGAATCCCGGATGAAGACGACGTGGCAAGAATCTTCCTTGGCATCGCCGCGTTTCCGTTTATGATCGGTATAGCGTATCTGATTCTGCATAAGTTCACGGACCGCGACTGAACAAAGGACACTGACCGTTGACCGCGAGTGAAGATCGTGACCTGGTCGCCAGGGCGGTATCCGGTCAGGATACCGCCGCTTTCGGCGAACTGGTTCGCAGGCACCAGTCGCATGTGAGGAATTTCCTGCGCAAGCTGGCAGGCGACTACACGCTCGCTGACGACCTGGCGCAGGACTGTTTTATGCATGCCTGGGACAAGTTGCAGACCTATTCCGGGCGCGGTTCGTTTATCGGCTGGTTGCTGAAAGTGGCTTACACGACATTCTTGCAGTCCAAACGAAAATCGAAACGCTATGCAGAGATTCTCGAATCAGCCGGTCGCGTTGCGGACCAGGAATCACGGAGTACCGTGCTACCGGTTGACGAAATCACGGATCTGGACAAGTTCCTGTCCGTGCTGACCGAAGAGGAACGCGCGATCATGGTTATGTCTTACGCGTGTGGTCTTTCGCATCGTGAAATCGGCGATGCGACGGATATGCCGATAGGAACAGTGAAATCTGTAATTTTTCGTGGTAAAGAGAAGATCAGGAACAGTTTTGATATCAAAGATCATCAACATGGCTGAACGAATCAAAGACGCAGAGGACCGGCTCTTGGAGTCCTTATTCGAGTCTGCGCCCGTGGTGGATGATGGCTTCAGTGTCAATATTGTCAGGAAAATCAATCGGCGACTCTGGGTTCGGCGATTGACATTGCCGACGGCAGCGCTTATTGGCGGAGCTATCGCCTTTAAACCACTGGCCGGGCTGACAGCGGCACTATCGAATCTTTCGGTCCTGATTCCTCAGGATCTGATCAGCGGTGCCGCCAGCTCAATTCCGCAGTTGCAAACGGTCGTACTTGGCGCGATTTTGCTGGCGGTAGGATTGTTCAGCGTGCGCATGCTGGAGGAGTAAGCAGAGCCCGTACGACGTTATTGTCTTGTTGTTGTCGCTCAGTTACATTGCGGCAATGAGCCTTCGCGACAAAGTTGACGCATTGCTTCCCAATTGGGAACGCTGGTATCCAAGTCTGTTCGATGCTGCGAGTGACCTCGGCATAATCAGGGCCGAGGTGTGCGACCCCAATTCATTATTGCTGAGTCACCGGCATGCGAAGGTTCGCCAGCGCGCACTGGATGCGCATCTGGAAATGTGGGGCGGCAAGCCATAAACGGCATAGCGGTAGTTGGCGGACCGCTTGCAGCATTATCTGCGCTGTTGTCCGGTGGAGCCCCGCCGCGGCAAACAAAGAAAGCCGCATTGCTGCGGCTTTCTGTGAGACATCGTATCTGAAAAGGAGGGTTAGCGAAGCGTGAACGGGTGTTCCATCTTTCGCGTCAGACCCATTGGTTTTTTAGATACCTCTGTTATCCCACGAGACATGGATCACCTCCTTTTGTTTGTTTGCTCAAGGCCAGTATGTCTCGTAAGTGTATAAATTCCAAGAAAAAAAATTCCATCAAAAACGCCTTCAATAAACCGCATTGTTCGGGTTATCATTACCAGTTCAGCTAACCATCTAACAAAGAGAACATACATGGCAATCGCAGATCTCAAGAACGTGCTCAACATCTTCGGTGGGGCTGATGTCAGTGAAGACCAGCAGAATGAGCTGTTCAAGGAAGTATTGCTTATGACGCTTGCCCGGGCGGCCGATGCGGACATCAACATACAGACGGTCGAGGTTGAGAGAATCCAGGAGATTCTCAAGGAAAACACGGGCGAGGAATTCAGCTCGGCTGATATCCGCGTGGCTGCGCGCTCAGAGTTGTATGCTGAAGCAACACTTCGTAAATACCTTGGCAGCGTGCGCAAGAAGATGTCAGATGCGCATCGAGCGAGTACTATTCGAGCACTTGCCGACGTATTTCGCAGCGACAGCAACGTTAGCGTCTTAGAAGTCGATTTCTTTGATCGCGTCGCGACGGCGCTACAGGTATCACCGTCCCAGATCGCCGGTCTTGTTCCGGGCGATGTCGATTGAGCCTGCAGAAAAATTCTAAGAAAACGGGCCCCTGGCCCGTTTTTTTTGCCAACGATTAATCGGGCTTTTCCTTGAGGCCCACTTCTCTGTAAACCACGTATAAACCGGACGCGATAATTATCGTTGCGCCAACAAGAACCCAACGATCCGGAATTTCATCCCATATCAAATATCCGGCGATCGCTCCGCCAATGAGTGCAGCGTACTCGAACGGTGCAAGTATTGCCGGCGACGAGCCTCGGTAACCATTAATAAAACCAACCCAGGCAACCACAGAACAAATACCGGCACCCGCCATCAGCAACCAGCCTTGCAAGTCCGGTGTAAGCCAGCTTTCGCTGTCAATCAGGACGCTGGCGACGAGTAACGGGCCGACCACCACATAAACGGACAGGGATAATATTG
>JADFHE010000002.1:65195-107018 GCA_022567295.1 Pseudomonadota bacterium | reverse complement strand
CTCCGTTGCGAGATAACGCGCAGTGATTGCCTGGCAGGCATAACAAAAAGCCGCGATCAGAATAGCAACAGATGCGAACGAGATTTCACCACTACCGGGTTGTAGCATGATCAGCGTACCGACAAATCCGGCGCTAACTGCCATCCAGCGGTGCCAGCCAACGTGATCGCCTAAAAACGGCACTGACAATGCCGTCACCATCAAAGGGGCCGTGAATCCGAGTGTCAACGCGTTCACGAGTGGCATGCGGGACAGGCCATAAAAAAAACCGAACATCGCACCCACCGCGAGCACGGTTCGTAAGGCATGCCACCCCCAGCGTGTTGTCCGCAACATGCGAAAGCCGCCGAACGCCCATGGTGCGAGCGCCAGAAATATCGCCACACCTATGATGCTGCGCAAAAGTACGAATTCATGCAGCGAATAGGTCAGTAGAATTTCCTTTGCGCACAAATCCAGACCGAGCCCGCCCGTTACGCCCATTAGTAACCAAGCGATGGCTTTGCCGACGTGATCGGGTTTGGATGTCTGAATCACTTCTTTGTGTCATCGTTTTCTGAATGTGAGCTGAACATGATCGCATGAGTTTTCTACTAAACAAACAGCTTCAGCCGGGATTCAGCGACGACAGGTTCTAATGGAGTCGCAAAGTGCAGGAGGCAGGAAAATGAAAATTCAAATACGAAGGATTAGTTTGCTCTGGTATTTTTCGTTAGCATTTCCGTTAATGGCCGGCGCCCCAGTTGTGTGCGCCGAAGAGAGTCCGGAACAGCGTCTTAACACGACCTCACAGGGCCAGAACATTCAGCGCGGCTCGGTAGGCGGCGGCACGATTTCGCATGACGAATTCGAACCGCTGATTACTGTCGGCGATCGGAAGTCATCTTCACGGGCCAGTGGACAGCAGAATTTATCTGCCGGTCAATCCCAGTCAACGCATGATGATTTCTGGTTCTACGATGTCGACGTGGAACTTTTCGCGGACTTGGACCGCGACGGCTATTACCGTGGGATCGATTTGACCTTCGACGCAGACACCTACTTTAGTGCGGCGGACGTCTATGCGGTGATCTACCTGAGCTACGAGTATGGCCCGTGGAACGAGTTTGTCGTAACCGAAAATTTCACGATTTTCGGGGCTTCGGGGGACGACGAGTATTTTATCGAAAGCGAACTCGTTTCCGGCTACCCGACCGGCGACTACGATATTCTTATCGAATTGTTCGATGCCTATGATGGCGCCTTCGTTGCGAGTATCGGGCCCGACGAATCGTCAGAATTATCTTTCTTGCCGCTCGAGGATGCGGGCCGCGATACGCCGTTCGGTACAACAATCATCGTCAATCACGGCGGTGGCGGATCGTTCAGTTGGTTCGCGTTAATGGCTCTGCTGGGTGTGGTCGGTTTTGCACGACAATTACGACTTGTGGGCTAGGCTTCGCCGATCGCATGCGTACGCTCCTGGCGGGCCGTGCGCATAACTTTTCTCCCCCAGGCAGCAAGGCTGTCAAAGTAGACGTACAGTGCCGGGACCACGAGCAATGACACGACTGTCGAAAATGCCAGCCCACCGATAATTGCCCTGGCCATCGGGAAGTAAGGCGGTCCGTCGCCACCCACCTGTGTGGTACTCATTGCGAGGGGCGCCAGTCCGACGATTGTTGTTGCAACCGTCATCAAAATTGGGCGCAGCCGGTCACGACCGGCGATGACGATAGCTTTGTCGCGAGACACGCCTTCCTGTCGCAGGTTGTTGATGTGATCGACCAGCACGATACCGTTATTTACCACAACGCCTATCAGAATCATGATGCCGATCATCGCCATGAAAGAGAACGTAGTACCAGTTACCGCAAAGAACAGGAATACTCCAAATATCGAAAATACGATCGAGCCGAGGATGATCGAGAAGGGCAAAATTAACGATTCAAACAGTGCCGCCATCACAAGAAAGATGCAGGCCACGCCCAAGATAATATTGGTCAGCATCATATCGGCGGTCTCATCCTGTCGCTCGAAGCCGCGACCTTCTTTCCAGCTGTAGCCAGGTGGTAATTCAATCTGATCCATCAGACTGTTGACTCGTGGTCGCACATCCTCCGCGCTGACATCTTCTTCGAGATTCGCCGACAAGATGACGGCGGTTTGCCGGTCGGTGCGTCTGATAATGTCGGGGGACCGGCCAACACGCAGTGAAGCGACTGTTCCGAGGGTGATGCGGCGGCCATCGGAGGTGTACAAAGGTAAGTTGGCAAGCTGCTCAATGCTTTGCTTGTCGCTTTCCCGAAACGCCAGTCGAACCGCAATTTCGCCGTTCTCGCCACGAAAATCTCGTAGATTCTCGCCGCGCATCGCGACACTTACAGCCTGAGCAATGGCCTGTGCCGACAACCCGACGTTCGCCGCCCGCGTACGATCAATTATGACGCGTATCTCCTTATTACCAGACTCGCCATCACTGCGTACGTCTTTGAGACCTTCCACAGTAGACAAGGCCCTAATGATGCCGATCGATAGTTCATTCAGAACCTCGGTTGAATCACCGCTAATCTGAATGGTAAATCCGTCGCCGCCGCCTTGTTGATCAAACGAAAAACTCGGTTTGCCTATCGCTATGTGCGGGAGATCCGCTTCGATTAACTTGATGATCTCCTTCGTGGATAGTGTCGCGTCGTCCTCACTCGTCAGCAATATGGTGGACTCGGCACGCCCCTGATCGTAGTAGCTGTATACCGAACGAATATTGAATTCTTCCTGATGCGCATACAAGTAATCTTCAATCTTGTCGACGGATTGCTCAATGCGTTCGAGCGGATACTGTGCCTCGACGTGGTAGGGCATAAACAGCCGCCGACCGACGTCCTGGGGAAACATATCGAACTTGACGAGGTCGAGCGCCAACGGAAGCACGCCGATAACGCACACAAGGAAGATGCCCAGTGCAGTCCACCAGCGGTGTCCAAGAATCCATTCCAGACTAACCACATAACGTGACGTGAGACGTGAAATCCACGCTCCAGATCTGGGTTGCGGCGGTACCGCAATACGCGCTGCGAGCATCGGAACCAGGGTCTGCGCGATTAAGAGCGAAGCGAGCAGCGCAACGATGATCGTTATCGCAACATGCGTGAGGAAAATTGTAATATCGGTTTGGGCGCCGAAAATCATGGGCGCGAATACGATGATGGTTGTCGCTGTTCCGGCAGTTACGGCAAGGCCAACTTCCTTGACCCCGTTTATGGTTGCCTCGAATGGCTTATCCGGGTTTTCGGTCCGGTGCCGAAAAATACTCTCTGTGACAACAACTGCATTATCGACGAGCATGCCCACGGCGAGCATCAAGCCCATCATCGAGAGTATGTTTAGAGTCAGCCCGGCGAAGTACAGCGCGCCCAGCGTTATCAATAGCGAAAATGGAACAGAGGCCGTAACAATTAACGTCGTTGTGGCCTGGCGCAGGAAAAGGTACAGAACGAATACTGCCAGCAGACCGCCCAGAGCACCGGCGCTTAGCAGATCACCGAGCGACTCACGAACGCTGTCGCCCTGATTATCCAACGAGAAAATATTGATTCCGTTCATCTGTGGCAGTTTGCTGATCTTCTCGACCTCGGCAATAACCCGGTCAGTAACATCGACCATATTCGAACCGGTTGCCTTGCTGATAGCAACTCCGATGGCGTACTGCTTATCCAGATGGCGACCATAGTTGCGCTCGGGAGTGCGAAGTTCAACATCGGCAACGTCGCGCAAGCGAAGACCACTACTGTTGATGAACAGATTCCGTATTTCATCGACCGAGCCGAATTCACCGCTCGGCCGCACGCTGAATCGCTGATTTCCCACTGTGATCTTGCCAGCGCTGACGGCGAAATTGCTGCGTATCAGCAAGTCGCGGACGCTTGCGATATCGACACCGTGAGCTGCAAGTCGGTCGGGATTCAGAAGAATTCGGATTTCACGAGCATCAACGCCTTGAAGTTCAACACGTGAAACGCCTTCAATGCGTTCGAGTCGTCGCGTCAGCAGGCGGTTAAGCATCTCGTAACTTTTCGATAAGTCACGTTCCGATGAGATCCTGAGCTGCAGCACGGGCTGGTCACCCAGCGAGCCTGTAAATACCAGGACCCGACGCACGTCCTGTGGCAGTAGATGACGGATGCTGTCGACTTTGGCCCGGGCCTCAATACCCTTGGGACCCATGCTTTGATCCCAGCCGAACTGAAGAAAAATCTGCGACTGGTTTTCATCGGAGCTTGAGAACATGCGCTCGACTCCTGACAGTGTTGCGAGCGCGTCTTCCACGGGACGGGTTATCAGCCGTTCGATTTCCTCAGGTGTAGAACCAGCATACGGAATTTGTATGAAAATTCCGGGGAACTCGATATCCGGAAATTTCTCCAGCGGCAACAGCCGCGCCGCGAGTAGGCCGATCAGGGCCAAAGCTACGAATACGACAATAGTTGTGACCGGGCGACGCAACGCAACTTCAGTATGTTTCATTTTCTGTCCAGCAGTGAGTAGACGACTGGAATTACTACTAGCGTAAGAAATGTTGAGACCGTCAGGCCACCAATAACCGTAATCGCCATGGGCGTGCGAACCTCGGATCCTTCACCGAATCCCATCGCCATTGGCAACAAACCGAGCGTCGTCGTCAGCGACGTCATCAAGATGGGCCGCAAACGTGTGGTGCCGGCCTCGAGAATCGAATCGAGGCGCTCCTTACCCTGAGCTTGCAACTGGTTGATCAGATCGACGAGCACGATCGCGTTGTTGACAACAATACCGGCCAGCATAATGATGCCAATGAAAGCCACGATGTTGATCGAAGTGCCTGTAATGAATAACGCGAGTACCGCACCGATCAATGCTAGCGGAATCGTAAATAGAATAACGAACGGGTGAATAAGTGATTCGAATTGTGACGCCATGACCAGATAGACGAGGAACACGGCGAGCGCCAATGCGAATTTCATCGACTGAAACGAATTCTGCATTTCCTCGCTCTGACCGGACACGACGGCACTGATGTCTGCCGGCATCGGCGTTCTACTCAAAATGTCGTTCGCTTCTGCAGCGGCGGCGCCCAAGTCTCCGTAAGCGAGATTGGCTGTAATTACTGCGACTCGTTCCTGGGCAATGCGGCGTATCTCCGCCGGTCCCTTTGAGATAGTGACGTCAGCAACGGCATCAAGAGTAACCGGACGTTCCGACGTTGGGTTGATGATCAAATGACGAATTTCGTCAATACTGGAATGACGTGTGTCAACACTACTCACCAGAACGTCGATTTTCTTATCGCGCCATGTATATCGAGTCGCGAGTTCTCCACGAACATTCGCGACTACACTATTCGCGATATCGCGAACGGCGAGTCCGAGTTTCGCGGCACGCTCCTGATCAAATACGATTTGTATTTCAGGGTTACCGCTTTCGATGGATGTTTTTATGTCCGTAAAACGATCAGAGGCAGACATTGCCTGCATGACCGACTGACTGACGCGCTCAAGGCTGTCAAGATCATAGCCTGAAATTTCAATCTGCAATGGGCTGCCGAATGACAGCAGGGACGGTCGCGTAAACTCGTATTGAACGCCGGGCAGAGTTGACAGATCGGCGCGCATTGCCGCGATTGTCCGGTTCTCTGCTTCACGACCCGATCCTTCTTGAAGCGTAATGCTGAGCGAGCCGGTATTGTCGCCGGCGTCAACCGGGTTTGCGTCGAGTCTGTTGCCGGTACCGGCAACGGAGTAATTCAGTTTCACTGCATCGATTTTGGCTGCAGCACTTTGAGCAACCTGTATGGCCTTGTCTGTTGCGGCCAATGGCATCCCGGGTGGCAACCTCAGATTGACCGTGAATTCGCCTTGTGAAAACTGTGGTATCAATTCCGTTCCAAGGCGTGGCACCAGAGCCATCGTCGACACGAACAGCGCGATAGAAATAACGATCACGGCCAGGCGATGTTGCAACGACCAGCACAATATTCCCGGGTAGACGGCGGCGATCGCCCTGTAGAATCCCTGTATCAGCCAGGTGGGGACCCAGAGTAGTATCCAGAAAATTTTGCGTATGACGAAAATTACAAAGCTAAGTATTCTCACGACAGAAGCAACGGATCGTGTGAACCAGTTGGCGGGTTGATTATCTCCGCCATCGTCGTACCTGCTTTGAGCTCCCAACGATGCCAGCATCGGAATCAGCGTCAGCGCGATTATCAGCGAAAATATCAGCGCGAATGTGACGGTCAGCGCCTGATCTCTGAATAACTGTCCGGCAATACCGCTGATAAACACCATTGGGAAAAATACGGCGATGGTCGTTAGCGTCGCCGCTACAACTGCTGAGGCAACCTCCGTCGTACCATTTCGTGCTGCCTCGACAATGCCTTCGCCTTGTTCCTTCTTGCGTACAATGTTTTCGAGCACGACAATCGAATTATCTACCAGCATGCCGACGGCGAGCGCGATTCCTCCCAGAGACATGATGTTCAGTGAAATATCATTCGTGTACATCAACAGGAACGTGCCAATGACTGAAACCGGTATTGCGATACCGATGATGGTCGTTGCGCGTGCATCTCGCAGGAAGCCATAGAGTACGAATACTGCGATCAAACCACCCAGGATCGCGGCCAGCCGGACATCGTCGATAGCCGAAGAGATAAATGTCGACTGGTCGTAAATCGTGATGAGTTCAATGTCCTCAGGCAACGACTCACGGAGCCCCTCCAGGCGACGTTCAATTCGTTCAGCCACCTGGACGGTATTAGCGTCGCCTTCTTTGTAGATAGCGAGCTCGACCGATTCCTGCCCATTGACACGTGTGATGGCCTCTCGATCTTTGTAACCTCGTTTAACGGTCGCCACATCACGCAAGTAGACTGGGCGATCGGCCACATAGGCAACGATTGCGTCGCGGAATTCGTCAACGTCCTGAAATTCGTTCACTGTTCGAACAAGAAAGCGCTGATTGCCTTCTTCAAGTCGACCACCCGATAAATTGACGTTCTCGGCACGTATGCGCTGGGCGATCTGCTCAATGCTGATACCGAGTTGCGAAAGCTTTTGCTGGTCCACCCGGATCTGAATTTCGTCCTCGAGACCGCCACTGACTTTCACCGCGGCCGTGCCTTCTTCGGCTTCAAGTTCTGCCTTGATTCGGTCTTCGGCCAGACGACGCAGGGCCTTTAGTCGAGCTTCCGTAGATTCTGCTTCAGCATCGTCCTTATACAACAGACCGAGCCGGACGATCGGCTCAGAGGAGGGGTCGAATCGCAATAGCAGTGGGCGACTGGACTCCAGAGGCAGGAACAGGATGTCGAGCTTTTCGCGGACATCGACTCCTGCCATGTCCATGTCGGTGCCCCACAAAAACTCAATTGTGACGTCGGACTGACCGGAGCGGGAAACTGAACGAACCAGTCGAACGTTTCGAACTACGCCTACTGCTTCTTCGATTGGTTTGCTGAGAAGGTTTTCAATTTCTGCAGGTGCAGCGCCCGTGAGTTCCGCGCGGACCGTGAGCGTCGGATACGAAATATCGGGCAGCAAATTCAAACTAAGGCGGGAAAGAGACACCATGCCGAACAGAACAATAGCCGTCATGAGCATAACGATTGTGACGCGGCGCTCCGTTGCGATTTCGATAAGACGACGCATTATTCGACGTCCTCTTCCGGCACATTGATCACAACGACCGTCGATTCGTTCTTGAGGCCTATGTGCCCTACGGTGATTACTTGCTCATCGTCTGATAGGCCAGTGGTGATTTCGACCATGCCGTCACTGCTAAAACCGGTCTGGACTTCCTTGCGAATGCCTATTTCGTCCTCGACAACAAAAACAGACAATATACCGGCACTTTCCATGACTGCGCTGCGCGGGACTTGCAACACGCTCTCATGCTTGTCGTAAACAATGCTGATGCGAGCGAACATTCCAGGTTTGATGCGTAGTTCGGCGCCCCGCAGCTCTATTGTGATCTTGAATGTTCCAGTCGCAGGATCGACAATTGGGCTGATTCGAGTGACGGCGGCGAGGATCGGCGATCCGGGAAGAGCGTCGATTTCGATGTGCACCGGTTGTCCCGCCGCGATCTGGCGAAATTCGCGCTCGGGCACAAACATGTAAGCAACTAGCGGATCGAGACTGGTGACTCGATAAACCGGGTCACCGCTCTTAATGGTGTTGCCCAGCTTTGTGTAGCGCTCGGATACCACACCGTCGATCGGCGCACGAATTTGGGTGTAGTTGAGCTCGAGACTGGCAAGATTGAAAGACGCCTCAAGTGCTTCCAGGTCGTACTGGATTTTCTCAAAGTCACCCTCGCTGATCAGGCCTTTTTCCTGCAGTTCTTTGTTGCGCTCGAAATCGCGCTGCATTTTCCTGAGACGCGCCTGTGATTCGCTGAGCTCCAGTCGCAGGCGGTCGCCGTCCAGTGTGGCGAGAACCTGATCTTTTTTGACCAAGTCGCCTTCCTCGACGTGCAGTTTGCGAATTTCTCCGTCGACCTTTGCGATAACATCGGCCTCTGCGAAAGCCTCAATCGGCGCTGTTCCGGAATAGGTTGCGTAGATGTCGCCGCGAACCGGAACGCTGGTTTCGACAGGAACCGGAGGCGTCTCATCCTCATCGGGCGGGTCATCTTCAACTTGGTCACCCTGTTGACAAGCGCTTATCAGCAAGACACACGCGAACGCTGTCGAGCCAATGCGAAATAGCTTCATTCGGTATCCCCTTATGCTCCTGCCGCGGCGGCCATTTCTTATTGCGACCCAGGCAGGGATCAGATCAGCCCGTGAATCGGTCCCGGTCAGCTGCACTGGCGAGCACTTTGCTGCCATCGCGCAGGCCTGAATGCCCGACAACGACAATTTGATCGTCGTCTTGCAAACCGCCTAGAATTTCGACCTGCCCACTGTTTTCTATGCCGATCTGGACTTTGCGGCGCACGACTTCGCCATTGCGCACAACGTAGACCGTCGTTTCATCGTCTTCATCGAGCAATGCATGAGCTGGAATTATGAGTGCATTGGCATGTTTTTCGTACGCAATCGTGAATCGGCCGAACATCCCAGGAGCAAGATCGCCTGCCGTGTTGTCAATTATCGCCGTGGCGCGGAACGTGCCGTTGCGGGTATCAATGGTCGGGCTGATACGAACAATCGTTGCTGCAAAATCGACCTGCGGCATCGATGCGACCTTAACCGTCGCGGCATAACCCACGTCAAACTTGGTTAGTTCAGCCTGGGGAATCTGCAGGTAGGCCATCAACTCCGATGTTTCCGTGATCCGAAAAGCAACCTGGCCGACGCTAAGATTCTGACCGGACTTGATCTCCCGGGAGGAGACCACGCCCGAAATCGTCGCGCGTATGTTCGAATAATCGTAATTAAGGCGTTTGAGGTCGTAAGTCGCTGTCAGGGATGCGAGATCGAATTTCAGGCCTTCGAACATCGCAGCGCTAACCAGGCCACGTGCATGCAGGTCGACGTTGCGCTGGTACTCTTTTTTCGCGCGCTTCAAATTCGCGTTAGCTGCCAGCATTTCGAGGCGCAGGCGCTCACCGTCAAGACGCGCGAGTATCTGCCCTGCATCCACACGATCGCCTTCTTCGACTGCCAGCTCGACGACTTCGCCTGCCACGCGGGCGGTCACGGGTGCATCCGCATCCGAAAAAATCGAGGCGCTGGCAGCGTAGGTCGCGTAAATGTCTGCGCGGACAGGCGTGGTTGTTTCAACGGGTACGGGCGTTGCTGCCTCAATATCGTCGGCATCAGCGACACTGGCCTCGCCAACGCCGCATCCAGAGATCAGTGCGCTACTGGATAGTGCGACGGCGAAAATAACGGCAGGTATCGGATTTTTCATTTTCATGTTTTCGGTATTAACCTAGTATGGTGTTGTAGTTGAGTATAACACTAGATCGGTATAACGCAACCAACAGCTTCCCAATTTGGATCCTCTGATCCAACCCTATAATGAAATCAAAACGTTAGAGTTAAATATCCAGCGGTCATCGCGACCACTCAACCATTAGATGCACGAAACCCGGTTTTGGATTGATACTGTTGCAGGATGTTTTGAACGTCGCTGCGGTCCGGTTTCCCGTCTTGCGCAATGTGTTCGCAGGTGACCAAGCCCTGACCCGCAAGTGACGACAACGCCGGGTCAATCGAGCCGTACCCTGCGGCGAAGAAATGCCCAAACGTTGACTCGAATTGCTTCTTAAGCTCGTAGCCGGAGGCTGCTCCATCGGTCAGCATTCCGAGGCAAACTGTTTCTACGTCCATTGTTATCTCGTGCACCGTATTATCGGGGCGAGGCCTGGTATCGGTTCGACATATACGCTAGCCATAGGGTTGCAAAAAAATCAGCAACGAGAAAAATACAAATAAAAACAACTGGTTGAATAAGCGCCGGATCGTGGGGAGGCAGACGTTCTGCTGCAGCGAGTCGAAAAACCGCGCAGAACTGAGTGTTTATTTGAAATATCGTGCCAAGTACGGATTCAGAAACCGGCCGCCCGGATCGAGCTGCCGCCGGATCTTCTTGAAAAACTCCAGCCGCTCGCTGTAGATCTGCGAGACGCAGTCATCGCGTGCCGCGAGCGTTTGATTGAACACCGGTGTGCCGCCCCAGTTCTCGGCGAACTCCGACAGATCGAGGACGAAATCGTCCCATCCACGCTGCTGGGTAGAAACGGTCTGCAGCGCGATCACAGGCTCGTCGAAAGAGGGTGACAGCAGTGCCGTGTTGTCTTTGGCCACACGAACTCCGAGCGCCGGTAAGTCGCACCGGTAAGCCGTACGTTCAAAGTTGTCGCGACAGAACTGGGCATAGGCCTTCACGACCAGCGAGAAATCAGAGGCTGGGAAGCACCACGTCGAATACAGCAGGTTACGGGGCGTTCTTCGCCGATGTCGCCCGCCCGCGGTGGCGTTGTTGCCCGACCGAACGAGCCTTGAATTCACGAGGTCGTGCGTCGTTGCGGAAATCGAGTCGATCAGGCGGTAGCGAACCGACGGAATCGGCAAGACGCGGCTGAGTGACTTGAATACGTTCGGTAGTACCGTACTTTCACCCCAGTCTTTGATTTTCCATGGAGCGCTGTAGGCGTTGCCGGTGGCGGTCTCATAGTGGCGCAAATCCAGGTAGACATGATTTCGGTGCGGCATCAGATAAAACTTGAGCCCGATGTTACCCGTGGCCAGCCGGTCCGAAACCTGTGCAAAGGTATCGATATCCAGGCTGCGATGACTAGCCGAAAAGGTGGCCATCTGGCGGACCCGCAGTGTTACTTCGAAGATCACTCCCAACATGCCATAACTTAATCGAAAGGCGCTAAGCAGATGCTTCTGAGTGTTCGTAATCTTCATGATTTTACCGGCCGCCGTTACCGCCTTCATGCTGAGCACCTGAGTTGAGAGCATTGACGCCTGGCTGCCGATACCGGGGCCCATACAAGGTGAGGCGATAGCACCGCCGATGGTTCGTTCGGTCTGATCGAAATTGCCGATGAGCTCCAGATCCTCATCGGCCAATGCGGCGATGAGGGTCCCCAGTCGCACTCCGGCCTCTACTGTAACCGCGTGGTTGTAGGTGTCGATACGAATGATTCGATCGAGACCGATCGTACTGATGACAGTGCCCATCGTTGCGACATTGCAATCCGTCGCAGAGCTACCGGCGCCTCTCGGACGTAGCGGTGCGGCGATGTTGGCGTTGCTGTCGAGACAGCGCATCAGATGCGCGAGACTGGTTGGTGTATGAACACCGGGAAGTGCGGGGCGGCGATCGGTCCTGCCCGTGTCACGAAATCCATGTGACTTCATATTGGTAACTCCGCTGTCTTAGGTTGGTGCCCGTAGACCGGTGGCTTTGCGACGCTGCCTTTTGGCAGGTGTGCCCTTTTCAATTGCAGGATTATCGTTGCATAGGCGGGTAGGCCATGCAAGGAACTGAAAACCTGGCCGCTTATTGTCAAAAACATGTGCTGTAAGTGGTCTGAGACGCCGTACCGCGCTAGATTGGTCCAATGACGGACAACATTCAAAGAACGGCAGACGCCGCGGCAGCGGCTGCGAAGCGTATAGCCGGGCGGATTGAACGCACTGGACTGAACAGATCGGATGCTTTCAGTGACCTGCTGGCGGCCGACGTTTTCTTCAAGCTGGAGAACTTGCAAACCACGGGTTCATTCAAATTGCGTGGCGCAACCAATCGCCTGATGACGTTGACAGGTGAAGAACGCGCCAAAGGTTGTGTTGCCGCCTCAACCGGGAACCACGGCGCGGCCGTCGCCTGCGCAATGCAAAAGCTGGGTACCACGGGGGTCATCTTCGTACCTGAAAAGACGTCTGATACGAAAGTTGACAACATCAAACGCTACGACGGTGAGGTGCGGTATTTTGGCACCGATGGCCTGGATACAGAGCAGCATGCACGCGAGTACGCTGAGCAAAACGGCATGCTGTTTCTGTCTCCCTACAACGATGAGCAAGTCATCGCGGGACAGGGAACGTGTGGTGTCGAGATCATCGAACAATTGCCGTCGATTGATGCCGTGTTTATTGCGGTTGGCGGCGGCGGACTGATTGGTGGTGTCGGCAGTGTGCTCAAAACGCACAATCCCGCGATTCAGGTCTATGGCTGTCAGCCGAAAGCGTCAGCCGTCATGGCCCATTCGATTGCAGCGGGTGAAATACTTGATCTACCCAGTGATGCAACCTTATCGGACGGTACCGCCGGCGGCATTGAAGCTGGGGCCATTACATTCCCGCTGAACCAGGCAGTCGTCGATGAATTTGTGATCGTCGACGAAGAGCAAATTGCGGCTGCGATGCGACTTTATATGGAAAAAGAAGGTCACGAAATTGAAGGCGCTGCCGGTGTCGCCATAGCCGGCATGTTCTCGCGACGTGAAGAAGTCGCTGGTCGAAATGTTGTTGCGATTATTTGCGGCGGAAATATCAGTGATGAAACGCTGGCCCGGGTCAGAAAGTTGACTGAGAACGTCAAGTGATCAAATCGATTCCAAAAATTCTCATGTCAGCGACGATCTGCCTGTTCGCTGCCACCACAATTCGTGCCGAGGTTACGGTCTTCGTCAACGTCAACGTCGTACCGATGTCCACCGAGGATGTACGGTTACAGCAGACGGTCATAGTTGTGGAGGGCACAATATCGAAAATCGGGCATGTCGATAATGTACCGGTCCCGAAGGGAGCAACGATCGTCGATGGTACTGATCGATACCTGATGCCGGGCCTGGCGGAAATGCACGCGCATGTGACCAGTACCGAGCCTGAGCAGGTCGACAGAATGGCGACGCTGTTTGTTGCTAAAGGCATAACAACCATTCGCGGCATGCTGGGCCGATCCAGTCACCTGCAGTTGAGAAGTCAATTCGAGAGCGGCGAGCTATTCGGTCCACGGCTTGTGACATCTGGCCCGTCGCTCAATGGCCGCTCAGTTTCCGGTGCGGCCGATGCGGCCCGGCAAGTGCGTGAACAGCAAGCGGCCGGATACGATTTCATAAAACTTCATCCGGGCCTCAGTGGCGATGAGTTTGTCGCGCTTGCAAGAACGGCAAACGAGATTGGCATGCCCTATGCGGGCCATGTTCCGGTTGCGGTCGGCGTTTATCAGGCGTTGCAGTTCAAGATGACAACGATCGACCATTTGGATGGGTATTTTGCGGCGCTTCTGCCCGCGGGCAGTCATGGATACGGTGGCTATGGGGGGTTCTTCGACGTGATGCTTGCGGGTGAACTGAATGCCGAGCAAATCCCTGCGATCGCAGTGGCGACCGCCGAGGCCGGCACCTGGAACGTGCCGACAGAAGTTTTGATCGAGCAGCTGATCGACGACACGCCGGTCGCCGAACTCAGGCAGCGACCGGAAATGCGCTATGTATCTGCCGCAACGCTCGATAACTGGATTGCCAGCAAAGAAGCCCAGCTGAGCGAGAGAGGTTTCGATTCGGACACCGCAGCGCTCGCCATCAAGTTGCGGCGACGTATTATTCTGGAATTGCATCGGGCTGGCGCCGGCCTGCTGCTTGGTTCCGATGCACCGCAGACATTTAACGTTCCGGGGTTCTCAACGCACCGAGAACTCGGAGCATTGGTTGCAGCCGGGCTGAGTCCCTACCAGGCATTGCGTACGGGAACCGCGGCCGTCGCAGAGTTTCTGGGGTCAAATGCGGGCGTTGTTGCTGAAGGTAAAGACGCTGACCTGATCCTGCTGGACGCTAATCCACTGGTTGAGATTCGAAATGCCGAAAGAATCCACGGCGTCATGTTGCGTGGCCAGTGGCTGCCGGCAAGCGAACTGGCGGCTCGACTCAAGCGTTTCGAGGTCCAGGAAGGCCGCTAGCCTGCACACGGTATTTTCATTCGGTTTGCAACCAATGCTGGCCGACGTGCGTCTAGTGTGTATTGAAGACTTAAGAAAACGGAAAAAAGGAGATTCTTATGCGCAGCTTTATTGTAATGACGATGTTCGTCGCAAGCCTGGCCCTTCCTGGCTGGACGGACTATGAAGAACTCCGCGATCTGGACCTGGGCTCGGACGGAATTAGCCGGCTGTCGATCAAAGCTGGGGCTGGCAGCATGGACGTGGCCGGCGTTGACGGGCTCAACAGAATTACTGTTAAGGCGACCATCGTAGTTCCGGACACGAACGAGGACGATGCGCTCAAAATCATAGCGAAAGACATGACACTGTCGCTGCAACGAAAACACGGCGAAGCGCGGCTTGAAGCATGGTTTGACAGTGGGTTTATGGGATTCGGCACCGACTCGCATATTGATCTTGAGATCAGCGTTCCGCAGAGCATGGCAGTCAGTATCGATGATGGTTCTGGTTCGATCGACGTAGCGAACGTTTTCGGCGGGGTAATCATCGACGACGGCTCTGGTTTGATCGATGTGAGCAACGTAGCCGACCTAAAAATCGTTGATGGCTCCGGTTCGATCGACATCGTGAATGTCGCCGGCGATGTTTCGATTGTGGATGGCTCCGGCAGTATCAGCGTCAGGCACATTGCGGGGTCAGTGACCATCGACGACGGGTCAGGCAGCATCAGGGTATCCGACGTCGAAAATGATTTGATCATCACTGACGATGGCAGCGGCAGCCTGTCGTTCTCCGACATACGCGGGACGGTCGAGCAGGAAACCTGAAGCACCATAAATGCTAATATCTCCTCATAAGCATGCCCGCGGAGCGGGCACAAATAAGGGGAGACAGCATGAAACTGGTACAGCATCTGCTCGACTCAAAGGGCCGGGAGATTATCACTATAACGGCTGAAACGTCGGTCCTCGATGCGATCAGACGCATGGCCGACAAGACCGTGGGTTCGCTGCTGGTCATGCAGGGTGATGAGCTCAAGGGTATTGTGACCGAGCGCGACTACGCCCGGAAAGTGATCATCAAAGGGCGTTCGTCCGAGTCCACCGAGGTGGGCGAAATCATGACGACCGACGTCTGCACAGCATCATCGCAAGATACGGTTAATGACTGCATGACTGTCATGACCGAGCGTAAAATCCGACATCTTCCGGTTGTCGATGACGGAGTGGTCACTGGAATGATTTCGATCGGTGATTTGGTCCAGGCAATCATTTCGGACCAGAAAGAAGAGATCGAACAGCTGGAACATTACATTAGTGGCTGATGACGAAAAAATTAAGCACGTGAACACTGGCAAGTCAGATTTCTTCACCCAGCATCCGGACGTCGAAGGCTAGGCGATGACCAAGCGCATAATCTTGCTTGCGATTCTATCGCTGGCAGTGATTCACGCGTATGCCGAGGACGGTCCAGGGTCGAAGACTGTTATCGGCCCGCGCAATATCTTCCTTTACGACGGCGCCAACGCGCTCATGGCCGGTGACAGCGAAGAGGGCGTGCGGTTGACCATGCAGGGCCTGAAGGCTGCGCACGGACGACGCGAGAAAAAGATCGGGCACGCAAATCTTTGCGCCGGTTTTCTGCTGATCGATCAACTGAGAACTGCGCTGGAGCATTGCAATTGGGTTCTTGAGCACGATCCGTATCATTGGCGAACCTATAATAATCGGGCGATCGTCTATCTTAAACTTGAGCGATTCGAGGAAGCCGAAGCCGACATCAATAGAGGGCAGGAGCTGAACCCTAGGTCGGAGAACCTCAAAGAAGTAAAAGGTATGTACCTCGATGAAGTTAGTCCTGTCAGGGAATATATTATTATCGACGACCGACGCATTGAACCGCTGTCGCCGGTCGAGGACCCAGATTGATGCGGCGATGGTCATTGTTGCTGGCATTCATTGTGCTCACACCTGTTCTCGGTGCCGATGAGGGGTCGCTACTCGCCCGCATTATCGATAACAGTACGCATCGCCTGCCATTGCAAACGGTTGCGCCAAAATACCCGCACAAGGCAAGACGTGACCGCATTGAAGGTCGGGTACAAGTCTGTTTCGATATCGACAGGTTGGGACGAACCCGTCGCATTGCGGTTCGGCATAGCACCAACAGAACCTTTGAAAGGCCGTCGATTCGTGCCGTTAAAGCTTCAACCTTTCGACCACTTGGTGAAGATGAAGTGCTGCAAGCGATAAAGTCCTGCCGAACGTTCGTGTTTTCGCTGGAGCCGGTTGAAGAGCAGGCTGCATCGTCCCGGCGGCAGCAGACAAACGCTTAGTCTGAATGCTCTGCAACGATTCTTAAGAATTCTTGCAGGGAAACTGCTTTCTTGCCCATCATGGAGAGGTAGATTTCATACTGGTTGGCATACTCAGGAAAATGTTCGAATAGTCGTTCCAGCGTTTTTTTGTTCTGACTGATTTCAACCGACCATCGGCGGTGCGCGGTGAAATCTTCCGTCCGAATCCTCATTTCCCAGTCGCCGATGTAGTTGATGGCGCCGGCAATTATCTCGAAAGTGTCACTTGCAGAGCTTGGGGCTTCCCGCCTGATTGCTGGATCCTGAAGCGTTGAATGCTCGAGGCCAATGCGGTATTCGGATTCATACTTGCTCCAAAAGTAACGCCCCGACGGCAAAATTACCAAACAAATTCGAGCGTTCGAACCCGCCGACTCGCACGTTTCAGGCCGTATCTTTACGACGTAACCGGTGCCGTAACTTGTGAATTCAAATCTGGCAATTTTTTCGCTACTTGATGCCAGAATACGGATCAGCAGATAGCCGTGATCCAGTTGACCCGCGATTTCGTAAGGTGACTGCTCCGCGAGACTTAGGTCTGAAGCAGAGAGGCAGAAGAGACACAGAAATGTTGAAAACCTGATCGTCATTTTGGCTCGATAATAAGGTATACGGTTGTTGTGTCGCCGATATTTACCACTTCGTGCCAGATGACACCGTCGCTGGTAAAGCTGCTTCCCGTCGTTAAGTCAACCTCGCGAACCCCATTTCCATCAGTAATCTTCATTCGGCCACCTGCGATCGCGTAGCCAAAATGAGGGGCATGATAATGGCGTTCATGTCCCGCGCCGGGCGGGAAGGCGCAACGGAGAATTCTTTGCTCAGAATCCTCGTGCAATCGTTCGCAGACCGGGAGGCCGTTCCAACCGGCTGCCAATGGATCGGGAAGCAACGATGTCGATGTACACGCTGCGGACGTCGTCAAAGTTGCAAGGAGTGCCATTGGGCCAACAGCCCTTTTGCATTCCCGAATGTAACTGAACATTATCGCGTCACCTGACTATGAGTTCATTTGCATAAACCGAGAATAACACTGCTGATCGCACATCTTGTTGCGCAAGACACTGCGGTCTGAGCGGTGCAACAACAGGCTAGTCCGCGTTGCAACAAAATAACTTAATGGCGTAGCCTGATCCCTGTCCTCCTGGCTGTCATCCCGGTACACGCCGTTAGTACTGATGAGGAGGCGCTCCTGATCTCGTTATGGTTTGTTTGAGCGTTACACTGATGCTCCGGGTGATCTCGATATCCGTCGACTATCGCTTAGCCTTCAAGCCCGGCTGAGAAGCGCGCGGAGCGCAATGTGTTTGCCATTAACATTATGATTGTCATCGGACCGACGCCGCCCGGGACCGGTGTAATCGCACCGGCAACGGCGCAGACAGCATCATAATCAACGTCACCGGTCAAACCCATCTTGGTCTCGCCATCAACTGTCTTCTCGACGCGATTGATGCCGACGTCGATAACAATGGCACCCTCTTTAATCCAGTCGGCTTTGACCATGTTCGGACGACCGACGGCTGCAACGACGATGTCAGCGCCGGCAACGACTTGTGGCAAGTCTTTCGTACGACTGTGGGTGATAGTTACCGTTGCGTTGGCCTTTATCAGCAACGACGCCATCGGCTTGCCAACGATATTCGAGCGGCCGATTACGACGGCATTTTTTCCGGAGAGATCGCTACCAATTTCATCCTCGATCATCAGCATGCAAGCAGCCGGAGTGCATGGCACGAAGGCATCGGACGTTCGGCCGGCCGTCAACTTGCCAATGTTGACGAAATGAAATCCGTCGACATCTTTCGATGGTTCAATCGCCTGCGTAATTGCTTGTTCATCCAGGTGCTCCGGCAGAGGAAGCTGCACGAGAATTCCGTGGATGGCAGCGTCGCCGTTAAGATCCTCAATGAGTTGCAGTACATCTGTCTGTGACGCGTCGTCCGCCAGAGTGCGCTGCACCGAATGAAACCCACACGACTCGGCAGTACGCTTCTTGTTTCGTACATAGACCTGGCTCGCCGGGTCCTCGCCAACAATGACAACGGCGAGTCCTGGCCTGATGCCATGCTCAACCAGCAATGTCGACGCGTCGCTGGTAATCGACACAGCGAGCTCCGCAGCCTTGGCCTTGCCATCAATTCGTCTTGCAACCGTCATTATTCGTTAGTCCTTAGCATTTGAAGTAAGACCGGCGGCTGCCGGCGGACGCATGGTAACGCTGTGTGGTTTGGGTTTCTACCAGGGCACGCGGGTCACGGGCGACCAGCGCTGTTCACGCCGTGCAACGCGGCCATCTTTGGCTTCGCCGTCATAGCTAACCGGTGCGGGGCTCGAAAGATTCTCCGGTTCTGGCAGCAGCGCATGGGTATTGATAATTCCAAATCGTCCGTTGTCCGTTTCGATGACCGCGCCGATGTAGACACCACAGGTCCGGCACAGTAGAAAGTCGGCCGTCATCAGGCCGAATCTGTAACGACTTAGCTGTGCCGGGTCGGTTGCGAGAAACTCGATCCGTGCGCTGGCATCGGAAGTACTCAGAGCATCGTGAGACCGACAGAAGCGGCACTGGCAGGCACGAACAGACCAGCTCGCAGGAGCAATGGAACACAGGTAGGAAAAGCCGATCGCACCGCAGTGACAGCAGCCCTCGTAGACGCCTTCAGCCACGACCGCGTCTTCGCATCAATCCGTACAGCAGGCTCGCGGGCGCGAGCGATGCCGCAAGATGTTTGAGCGAATGACCGCTGATGAGGTTGCCTGCCGCATACAGGTCGACGTCGTAGAATTCGGCGACCTTGGCCGCAAGATAAAAACCGACCATCCACCAGATATAGCGGCCGAGGTCACTGCGCGACCAATAAAGGGAAATTACTAACGGAATTAACAGCATGGGAAGAAACTGCACGACGGCATACGGGCGAAGGTCACCGGCACCCAGGGATTCCGTGTAAGCCCAGTAGGCGACGGAGCCGATACCAACAAGCAGCAACCCAGGTAATAACTTCCTGCCCAGCATGGGTGAGAAATACTCGGAAACGACGATCGAAACCAGACTCATAAACCCGATCGTCATCGGCAGCCGGTCCCAGACCAGCGATTCGTTGTCGGGACGCAGATGGAAAAAACCGGAGCCGAATGCGGTCAGTGCAATGCTGAAAAAGAAGACGATCCAGGCCAATTTTGTCGTTGCCGTTACAGTTTCTTCGTTTACGATGATAATTCGCCACCCCATGATGCCGATAACCAGAAACGGCAAATTCGACATCACATTCATGAAATTCGGAATTCCGATCATTGACCGTTGATCGGCGAACACATGATAGAGCGGATCCTGTGGAACCGGATCGGTCATTACAACAACGATGAGAACAACAACAGCCACACCGGCCGGCAGCGCGGAGCGCCAGCTCACTGGCCGAATTCCTCGCAATCCGTACGGGTCATGGGGAAATCAACGGTAATGTCATGGCCGCTGGATTTGCCTTCAATTCGTCCCAGCGGTTGGTTGCCAGTCAGCCGATACAAGATGCGCTGCGGGAAATCGTGTTCGGGATTCTCAAATACCACCTCGTCATCAGACAGGTTGAGCAAGTCAAAGCGCGCGGTATCCTGCCCTGAAGGCGTGGCGATCAGGGCAAGGGACCCCGAGTCGGTTGTTACGATTTTCAAGTATTCGAAGGCTACGGTCTGCGAATCTTTCACTATTCGGCTCACCGCGAACATCGTTCCGCCGGCCGGCGGCATCCAATACTCGCCGGAACCGGTCTCTTTGTTGTTGTATGTCCAGCACCCGGACAGCCAGCTCAAGCGGGAAATGTCTACCGCACTCGCTGGCAGGCTGGCCAACAATAATATTGCTACGAGTCGCACGTCTCGCCTCCTTCCGGGCCATAAAAAACGACCCAGGCCGCGAAGTCGTTGCTAAAATCGGTGAAACGATGCTCGACGTGCGCCGCAACGAACAGCGCATCGCCAGGCTCAAACACAATCGTCTCTTCCCCGCGCACAAACGTGCCGCTACCTGAACGCACGATGTAAATTTCGTCCTGCTCGTGGGGCTGCTGGTCATCGGAACCGATTGGTCGGTAGTACCCGAGTTCCATGCTGCCGTTTTCGAGCAGCACACCGTATTGTCCGTCCTCTGAATCCTCGGCGGCCTGCAGTGCCTTCTCCGCTGTCATGCGTTTGCTCATCTGGTCACGGTACTGCAAGGCTTCGAGTGCGGCAAGCGCCACGCCGGCCACCGAGTTTCAGGCTAAGATGTAGCTCTTTGGGGCGAGCTATCAATTGCTGTGAAAGCCTTTATTCGCAATCTTCGTGGCGTACTCCTTTTTGGTGGGTTCACGATCAACACGATTTTCTGGTTTGTGCCCGTCATTCTGTTAGCGATACTAAAATTGATACTGCCGGTGCCAATGTTGCGTCGTTTCCTCACGCGCACCCTCATGGCGACAGGTGAAAACTGGATAAGCATCAATACGCTGATCATGAAAACTGCGGGGTCGGTCACGCTGAAAATTCACGGGCTGGAGAGTCTGCGGCGTGACGGCTGGTACCTCGTTATCGTGAACCACCAGACGTGGGTCGACATAGTAATTCTCCAGGCAGTGTTCAATCGCCGCATTCCGTTCCTGAAATTCTTCATCAAACAGGAACTCATCTGGTTTCCGTTGTTAGGCGTCGCGTGGTGGGCGATGGACATGCCGTTCATGAAGCGCTTTTCGCCGTCGTATCTTACGAGGAACCCGCACATGAAAGGCAAGGATCTTGAAACGACGCGCCGCGCGTGCGAGAAATTTCGCGATACGCCGACTGCTATTCTGAATTTTATTGAAGGAACACGCTTTTCGGAAGAAAAACGAGTTGATCGAAAGTCGCCATACCGAAACCTGCTGCAGCCGCGAGCCGGAGGTTTGGCCATCGCGCTGTCGTCGATGGGGAAGCTTTTTACCAGCATTGTTGACGTCACACTGGTCTATCCAGACGGCGCAACGAGATTCTGGGACATGTGTTGTGGTCGAAACGTTCATGTCGTAGCTGACATACGTGAACGAAAGCTGGAGGAATGGCTTGTAACGGGGAATTATGAGAGTGACCGGGTGTATCGGAAACGATTGCATTCCTGGTTGAGCGAAACGTGGACGGAGAAAGATGAGATAATCGCCAAAACGAGGGAAGCTAATGGCTGATAGCAGAGAGTACGACACCGTTGCATTCGATGTTCGCGACAACACCACCATGTTGTTTTTTGCAAAGACGACGGATGAAGGTGACATTTCTGACTATCTGTTATTGATGCGCACTATCGACGAAGATTTCGACGAATCCATTTACATCGAAATCAATGAGCAACAGTTTGGTGGGCACAACTTGATTCGTGAAGCCGCGTTGAACGGTAATGTATTGACGTTGAGGTTGCATGAGCCAGCCAAAGAACTTGATGATGTTTCCGATATCGTGCTGACCTGGGCGGATACGACAGAAAATCTCGAAAGTATTGAGGCGGGAGCTTTTCGTGTATTTGGCGACACGTTAGTGGGCGGTAACGCCTGATCCATGCTGCAACTCCGGCCAAGATGCGAGCGCTGCGACAGGGGTCTACCCGCCGATTCTACTGACGCCATGATTTGCACCTTCGAGTGCACGTTTTGTAGCGATTGCGTTAATAGTGACCTTAAGGGTGTTTGTCCGAATTGTGGCGGCAACCTCGAGCCGCGACCGATACGGCCAGCCAGCCTGTTGCAGAAATACCCGCCGGCGAGCCGGCAAGTTCGCAGCGGCGGCTGACTAGGGTGGACACTGTATACAGCGTTTACATCGTGCGCTGTGCCGACAATACGTACTACACAGGAATCGCTGCGGACGTTGATCGGCGCATAATCGAACATGAATGTAGCCCACGCGGCGCGAAGTACCTGAAGGGTCGCGGACCATTAACGCTGGTGTACTCCAAAGCGGCAGGCGACAGGTCGGTGGCGTCCCAGGTCGAATATCGGATCAAGCAACTCAGTCGCGCCGCCAAACGAGCATTGATCGACGGCCGCGCGACGTTGTCGGAACTGATTGCGGATCAGGACTCTGCAGCGGGTTGAGAGAAGATAGCGATAGGCTTGCCAAACTCCGGCATAAATAACGATGCATCGCTGTCCCAGCGCCGGCGGAATTCGTTGAGCCAGCTAGCGGTCGTATCGAAGTTATCGATAATCTTCGGCGGCAATGCCACCACCCCGAACGGTTGCGTGTAGTCGTCGAAATGAATCGGATAGACGCTGTGGCTGCCAGTCGCTGTCACGGTATGTTGCCAGTACAATTCAGCGTAATCCCGGCCCAAAGCGCCCAGTTGGGCGACACCAAGAAAAACGACATCCGCCGCGATATCCTGTAGCTCGTATTTCTTGTAGGCGGCGCTACCCTGCACCAGCGCTGTACCTTGTGGGTGTTCTATTATCACGGTATAGGCACCACCCATGCGCCAGGCCGTTATGGGCTGCGGCATTTTCAATGGTGCTTCTATCTCTCCATCCAACGGAACGGCGCCCCGCCAGCCAATCGGCGCGTGTCCGGCCGGCCGCAATGTGACGCGAAAATTGCCGAACTCGAAACTCGCCTCCTGCTCTACGACGGTAATCTGATCCTCGGGGACGCCAGCCCCGCGAGCAATTTGCGCGGTTGATTCGGATCCCAGAATTGATGCGCTTGACCGATTTGCGATCGCGCCGACATCCATCGCATGATCGAAATGGCTGTGGACAGGAATAATGGCTGCGAGACGTCGCATCCGAAACTTATTCATGGCGTAATCGATTATCGCTGCGTCGTTGTTAACCCGGCGTCGTAACAGAATATCCGCCAGGGTGGGTCGCGAAAAAAACCCGTCGATGAGTATTTGCGTTTCACCGTCGTCGAACAGCAAAGTCGTAACCCCCAACCAGGTCACGGTTACCGAATCAGAGGTTGCTGCCGAGGCGATCGCCGGCGCAGGCCACTCGATCGCGTCAAGGCTGGGTCGGTTGCGCCAAAGCAATACGGCGGCGACACTGATCACCACGACGATTACGACGATCGAAAATACGGCACGCTTGGCGTACGTCACCCACATTGCTACTGGCCGGAGATGAGCTGCGCGCCGTAACCAACAAGCGGAGCCAGGTAGTTACCCAGCGCATAACCAATAAGCGCCATAAGAATGGAAACCGGGACCAGGCTGGGTCGGTGATGTCCCGCAACAATGGGTGCTGAAGCTGCAGCGCCAATATTTGCCGCTGATGCTATGGCCACGCTGTGAACGTCAACTCGGAATATCCAGGCGCCGGCCAGGCAAAACAAGCCATGAATAGTAATCCAGATAAATGCGCCAGCAACGAATATCGGGGCATCCGATCCCAGTCCTGCAAGTGATGCGCGTGCTCCCATTCCCGCAACGAATACGTACACGATTGCGGTGCCAATAGCAGTTGAATTAGGCAACCTTGAGACCGGGGTTGTAGATAGTGTCAGTGCTATCGTCGTCACAAGGAGAACTCGTATTGTCGTCACGCCGAACGCTGGCTGAATTTTATCGGGAACGTGTGCGACTATCCACTCAGAAATTCCAGGTGATAAAGTATTACCTACCCACGTAATGCCGATGACAATTGCGACGAGATACAGATACTGTGGCATGGTCGGGGCCTGATCTTCTTCGATATGCATATCAGCAGCCGCGTCCATGGCTGTGATGCGATCCTCGGGAACTCGGGCCCAGCGGTTGAACTGGTCTGCGTAATCTCTCGAAATCAGTAGCAGCGGCAACCAGACGATATAGACAAGGTTGTCCGCAATAATGGCAAGTCCCATGTGATCGCCTGTTGCTCCAAGCATTTCACCCACCGCAGCCATATTGGCCGTGCCACCGATCCAGCTGCCGGCGAGTGCACCAACCGCTCTCCAGGTCCCGTCCGTTAGCCACGGACTTACTGCCGCATACGCAACAATTCCACCAATCATCACGCCAGCCGTACCCATTAGCATTACAAGGAGGCCTTTGCCCATGATTTTCACAACGGCTGGAACATTGACCTTAATCAGCATCAACACAATGAAAGCTGGGAGTGCGTACTGGCTCAGTCCTGAATAGATCGGCGAATCACTGGGAATTACGTCAAAGGTATTAAGCAGTACCGGCGTTGCGTAAATAAACAACAACGGCGGTACGTAATTAAACAGCTTGGCTTTACTTACCTGGGCCAGCAGGAAGAAAAAGGCAGCGACCAAACAAAGAACTGCTAAAACGCCTATCGGTGATGAAATCAGAGCCCGGGTGGTTTCCATTCGCTATGCCTCAGCTTGCGTCGCGGCTGAGTATAGAACATCGGCGTTGACGCCGCGTGCCGGGTTGGTCTAGCCGAATCCGACTTGCGCCTTGAAGTCTTTGCGCGTGTCCGCGTCGGTCATGGCCGCAGCGTTAACGGTCAACCAGACAGCATGCCAATCGTCGATCTTGCTGGGTCCAAAAACGAACTTGGCGATGTAACTTTCCAGTTTGTTCACGTGAATGACATTCTTGGGCGGTGCTGATGTGAACTCGACAGATCCTGTGAATATGACGAGGTTGGCGACGGGCACGTCGGGCACAGCTTTCCGCAGTGCGCGTGTTCGACCTTCGTTCTGAATCAGTGGGTTCAGAAAACGACGACGCTTGATACCGTCGACATTGGTCCACTGCGCTTCATCTTCGCTGCCGAAAACAACGCCGTTATAGTGTTTTGTCTGAATACAGAGAATGCCGCCCGCGGTGAGGATCGCGTGGTCAATTTTCGCAAGACCTCCGTAGGCACCGGGCAGTATGAAATCATGCAAAACGTCGGGGCTGCGCCTGGCGAGTGCGGCCCGTATACGCCACTGTCCGATCTTTGCGGTTACAAATCGTGCGAGGTGGTTGGCCGTCGAGCGGAAAACCAGTGTCAGAAATAGTGCTGCCGCTAGCGTGAACAGAAACTTCGCCGAACCGACGCTGGTGATGCCAGTCTGAAATTCGCCTTCAGCGGCAAGCGCCGGCAATGCGATCAGCGGCACTCCATTAAGAATTGTTCGTGCGATCTTCAGCATAGTAAGCAGAATAGGCTCAGGAAGCACCCGATGTATCGTATCAGGTCACGGTTTTGAATCTTGGTCAGGCCTCGCCCGGGTAGGCCAGGTAGTAACCGTCAATCTCGGCAACACGAATCGGTGTCTCGTAAACACTGCTGAGTATTTCACTGGCCAGAACACTGGACTTCGACCCGTCAGCTGCGATTTTTCCGTCTTGCAGCAGGATGACGCGATCAACTTCCGGCGGTATCTCATTCAGATGGTGCGTCACGATGACTATATTGCGACCTTTCTGAGCGAGTCGTCGGATACGATCGAGATAGTCGAAGCTGGCAGCGAAATCCAGTCCTGACGTCGGTTCATCGAGAATGAGCGTGTTTGGGTCATGGACTAGCGCGCGCGCCAGCATGCAGCGGCGCTGCTCGCCTGAGGACATGCGCTTTAACGGTGTATTGCGTAAAGACTCGATGCCCATATCGGAAAGCGATCTTGTTGCTGCGCCCACTTGCTCAGGCGTAACGCGATTGGCGAGAACGCCGTGGACTCCGATACTGGAGTGAAACCCGGAAACGACGACTTCGATGGCTGACGTTGTCGGCGTGTAGCGTTGTTGCAAGTCGTTCGACACGATACCGATCTGCTTGCGCAATTCCCAGACGTTCCAATTTTCCTTCCCAAGAATACGCACGTAGGTGCCAGGATTGACTACAGGGTACAGCTCACGATTGATAATTTTTAGGAGCGTTGTTTTGCCTGACCCGTTTGGGCCGAGTATCGCCACGCGCTCGTGCTGTTCGATGTCGAGATTGAAATTCTTGAAAACACAGCTTGAGCCGCGCCAAATTGTCGCGTCACGTATTTCTATGAGCTTGGCGTCCGACACCGGGTCAAGTGATCCTGAATTTCACTGCTGAAATTATTCGGCGTCCAGATAAGTCCGTCATCAAGTTGTCCTTGAGTTATGCAGCCGGTGCGAAAACGCTGGCTTAAACTGCCTGCAGTTTCCAGGTACCTCTTCGAAACATGATTGCTGCGAGGATGGTCAACAGCGATTCTGCAACAACTATCGCGATAAAGGCACCATTCGGGCCGAGTGACATTTTCGTCGCGAGCCAATACGCTGCAGGTATCTGTACGAGCCAGAAACAGATCAGGTTCAGCACTACCGGTGTGGTGGTATCGCCCGCCCCATTCAATGCCTGCACGACGACCATGCCAATCGCGTACATTGGGAATCCAAGACCCAGTATCTGCATGCAACTCGTGCCCCACCTCAGCACGTCCGGTTCGTTTGTGAAAAGCCCGGTAATAAATTCTGCGAAGATGATTAATAATATGCCTGTAACGGTCATGAAGATTGCATTGTATTTTGCAGCCTTCCAGGCAGATTTTTCTGCACGGTCCGGTTTGTTGGCGCCGAGATTCTGACCAACAAGCGTTGCTGCGGCATTACCCAGTCCCCAGGCTGGCAGGAAGATGAATTCCATCATGCGCAGCGCGATCGTGTACGCAGCGATCGCACTGCTGCCGTAGATTGCCACGATACGCATCACGGCAATCCAGCTTGCCGTCGCAATGATGAACTGGCCGATTCCCCCAATCGAGATTCGAACCATGCGCAGCGCAAGTGATAGATTGAATCGCAAATATCGCGAATGAAACTTAATTCGGCCGCGGCCGTTCATGAGGTACCAAAGCTGATACAAAACACCAATACCGCGGCCGATCGTTGTTGCGACAGCAGCGCCGGTGACGCCCATCTCCGGAAAGGGCCCGAGCCCAAAAATAAGGCAGGGATCCAGAACGATATTGATGCCGTTGGCCAGACAGAGTGACCGCAGTGCGACGGTCGCGTCGCCAGCGCCGCGAAACGCGGCGTTCAACAGGAACAAATAGATGATGCTGACTGACCCGCCAAGCAGAACGGCGGTAAATCCCGTGCCTTGCTCCACGACGCTAGGCGAAGCGCCCATTATCTCCAATAGATCGCGCGCATAGGCGACGCCAGCGATGCCGATCGCGACAGATAATAATGCGCCGATCCAGATCGCTTGTCCGGTTACCTGAGCTGCGCCGACAGCATCGTTTGCGCCAATCCTGCGCGACACCATCGCGGTCAGACCCATGCCGAGGCCAATTGCTATCCCGTACAAGACAGTAATAAGCGCTTCAGTAATTCCAACCGCAGCGATGGCATCGGTTCCCAGGCGTGAGACAAACGCGATATCAACGACAGCGAAGATCGATTCCATCGCCATTTCGAGCATCATCGGAATGGCAAGCAGGCCGAGAGCTCGACCGATGGGGCCTGACGTGAAATCCTCGTCATTGTCGCGCAGCGCCTCGCGCACGAAGGACGTGGTGCGGTGCCAGAGCGATTGTTGTTCGATAGTGTTGTTCATTACAATGCATCGGTACACCACGAGGTTGCTATCATGCCTGATGGGCTGACATTTCTCTTAGTCTTTATTGCGCTCGTCGTTATCTACACAATTGCGAAGGTAGTGGGCTACATGCGGCAGAGCGACCGGCAGTGGGATCAAGTCGATAAAAGCAAATTAAAGGAATGGAACGACGACGACGAATGGTAACCGAGGCGCTAATTTTCTCGCTTGTCGCGTCGCAGCAAAGACTCAAGTTCTGCTGCAGTATCTTTCGCTGATTGAATCAATTTTTCTTCCGAATCGTGTATTGCGTGTTGCTCGGTGAGCAGTCGTGAATCCCGTTCGTAAAAAGTATCAATAATGTGCTTCGCGTCTTCTGGACTCTGGCCAAGACTTTTCAGTATATGCTCTGACATTGCCAGGCTCGACAACAACGTCTCGCGGAAAATGTGTTCGATTCCCAGACTCATCAGCTTGTGCGCGTGCCGGCGGTTGCGTGCTCGTGCGACTATTGTCAGGTGTGGAAAGTTGCGCAAGACAGCTTCGGCTATTTTCATCGATTCTTCCAGGTCAGATACTGCCAGGACAAATATCTTCGCGTGCTCGGCACCGGCGGCTCGCAGCACTTCCAGCCGGGAAGCGTCTCCGTAGTGCACCGTCGCGCCGTATCGCCGTACAAATTCGACTTGTGACGAATCCAGCTCCAATGCCGTGAAGGAGTTGCCGACGATATTTAGCAGGCGGCCGATGACCTGACCCACGCGGCCGAAGCCAACGATCAATACTTCCTTGTGGTTGTCTGCGGGCACGTCGAATTCTCGTTCATCCGGTTTTGTTATTTTTCCACCGGCAGCTTCGGCTGCTGCATAAATAAACGGCGTCATCAGCATTGAGATCGCGACCGCAAGTATCAATTCGTCGATAACGGACTGTGGCAACACCGACTCGCCGGCAGCGATAGCGAGCAGTACAAAAGCGAATTCACCGCCTTGGGCGAGAACGGCAGAAAGTTTCAGCGCTGCGGCGCGGTTACACAATCCGAACAGCAGTGCCAGCGGAAACAGGACGATGGCCTTCGTGACCATGAGCAACGTAACTATCAAGATGATCCGCCCTGGGATTTCCAGAAGCAGTCCGACGTTGACAGACATGCCGACGGCTATGAAGAAGAGCCCGAGCAATAAACCCTTGAATGGAGCGATGTCAGCTTCGAGCTGATGGCGGTACTCCGAGTCGGCGAGCATCATGCCCGCGATAAATGCACCGAGAACCATCGACATGCCGGCTACTTGCATGAGCAGCGCGGCACCGATGACGACCAGCAATGCCGTCGCCGTAAAGATTTCTGGAATCCCCGATCTTGCTGCCACTCTAAGTGCTGGTGAGAGAAAATAGCGCCCACCAATAATGAGCCCGCCGATCGTCGCGGCCATCAGCCCAAGCTGCATAAAATTGACGCCATCGTCGAACGACGCATTGGGGCCGAGTAATGGCAATACCGCGATCAGCGGAATCGCCACCAGATCCTGAAACAATAGTATGGAAAATGCGGACCGGCCGTGACTCGTACTGAGCTGCTTTTTCTCGGCCAGCATCTGCAATACGAACGCCGTGGACGACAGCCCAAGTATCAGTCCGGCAACGATCGCAGTATTCATGCTGAAGCCGAATACCCAGGCAACCAATGCGATAGCGAGCGCCGAGGTGAAGACCTGTGCAGCGCCGAGGCCGAATACGATGCGTCGGAGCACCCAGAGTCGGGAAGGTTTAAGCTCAAGCCCCACAATAAAAAGCAGGAACACAACGCCGAGCTCGGCAAAGTGAAAAATGTAGTCAGGGTCGCGGACAAAGGCAAAACCGAATGGGCCGATGATGATTCCGGCTGCGAGGTAGCCGAGTACGGAGCCAAGACCAAGGCGCCGGCTGAGTGGCACGGCGATAACCGCGGCAAGCAGGAAAATCAGCGTCTGGACAAGCAAGGTCATTCCAGCTCCGTTTTATTGGCAACGGCACAGTCTAAAGCAGGCATCGCCTATTGCCTCAATTTTCTATTACACTGGGTTTCGCCGCCGCAGTTGTCGCGGCGAAAATCTGGACCGTTTGGACAGGAAAGACATATGAATAGGGGCAGGATTTCGCTCACTGGACTTATTTCAATGATCTGGTTTTGGGCATCGTTACTTGGTGGCTGCGATTCCGGCCAGTCCGGCGCTGCTGATACTGCGACAGCGGCTGCACTCGCCAATGCTGACGCGATGTTCAACGAGCATGCCGACGATACCACCGAGCCAAGTGCCGGGGCGGAGGTCAGGCCTGCGCGGCCTGTTATTTCACAAACCATGGCCTACACGGAGTACAAGAACGAGTTGGTCTACGGCTTTTTTTCAGCGCCTGCGGATATGTTTGAACCACTGCCAGCGGTCATCATGATCCACGAATGGTGGGGACTGAATGACAATATTCGGTCCATGGCTAATCGGCTCGCTGGTGAAGGCTACATCGTATTCGCGGTCGATCTCTTCCATGGCGAAGTGGCCAATACGGCTGGAATGGCTCGGGCACTCATGATGGAGGTGATCGAAGACCCTGAGCCGGCCAAAGAAAACATCCGAGCCGCTTTCGCGTTTGTCAGCATAAGTGCTAGCGCACCGCGGGTCGGTTCGATCGGCTGGTGTTTCGGTGGTGGCTGGTCATTGAACACAGCGCAACTCTTCCCTGAAGGGCTGGATGCAGCCGTTATCTATTACGGCCAGGTCACGGCTGACGAGGATCTGTTGCGCCCGATAGGTGCTCCCATTCTGGGCCTGTTTGGTGCAGAAGACCGTAGCATCAAGGTCGAGTCCGTGGAGGCGTTCAGAGATGCGCTGCAGCGACTGCGCAAGAACCACGATATCCATGTATACCCGGGCGTCGGGCATGCATTTGCTAACCCGACGGGCCGAAATTATGAGGCTGACTCAGCAGAGGACGCATGGCGTCGGACGCTCGAGTTCCTGGACTTGCACCTTTCGATTGGCGACACGTGACTTAACGATCGCTTGGGCAAAGATCAGACAGGCCGTTCATCTGACGGTTGAAAACGGACGAAGTCGCATGGGTGCGCCACTGGTTACGGCAGCTCCGGGTAATGATCAGTCTGCGCGGTGCAGAGCATCGCGGCCATCGTGCCGAACAGCACAGGGATTCTCAACCGAGATAAATAAAGGCGCCGAAGAACTGAATTCAGAAGTTGATTCAGCGGGCCGATCCGATACGGAACGGTCTCCGGCGCCTCAAAGATAACGGCAGGGGGGTGCCGCCGGACCATCCTGGTCCGTTTTTCACCGTCTTCCTGTCGGTGAGTCCCCGGAGTCGCCAGCCAGAATGTCAGGGGGAGAGATCTGGCCGGCAAGTTACCGGAGAGGATTCGTTACGGCCTTACTTTTGGGCTGAACGATGCATTTCAAGTGTGCCCATGTTGCCAGCCAGTGCCGTATTGGCAGCGGCAGAAACGCCGACGATGATTATCAAAGCGCCCAAAATGGCGAGTCCGTTCTCAAAAATTTTGCTTTTCATGATGATGTCCTTGTTTGGGCAGCGCCGCACGGTTCGTGGGCCGCAGCGAATAGTTAGGTTTCGATCTTCATAATGCACAAGCCATGCCAACTTTGAAAAAGCTTTTAAAACAAAGTCTTATCTCGTTTATCGATATTACGGAATATCGTAAATTACGAAAATCCGTAACACTATTTACGAAAAACCGTATAGACTGTGCGCGTAATGACCCAAGACGACTATCAATGGCTGTTTCGCAAGTCGCCGGCGATGGCGACATCCATTGCTGAGGATGGCGTGTACCTTGATGTAAATGACGCGATGCTTGCGAGGCTGGGTTACGACCGCGACGACATGGTTGGCCGAAGTCCGGAAGAGTTCACAACGCCGGAAAGCGCTGCTCGCGTTCGTGATGAGTTACGACCGGCTTTGCGGCGGACCGGAAAACTCGAAGACAAGCCCATAAGCTTTGTCACAAAATCGGGAGAGGTCGTCGACTGCATGACCAATGCGATTGTTGAATACGACCGCGAAGGAGAATTTTTGCGTACCGTTGCCATGTACGCGGAGATATCCGATCAGGCGCGGGCAAACTTCAAATACCGGACGTTGTACCGGGCAACCCCCGCAATGCTGCACACGGTTGACGGCGATGGCCTGATCGTTACCGTTACTGATCATTGGTTACAGAAACTGGGATTCCAAAGAGCAGACGTTGTCGGCAGACCTATCACCGATTTCTTCAGCGTACGCGATCGAAAATATTACGCCGATGGACGCATGAAAGACTTGATCAGCGAGGGTGACTTCAACAATCTTGAACGCCAGATGCTGGCAAAAGATGGCACTGTTCTTGATCTTGTCATGTCAGCAATTTCGCATCGCGATGAGGACGGCAAGGTTGACCAAATGCTGGTTGCCTCCAAAGATGTGACCGATCGCCGCCGGGCTGAAAGAGATCTCCGTCGCACGTTGGCCGAGAACGCGAGACTTCGGGAAGAGTTGGAGCGCGAACGCGATTACCTTCGTGAAGAAGTAAATGTTGCGATGAACTTCGGTCACATCGTGGGTACCAGCCCCGCGCTGCGCCGGATGATGAAGAGGGTGGAGGCCGTAGCCGAAACGCCGGCGACCGTTCTCGTGCAGGGCGAGTCCGGTGTCGGTAAAGAACTCGTAGCGCATGCTATCCACCTGCAAAGTCCCCGTGCAGACGGGCCGCTGGTCAAGGTCAACTGTGCGTCCATTCCCAAGGAATTGTTTGAGAGCGAATTCTTTGGCCATGTGAGAGGCGCCTTCACGGGCGCACATCGAGACAGGATTGGCCGGTTTCAGCTAGCTGACGGCGGAACGATTTTCCTTGATGAAATTGGCGAAATACCAATGGAACTGCAAGGCAAGTTATTGCGGGTTTTGCAGGAGAGCGAATTCGAGCGTGTCGGTGATGACATTACTCGCCGCGTCGATGTTCGTGTCATAGTGGCTACCAATCGAAACCTCGAACAACTTATTGTTGACGGCGATTTTCGCGAGGACCTCTTCTACCGAATCAGCGTTTTTCCTATCGACGTGCCGCCATTGCGTGAGCGTGGCGAGGACATAGTGCAACTCGCGCAACACTTTCTAGAGCAGACCTGTACCGATTTTGGCCGTGAAGGCCTGGCTTTGACGCGCGCGCAAACTGCTAATCTTCGCGCCTACAACTGGCCCGGTAACGTGCGTGAATTGAAGAATGTAATCGAGCGTGCTGTCATTCTCTCAACCGGAAAGGTTCTGCGACTGGATCTGTCGATGCCGGGACTTAAATCTGAAATCGATGAAATTGCTGAAGTCGCATTGACCAATAATGAAGTGCTGACCGAAAAGAATATGCGGGAGTATCAACGGAACAATACTGTTAGGGCGCTGGAGCAGGCGAACTGGAAGGTGTCGGGCCCCGGAGGGGCGGCTGAACTGCTCGGCGTTCGGCCGACGACACTGGCCGACAGGATTCGAACCTTGAAGATCAGGAAGCCGGTGCGTCGCTAGTGGCGTCTGGGAACAGAATCAGTCTGCTGCTGGTCATCGTTGCAATGGCGGCCAGCCTCTATCTGTTCCCTCTGTCGGAGTGGGTCGCGCTGCTGGTGGACTGGGGCCGACAACATCCGGTAGCCGGTCCGATTGTTTACATGGTTTTTGTTGTGGTCGGAACCGTGTTGTTTCTGCCGGGCTCTGTAGTAATGATGATCGGTGGTTTCCTGTTCGGATTCCTGCCGGGATTCGTTTTCGCGGTGTTCGCTATTCCACTGGGAGCGCAATGCGCGTTCGAGTTCGGTCGTTGGGTCGCGCGGCCCTGGGTACGAAAAAAGGTGTCAGACAAGCGACGCATGCGAGCGCTTGAGGCCGCACTGCGCGAGCGGGCTTTTCTGGTCGTTATTCTGACGCGACTGTCTCTCATCATCCCGTTTAACCTGTTGAACTACGCATACGGTGCAACCTCGGTGAATGCGCGCACACACCTGTTCGCAACTGGAATCGGGATGCTGCCGGCCGTTGCTCTGTTTGTCTATGTCGGCACCTTGGCTCGCGATATGGGTCAGATACTGTCGGGAGAGGCGGCTCCGCCAGAGCTGGGATACTGGATATTGGGTGCCGGCCTCATTGCGGTTATTGCTGCGGCCTTGGTGATTCACCGTACGGCAACTCGCGTCCTGGAGAGACATCTGAATAATCAGGAAAAAATGGAATCGACAGTATGAGACGGTTCGCAACCCTGGTGCTGGTACTGGCGATGAGTGTGCAGGCCGCAGAAACGGAGCTGCCCGGCCGTATCCGCAGTGCTTTGGACGCGCGGAATATTGCACACGATTCGCTGAGTGTGTTTGTCGCTGACGTCGAAACGGGTGAAACGGTTCTGCAATGGCGAAGCGACGAAGCACGCAATCCCGCATCAACCATCAAGTTATTGACGACACTTGTCGCGCTGGATGTTCTGGGCCCCGCCTATCGCTGGCGCACCGACGTGTACGCAAAGGGGAAGCTCAGCAGCGGCCGACTCGATGGTGATCTGCTGCTCAAGGGCTATGGCGATCCGTTTCTGGTTACCGAACGTGTCTGGCAATTGTTGCGCAACATCCGACACGCCGGTGTGCGGGAAATAACAGGGGATTTGCTGCTCGATGACAGTTGGTTTGACGTCGGAGATTATGACCCGGCGGCTTTCGATCGCCAGCCGCTGCGTGCGTATAACGTCGCGCCTAACGCGCTGCTCATGAATTTCAAGGTTGTGAGGTACTGGTTCGAACCCGATCACGAAGCAGGTACGGTCAAGGTTCGACTGGACCCGCCGCTTGAAAACCTTGGCGTCAAGAATCGGCTCGGCCTTGCCAATGGCCGCTGCCGTGGCTATCAACGCGGCATCACCATTACGGCCAACAATGCGATTGACGAGGTGACGTTTTCGGGGCAGTTTCCCAGCGGCTGCGATCGTTATTCCATGGACAGAGCGGCGCTGACCCACAATGAGTTCGTCTATGGGCTATTTGGCTCCCTGTGGCGAGACTCGGGTGGTTTGTTCGAGGGCGGTTGGCGAAACGTCATCGTAGAAGAAGATGCCGAACCGCTGTTGTCGTTCGACTCGCTGCCGCTCACTGATATGATCGCGCGCATCAACAAACACAGCAATAACGTCATGGTCCGGCAGTTGTTGTATACGCTGGGCGCCGAGGCGAACGGTGCGCCGGGCACCGAGGAAAGCGGCAAGGCAGTGATTTCAAAGTGGCTGACGGATAATGGACTCGCGTCGACGAAAATTGCCATAGAGAATGGCGCGGGACTGTCGAGAAACACCCGAACGACAGCCAAAGACATGGCGGAAATGTTGCAGTTTGCGTGGCGGCAGCCGTACATGCCGGAATATCTTGCCTCCATGGCACTGTCGGGTCTGGATGGAACGCTTCGCCGCCGCTTCAACGATGCGGACCTGCTGGGCAAGGCGCATTTAAAAACGGGCTCGCTCGATCATGTCACGGCAATTGCAGGTTACCTGCAATCAAGATCCGGACGTCGATTCGTAATTGTAGCGATGCAAAACTTTGAAAATATTCATCGTGGCCCAGGCGAAGAAGTACAGGAGGCGTTGCTGCGCTGGCTTTACGAGCAATAGGTCAGCGACTTCAGCGTTGCGTGTAGTACACTCGCGGCGTGCTATGGAGAGAGAAAATGCGTCCAGGGTTTTGGGGACTTATCGGGCTGTTGGCGCTGTCGCCACTGACAGCAGTGGCCGAAACAGCATACGTTACAGACAACCTTCGGCTTGGCCTTTACGAGGCTGCGGATACCAGCGGGCGGCCGTTTCGGACGCTCGAGAGCGGTCAGGAGATGGAGATAATGTCGCGCGACCGAAACTACGCCAACGTGCGCTTGCCCGATGCGACAGAAGGTTGGGTCAAGGCGGCCTACCTGGTCAACGACAAGCCGGCTAAGCTGATTGTTGCCGAAACGATTGCTGAACGCGACGCATTGGCAGCGGACCTGGAACAGACCAAACGATCATTTGCCGCGCCTGCAGCGACAATCGCGGCATTGAGAAACGACGCAGCGCAATTCGAATCGCAGCTCACCGACACCAATGCACGCATCGCTGAACTTGAAGAGGAAAATGCCAGCGTCGCGGGCCTCAAAGAACAATACAAGGGCAGCCTGCCGTTGAGCTGGGTCGCCGCTGCGACCGGAGTTTGTCTGATTGTCGGCTTCCTGCTCGGGCTGTGGTGGGTCGATCGCCGCAGTCGCTTGCGCCACGGTGGTATCCGCATTTACTAGTGAGAATGCGCGATATAAGCGCTCGTTATAAGCGGATAACCAACAAACCGTTCACGTCGTAACGGCACCCCCCTAAGGTAACTTCGACTGGCCGCGCATTGCAGCGCGGTCTTGATGTATTCAGGAGTTGCTGCGATGAGTGGTTTGCCCACTGGCGTTTTGCCGCTGGACGCTGAACAGGCGAATAATCTGCACACGGCGGTGTCCGGATTGTCGCCGCAACAATTGCAGTGGATATCGGGTTATACGGCGGGGCTGGCCGCAGCCGGAGACCATGCGGCGCCCGCCGCCATCACTCCTGTTACCGGCAGCGACGATAAGCTGACCATCCTGTTTGGCTCGCAGACTGGCAATGGTGAGGAGATTGCCAGGGCGCTGGCACGCCAGGCTGCGTCACAGGGGTTTGCCGCGAACGCCGTGAGCCTGGCTGAATACAAACCGGCAAATCTAAAGCGCGAGTCGCTCGTGACGATTGTCATCAGCACGCACGGCGAAGGTGAGCCACCGGATGATGCCGAACTCTTTTACGAGTTCCTGATGTCGAAAAGGGCCCCGAAGCTGGCGGACCTGAAGTACTCGGTGCTGGCACTGGGTGACAGCAGCTATGTCAATTTCTGCCAAACGGGCCGCGAATTCGATACGCGTCTGAGTGAACTGGGCGCGGAACGATTTGCTGTGCTGACTGAGTGCGATCTTGACTACGACGATCTGGCACACGCTTGGTCGGAACGTGTCATTTCGGGGCTGCCCAGCCTGCTCGACAGAGGCAACATGCCAGCCGTGCCATTGCTGCGCGCAGTTGAGAGTGTGTCGGCATACGATAAAAACAACCCTTTTCCGGCCGAAGTTCTCGTCAATCAGAAAATAACCGGTGGATCTTCGAGCAAGGACGTCCGCCACATCGAATTGTCGATTGAAGGCTCCGGGCTGACCTACGAGCCAGGCGATTCCCTGGCCGTTGTCGTGGAGAACCCACCGCAATTGGTTGCGGAATTGCTGTCGGTGCTAAGCCTGGAAAGTGACGCTGTCGTTTCCGTACGCAATGAATCGCTAAAACTGGCAGACGCATTACGACAGTCACTTGAGATTACGGCCATTAATCTGGGGTTCCTGCGAGCCTGGGCTGCCGTTGCAGGTGACGAAACGTTATCGTCGTTACTGGATACAGGAGATCCGTCAACACTTACCGGTTTCGTGGACAATCATCAAATTATTGACGTTATTCGCCATTATCCGGCCGCAATCGACGCACAACAATTTGTTGACATGTTACGCCGCCTGATCCCGAGGTCGTATTCGATATCATCGAGCCTTGTTGCGAACCCTGATGAAGTTCACCTGACTGTCGCGGCAGTGCATTATGACGCTTTTGGCAGAGAACACTGGGGTGCCGCGTCCACGCAGCTGGCCGAACGCTCGCAAGCTGGCGACACGGTCTCGGTGTTCGTAGAACGCAATACCCGTTTTCGGCTACCCGGACCTGACGTCCCGATTATCATGATCGGCCCCGGTACCGGTGTTGCTCCGTTTCGTGCATTCGTGGAAGAGCGTGCCGAACAGAATGCGAAGGGTGGTAACTGGTTGTTCTTCGGCGATCGCAACTTCGGTAGCGACTTCCTGTACCAGCTCGAATGGCAACGACACCTGAGAGAGGGGCACCTGCAGCGACTCGACGTCGCATTTTCACGCGATCAACGACAGAAAATCTACGTGCAGGACCGGATTCGTGAAAACGGTGCCGAGTTGTATCGATGGATTCAAAAAGGTGCGGCTATTTACGTCTGTGGTGACGCCAAGGTAATGGCGGGGGACGTCAATGATGCGCTTATCGACGTACTTGTTTCTCACGGCGGTCTTGACGAGGGTGCGGCTGCAGAGAAGCTCAAGGAGCTGCGCGCCGCAGGGCGCTACCAGCGCGACGTGTACTGATGAGCGGTCAAGGCGTGACGGAAGTCGAGAACATCAAAGCAGCGAGTCGGCATCTGCGCGGCACGATCGCGGAAGGGCTTGTCGATCCGCTGACAGGAGCAATTTCCGAGCCCGATACTCAGTTGTCCAAATTCCATGGCATCTATCAGCAGGACGACCGCGACATTCGCAGCGAGCGCAAACGCCAGAAACTCGAGCCAGCGTACAGCTTCATGATTCGGGCGCGTATCCCTGGCGGGCTCCTGACGACTACCCAATGGTTAGGTCTGGATCGAATTGCGACGACGCACGCCAATCAAACGATTCGTCTGACAACCCGCCAGGCGATCCAGTATCACGGTGTCGTCAAGCGCAACCTCAAACAGACGATCGCCGAGATCAACCAGTTGACACTCGATACAATTGCGGCATGCGGAGACGTGAATCGCAATGTCATGTCGCCACCGCTGCCCTCGTTATCGTCGATACACCGTGAAGTTCAACAGTACGCCGAGGCACTGTCCGAACACCTGATGCCGAAAAGTCGTGCGTACCACGAGATTTGGTTGGATGGCGAAAAAATTCAATCGTCGAAAGCCGAGATTGAGCCGATATACGGTGATACCTACCTACCGCGCAAATTTAAAGTAGCGTTTGTCATTCCACCGCAGAACGACGTGGATGTGTTTGCCCAGGACCTGGGCTTCATAACGATAATCAGAGATGGGAGCATTGCCGGGTTCAACGTGACGGTTGGCGGTGGCATGGGCATGAGCCATGGCGAAACCGATACCTACCCGCGACTCGGCGACGTCCTTGGGTTTATCAAATTCCAAGATGTGCTTGCGGTCGCCGAGGCGATCGTCACGACGCAGCGCGATAACGGCGACAGAACCAATCGCAAGCATGCACGCCTCAAGTACACGATCGATGATGGTGGAGTTGAGTGGTTTCGTGAAGAGGTCGAAAAGCGTTCCGGAGTGACGTTTGCAGCGGCGGAAAAATACGCATTTGTCGCGAATGGCGATGTTTACGGCTGGCAGCAGGACGATGTCGGTGCCTGGCACTACGGATTGTTCGTAGAGAACGGTCGGATAGGCGATGTCGGTGATCGACGATTGCTCAGTGGGCTACGCACTATTGCGCAACTGCATAACGTGGAATTTCGACTCACACCGAATCAGAATCTGATCATCAGCAAGGTTGCTGGCGCGGACAAAAAGAAAATTGAATCGATACTGGTCGAGCACGGTATCAAAAACAGTACGCGCGCTAGTCCGCTGCGACTCAATTCCATGGCCTGCGTTGCGTTCCCGACCTGCGGGCTGGCTATGGCCGAAAGCGAGCGCTATCTGCCGTCGCTGATCGACAAGCTGGATGCCGGGTTGAAACTGCATGGCCTCGCCGATGAGCCGATAACGATACGCATGACGGGTTGCCCAAATGGGTGCGCGCGACCGTATATCGCAGAGATTGGACTGGTCGGCAAGGGCCCCGGTCGATACACGATATTCCTGGGCGCAGGATTTGCCGGCGAGCGTTTGGGCGCACCCTACCTCGATAATGCGAACGAACAAGAAATTCTGGCAGCGCTTGACCCGTTGTTCGCAAGATTTGCTGCGGACAAGAACGAGGCTGAGCATTTCGGCGATTTCCTTGTCCGTACCGGCGCAGTGCGGGAAGTAACGGCAGGGAGGCATATCCATGACAGCTGAAGACAGAGTTGCATCGGCGCTAAGAACATTGCCGGGGCAACATATTGTAAGTTCCAGCTTCGGTGCTCAGTCTGCCGTCATGTTGCATCTCGTAACGCGACAGAAACCGGATATATCGGTCGTGCTGATCGATACGGGTTACCTGTTCCCGGAAACCTATCGGTTCATCGACGAATTGACCGACCGGCTGGCGCTTAACCTCAAAGTCTTCCAGCCAGAGATTTCGAACGCCTGGCAAGAGGCTCGATACGGTAAACGGTGGGAACAGGACTTGCGTGGTCTTGAGGACTATAACCAGAACAATAAGGTCGAACCGATGCAACGTGCAATCGAAGAACTGAATGTCGGTACGTGGTTTTCCGGACTGCGACGCAACCAGTCAATCGATCGGGCGAAAATTCCGTTCATTGAGTCGTCGGGCGATCGATTTAAGGTGTACCCGATCGCCGACTGGACCGACAAAGATGTTTTCAATTATCTGCAAGAACATAAGCTGCCGTATCACCCGTTGTGGGAAAAAGGCTACGTTTCGATCGGCGACGTACACACGACGAAATCGCTGGCAGAAGTCGACTCAATCGAGGAAACGCGTTTCTTTGGACTCAAGCGTGAATGTGGCCTGCACGAACTGGATTTTGGCAAGTCGATTGCCGAGGTGAAGTCCGCATAAAGAATTTCAGGCAGCTTCAGTAACGCCTTCCTCGCAGCCACCGCGGACCGGTAATTTCGATGCGTCGAACATTTCATCGATGTCTTCCTGCGACGTCGCGCGACGAATGTTGTCGAGCTGCTGAGATGAGACGTGCGGCGCAAATAATTGAATAAAATCAAACATATAGCGACGAAGCACCGCGTCTTTCCGGTAGCCGATCCAGGTTGTGCTGCGTGGGAACAACCCTTCCGCATCGATCACCTGCAGGTCTTTATTGTTCGTGCAATCGGCTGCCATGCTCGCGACTATGCCGACACCCAGGCCCATTCGAACATAGGTCTTGATGACGTCGGCATCGCGAGCCGTAAAGACGACGTCGGGCTCCAGGCCTTCGTCCTCGAATGCGCGCTTCAGCGAAGATTGCCCACCGAAACTAAACACATAAGTGACGAGCGGGAACTTAGCGAGATCATGCAGCGTAATTCTGCGATTAAGCTTGGTGAGGTCGTGGCCTTTTGGAACGACGATTGCGCGGTCCCAGCGGTAGCTCGGCACTAACATTAAATCGGCGAACAGCTCACTCGAGCCCGTAGCAATCGCGAAGTCGATATCATTGGCGGCTACCATGTCGGCGATTTGTTCAGAGGTTCCCTGGTGGAGGTTGAGCCCGACCTTTGGGAACCGCTTACGAAATTCAGCCACGATATCGGGCAACACGTAACGAGCCTGCGTGTGCGTCGTTGCAATCGATAGCGAACCCTCCTTTTCCTCGTAGTAGTCTGAGGCCAGACTGCGGATATTTTCGGCTTCGCGCATGATGATTCTTGCCCGACCGATGACCTGATGGCCGGCAGGCGTTATGCCACCAAGGCTTTTGCCTTTGCGTGTGAATAACTGCATGCCCAGCTCTTCTTCGAGGAGTTTCAGCTGCTTGCTAACGCCGGGCTGGCTTGTGTACATACGTTCTGCGGCAGCGGTGATATTCAAACCGTTGTCGACAATAGCCAGTAGGTATTTTAGTTGTTGCAGTTTCATTGAT
>JADFHE010000002.1:36398-65096 GCA_022567295.1 Pseudomonadota bacterium | reverse complement strand
CGGTATTCTTCAGGTTGTTCAAGCTTATGACCAACACAAATCCGTTCAGTTTCAATTCCTGTACTACGTATACCAGATTCTTATAACCAATTGCTATATCGGCAGAAACAGCCCGTCTTTTGGGGGCTTGGAGCTACCGATATAGTGACGGTCCCCAAGTCACGGATGCATCAGTGGACTACTTTCCCGCGTTTCTCGATCTACGCGATCGCCCCTGCCTTGTTGTCGGCGGCGGTGACGTTGCTCTGCGTAAGGTGCGGCTGCTGGCCTCGGCCGGTGCACGACTCAAAATTGTTGCGCCGGAATTCGGCGATTCGCTGAGCACCCTGGCCTCGGAAAACGGTTACCAGCTCGTGCGGCGGAAATTCAGATCCGCCGATGTACTCGGCCACTGGCTCGTTGTAAGCGCGACCGGCGATGCGCTGGTAGAGAGAGCCGTCTACCGCTGCGCGTCCGCAGCAGGGATTTTCTGCAATGGCGTCGATGACATCGATAACTGCAGTTACATTACGCCCGCCATCGTGGATCGTAGTCCGATCATCGTCGCGATTTCATCGGGTGGCGCAGCACCCGTTCTCGCTCGCACACTGCGCGCCAGTATAGAATTACTGTTGCCGGCCGGACTGTCGACGCTTGCCGTGCTGGCGCGACAGTGGCGCGACCGTGTGCGCGGCCGCTTCGATGATCTTCTCGGCCGGCGGCGATTCTGGGAATCTGTTTTCGATGGCCCAGCGGCCAGCCTCGCGATCGCCGGAGATATTCCTGCAGCAGAGGCGCAAATGGCGGAGCTGCTGGATGACGCCGGAATTACCTGTGCCGGCGAAGCCTGGCTGGTCGGTGCCGGTCCCGGCGATCCGGGATTACTTACGATTCGCGCGCTGCAGGTCCTGCAGACGGCGGACGTCATTTTGCACGACCGCCTGGTATCTGCTGAAGTGCTGGCGTTGGCCAGGCGCGATGCTGATCTCATTTCCGTCGGTAAGACGCCGGGCGGTCAGGCAAATTCTCAGGATGAGATCAACGCACTACTGGTGGATCTTGTCAGCAGGGGTAAACGGGTCTGTCGATTAAAGGGCGGAGACCCGTTCATATTTGGTCGTGGCGGCGAAGAGGCTGAGGCGCTTGACGCAGCGGGCCACCATTATCAGGTGGTGCCTGGAATTACTGCGGCCGCCGGCTGTGCAGCCTACGCAGGTATTCCGCTAACACATCGGGATCTGTCACAATCGGTCGTGTTTGTAACCGCTCATGGCAAGCACTCGATAGACAACCTCGACTGGGCCTCACTGGCCAGAGACAGGCAGACGCTGGCGTTTTACATGGCGGTACGGCGCTTTCCCGCGCTGATGAATAATCTGATCGAAAATGGGCGCTCGCCAGATACGCCGGTTGCAGTCATAGAGAAGGGCACGACGCCACAGCAGCGTGTCATTCGTGGCACGCTGGGACAACTGACCTTGCTGTCCGAAGCACATCGCATCGCCGCTCCCGCAATGCTTATCGTTGGCGAGGTAGCCGCGCTTGGTACCACAGAACAATCGCCAATGCCGCAATCGCCACGGATATATGCTAAACCTGAATTCAAGATCCAAGAAAAAAGGTTAACAAAATGATCTACAACAACATTCTGGACACCATCGGCAAGACGCCGATCGTACGCCTCAACAGAATAGGGCCGGAGCACGTCGACTTGTACGTCAAGGTCGAGTCATTCAATCCACTCGCCTCGGTGAAAGACCGGTTGGCTATCGCGATCATCAATGATGCCGAGAAGCGCGGTACGCTGAAACCCGGTCAAACCGTCGTCGAAGCAACGTCGGGTAACACCGGAATATCGCTGGCGATGGTATGTGCGGCCAAGGGATATCAATTCGTCGCCACAATGGCAGATTCGTTTTCTATCGAACGCCGCAAGATCATGCGCGGATTGGGGGCCAAGGTCATTCTTACACCGGCCGCTGAGCGCGGTACGGGTATGGTCAAAAAGGCCGAAGAGTTGGCCGCTAAATACGGTTGGTTTCTCGCACGGCAATTCGAGAATGAGGCGAACCCGGAATATCACCGCCAAACGACAGGTCCTGAAATTCTCAGCGACTTCGCTGGTATGCGTCTCGACTATTGGGTGACGGGTTACGGCACCGGCGGAACATTGACGGGAGCCGGAGAAGTTCTGAAAATGGCGCGGCCCGACATCAAGATTGTTGCGACGGAGCCGGCGGGAGCAGCATTGCTTGCCGGCGCCGAGTGGGCGCCGCACAAGATTCAGGGCTGGACACCTGACTTCATTCCCGATGTTCTGAATCGAGAAATCTTCGATGATCTGCTTCCTGTTACCGATGAACGGGCGATCGAGGTGTCGAGAGAGCTGGCGGCCAGAGAAGGCATCTTCACCGGCATCTCGTCAGGCGCTACTTTGGCGGCTGCTTTGGCGACGGCCGAGAAAGCGCCGAAGGGGTCGGTCATTCTTGCCATGTTGCCTGATACCGGTGAGCGTTACCTCAGCACGCCGCTTTTCGAGGGCGTCAATGAAGGCTCGGACGACGAATGGCTCGATAATTTGTGACCGGCCGCTGCAAAAAACACATAAACGGCTGAATTTAAGGCAACACGAGCTACACCTGAGACATAAGTCACAGCAGACAGGCCGTGCCGCTGGCATCGTTGGGCATTGATTTCATGAATAATCTTGCCCGGGAACGACGTGCCAAAAGCCAGCCAAACGCTCGACCAAGAAAACAACATCGGCAATGCCGGGGGATTGCTGCACTCGCTTGTGCCTCGTGCGCAGGTATTCTATTTCTACGACCAGGCACAGCAATGCATCTGGAGTAGTGATGGTGCCGAAGATTTCGAAATTGACAGCTTTGTTGCGGATCTGCCCCGCGAGGTAATTGACAAACTGATCGAAAAGGATGAAACCCTGCGTCGCACATTGTCATCGGGTCGCACTGTGCTGACGCTACCGGTGCCGGGTGATGACAATGCGCCGGCCGGTTTGTTGGTCGCGTTGTTCTCCAAGAACGATGGCAAATCGTCTTCATTCAATCCAAAAGTCCTCAAAGGTATTCTTGAACCGGCGATCGAGATGATCAGCGAGAGCATTCGAATTGGCACGAAGATTCGGGATCTCGAGCGCAGCGTGGCCGATGTTGAGAAAGAACTCGAATTCGTCTACGCAGTCAATGAAAAAATACATGGCGCGTCCGGCCGACACTCCAACCTGGCTGAGCTGGTTGGCCGGAGTGGCCGTTACCTGGGTATCAACTACAGCGTTTTGCTCATTCCCTCGAAGCGAATTCGCATCAGCGCGACGCATTCGAGTTGGAAAAACGTTAACCGAAAAGTTCTCGATCGCTATCTCGTTGATCAGCTGATGCCGAAGCTGGACGGACAGCGCAAACCCGTTATCTTCGAGATTCCGGCCGTTGGCGAAGAAAGTAGCGCCGCCGAAGACGGGTACCAGGCTTTGCTGTGCCCGCTACTTGACAAGCAGGGCAATATCGAAGGAATACTGGCGCAACTGGGTCGCGTCGATCACAGTAAATTTACGAAAAATGATAAACGCTTCATGTCCCACATTGGCCGCAAGGTTGAGTACGTCATCGAGCAGTCGTTCGACGCGATGACGGGACTGATGAATCGCTCGGGTTTTGAGGCGCAATTGCATGAATCCTTTGGCGCATTGACGTCCAATGACGATTCGCATCAAATCATCTATCTTGATCTCGACAACTTGCAGCTCGTTAACGACACTTTTAGTCGCAAGGCTGGCGACGAGGTGATTTTGAGATTTGCGCGCCTGCTCGAAGAAGACTTGCCCAAGAGTGCCGTGTTGTCGCGGCTGACTGGTGACGATTTCTGCATGTTGTTGACACACGCGAGCTCGAATGCGGCGCTGGACTATGCCAATAAGTTGCGAAAAAGGATGTTATCGCTGCGTTATCTGGAGGGTGATAAATCGTTGCAGGTCACGATGAGCGTCGGAATTGCAGGGTTCGACCGTAATGTAGACGACGAAGGCAGCGCGTTAACAACAGCCCGCATGGCATGCGAAGCGGCGAAAGAGCACGGTCGCGATCGCATCGAGATTTTCGATGAGAGTAATCGCAGCGTCGTGCGACGCTTTGACGATATGCAGCTTGTTGCGCAAATTCAGCAGGCGCTGGATGGTGATGAGTTCGAGTTGCTGGCGCAGCCGATTACTTGCCTGTCTGGAGAGTCGACCAATCCACGCTTCGAGGTGCTGCTGCGCATGGAGGATGGAGAAGGTGGTCTTATCGAAACCGACGCGCTGTTCTCTGCGGCCGAACGCTACCGGATGATGCCGCAGATCGACCGCTGGGTCGTTTCGAACACGATTGCGAGACTGTCCGCTGCACGCGCCTTTGTCGAAGAACAAGACGCCATTTTCGCGATGAACCTGTCGGGGCAGTCACTCGGTGACAACGAATTCCTAAAGTTTATCGAGCAGGAGATCGATCGCAGCGAACTTGCTGCGTCGTCCTTCTGTTTTGAGATCACTGAGTCAGCGGCAGTATCGAATCTGAAGAAGGCGAAATCCTTCATCAACCGACTTCGAGAACGCGGCTGCCAGATTGCATTGGACGACTTCGGCGCCGGACTGAGTTCGTTCGCGTATTTGAAGAGCTTCAACGTCGATACGTTGAAGATCGATGGTGGTTTTATTCGTGACATTACAGACAATCGCATATCCGAATCGATGGTCGCAGCCATTACACAGGTCGCGAAGGTCATGAAACTGAAAACCGTCGCCGAGTACGTCGAGACCGAAGAGACTCGCAAGCTGGTCAGCGATCTGGGCGTTGACTACGCGCAGGGTCACATTATCGGCAAGCCGGTGCCATTGGACTCGGTGCTGTGTGTTACGTCAAAAATGAAATCGTCATCTTCTGGTTGACCCAAAAACGCTGATTGTCAGTCCGGCCGCTTCCCGATAGTGCCGCCAGAGAGAATTTGGTTAGACTGCGGGCATGCAGAGTGCTCTCTACAGTCACATTTCCGGCCTGCCGGAAAAACTGCGTCCGCTAGTCAGACTCTGGTTCGAAAGACTGGCAGAACAGAATGTTTCTGTGCCGGCCCATCTGGTTGCTCCAGTCGTCCATCTGATTGCCTGCAGTGAGTTTGCGGCCAAAGTCCTGATGCGTGAATTCGGCTGGTTTATCGAAAATGCCGACTCGTTCAACAATGCTCCCGAAAATGAATTAATCGACCGATTTGCGGAGGATGTCGCCACGAGCGTTGTGGATCCCGTAACGATCAAATCTGAGCTACGTCGCTTCCGCAACCAGTATCTCCTGCGCATCTTATGGCGAGACTTGGAGAGCAGTGCGGATCTTGACGAAACGCTGCAGCAGTTGTCGCTACTTGCCGATCGTATGCTTGATGCAGCTACTCGTTACGCCGAGAAACAGCTGCAACCACGTTTCGGAAAAGTCAGAAACAAACTTGGCGAGATTGTTCCTCTCGTCATATTGGGCATGGGAAAATTGGGTGGCCGCGAGCTGAATTTCTCATCCGATATTGATCTTATCTTTTGCTACTCGGAAGATGGAAAAACGGACGGTGATCGAACCGTCAGCGCGCAAGAATACTTTGCGCGCCTGTCCCGACAGGTCATCGCGCTTATTGATGAGATGACCGTCGATGGATTCGTCTTTCGGGTCGATACGAGGCTACGGCCGTTCGGTGAAAGTGGCCCACCGGTAGTGAGTTTTGCGGCACTGGAGTCCTACCTGTTACAACATGGTCGCGACTGGGAGCGATATGCCTATGTCAAGGCCCGGGTTGTTGGTACGCAACCAGCGGCCAAGATTATCAACGAGCTGTACTCGAACATGATTCAACCATTCGTCTATCGAAGATATCTCGATTACGGTGTTTTCGAGGCCGTTAGAGAAATGCAGGAATTGATCGCGGCGGAGGTTCGCCGTCGCGAGCTGGCTGACAACATCAAGCTCGGTCCCGGTGGAATTCGGGAGGCAGAATTCATTGTACAGGCTTTGCAACTGGTTCGCGGTGGCAGCGAGCCTGAGCTTCAGAGCCGCGAATTACAGACCGTCTTGCCACTGCTTGTCAGCGATCGTGGCCTCACGGCTGGCGACGCCGAGGAACTGCGCCTTGCCTATCGATACTTGCGTCGGACGGAGAATTATATTCAGGCGATGCGCGATCAACAAAGCCATGAATTGCCAACTAACGAGATCGACAGAGCCAGATTGTGCCTGGCGATGGGGCACGATACCTGGGACGAACTCGTCAGCGTGCTTGACGGGCATCGCAACACGATATCTGCTCAGTTCGACGCGATCGCTTTTCGCGATCGCAGCGATCAGAGTCCGGCATCGCAAGTTTTCAACGAGCTCTGGGAGTCAAAGGCGGGCGAACGACGGTGGGCAGACGAACTCAGCAAAATGACTGGCGCTGATGCTCCATTACTGGCTGAGAAAATTGTAGCGTTTGCATCGTCGTCGGCAACACAGCAAATCGACGCGGTATCGAGCCGGCGTCTGCAGCGCTACATGGCCAGGTTGATCGCACTGATCGCCACGTCTGAGCGGCCGGTTTCGGCACTGTCGCGCACTCTGGCCGTTACCGAACGCATCCTGCGCCGTAGCGCCTATCTGGCATTGCTCAATGAAAATGAACAGGCATTGTCGAAACTTGTTGATCTCTGCGGTCGAAGTCACTACATAGCCGACCAGATCGCCCGATATCCGGTGCTTCTGGACGAACTGCTGGACCCACAAGTCTACTCGGAGCACGTGACGAAAGAAGACATCGCTTGCGAAATTCAGCAACGGCTCGACAATGGCGCGAACTCCGACAGCGAAACGCAAATGCATGCCATTGCGCAGTTTCAGCGGGCTGCGATGTTTCGCATCGCGGTCGCGGATTTCAATGACAAGTTGCCGATCATGAAGGTCAGCGACGGATTAACCTGGCTTGCTGAGGTCGTACTGGACGAAGCGCTGCGTGTGGCGTGGGATGACATGGGGTCGGAACACGGCGAGCCTAGTTATGTTGTCGACGGAACCACTCATAACGCCGGTTTTGCCATTATCGGCTATGGCAAGCTGGGTGGGCTCGAGTTGTCGTACGGGTCCGATCTGGACATTGTTTTTCTGCACGATTCGAAAGGCGAAAAGCAGATGACGGACGGTGATAAGCCGCTGGACAACACGATGTTTTTCAGCCGGCTGGTTCGGCGGCTCATGCATTTTCTGACCACGCAGACGGGTTCGGGCCAGCTCTACGATATTGATACACGTCTTCGACCGGACGGCCGTTCCGGACTGCTGGTGACTAGCACTGAAGCGTTTGAGCGTTACCAGGAAGAAAACGCCTGGACCTGGGAGCATCAAGCGCTGCTGCGCGCCCGAGCTGTTGCGGGCAGCAAAACGATTGCACGGGAGTTTGAACGCATACGGCGTGAAACGCTGGGCGGCAGAGTGCGTCGCGACAGGTTACGAGATGACGTCATCTCGATGCGTCGCAGAATGCGTAAAGAACTCGATCAAAGTGACGAGACAATTTTTGACCTCAAACATGGGTACGGAGGCATCGGCGACATTGAATTTCTGGTGCAGTATCTTGTGTTGCGAGAGGCGAACAAGTATCCGGACGTGATGCTTTACTCCGATAATATTCGCCAGCTGGATGCGCTGATCGCTACTGATCTGCTTGAAAAGGATGTGGCGGAGCAATTGCAGGATATTTATCGAGACTATCGCCTGCATTTGCACCGTCTGGTTCTTGACGGACAGAAAGCATTGTGCGATGCACGGCGTTTTACTTCGGAACGCGAATTTGTAGCGACACTGTGGGATGACTGGCTGGCCTGAGGCGCTTATAATTCGCGGTCCGATTAACAATCGAAAGAGAAAGCCGTGGCAGCCAGAGCAGGAACCGTCGAGCAGAACTTGATTCCGGCGAATGCCCAGCACAAGTATAGCGTTCGGCCCACGGATTTGCCGCTGAGCTGTCCAATGCCAGGCATGTATTTGTGGAACTCGCACCCGAAAGTGTACTTGCCAATCGAGCCCACTGGCGAGGCGATATGCCCCTATTGTGGTGCTCAATATCATATGACGGACGCCGACAGGTAGTTGCTGAGTGCGGATCGTCACCGGCGGCGCCGGCTTCATAGGCAGCAATATTGTCCAGGCCCTGACCGAGCGCGGCTACGATGATGTAGTGGTCGTTGATGAGCTCACTGATGGGCACAAGTTCGTTAACATAGCCACTCTGCCGATCGCCGACTATCTCGATAAAGATGAGTTCGCGGTGCGACTGTCGGCGGACAAGGGATTTGCCAAGGGTATAACCGCAATCCTGCATCTGGGAGCCTGTTCCGAGACTACTGAGTGGGACGGCCGCTACATGATGCAAAACAACTACGGCTACTCGAAGAAATTGCTGCACCACTGTCTTGCACACGAGACACAATTTATCTACGCATCGTCTGCAGCCGTTTACGGCGGTTCGAAGCAATTCGTCGAAGACCCGGTGTTTGAGAATCCGCTGAATATGTACGGTTATTCAAAGATACAGTTTGATCGTTACGTGCGACGAGTTGCTGCAGACGCCAAAAGTCAGATTGTAGGATTGCGGTATTTCAACGTGTACGGTCCTCACGAACAACACAAGGGTTCGATGGCGAGCGTTGTGTTTCACTTCAACAAACAGGTTCGCGAAGATGGGGAGGCGAGATTATTTGCCGGCACTGACGGTTATGCCGATGGCGAACAAGTGCGAGATTTCGTCTACGTCGATGATGTTTGCAAGGTGAATCTGTGGTTTCTCGATAATCCCGATGTGTCGGGAATTTTCAATGCGGGGTCCGGTCGTGCGCAAAGCTTCAATGTTGTCGCCGATGCCGTTATCAAGTGGCATGGCAAAGGCAAGATCCGCTACATACCGTTTCCGGCGCACCTCGAAGGCGCGTACCAAAGCTTTACTCAGGCAGACCTCACTCAGTTGCGGCAGTCAGGTTGTGACGTGGTTTTTCGTAGCGTCGAGGACGGCGTGAAGGACTACCTGGACCAAATTGGGTAGCAACTCGACACTCATTGTCGGACCGTCCTGGGTTGGTGACATGGTCATGGCGCAGTCTCTCTTCAAATTGCTGAAGATTCGAGAACCCGATCGGACCCTCGACGTGTTGGCGCCCGCTTGGTCACTGCCTATCGTTGCGCGAATGCCGGAGATTCGTTATGGCATTGACTCCGAGACCGGGCACGGCGAGATCGGGCTGGCAAAGCGCCGGCGAATTGCGAAGAGATTACGCGACGCAGACTACGAACGGGCAATTATCCTGCCGCGCTCGTTCAAGTCCGCACTGGTACCCTGGTTTGCCGGCATCCCGGTACGGACTGGATATCGCGGTGAGTCACGGTACTTGCTCGTCAATGACGTTCGCGCATTCGATCAGAATGTTCTGAATCAAACGGTGAAACGATTCGCGGCGTTAGGACTGAGGACGCATGAGTCGTTGGCAGATATTCCGCAGCCGTCGTTACAAGTGTCGGAAGAACGTCAGCAGCAATTGTTGACGGACCTGTCATTGAATATCGAACGCCCGATAGTGGCGATGATGCCGGGAGCCGAATACGGTCCTGCCAAATGCTGGCCACTGGAGTATTTTGCAGAGCTGGCGTCGATGTTGGACCGTTCTGGCCATGCCGTATGGGTAATGGGTTCGGATAATGATGTGCAGGCTGGTGACGAAATCACGAACCATGGCCATGGGCGAAACCTGTGCGGCAAGACGTCGCTGGCGGATGTCATCGATCTGTTGGCGCTTTGTAAGCAGGCAGTCAGCAACGATTCCGGGCTAATGCATATGGCCGCTGCGGTCGGTATTCACGTCCACGCAATTTATGGGTCATCGTCACCTTTTTTTACGCCACCATTGACTGACGACCACGACATTCATTATTTGAACCTCGACTGCAGTCCCTGCTTCGAACGGGAATGCCCGCTGCAGCACCTGCGCTGTTTGAAAGAGATTTCTCCGGCCAGCGTGCTGGCCAACATCCGCTAAATATCAAGAAAAACGTCGATCTTGTCGATGACATCGCTAACCGTAATCAAACTCATGGCGCCGGGATGCCGCACCCGCTGGCCCCAGCGCAGTTGCTCAACAGGCTTGCCCAAATATTTCAATGCTGCATCCGGATAACGGTTAATGGTCAATTCGCGTGCCGCAAATGGACCGGTGCGATCGGGGTTTGAGGTAGCATAGAGACCGAGCACGGGGGTGTTGAAAGCAGTCGCGATGTGTGCCGGTCCTGAATCAGGGCAGATAAGCAGATCGGCTGCGTCGAGCAGCGCCGCCAGTTCCTTGAGCGACGTTTTACCGACCAGATTGTCGGCGGCCCCGGTAGCGCATAGTGCGTCGCCGTACCGGATCTCCAGTTCTGTGGGGCCACCGGTGAGAACAACACGGCACCCCCGGTCTGCAAGATGTTGAATCGTCGCCGCGTAGTTGTCGATACTCCAGTTTCTGAAGTTCCTGCTTCGCTGGCTGCTACATGGACTGATAACAACGAGGGGTCTGCCGGGATTGTTGAATTTAGCAGCAAATTCGCACGCACCGTCATCAAGCGGAATGTGCCAGCGAATCGGGCGTGGAGCAACGCCAATCGCCGTAGCGAAAGACATCATCGCTTCGAGGGCGTGCTGGGCCGTCGCCGCTGCAATACGTCGATTAGTAAACAGCCATTGAAAATCTTTCGCGCGTGCGCGATCGAAACCTAGTCGGATTGGGGCTGCTACGATGCGGCAGAGAAAGTTGGCTCGCATCGATGCATGCATACAGAGTGCAACATCGAATGTGCTATTTCCAAGTTGCTGTTGCACCTTCGCGTAGGCGCGGCGACCTTTGGATTTATCGAAGATGATAAACTCAATGTCCGGTATATCGGCCAGGAGCGAGGCTTCGGTTTTGCCGATAATCCAGGTAATTTTGGCATCGGGCCAGCTATCCTGGATACGACGAACAACAGCGAGGGCATGACATGTGTCACCAATCGCCGAGAGACGTATGACACAAATTCTTTCCGGCTGTACTTGTAAAATCAGATCAGACAAAAGACAAGGACGGATCCGTTGACCGAAACCGTCGAGAGAACCAAGAACGGCGCCATCCTATACGATAAGGCGATTATCAACCAGATTTCGGCTGAGCGCTTTACGCCTGAGGGATGGCCACACGCGGAAATTCTGACCGGAGCACTGCGATCCGGTGGGCGCGGCAACACAATGTTTGTCGGCAACGTGCCGCGTCAGTTCGTACTGCGGCATTACCTGCGCGGCGGCCTCCTCGGCAAGATCATTCGCGATACCTACATTTTCTCCGGTGAGGATTTAACTCGCTCGTTCCTGGAGTGGCGCCTGCTCGACAAACTGGCCGCGAACAACATGAATGTACCGCGCCCGGCCGCCGCGAGGTTTTGTCGCCGCGGTACTTTCTATACCGCCGATATCATCACCGTTCGAATCCCGGACGTCGTCTCGCTATCGCAATACATAGCGAAAATCGATCGGGACGAAGTATTCTGGCAGTCGCTGGGCGCATCCGTCTGGAAATTTCACGAGGCTGGCGTGTATCACGCCGACATGAATGCGTACAACGTTCAGGTCGATAAGGACGCGGACATCTGGATGCTCGATTTCGACAGAGGCGCGCTCAAGCCACCGGGTCCCTGGCAACAGGAAACCCTGAGTCGCTTGCACCGCTCACTCCAAAAGGTAGCGGCAATGGATCCGATACTGCATTTTCGTGACGCCAACTGGGAGCAGTTGCTTGAGGGTTATTTCAGCGCTGCCAGGTCCGCATAGTAATTCGGGTAGGTATCGGGCAGGTCCTTGAACTTGCGGTGTATCCAGAAGTATTGCTCCGGGCAGGTGCGGATGTGATCTTCGAGCACCTTGATGTAGCGGCGCGTATCTGCAACCGGGTCGTCGCCTGGAAAATCAGCTAGCGGTGCCAATAGTGTCATCTCATAAGTACCGTCTTTCAGCCGCCGCGGGAAAAACGGAATTGCCACAGCTCTTCCAAGGCGCGCAAGCGTCGAGGTCGCCGTGGTGTGCATCGCCGGTACACCGAAAAATTCAATGACTTCCGAACCCTTTCGATTGTAGCTTTGGTCGGGCGCATACCAGACGGGTCGCCCGGCGCGCAGGCTTCGAATCATCTGCTTGATGTCACGTTTTTCGATCGTATTCGCGACCGTACGTTCACGCCCGCTGCGCTGCAATTCTGTAATGAAGGCACTGCGATTCTTGCGATAAACACCATCGAACGGTGGGCTGTTCAAGGCGAGGACTCGTCCGCTGATTTCGATCGTCGTAAAGTGTGCGGCGAGGAGAATCACACCTTGATTTTCTGCGATCGCTTGCTGCAGGTGGTGCAGCCCGTTGATCCTGGTAATCGAGGCAAGGTGTTCATCGCTGGCCCAACGCCCCAGCCCCATCTCGATCAGTGTCATGCCGAGCGCTTCGAAATGCTCATATGCCAGCGCGTCGCGTTCAGTTGCTGTAAGTTCCGGAAAACACAGTTCTATGTTGCGACGTACAATAGCCCGACGGGACCCACCAAACCGATGTGCTAGCCGGCCCAGCATGCGACCCGTTGCGAGCGCCGCCCGATGCGGTAGCAGGCAGACAAGTCGCAGCAATCCCATACCAATCCATGCCGGCCAGTATTTCGGAGCCCAGTAGCTTGCAAGGGGTTTGCGATCGGCGGTCATAGCGACCGCAGTTTACTCGGACATGCCGTCTACGTAACCACTGTCAGTGGATTTTCGTGCGACGTCGATTGCTTCTTCAATTGCTGATACTTCATCCGTCTCGATGCCTATATGAAAAGCGGCAAAGCCTGGCATCACGACCTGGTTGCGTGCCATGCCGATGATGCGGCCAGAATAGGGCGAACGCAGCTCGCTTCTGGCGTTGCTCATCGGGTCGGTTATTGAGCCAAGCAAATCCCCTTTCCTGACGGTGCTGCCCAGGGAAACGTCGGACAGCAATATGCCGCCGTTATTCGCTCGTACCCAGGACGAACGATAGTAAACAGGCTCAGGATCGCCCCAGAGGCGTATACGTCGTGTCATGCCAAGCGTCGTCAGTAATGTTTCGACGCCTTTCACCCCGTGTTTGACTTCGGCGAGTTCAAGTTGTGACGGCCCCCCTGCCTCCACGGTCACGGTCGGTATTCCGGCGCGTGTCGCGGCGTAGCGCAGCGTCCCGACTGTCGGCTCGTTGTGCAAGACAACCATCGCACCGAAACCAAGGGTCAGGGTGACGACATCAGGATTGCGCAAGTCGGCACGAAGTTGCGGCAGGTTGGCACGCTCAAACGATCCGGTATGCAGATCGACGAGCGCGTCGCAGTGCAAAATAATATCGGTGAAAAGCGCGTGCGCGATTCTCGCCGCGGCGCTGCCACTCGGATTCCCCGGAAAATATCGATTGAGGTCGCGGCGATCCGGCAGGTAGCGTGATCCACGGCGAAACCCTTGCACGTTGACTATCGGTACACCAATTAATGCACCGGATAGTTTCTCGGGGTCGATGTCATGAAAGATGCGGCGCACCATCTCGATGCCATTGAGTTCGTCACCGTGAATGGCAGCGGTTAGACACAAGGTTGGGCCACGTGTGACGCCATTTGCGACGAGGACCGGCGTGGTTACCGGCATACCTTCGAATAACTCGGTTGCCGACCACGATAGTCGTTGCGCCGTACCCGGAGCGATTTCGGTACCGAGCAATCGCAACGGCCGGGCCCGGCCCCGGGCAGCCGTCACGGCGTCAGCCAGTGGACCCATGTATTCGCGCGCCGGACCCCGATCGAGCAACTGCTTGGCAGCAGCCGGGGTTTCACTGGAACGAGATTCAGCATCGACAGTCGAACCCTGCAGAACGTCGACGCCGTTGTCCGAAGGGTCGATTGCAGGCTCGCTGGCATAGGCGGCGGCGAATGACAGCAGCAAAGCAAAACCTGCCAGGTATTGGCAAATGCTTCCGTAGCTGTCAGATTGGTGGCGTGAGGTGCTCATTTCACTCCGAAAATACGGCATTTCACGGCTTTTTTCTGTGAAGTAATCAATAATTTACGATTGAAACTTGATTTAACATAAATGACAAGCCCAAGATCCTGTTTATTAGCGCTGATATTGTTTTTTTTCGGCCTGGCGGCAGCGGACGAGACCTTCCCCCAGCCCGCGGAGCTGCAGCCCGATGTTGATTTCTGGATCGATGTCTTCACGGTCTACGGCAACGACGAAGGCGTGCTGCACGACAATCGGAATCTCGCGATCGTATACGAGCGACTGGCCATGCCCGAGAATCAGTCGCGCCGCGAACGGCAACGGCGAATAGACCAACGCCGCAAGGAACTGCAGACAATCTTGCGATCACTAGCGTCGGGTAAGCGCAGCAACCTGACTGCAGAAGAATCCCGGGTACTTGCATTGTGGCCAGCGAGTGTCAGTAACAAGATACTGAGCGCTGCTGTCGGCCGAATCCGCTATCAGCAAGGTCTGAAGGGACGATTCCGGCTCGGCTTGCAGCGCTCGGGTCGTTGGCGTGACTACGTCAACAAAGAATTCGCGGCGCTCGGTGTCCCGATCGATATCGCAGCATTGCCGCACGTGGAGTCATCCTACAATCCGGCCGCGCGTTCACACGTTGGTGCGTCGGGGATCTGGCAGTTCACACGCAGTACCGGGCGCCGTTATCTGCGCGTGGATCATATAGTTGACGAGCGTAATGACCCCTTCGCAGCGACGCGCGCGGCGGCCCGGCTGCTGGCCTATAACTTTTCGATTACCGGAAACTGGCCGATGGCCATTACAGCTTACAATCACGGCCTGGGGGGCGTACGTCGTGCGATGCGCAAATACGGTGACACAGCATACGTTGACATTCTGCGCAGATACGACGGCCGAACGTTCGGCTTTGCATCGAGAAACTTTTACTTAGCGTTTCTCGCTGCCAGAGAGGTCGATCAGAATGTAGAGAAGTACTTTCCGGGTCTGAAGATCGAGGCGCCAACGAACTTCTCGGTCGCCAATCTGTCGACCTATGTTGCCGTGCCCGGATTGACGAAGGCGCTTGGGATTACCCCGGCGAAACTGGCACAATATAATCCGGCGCTGCAGGCGACCGTGTGGCAGGGAAGCAAGTACCTGCCCAAGGGGTACCAGCTGCGCCTTCCCGCAGACGGGTTGCAGCAGTCACTTGCCGAGGTGCTCCGGGCTTTGCCGTCCGACGCCGTATTCGCAAAACAGCTGCCCGATTTGTTTCATACCATTTCGCGTGGCGACACGTTGTCGCAAATTGCGCAAACTTACGATACACGCGTATCGACGTTGGTAGCGCTGAACAACATCAATAGCAGTCACCGTATCCGGGCGGGCCAAAAGCTGCGGCTACCCGCCGCAGGTCCGGCACCGATAGGACCGCGACCCACTGACATGCCGGCTGCGCAAGCGAATGCCGTTGCGAGCGTTGCTACTAAGAGCGACGCTGAGGTTGCTGAAATGACGCCAGGAACGATGGCCGGTGATCTGGCCTCGTCGCTGTTGGGGGCAATCCAAACCGCATTACTGTCGGACCCCAGTGATTACAGCGTGGCTGATGATAAGACGATCGAAATTCAGCCCCTGGAAACGCTTGGGCACTTTGGCGATTGGCTGGAAATAAAGACACAGAGACTGCGTGACCTGAACGGTCTGGCATTTCGCACCCCCGTCTCGGTCGGTCAGCGCATCCGACTGGACCTGAATACCGTTGATGCGAAGGTGTTTGAAGAACGACGCATCGCTTATCATCGGTCGCAGCAGGACAGCTTCTTCCGACAGCACATAATTAGCGGCGTCACCGAACACACGATTCGGACGGGCGAGTCGATCTGGATTCTTGCGCTACGTAAATACGATGTACCGATCTGGTTGTTCCGGCAATATAACCCCGGCGTTGACATGCATATGGTGCGCCCTGGCACCAAAGTGCAGATTCCGTTATTGACTAAAGTAGAGCGTGGTTGATGGGCACCGTGCTCAGATTTACGGCCTGGCGATTGCTGCCGGTTGTCCTGGTCGCCATTGTCGCGGCATTTTGGTTCAACGACATTCAACAAGGCGGACCGTACGTACTGCGCAATCTCGTACCGCTAGCTCTGCTGGTTTTGCTCTCGGGTGTAGTACTGATCCTCGGCGGCGGCCGTTGGTCCGGAGCCGGTAAGAGGCTGCCACTTGGCGTCGTCGGTTATGCTATTCCCGCCCTCGGTCTGGCGTTGTATATTCATTACGCGTACTCAATAAACCTTAATGAAATGTTCACCGATGCAGCGCATCCAGAACGCGTTTTTGAATACCTGCCCTTTTATACAACCGTTGCTGGTGGTATCGGATTTGCGATCGGCTGGATTGTCGGGCGCAACGTCTAGTGTGAAACAGGCCGTTTTACGGTGAGCAGAGGTTTGGTAGTCTTGGGTCTGGCGAAACAAAATTATGATGGCGATTCGAACTAAAACTATTTGTGCTGCGCTGCTGCTACTTGTGTCCGGTGTTTCACCGGCCAGCGAGTTTCCAGTTGCGGATCGGGTTGTGGTCGAGAAGTCGGCGCGCGTACTTCATCTGATGAATGACGGTGAGATATTTCGCACGTTCAAGATTGCTCTGGGTATTCGACCGGATGGCGACAAGAAAGAAGAGGGTGACTTTAGAACACCCGAGGGCGAATACTTACTTGATACCCGCAACCCGGAAAGCGACTTCTTCCTGTCAATTCATGTTTCGTACCCGAGTGCAGCGGATCGCCGCGAGGCGCACCAAAGCGGCGTAGATCCGGGCGGTGCGATAATGATCCACGGGCAGCCTAATGAACCAACGCGTTCCGAAACCTACTACCGAACCCGGGACTGGACAAACGGCTGTATTGCCGTTTCCAATTCCGACATTATCGATATCTGGTTGATGACCGGCGATAATACGCCGATAGAAATTCGCCCCTGACCAGTGGCTGATTCAGTGACGTGCGTTGATGCGGAGATATGGCCAGAGGGTAGCCTGGAGGTCCTCTCACAACACGAAGTCGATCTTCTCAAGAGCACAGGCTCAGGTGGCTTGTACCCGTTAATGCGCCGCTGTCTTTTGGCCGTGCTGACCTCCGGTAGCGAGTTTGATGACGCAAAGGAAGTGCTGCAGGCATACTGCGATTTTGAGGTCGGATTTTTTCAGCAGGACAGAGGTCTCAGGGTCTCTCTAAAGAACGCACCGGCAAATGCCTTTGTAGATGGCAGGATGATTCGCGGCACACGTGAGCTATTGTCGGCTGTTCTCAGGGATATTGTTTATACCCGCCACGAGATCTTCGATAGTGGGCGATTCGATCTGGAATCGTCAGATGGCATCACGAACGCCGTGTTCCACATCGTTCGAAATGCTCGAATACTGGTGCTGCCCGCACAAGTCAACATGGTGGTCTGCTGGGGCGGACACGCCATCAGCCGCAACGAGTACGACTATTCCAAGCAGGTCGGGTATGAAATGGGTCTTCGCGGACTGGATATTTGCACCGGTTGCGGTCCGGGCGCGATGAAAGGCCCGATGAAAGGCGCGACGATTGGGCATGCCAAGCAGCGTATTCGAAACGGGCGGTACGTCGGAATCACGGAGCCCGGCATCATCGCTGCCGAATCGCCGAACCCTATCGTCAATTCGCTGGTTATCATGCCGGACATGGAGAAACGTCTGGAGGCCTTCGTAAGAACAGGTCATGCCATTGTAGTTCTTCCGGGCGGCGTCGGAACGGCTGAGGAATTTCTTTATCTGCTGGGTGTGTTGTTACACCCGGATAACGACGGCCAGCCGCTGCCGGTGGTGTTGACCGGTCCCGCTTCTGCAAAAGCGTATTTCCAGCAGATTGATGAGTTTGTTGGTGCAACCCTCGGAGCCGCCGCGCAAAATCGTTACAAGATCATCATTGGTGATCCGCGGGCCGTCGCGCAAGAGATGAAGATTCGACTCAACGACGTACTCGAGTTTCGCGAACGCCACGGCGATGCGTATTATTTTAATTGGCGGCTGACGATTGATCGTGAGTTTCAGACGCCATTCGTTGCGACGCACGAATCCATGCACGGACTGGATATCAGCGAGAATTTACCGGCGCACGTTCTGGCTGCGAACCTTCGACGTGTGTTCTCCGGCATCGTTGCGGGCAACGTGCGAGAGGACACAGCGGAGCAGATCGAGCGGCACGGACCGTTTCACCTCCATGGTTCACAACGAATCATGGATATGTTGGATAGGCTGCTGGCGGCATTTGTTGAGCAAAAACGCATGAAGGTTTCGGGTAAAGATTACAATCCATGCTACGTGATTAAGTAAAAAAGTCCATAACATACTAATAAACAACAATAAATTCAAAATGTGCATTGTGATGCAGTTCCTGTGATTTATGGTGAATGGGCTTTAGCATTTGTTCAAAGGACTAACTGAGCAAACGAATGCCGGATAGCAAACACATGAAGTGGGCGGACAGCATCGGTAAGGATGCCGGGTCAGAGGCTACTGCTGAAGATGCGACGCTGGACAATAGACAGCCTGCAGCGAACGACGCGGACGGATGGCAACAATATCGACGTTGGATATCGAAAGCGCCGACTACGCGCAGCGCCCGTTCCGGCATTGATCCATCGCTGTACACATGGAAGGGATATCGCGATTGGGCAGATCAGGTTAAGCGCAGTTGGTCCAGGAACCAGAGCAACGATGACTAGTTGCTGAACCGTCCAAAGTATTTTCCGCCCAACGCCGACTCTCCGTCGGCGTTTTACGTAATGACCGCCGGTCCGGCATATCAGCATCCATGGTCTGTGAAATGAGTCGCAATTTTCACCGGAACTGCGTCTTGTTTCCGACCGAAAATAGCGGTCCAAGGCAAGTTCTAAAGCAAGCTGTGACTTGCCTCACGGAGTGATAATGCGGGCCTCTCTATAGTTCATTTACCACTTGAAAACCTGTTGACCAGAGTATGTTAAAGAAGCAACTTAATAATGACTCGCCCATTGTGGCGTTAAAGAGCGAATCAGCCCGCCAGCGGTGGGAACTCTTCCACCGTGCGATTGCGTATGCCAAAGAAGCCAACCACGCATCTCTGGATGAGGGTGATACCCACGGTGGGGATGCCGAGAGTGCCGGCCCGTTGCTGACTATTGTCCAGTAGGCATGGAACGATTTCTTCAATTTCTCGATGACGTGGACGACCTTTATGGAATGTTTGGCTTAATCGTCGAACGGCTTCGTCAAGTCCTTCTGGTACTGTTTTCCTATCTTGCTGTTGTTACCGGGGCGATCGCCGGCATTGGGTTTGCGCTAGTGTATCCACCAATTGCACTCTCGACCTCGACGCTTCTGATTGTGATGCTGTTGTACCATTCAGTAACCTCGCCACCTTCGAGTGCCTTGCAAACAGCCTGAATATTCCGCCCGAACATCGCGCACAGACTTGAAATAGGCGGCGGAGCCTATATCGTGTCTGTCCCTATAACGTCGGGAGACGATTGCGTGAGCAAACAGCGCGAAACCCTCGGTTTTCAGACCGAAGTTCGTCAGCTTCTACAGCTGATGATCCATTCTCTGTACAGCAACAAGGAAATCTTTCTTCGTGAGATGATTTCGAATGCTTCGGACGCGGCTGATAAGCTGCGTTTTGAGGCACTGGCCAATCCGGAATTGCTAACTGATGATACCGACCTGGGCGTCGGTATTGAGATCAACAAGGAGCAGCGTACCTTGTCTGTTGTCGATAACGGCATCGGCATGTCGCGTGATGAATTGATCGATAATCTCGGCACGATTGCGAAATCAGGCACAGCTGAATTTCTTCAGCAGATGACAGGCGACAAGCAACACGATGCCCATTTGATCGGGCAGTTCGGCGTCGGTTTTTATTCCGCATTTATTGTAGCTGACAAAGTTACGGTGGAATCGCGTCGCGCCGGACTTGAAGCAGATGCGGCTGTTCGCTGGGAGTCCGACGGCAAGGGCGAATTCACGATAGAGAACATTGATCGCGCAGAATGCGGCACTCGTGTCACTCTGCATCTGAAGAAAGACGAGTCCGAATTTGCGGAATCGTTCCGAATTGAGTCGCTTATTCGTAAGTACTCCGATCACATCGGTTTCCCGGTTTCGCTGACCGAAATCGGTGGCGAAGACACCGCTGCAAAGGTAGTGAACTCCGCGACCGCACTCTGGACTCGATCTCGAACTGATGTCAGCGAGGACGAATACAAGGAGTTCTACAAACACTTGTCGCACGACTTTGCAGACCCGTTGATATGGAGCCACAATCGCGTTGAAGGAAAGCGTGAATACACGAGCCTGCTCTACATTCCGAGTGCTGCGCCTTTTGATCTTTGGAACCGGGAAAAGCCGCGAGGGCTGAAACTCTATGTACAGCGTGTCTTCATTATGGACGACGCCGAGCAGTTCTTGCCTTTGTATCTGCGGTTCGTAAAAGGCGTTGTGGATTCTTCTGACTTACCATTGAATATTTCTCGCGAAATGCTGCAGAAAAATCCAGACCTTACGGCGATGCGCAGTGCGCTGACTCGACGCGTGCTGGATATGCTCAAAAAGATCGCCGCTGATGAGGACGAATATCGGCAATTCTGGGGAGAGTTCGGTCAGGTCCTAAAAGAAGGGCTGGTCGAGGATCATGCCAACAAGGATAAGCTCGCCAAGTTGCTGCGATTTGCAACGACGCATAATGGCAATGAAACACAGAATCAGTCGCTCGACAATTACCTTGAGCGCACTGAAAAAGAGCAGGACAAGATTTATTATATCCTTGCTGAAAACTACGCTACGGCGATAGCCAGTCCTCATATCGAGCAGCTGCGAAGCCGAGGAATCGAAGTCTTGTTATTGACAGACCGTATTGATGCCTGGCTGGTAGATAGTCTGGCCGAATACGAAGGCAATGTCCTCGTGGATGTTGCCCGCGAGACACTGGATCTGCCGGACGATAGTGACGATAAGGGTCGGGACAAACTGAACGATGATCATAAGAAGTTACTCAAGAAGATTCACGGTGTGCTGAAGGAACGAGTGGAGTCCGTAAACGCCAGTCGCCGGCTTGTTGAGTCATCGGCATGCGTCGTTGCGGGCGAACAGGATATCAATCCACAGTTACGGCGCATGCTGGAAGCAAGTGGTCAGGAACTGCCGGATTCGAAGCCGATTCTTGAAATAAATGTAGAGCATCCGCTCGTCATTCGATTGTCGGGCGAGGACGATGATGGGCGTTTTGATGCGTTGTCAAACATCGTTCTGGATCACGCGTTGCTGGCAGAAGGCGCGCAGCTCGAGAATCCGGCGGAATACGTGCAGCGTATGACTGAGTATTTATTGAATCTCGACATTGGAGCTGATCATGAGTAGTTTGGACGATAAGGAATTGCGCGCCAGACTTGATGATGAGCAATACCGGATTACGCAGAACGCCGATACCGAACGTGCGTTCACGGGCAAGTACATTGATCACAAAGCACACGGCACCTATCGCTGTGTCTGCTGCGATGCCGCGCTGTTTAGCTCAGAGCATAAGTATGATTCGGGGTCGGGATGGCCGAGTTTCTGGTTGCCGGTGGCCGGTGATGCTGTCCACACAAATACGGATACCGGCCACGGTATGGTTCGACGTGAGGTGGTTTGCAAGAATTGTGATGCCCATCTCGGGCACATATTCGAAGATGGCCCGCAGCCGACTGGTTTGCGATACTGCATCAATTCCGCATCGCTGAATTTCAAGGACACAGAAGAGTGAACAGGCGTTACGCATTCATTACGTCATTTGTTGCAGCGTCGCTGGCCGCCTGTGGACTGCCAGCGGAGCAATCCGATACACGGGCGGCTGTGGCGGTTGACTGCCCGGTTGCAGACGAATCAGGCAGCATCGCCATAGTGCCCGGCTTGTCGGCCAAGATCATCAATACCGGTTACGGCCGGGCCGCCGTTACAGGAGACTATGCAGATACCAATGTGTGGCTGTGGCAGCTAGATGAGACTGCGAAAGACCGACGCGGGCAGTTCATCTGGGAATCGGGCCAAAATGTTTTCCAGTTCCAACTCGGTAATGGCCAGGTAATCAAAGGCTGGGACCTTGGAGTCCCGTGCATGCTTGTCGGCGAGACGCGCGAACTCGTGGTGGCATCAGACCTGGCCTATGGTGCCGCGGGACGGGGTGATGCCATTCCACCGAATACACCGCTGATCTTTAGCATTGAACTCGTGAAGCTGACGGCGCCCGAATAAACAGAGGCCCGTATTGCCACACGACAAAAATGGTCAGAATCTATCGCGCGGCACCACGCCATGTAATTTCAATGCGGCGATTGAGGCTGCGACCATAATGTGTACCGTCATCGGCGACAGGATTAGCGGAGCCTGCTCCGGAAACGATTAGGCGAGCACGATGGATGCCGCCTCGTACAATGTAGTCGCCAACAGCATTGGCACGCCGCAAACTTAAGGTCTGATTCCAGGACTCAAAGCCGGACGCATCGGTGTGTCCTATGATCTCAATGCTGGAATCCATACAGGCACTTGCGAACGCGATCACGCGGTCCAACCGTGGATATGCTGAACTGCGTAACTCGGCACTGGACTCCTCGAAATTAATCGGCCCGGCGTCGAATGCCGCGAACGCTCGTTCGCATACTTCCCATACGCTTACAGTCGTGTCGATGATGACTGTGTCGACAGAAATCAGAACGTTGTCGGGAAGTGCCTTTTTTAATGCATGCAGTCGATTTTGCCAGCCCAGTTCATCTGAAATCACTGCACGGATAATGATTCTGTCCGTCGATAGATCGGCATGCGATGAGTCCGTTTCGGCAAGCAAATAAAGAATCTGGATCGTTGTGTCACCCCAGTAATCAGGAACGATACCGAGTGGTTCGAAGTCGGTGATGACCTGACTTCCAGGGAATGAAGACCCAGCGACCTGCAACAGGTTCTGCTCATGCTGCAGTGACAACGTGTGGCCGGCGAGCACCAACCCGCCGTGATGCCAATTGATCTGAAATGCCGGAGAGTTCGGGAACAGCGCTACGCGAGTGGACACAGCAATCGGGTCGCTGTTGTTCAGCAGCGGTGTGATTGCGAGGCCACCGACGAGAATGACGGCGGCAACAATCTTAGCCGCTGGCTTCTTGATCTCGCAATTCCCGGGCCTGTCCTATCCAGTCCTCGCGATAGATACGACTGCGAAATCCTTTCAAGCGTTTGGCAACTCGATCGATTTCGTATTCACTCATTTCGGCGATCTGCTGGAAGCGAAAAATGCCCATTTCATTGAGCGTCTTCTCAATGGCAGGACCAATTCCCTTGATGTCCTGCAAGGTGTCCCGCGCGCCATTAATTGCATCATCGTCCCATGCAGAATCGGCTTCGTCATCGGCTTCGTCATCGGCTTCGTCATCGGATTCGGCTTCGTCATCGGATTCGGCTTCGTCGTCAGATTCCGCTTCGACGTCGGCTTCGTCGTCAAATTCCGCTTCGGCTTCGTCGTCAGATTCCGCTTCGGCTTCGTCGTCAGATTCCGCTTCGGCTTCGTCGTCAGATTCCGCTTCGACGTCGGCTTCGTCGTCAGATTCCGCTTCGACGTCGGCTTCGTCGTTAGATGCGGCTTCGATCTCATCCTCGTCCTCATCGATGGGATCGTTGGACGCGTCGCGACCGTCGGTTAGTGAATCAGGATCCGTAACGGGCTCAATGCGCGTCTGACTGGACTCGTCGTCGGCTTCGAGTTCGGCAATGCGCTCCTGGGCCGCACGGAGGTCAACTTCAAGTTGCTCGGCATCCTCATTTCGCTGTCGATATTTTTCGATCAGCGGTGGCAGTCGGTTTTGCCAGTTTTCGAGTTCAACCTGCAGTTTGGCGATGCGTGAATCCTTTTCCACCGCGCCCATACTGTCTCTGTCCTGTGCGCTCATGTCTGACCGCAACTGATCTCGCTCGCTCACCGAGACCCCGAGATCGGCGCGGATATCCTTGATCTCACGTTGTAGCTGATCACGCCGTGAATAAGCCTCTTGCACCGCTTCTGATAATTCCTGGGCGCGATTCTTCGCGTCTGTGTTAGATGCCTGATACTGGCTTATCTGTTCCATCAGGCCCTTGTTCTGACCGGTCAGTCGATCATGTTCCGTTCGCTGCGCTTTAATCTGCTCCTGCCAGCCAGCGCTAACCGCCGCTTTTTCCTCTTCGGCCCGACTGCCTCGCAGCAGCCATCCGACAATTGCACCGACAACAGTCATTGCGGCGATGATTGCGATATGTATGACGTTTAGTTCAGGCATCAATGGATTCCGTCGTTCGAATTTAGGAGTATTACGATGCGAGCTGCACCTTTTCCAGTTCTGTCAGTACTGCGGTGATCTGCACCATGGCCCAGTCGATTTCCGCCTCGCTAATAACCAACGGCGGTGCCAAACGGACGACTGTTTCATGCGTCTCCTTACTCAGCAGACCGCGCACCATCAGTAGCTCGCAAATCTCGCGCGCGCTTGCGACAGTAGGATCAATCTCTATGCCGATAAACAGACCACGTCCGCGCACCTCTTTAATCAGCGGACTATCTAATCTGCGCAGTTTGCGGAGCAGATAATCACCTCGTTCTGCGCTTCTTTCTGCAAGTTCATCTTCGATGAGAATATTCAGCGCTTCAAGACCGACTGCGGCCGCTAGTGGATTTCCACCAAAAGTGCTGCCGTGATCACCTGGCGTGAACACTTCCATAACTTCGCGACGCGCAAGAAACATCGAAACCGGAAGAATGCCACCGCCGAGTGCCTTACCCAGAATCAGGCCGTCCGGCTTGACGCCTTCATGATCGCAGGCTAGTAATTTGCCGGTCCGCCCGAGGCCGGTCTGAATCTCATCACAAATAAGCAATACATTGTGCTCGCGGCAGAGCATCTCTGCCGCTTTGAGGTAGCCGGGCGGTGGCAACACGATTCCGCCCTCACCTTGAATGGGCTCGATAATTAACGCGGCCGTATTTTCATTGATTGCAGCTCGCAGGGAATCCAGGCTGCCGTATTCAACGATCCGAAAACCTGGCGGAAATGGGCCGAAGCCGTCCTGGTACTGTGGTTCGTCGGACATCGCGACTGCGGCCATTGTTCGACCGTGGAAGTTGCCACTACACGCGATGATTTCGACTTTCCCGGGCGTCACACCCTTCACTGTATAGGCCCATTTGCGCGCTGCTTTGATCGCTGTTTCTACCGCTTCCGCGCCCGTATTCATCGGCAGCGCCATGTCCTGGCCGGTCAGCTGGCAAATGCGCTGCAGGAACGGGCCGAGACGGTCAGTGTGAAATGCTCGCGATACGATTGTCAGGTTTGCCACCTGCTTATTGACCACGCTGACGAGACGAGGATGTGCGTGACCATGACTAACGGCCGAATAAGCACTCATCATGTCGAGGTATTTCTTGCCGTTCTCGTCCCAGACGAAAACGCCCTCGCCGCGCGTCAATACGACGGGCAACGGGAGATAATTGTGTGCGCAATACTGCGCTTCGAGGCTCATACTGGCACTCATAACGCCACCGTTGTTGTGACCCGCGCCGAACTTGCGCGATCGTATTACATAAGGTCATAATTTTACAGCAGTATTCACGAATCTATCCACCCCAGATACCTTAATGGCCAAATCACCACGCACAGAAAGGCTGTTTATTGACGGCCCTGCCGGCCGTCTTGAGGCGATTTTGGAGCTTTCAGCGGAGCAAATACCGGTCGGAAGCGTTGTTGTGTGCCACCCGCATCCGCAACATGGGGGCACGATGCACAACAAAGTCGCGCATACTTTGGCTCGCGCATTTGTGCACGCAGGATTCAGCGCATTGCGCTTCAACTTTCGCGGCACCGAGTATAGTGATGGTGAATTCGACGCAGGCACTGGAGAACTAGAGGATGCCTTGGCGGCGATTAATTGGCTGCGAGCCAGAAATCCCCAGCTGCCGCTTTGGATCGCCGGTTTTTCATTTGGCGCAGCGATCGCAATCAAAGCTGCCATGGCAACGGAGGTCGATGGCCTGATAAGCGTCGCGCCCGCAATCAATCGATTCGCATCCGGCCTTCCGTCGCAGCCGGACTGTCCGTGGCTGATTGTACAGGGCGATCAGGACGAGCTGGTCGATGTCGACGAAATCGTCGCGTGGATCAATGGACTTAATCCTGGCCCAGAGTTATTGATTATTCCAGACGGCGAGCATTTCTTTCATGGCCGGCTGGTTGAACTTCGCGAGGCCGTTACCGAGTTTATCGAAGAATACAAGGCATAAGAAAGCCGGGACGTGCCCGGCTATTTTGTCGGTAAGAAACGTGCAATTCTCAGGCCATGTCTTTCAGGCCCTTTAAAGCTAATACCTTAACAACCCTTGTTGCCGGTTTCGCTTTGAACATCATTTCTTCACCCGTGAATGGATTGATACCCTTACGAGCCTCGCGAGCCGGCTTTATTACAACGCGCATCTTCAGCAGGCCGGGAATGGTAAACATTCCCGCGGTGCCGCCAAGACTTTTCTTGATCTGGCCGTTGAGTGATTCAAATACTGCCGCTACGTCTTTGCGTGTCAGACCAGTGTCGTCAACAATCGTTGCGTAAATCTCGGACTTGGTCGGTGGTTTATTGGTGTTCGCTGCCATGAAAAACTGACTCCTTAAAAAAAACAAAAACGGGCTGACGCCCGCACCGAATCAGGTGCGACGATAACATATGTTTTCTGAGCGCGTAAGCGCTAAAAGGCTTTTAAATTAAGGCACATTAAAGGTACGGCGTTGAAAATTAATCGCTGTAGAATTGTCTCTTGAACGTGACTTCTGAGAAGGTGTCTTCGCCATCCGGCTTGATGCTGATGTTGAATGTCAGCGTTTCACGATTGGCAACCGAGGTGTCGCCGATATAATAGATCGCGACAATATCACCCGGCTCTTCAATTTTTTTCATTTTAACGTTCTTGAGTTGACCGGCCATGTTGACGGTCTTGACGGTCACGTCTGCCAGCACCGGCATATTGTCCGATTCGCGTAATACAGAAACGATAAGCATTGCGCGGTTTTTGCTGCGGACGAATTTGTACTGGCGAGCAATGGCGGGAGGAAGTTTGTCGGTGGATTGTGCATTGAAGTGCACGATGTGATTTCCGATATCGGCAGAAGATGCTGCGGCGGGTTGCGCTTCTGGCACGGTGGCCGAATTGCCGGGGCCACCGCACGCGGTAAGCGACGCGAGTAGCGACAGAGAAATCAGCAGTGTTTTTGAAATCATGACACTTATCCCCTTTTTCGAGTCACTATAAACCATTACACGCGGATGAGGAATTGCCTGCTACGGTGCGTATTGCCACCGAATAATGACAGCCGGGATGGCGCGACATCCAGCTATTTCGTCGTGTTTGGCACGTGGATGCACACGTACTGCGATAATGAGGTTGTCACCCACGCTGCGAACGCAGGCTTCGAGTTTGTCGGTCAAATGCCTAATTGGTTAAAGCCGATCAGAATTCTCGTCAGTGCGCCCAACAAGATGATAGCGAAAATCGGGGAGATATCGAATCCGCCGAGCGGAGGTATCAGGCGGCGGAACGGTCGTAACACCGGGTCGGTCAATGTTGCGATAATAGCGGTTGCAGGGTTGTACTGGCCTGGTGATATCCAACTCAGAATAATTCGTACGATGATCGCGAAGGTAAATAAGTTCACTGACAACGAGAGGAGCTTGACGACCGTGGTGGTTGCGATTACCGAGAATTCTGCGCTGGAACTCAGGATCAACAGGATCAGCAAAATCGCGAGGTACTGAATAACAAAAGCAACCAATACGGTTGCCGTGTCCAGTCGACCAAACGATGGAATGATCCGCCGCACGGGAACCACGATCGGTGATGTCAGCTTCAAAATTCCTTGCGCGAGCGGATTTCGAAAGTCAGCGTGCAGCCACGGCAGCCAAAATCTCAGCAGTAAGACGAGTAGACAGAGGCTTGTTAGTGCATTGACAACAAAAACCAAAGCGGAGGCAACATTTGAAGGCATAAATCAGTCCTGACCGGATTCGTGCGCCTGATCGGCGATTTCATTTGCCCTGTCCCGCGCAGCGGTAAGAGCACGTTTGAAGATATCACGTACGCCGTGATCCTCAAGGCTATCGAGTGCCGCCGCCGTCGTGCCGCCCGGCGATCGAACTCGTGCAATCAAGTCATCCATTGGGTCGCCCGAGGCATGCGCCAGCGCCGCTGCGCCCTTCGCCGTTTCCACGGCAAGCTGTCGTGCCGATTCTTCGTCCAGGCCAAGCTCCACACCGGTCTTGGCCAGCATGTCAATCAACAAGTAGAAATAGGCCGGGCCGCTGCCCGAAATGGCGGTCACTGCGTCAATGTCGTGTTCGTTGGGTACGGTGATTACCGGTCCGATTGCAGACAATATATGGCGCGCCGTATCCAGCTGTTCAGGCGTCGTCGCCGCATTCGCGTATATCCCGGAGATTCCCAGTCGCAGCAAGGATGGTTGATTCGGCATGACACGAATGACGGCGTTGCCGCCTCCCAGCCAATGGTCGATATCTTCGCTGCGTGGCCCGGCGGCGA
>JADFHE010000002.1:28266-36302 GCA_022567295.1 Pseudomonadota bacterium | reverse complement strand
CGCCGCCGCATTCGCGTATATCCCGGAGATTCCCAGTCGCAGCAAGGATGGTTGATTCGGCATGACACGAATGACGGCGTTGCCGCCTCCCAGCCAATGGTCGATATCTTCGCTGCGTGGCCCGGCGGCGATCGAGATAATCAGAGGCCGCGCACTCTTTACGTCGTGCGCGATCTGTTTGCACACACCTGGCAGTATCTGTGGTTTCACGGCCAGCACAACACTGTTGGCCTGACGCACGACGGCGTCATTTGCAGCGCTAATGGAAATACCGGGAAAATCATCAGCCAAAGTCTGTCGCCGTACATCGGCAGGTTCGGATATCAGTATGCAGCCGGGGTCGTAGCCGTCCGCAATGAGTCCGCCCACTATCGCCCGAGTCATGTTGCCACCACCCACAAACGCGACTTTCTCGTAGCTCATCCTGGTACCCTGTCCGCTAATCTCGTCGGCCGAACAACGCTGTGCCGATCCGCACAATCGTTGCGCCTTCAATTATGGCGGCTCGATAGTCGGCCGTCATGCCCATCGACAACGTGTCCGTATCGATTCCGCCTGCACGAAGGTCTTGCGCCAGTTCCCGGAGTTTCGAAAACGGCTTGCGCTGCTCGCTGAATTCCGTTCTCACGGCTGGCAGGCACATGAGACCGCGCAACACCAGGTTAGGCAGATCAACGCAGGCTGCAGCAAGTTCCGGCAGTGCGTCAATTACCACCCCGGATTTGCCATCCTCGTCGTCGACATTGATCTGCAGACAGATGTTGAGCGGCCCAAGAGATTCAGGCCGCTGTTGGCTGAGGCGGCGCGCTGTCTTTAGTCTGTCAATAGTGTGAACCCAGTCAAAATTCTCGGCGACCACGCGTGTCTTATTGTTCTGCAAGTGCCCGATAAAGTGCCAAACGACGTCTTTATCCCGGGTTTGATCAATTTTCGCCAACCCCTCCTGGACGAAGTTTTCGCCAAAATCTTGCTGCCCGGCGTCAATGGCTGCAAAAATCTTCTCTATGGGCTGTTTTTTACTGACAGCGAGCAATTTCACGGCGTCAGGCGTCCGTTCGGCCTCTGCAGCCGAAAAGGCCAGCAAATCTCGGATATCCCGCAAGTTTTCCGTGACTCCAATCACGTTTTAGTCCGATTGCTTCGCTATACTAGGCTCAATTCAACGCCGGGTTATGGTAAGTCCGGTGACACAAAAATTAGGGATAATTATGGCCGTCGACGTTGCGCAACTCTTGTCATTCACGGTAAAGAACAACGCCTCGGATTTGCACTTGTCTGGTGGCGTGCCGCCTATGATTCGCGTTGATGGTGATATCAAACGAGTCAATATGCCGGCGCTCACCCACAAGGACGTCAATAGCATGGTGTACGACATCATGAATGACAAGCAGCGGAAGGACTATGAAGAATTTCTTGAAACCGATTTCTCGTTCGAAATCCCGAAACTGGCTCGTTTCCGCGTTAACGCCTTCAACCAGAATCGCGGCTCGGCCGCCGTATTCAGAACCATTCCGTCGGAGATTCTGTCGCTGGATGATCTGGGTGCGCCACCGATTTTCAAAGATATTGCCATGCACCCTCGCGGCCTTGTTCTCGTCACGGGCCCAACAGGCTCCGGCAAGTCGACGACGCTGGCGGCGATGGTCGACTACATCAATGAGAACAAGCCTGATCACATCCTTACGATCGAAGATCCGATCGAGTTCGTTCACGAGTGCAAGAAGTCGCTGATCAACCAGCGTGAAGTACACCGCGATACGCTCGGTTTCAACGAAGCTTTACGATCCGCTTTGCGTGAAGACCCCGACGTCATTCTTATTGGAGAGATGCGCGACCTTGAGACGATTAGACTGGCGTTGACCGGCGCCGAAACAGGACACCTCGTTTTCGGTACCTTGCATACCAGTTCGGCGGCAAAGACGATCGACCGTATTGTCGATGTGTTCCCGGCGGCGGAAAAGGAAATGGTCCGCGCGATGCTTTCGGAGTCGCTGCGGGCGGTTATTTCGCAAACGCTATTGAAGAAAGTCGGTGGTGGTCGAATCGCCGCACACGAAATCATGATCGGTACGCCCGCAATCAGAAATCTGATTCGCGAAGGAAAAGTCGCCCAAATGTACTCGGCAATTCAGACCGGTCAGGGGATCGGCATGCAAACGCTCGACCAGAATCTGCAGGAACTGCTGGCGAAGGGTCTGATCAACAAGGAAGAGGCACGCTACCGGGCTGCCAACAAGGATAATTTCTAGAGCTGCTACCTGCAGCTTGAATGGAGTAAAGGACGATATGGAGCGCGAACAAGCGGTACGGCTAACGCAAAACCTGTTGCGAAAAATGGTTGAACGGGAAGGGTCCGATTTGTTCATCACGGCGGCCTTTCCGCCGGCGATCAAGGTAGATGGCACGATTCATAAAGCGACCGACACGCCATTGTCTGCTGATCAGGCTGCGATTATGGTGCGTTCAATTATGAACGACCGGCAGATTAAAGAATTTGATGCCACCAAAGAGGCGAATTTCGCGATTGCCCCGCAAGGAATTGGTCGCTTCCGCGTCAGTGCATTTATTCAGCAGGGCATGGTCGGTGCGGTTTTGCGAACAATTACGACCGAGATTCCGACGCTCGAAGAGCTCGGGTTACCGCCCATCCTCAAAGACATCGTCATGAACAAGCGCGGTCTTTGCATTGTTGTGGGCGGAACCGGCTCCGGTAAGTCGACGACGCTGGCAGCGATGATCGGACATCGCAACGAAAATTCACGCGGGCATATTGTTTCGATTGAGGACCCCATTGAATACGTTCACCCGCACAGAGGCTGCGTAATCACGCAGCGCGAAGTCGGTGTCGATACGGAATCCTGGCACGCAGCGCTCAAAAACACTTTGCGCCAGGCGCCCGATGTAATTATGATCGGCGAGATTCGCGACAGAGAAACAATGGAGTACGGTATTCAGTTCGCCGAGACAGGTCATTTGTGTCTGGCGACGCTGCACGCGAACAGCGCAAACCAGGCGCTAGACAGAATTATCAACTTCTTCTCGGACGAGCGTCGTCAGCAATTGCTGATGGATCTTTCGTTGAATACGAAAGCGTTCGTTTCGCAGCGCCTCATTCCGCGCGAGGGCGGCATCGGTCGCGTCGCGGCGATGGAAATTTTGCTGAATACACCCTTGATTCAAGACCTGATTTTCAAGGGTAAAGTTGGCAAGATTAAGGAAATCATGGCCAAGTCAACACGTCTTGGTATGCAAACGTTTGATCAGTCGCTGTTCATCCTCTACGACGAAGGTACGATCACATACGAAGAAGCCATGCGCAATGCGGACTCGAAGAACGAACTGCGTCTGCGCATCAAGCTGGAAAGCAAGCGCGACTCTTCGGCTGCTGATCAGCAATCAGAGACTCTGCGAATCATGGAAGAGGAATCGGCTCAGACATTCTGAGACCACAGGGACGATTGAACAATGAATGTTAAACCGTTATTCAAGTTGATGGTTGAGAAAAAGGCCTCGGATCTTTTCTTTGCGCCGTTTGCTCCAGCCAAGATCAAGATTGAAGGCAAGATCATGCCGGTCAACAAGCTCGAAATGACACCGAAAATGGTTAAGCAGGCGGCGTTTGAGCTCATGACCGAAGATCAGATGGAGCAATTCAACAAAGAGTTGGAAATTGACTTCGCTTTGTCGGAAGAAGGGCTGGGTCGATTTCGCGTCAATGTATTCCATCAACGCGGCAACGTTGCCATGGTCTTGCGTTACATTACGTCGGATTTGCCAACGCTGGACGAACTCGGCATGCCGGAGCAGCTCAAGGAGCTGGTCATGTTACGCCGTGGTCTGATCCTGATGGTCGGGGCAAGCGGTGCGGGTAAGTCAACCACGCTTGCGGCCATGATTAATCATCGAAACGAGAAAACTTCTTCACATATTATTACGATCGAAGACCCGATTGAATTCCTGCACCCGAACAAGCAGTCGATCGTCAATCAGCGCGAAATCGGACTGGATACAAAATCGTACAATCGCGCACTGAAGAGTGCAGTACGAGCAGCACCCGACGTTATTCAGATCGGAGAGATTCGTGACACGGAATCGATGCGTGCCGCACTGGATATAGCGGGAACCGGCCACCTGGTTCTGGCGACCGTGCACTCCAACAATGCGCCGGAAACACTCGACCGAATTATCAACCTGTTCCCCCAGGAACAACATCTGCAGGTTTTCATGGACCTCGCGCATTACCTGCGCGCCATTCTGTCGCAACGCCTGGTGCGCGCCCGTAACGGCAAACTCGTGGCCGCGGTTGAGCTCTTGCTGAACACGCCACACATCAAGGACCTGATCCTGAAAGGGGATATTTCGGCCGTTAAGGAAGCACACAGGGACAGCGGCGAACAGGGCATGGTGTCATTCGACGATGCGCTCCTGAACCTCTACAAGAAAGGCACCATCACCATGGACGAGGCGATGTCACATGCTGACTCGCGCGCCAATCTCGAAGCCAAGGTCAATTTTGGCGGCTAGTTAAGCCGTCAGCGACTACCAAACCACGCTATGCGCATCGAAGACCGGGCCGTCGACACAGACGCGTTGCATGGCTTCGCCGTCGGGAGTGAGGATCTTTACCGCACACCCGGCGCAACCGCCCACGGCGCAAGCCATGAATTCCTCCAGTGACACCTGACAGGGCAATTCGTATTTTGCCGCCAGTGCTGCCACTGCCTTTAGCATCGGCGTCGGCCCGCAAGAAAAGACTTCCGTTTTCGCGAGTTCGTTTGCTGTCAAAGTGGACAACCATTGGTCCGCGAGATCGGTGACGTAGCCATTGAAGCAGCCTTCGTAACCAGCGAACGTTGCGAGCCGACACACAAAACCCCAGTCTTCGAGTAACGGCATCGTTGCGCTAACAGTGTCATCAGTCCACGGTGTGGCGATCGCAGATGTCCGCAATTCAAACGGGAAGGGTATTTCGGAACCAAGAATCGCTACAGGTGCCCAGTCGCCCCCCTGCTGACGCAAATGATCCGCGATGAACACCATGGGTGGAATGCCTACGCCACCGCCAATCAGCAAGGATTTGGGACGCCCGGTGGACGGCCGGAACGGCTGCCCTATCGGTCCCAATACACTGATCGAGTCTCCGGGTCTCGTCGCTGATAACCACCGCAATCCATCACCAACGGTCTTGTAGAGAATCTCAAAGCAGTCATCTTCAGTGCGCATGATGGAGAGCGGCCTGCGCATTGGCAAAGCGTCGTCGCACGTTACGTGTACGAAGCTCCCCGGTAGCGCCGCTGCCGCGCATTTCGGTGCGCGAATGCGCATGATGAATTGATCCCCGGGAAATGCGTCGATCGTGAGCAACTTGCCATCTTCAATGAAGATCGTGTCGCGGTCTTGTTGCGCCTTTTGTTGCGCGACGGTCGTCACCGTGCGGCCATAATTTTGCCAACACGATCCAGTACGGCCATTCGGACGGCAACGCCGTTGGTAACTTGCTCTGTAATAACCGAGCTCGGGCCGTCCGCCAGCGTCCCTTCAATTTCAATGCCACGGTTCATCGGCCCGGGATGCATGACGATGGCGTCCGGTTTCGCATGCTGCATGCTTGCGTGGCTGACACCGTAGTGTGCGAAGTATTCATCGATGCCTGGAACGCCGTCGAGGTTACCAATGCGCTCGCGTTGAATCCTGAGTGCCATAACGACATCCGCGTCTTTGAGGCCATCCGCGAGATTATCGACAATCATTGCGCCAGGAAACCTGTCCGCATCTGGCGCGAACGCTGGAGGGGATATTAGTCGCAGCTCGCCGATACCGAGTGTTTGCAGGCCCTGAGATGCAGACATCGCGACACGGGAGTGCTGAATATCGCCGACGATGGCCACTGTCAGGTTTGCGAAATCCGGTTTGTGCTGCCGGATCGTCAGGATATCAAGCAGGCCCTGCGTCGGATGCGACAGGTCCGATTCCCCTGCATTGAGAACGCAGACGTGATCCTTTACGTGTCGGGCGATAAAGGCTGGCACACCCGCACTGGCATCACGCACAACCATGAGGTCGATCTGCATGGCTTCGAGCGTATAGATCGTATCGAGTATGCTCTCGCCTTTCTTGCGAGACGATGTATTGACGTCGAGGTTCAGGACGTCCGCCCCGAGGCGCCTGCCCGCCAGGTCAAAAGACGCCCGCGTGCGAGTGCTGGGTTCAAAAAACAGGTTGCCGACAGTGCGTCCCGCCAACGACTGAGTGCGGGCCGGTAATTCGCCTGGGGCAGTCAGATAGTACTCGGCGTCGTCGAGAATTTCGGTCAATAAGGTAGAACTGAGCCCTTTGAGGGTCAAGAGATGACGCAGATTGTCGTTCGCATCGAGCTGTAATGTTGCATCATCTTCGAGAATTTCCGTTGTCTCAGAGGGGTTCATGGCGGGGGCATTCTACCCAGATGAGAGGTATCTTTCAGCGATAAATACTGCTGCTGCGCTGTCGACCATTTCCTTCGAAATGCGGCCGCGGGTACCAGCGGCACGAGCTTTTCTTAGTATTCGCTCAGCTTCCACCGAGGTGTAACGCTCGTCGATTGTGTCGACGGCGAGTTCGTAGCGCCGTAGTTCTTCGATGAATTTCTCGACAGGCTCTTGCATGTCGCTGCGTGAGCCGTTGGTGTGAGCCGGCATGCCAACGACGATGTTGGTCGGTTGCCATTCTTCGATCAACGCAGAAATCGCATTGTGATCTACGCCGTCGTCGCGATTGGCTACAATACCCAGCGGGCTCGCAGACGCTGTTATGTCCTGGCCGATCGCGACGCCGATGCGCCGCAATCCAAAATCGAAGGCAAGGATTGTTCTTGGTCGCGACAAGTCAGGCGTGACCGGCGTCCGGAGCAATTCTGGCGATATCGATACCCAGCAGACGGGCCGCCGAATTCCAGCGTTCTTCAAACGGTATATCAAAAACCAGTTCTGGCGTTGCGGCGACGCTGAGCCAGGTGTTGGCCAGCATTTCTGCTTCGATTTGCCCCGCCTCCCAACCCGCATAACCAATTGCGACCAGCGACTTCTCGGGACCATCACCAACGGCCATAGCATCGATAACATCACGTGAAAGCGTTAGGTGTATATCTTCGGACACGGTGAGCGTATTTTCGAAGCTGTGCTCTTTGTCGTGCAGGACAAATCCGCGTTCTGTGCCTACGGGCCCACCGGCCATAACGGGCCTGCCGGCCGCTTCTGGATTGGCGTCATCGACTGCCAGCTGCTCAAACAGTCCGGACAGCTTCAGATTCAACGGGCGATTAATAATAATGCCGAGCGCACCATCATCGTTGTGTTCACAGATTAACGTGACAGTTGTGCTGAAATTCGGATCTGCCATGCCGGGCATAGCGATAAGCAATTGATTTGTCAGCAAGCTACTTGAATCCATGCCACCAGTATCAGTGCTCGTGCTGCTCGGCACAAGCAATGGTTCAAGGTTGCTCGGCGGCGCTCGATACCAGTTGATCGGTGAACAGCCATTTGTACTCAAAGCGCACAACGTCGTACTCGGCAGTTACCTCAGCGGGAAAAGGGTCGAACGGTGAGGCGCGCTGCAAGATATCGAGCGCAGCGAGATCGAGAATGGTCGAACCACTGGATTTACGAACGACAGCTTCGGTCAGATTACCGGATACGTCGATTGCTACCATCAACGTTGGGCTGCCCGAGAAATTTTCGAGTTCACCGATCCCTGGAAGATACGCAGCGCCGACCGCCTCGATGCGCCGTTTCCAGTTGTCGAGGTAGGCTGCGATTACTGATTCGCGGGTATCAGCACTGATAATCAATTGCCGTGGTTCGTCGTCCGTGATCAACATTGTTACCTGATCGTCCTGCGGTAATGGCAACGTAATCTCGCTACCAGCGTGCATGGCGATAGCGGTGCTGATATGGGGTTGTGGATCCGAACGCGGATCGATCTCGACCTGACGATCATTCGTATCCTGTGTTGCCAGTATTTCGTCAGCGGACCGCTCATGTTCCTGCGCATCCAAC
>JADFHE010000002.1:23042-28167 GCA_022567295.1 Pseudomonadota bacterium | reverse complement strand
GCATGGCGATAGCGGTGCTGATATGGGGTTGTGGATCCGAACGCGGATCGATCTCGACCTGACGATCATTCGTATCCTGTGTTGCCAGTATTTCGTCAGCGGACCGCTCATGTTCCTGCGCATCCAACACGTCGGTGCCATCGTCCTGGCCATCGTTGTCAACGGGCATTGCGCTTTGCAGCGGTGCAGCGGGTCGTACCTGTAATGTCGTATTACCGCCACCTTCCTGGCTGGCCTGAGCGAGATAGGCCGCTTCATCGGGGCGGTCTATCTGCTGATCGGCATCGGCAACTATGGTGACTTCAAGTGAAATTGCGTTCGCAAATTGATTGGCAAGTTCCGGATTGAACGTGATGCCGATGATCAGAATACCGTGTATCAAGGCGGCTAGAAAAAGCATTGCTGGCAGCCGATCAGGAACGGCTGGCGTGACGAGTCGCATCTCGTCGAGAGGATCTGTATGCAGCGCAACATTGACCATAATCGCGCGAATAATCCGCCAATTTGTTTACATAAACAAGGGACTAGCTCTCAAGGTAGTCTCCTTTCGATGGCGTCGAACATCAGGCTGGCGATATTCAGGTCGAATTCGCGGTCAAGCTCGCGAATGCCCGTCGGACTCGTGACGTTGACCTCGGTCAAATAGTCACCGATTACATCGATGCCCGCAAACAGTACACCCTGGTCGCGCAGGACCGGTCCGACCTGATCACAAATTCGACGGTCGGCAGCCGATAGTTCTTGTCCCTTCGTGGTTGCGCCAGCAACAATATTACCGCGGTTATCGTCGCCCGCAGGTATGCGGGCAAGCGCGTACGGCACCGCTACCCCGTCGATTAACAGGATTCGTTTGTCCCCGAGCGTAATTTCTGGAACGTAGACCTGCGCCATCGCAAAGCGCCGCCCGTAATCGGTCAGCGTTTCGAAGATAACGTTGGCGTTGTTATCGCCTTTCTGAATAACGAAAATTGAGCGGCCACCCATGCCGTCGAGCGGTTTGACGACGATGCGTTTGTGCTCCGCGAGAAATGCTTTCATCTGCTGCATCGAACGCGTGATCAGCGTCGGCGGAGTGCATTCCGGGAACCAGGCAGTGTACGCCTTTTCATTCATATCCCGCAGTGCCTGTGGCGCATTGACGATAACAGCGCCCCCTGCCTTGGCGCGGTCGAGAATGTATGTTGTGTAAACGTACTCCATATTGAACGGTGGATCTTTGCGCATCAGGATTACATCTAGCTCGCCAAGTTCGAGTTGTCGCCGTTCGCCGAACTCGAACCAGTCGTCGTTATCGTCTCGGACAGTGAGGCGCGTTGAGAAGCCGATCGCTGTTCCGGACAGCAAACACAAGTCCTCAAGTTCAAAGTAATGAATCTCGGCGTCGCGCCGACTCGCTTCAAGCAGCATTGCGAACGAGGAGTCCTTCTTCGGCGTAATCGACCCGATCGGGTCCATGACGATGCCTATTCTGAGCGCTTTTTCAGCCATCTTTTGTGGATCTGGAGTTGTTTCGGCAGGAAGCGGCCAACTATACCGTGAAATCTCCCGTAAGCACCGGAAATCTCGTGATTTTGCGTAACGTGGCGCGCGTCGTAGCGGGACTTATGTCAATATGGTAAAAGTCGGTTTTCAACCTGGGGAAATCTGGTGTCTGGTAACGTGCGCGCGAGCCTTAACGGCCTAAAAATACTTGTCGTGGACGACAGCAAGACCATCCGTAGAACAGCAGAAACCCTGTTAACGAAGGAGGGTTGCCAGGTGTTTACTGCGATTGACGGATTTGATGCGCTGTCGAAAATCGCCGATCACCAGCCCGACTTGATCTTCGTGGATATCATGATGCCGCGACTCGATGGCTATGAAACCTGCTCGTTGATCAAGCACAACAAAGTCTTTAAGAAGACGCCGGTCATCATGTTGTCGAGCAAAGACGGCCTGTTTGATCGAGCGCGCGGACGAATCGTCGGCTCCGAACAATATCTGACCAAGCCGTTCACGAAGGACGAATTGCTCGGTGCGATTTCCAATCAGATTGGCTGAGGAATTCTAAATGGCAGTTGTACTCATCATTGATGATTCGCCAACTGAGCTGCATTTATTTCAGAACATGCTCGAAAAAGCCGGATTCGACACGCTCGTTGCAGACAGCGGCGAAGAAGGGCTCAAGGCTGCCAGGACGGCACATCCGGATTGCATATTGATGGACGTCGTCATGCCCGGCATGAACGGCTTTCAGGCAACTCGGCAGTTGACAAGAGACCCGATGACGGCCGGCATTCCCGTGATCATCATTACGGCCAAGGATCAGGAAACCGACAAGATCTGGGGCATGCGCCAGGGCGCAGTAGAGTATCTGGTCAAGCCGATCGTCGACAAAAAACTCGTTGCGATGATAAATTCGGTGATGGCAGCCTGAATGAGTAGTTCCGCAGATCTCGCGGCGTTGGTCGAGCAGCCATTTGAATTGTTGCAGGAAATGGAGCAGCGCAGCCTCGCTGCACACACCGGTCAGGATGCTGGATCGACACCCTCAGAATGGGTCGGTGTCGGATTTCGCATTGGCGAGGAACAATTCGTTGCTAATCGCGAGCAGGTTCGAGAAGTACTGATGCTGCCCGAATCTATGACTCGAGTGCCGGGTGCAAATCGCTGGTTGTTGGGTATTGCCAACTTACGCGGTCATTTGCTGCCGTTAGTTGATCTCAAGCTCCTGCTTGGCAGTGGCAGAACCACATTGCGCCGTACAACGCGCGTCATATCAGTTAACCATCGTGAAGTACCGGCCGGACTCGTCGTCGATGAAGTTCTTGGATTTCGGCGTTTTATGGATCACGAGTTCGCAAACGAAGCTCATGAAACGATCGTACGCTGCGACCGGTTTCTGGCCGGGGTTTACCAACGAGGCGAAGCCTCCTGGCCGGTTTTTAATCTGTTCGATCTAGTCGAAAGCAATGTGTTCCTGCAGGCAGCTGCGGAATGAAGGTGAATCATGGCCAGTAAAATCGACAATTCATCCATTTTCAAGGCGGTTTCGGGGATTGCCGCGGTTTTGCTGATCATTGCTGCGGCCCTGAGCTATCTGCAGTCTGGCGGCGGTAGTGGGTCAGCACCGCAGCTTGCGGCATTGTCACAGGCGATTCCGAAGCAGGCAGCGCGGGCGCTGGAGGGTGCGGACGGAGCATTCGATCAGCTCGACACCAGCATCAAGAACGTGGCCAGGTTGCGACGCAGCGGCGCGCCGGGTCGATCGGCGGATTGGCAGCAGCTCGAATCTCGCGCCGCCGCGATACTTGCCAAACGTACTGAAGTTGAATCCGTGCACGCTGCGGCGCGCCGAATCGTTATAGACGCGTCGTCGATCGTCGAACTCGCGAACGCGCTACTGGATCGCTCTGGATCGACCGCGACTATTCAGGAGTTTCAGCAACGCGCAAATCGTATCCGCGAAACGGCGGCCAGCTTGCCGGACGGCGGTGAAAGTGCCGCCAGTGCGATCGCCGAAGATATCGGCTTTCTACGCAATGTTGCCAACGCATTGGGCGGCCAATCCAGCGATCTCGACGTTCGGCCGCTGAACAACGAAGGCCGCGAGGTTGCGCTGGTACCCGTAGTCGCCAGCCTGACGAGCATGGAGGAGCAGTCGGCGACTTTGATCGGCAACATCGGCTCGCTCGGTGCGCTCGCCAGCACACAGGCCGAGTTGACCGCTAGCGCAGAAGTACTATTAGGCTCAGCGTTCGGTCTGGCTGATGGCTCGTGGAGTCTGCCCGCGTTCCTGAACAACCCCATGTTACCGATCGGGTCGATTGGCTTTGCGTTGCTATTGCTTGTTGGCCTGTTGTTTCTGCACTCGAAAAGCGCCGTGTTCGAGCGGCTGGCGAGAGAGCATGCGAATCAGAACGACCGCAATCAGCAAGCGATTCTACGCTTGCTTGACGAGATGGGCAGTCTCGCTGACGGCGATCTGACAGTCCAAGCAACGGTCACTGAGGACATTACAGGCACGATTGCCGATTCATTCAATTTTGCAATTGAAGAATTACGCAAGCTTGTGGCGACCGTGAACGATACCGCGCTAATGGTCGATACGGCGACCAAGCAAACCGAGAGTACGGCCTCGCACCTTGCAAAAGCGGCTGAGAATCAGGCCAAAGAAATCAATGCGGCAACAGAGTCCATTGTATCGATGGCAGCCTCGATCGAAGAAGTATCCGGTAATGCGGAGCGCTCGTCAGACGTTGCCCGCCACTCGGTGGAGGTCGCACATAAGGGCGGCGAGGCTGTGCGTCGAACGATCGACGGCATGAACGCGATTCGCGAAACGATTCAGGAGACATCAAAACGCATCAAACGTCTGGGCGAGAGCTCGCAAGAGATTGGCAACATCGTCGAGCTGATCAGTGACATTGCAGAGCAGACTAATATTCTGGCTTTGAATGCGTCGATTCAGGCGTCGATGGCCGGAGAGGCAGGACGGGGTTTCGCCGTTGTTGCTGACGAAGTGCAGCGACTCGCCGAGCGGTCCACAAATGCAACGAAACAGATCGAGGTACTGGTAAGAAAGATTCAGGCGGATACCAACGAAGCGGTAATCTCGATGGAGCGCAGCACAACGGATGTAGTGGGCGGTGCGTTACTTGCCGAGAACGCGGGCGCAGCGCTCGATGAGATCGAACAGGTTTCGAACCAGATTGCTAGCCTTGTGCAAAACATATCCAACTCGGCCCGGCAACAGGCCAAGGCCGCGGCCGATGTGACTCGGCGCACGACGAGATTGCGTGAAATCGGCCAGCAGACCGGAAAAGCGACGAGGGCGACAGCAGCATCAATTTCGAAACTGTCGGAACTGGCGACGCAGCTTAGAAAAACCGTCGAAGGGTTCGCGTTACCGCCGGAGATGATGCAAGCCAGTGCGCTGGGGGCAACATCGTCGAACGCGCCGCAGGCAACAGCACTCCCGGGTGGCAATCAGGCGAAAACGAAAAAAGCAGCGACCAGCGGATAGACAACAGACCTTCGCGAGCGACACGGACGAGCAGATGACGGGCGATACAAGCATTCATGAGCAAATGATTGGCGACGATTATGCCAGCGGGGCTATCAGCGCGTTGTCGATCATTGGTGT
>JADFHE010000002.1:0-22942 GCA_022567295.1 Pseudomonadota bacterium | reverse complement strand
TGGTGAAGATCCGGTGCTCGTCGCAAAGCGCCTGCGGCCGAAGTTTCAGTTGGCCCTGCTTGGCTGGATAAAGGGCGGCGACAGCAAGCGTCATCTCGATACGTTGTCAAAGGTTTCGGCAGCACTGGAGAATTCCTCCACGCGCGACGATATGTATCAGCTCTGGTGGGTTGTTTCAGGCGTGCTGGAAGCATTGCTGGATGGCGGACTGGAAACATCGATTGCAGTTAAGCGCCTGTTGGGTCACGCGGACCGACAGCTCAAATATGTAATTGATGAGGGCCTGACGGCGTACGAGCGGCATCCTGTCGATGACCTGCTGAACAACCTGTTGTACTACGTTGCACGTTCGAGTAATGCTGGCGAACGGATCGGTGAGATCCGCGCAGCGTTCAATCTGGCGGAGTTATTGCCAGGTGACGAGCAGGTTGAGGAGGCGCGTGAGGCGTTGTCGGCGCCGAGCGCCAAGCTCATGGAGACGGTTGCAGCGGCTATCAAGGATGATCTAAGTCGCGTCAAAGACGTTCTCGACATATTCGTTCGCACCGGCATGAACAAGTCGTCGGAGCTCGTACCGCAGCTCGAATTGCTGAAAAAAATTAGCGACACGCTTGGCGTCTTGGGTCTCGGCGAGCTGCGTGGCGATGTTGTCGGCGAGATTGATCGCCTCAAGTCTGTGGTTGAACGCGGCGGTATCGCCAATGATCAGATCATTCTTGACATTGCCTCTACATTACTCCGCGTTGAAGATCGCCTTGATCAACAGCTCCTGCGCCTCACGATGCCGAAAGACCCCGCTACTGCAGGCGGTACGACAGATGACGATCAGGCGTTTCACAAAGTCACTGCGGCAGTGATGCGCGAGTGCATCATTAATCTGGCGCGAATCAAAGAGACGATTAGTCAGAGCTTTACTTCGCAATCAGTATCCCACGGTGTCGACAGCGTGCCGTCACTGATACGCGGAATCAAAGCGGGCTTGTTGATGCTCGACAGAACACGTGCGATGGAGGTGGTCGAGCGTATTGGGCGACTGGTTACAGCGATGCTGAATGCTGGCGGCCCCAAATTACTGGAGCAAAAAGAAACCGACCGGCTCGCTGATGTCATTGTGAGCATCGAGTATTACATGGAAACGGTGAAGGCCGGCCGCAGCGAACCATGGTACATGCTCGACAACGCTGAGGCTTGCCTGACCGTGCTGGGTAATGTTGGGGAACGCCTGCTCGAGATCAAGCAACAGGAACCCGCTCAGATTGAGTCCACACAAAGACTCTCCGTCCAGGGAATCGATGAGCGTGCAGCTGCAGCTTTGCAGGAGACGTCGGTGGCTGCTGCCCAGCAGCGTGCAGACGTCATTCCATTGCCAGTGGTTGCTGCCAACGCAGCACACACGGATCCGGAACTGCTCGAGCTGTTTATTGAAGAAGCAAAGGAAGAAATTGCCTCGATCAAACGACGCCTGCCAGCGTGGGCAGCGTCGCCGGACGATATGGAAATGCTGATCACTGTCAGGCGCTCCTTCCACACGTTGAAGGGCAGCGGACGTATGGTTGGAGCGGAGCGTATCGGCGAATACGGCTGGGCAGTTGAAAACCTGTTAAATCGACTGATCAACCGCACGCTGTTGCGCACGCCGCCAATGATCGATTTTATTCAACTGGCCGCGGCTGCCCTGCCCGAACTGGTTGAACAACTCGAAGTTGGTACCGAGCCGACAGCCGACATCAGTTTGCTTATCGCACGGGCCAACGCATTTGCCGATGGCGATCCGAACGCGGCGATTCTGACAGTCGCGAGGGCGGCCAGTGAAGAACCGGTTGAGGAAGAACCAGCCCCGGAGATGGACCCTGTTCTTCACGATATTTTTTCGAAGGAAACGGCGGGCCATCTGAAAGTCATTACTGATTATCTCGCTGCTTGCGAAGGACATCAGCCGCCGTTTGATGTCACTGATAAACTGCACCGTGCTTGCCATACGCTCCACGGTAGCGCGAATATGGCGAATGTCGAACGGGGTGTCGCCGTCGCTGCGGTGCTGAATCGATTCGTGCGTCGCGTATTCGATTATAAGATTGGTTTTCAACAGTCGGGTCTTGACGCTATGCGCGCCGCCGTCCGGGCTATCGAGACCATCGTTGGCGACATCAATAACCTGGACCGGAATCGCGCTGACTACACGGCGCTAATTGAGCACATCACGAAGGTATCGGATGCCACTCGTCCAGCAGATGCACCGCTGCCGGAACCGCAGCCCAAGTCCGTGCAGGAGTTACCGGAACCTGTTATCGAAGAAGTTATTGAAGACGCCGCATACGATGCCGAGATTGCGGCAATTTTTACTGAAGAATCGGCGCAGTTGCTCGAAGAGGCGGATCAGGCGCTTATCGCCTGGACCAAAGACCGGTCCGCGGCGTCCATGGAGGAACTCAAACGCCACTTGCATACATTGAAAGGTGGTGCGCGCATGGCCGGCATTGCTGCCATGGGCAATTTGAGTCACGAACTGGAAACTTTGTTGATCTCGGTCGACGAAGGTCGCGTAAAGCCGACTCCAGCTGTTGAAGATCTTCTGCAGCATAGTATTGATGAGTTGCACCGGATGCGCGACACGGTCATTGCTGGCAAGTCCGTGAAATCCTCGTCCAGGCTGGAACAACGCATCCAGCATGCAAATGCCGGGTTCGAAGTTGCCGATGACATCGACGTTGAGGTCGCGCCTAAGGACGCGACTGTCGAGGAAGCGCCATCGGCCCAGTTCACTATTGAACCGGAAGACACGGTCAGTATGGTGATCGTCAATTCGCCGCTGGCCGAAGAACTGGCTGAAATTAACAAGGGAGAGGCGAGCGATAAACCTGCCGAACCGGAGCTGGAGCTTGAGCTGGAACCCGAGCCCAAACCCGAGCCCAAACCCGAACCGAAGCCCAAGTCCAAGGTCAAGCCCAAACCTGAGCCTGTTCCAGAGCCAGACGTGGCTGCGGACGTGCAGCCCATACGGGCGCGGGAAACGCGTCAGGAATTTGCACGCATTGACGCGGAGTTGCTTGAGGACCTACTCAATGCCGCCGGCGAAATCAGTATTTACCATTCGCGACTGAGTCAGCAGGTCAATTCATTCGAGTTCCATGTTGAGGAACTTGAGCAAACGATTGCACGGCTGCGCGAACAGTTGCGCAAACTCGAAATCGAAACCGAAGCAGAGATCATGCACAGCCACCAGGACACGCTGGTGGCGCGCGACTTCGATCCACTCGAACTTGATCGCTATTCGACAATCCAGCAGCTGACTCGAGCATTAGCTGAGTCTGCAAATGACCTCAACAGCCTGAAGGACCTGCTGCAATCGGTAACAGCAGAGACAGAAAGCTTGCTGGTACAGCAATCTCGTGTCACGACGGAATTGCAGGATGGATTGATGCGTACTCGGATGGTGCCGTTCGAGCGGCACGTTGGTCGTCTGACCCGCCTCGTTCGGCAAGTTGCCGAGGAGGCGGGTAAGCGTGCGGAGCTGGTTGTCGAAGGTGCGTCCGGCGAACTGGATCGCCAGGTGCTCGATAAAATGCTGCCGCCATTTGAGCATATGTTGCGTAACTCGATCGTGCACGGCATTGAAGGTTCGTCCGAACGTCAGGCGGCTGGTAAACCTGCCGTGGGTCGCATTGCTATCAGGCTGCATCGAGAAGGTGCCGAAATGGTCATTGATGTGGCTGACGATGGCTCGGGCCTCGATGTCGACGCAATCCGACGCAAAGCCTACGAGCTCGACCTGCTCAAGCCCGACAGCAAGATCACAGACGATGAAGTCATGCAACTGATCCTGACGCCTGGCTTCACCACGGCGAGCGCGGTAACTCAGTCAGCAGGCCGCGGTATCGGTATGGACGTTGTCGCCAACGAAGTCAAAAAACTGGGTGGGTCGTTACATATCAGTTCAGTTACGGGTCAGGGCACCAATTTCACCGTGCGCTTACCGTTTACTCTCGCGATAACACAAGCATTGATCGTGCGCACTGGGGAGGAGGTCTATGCGCTACCCTTGCCGACCGTCGAAGGCGTTGCTCGCATTCCACGTGCTGAATTGGAGAATCTCCTTAGCCAGACCGAACCCAGCTATCACTACGGTGAACAGCCTTACAAATTCCGGCATCTGGGTATGTACCTCGGTGGTCAGGCTGCAAAACTTCCGGAGGCAGAGGCCTTCGTCCCGGTCATTCTCGTTCAAGCTGGCGAATTCTCGGCCGCGTTGCTGGTCGATGAAATGCTTGCGAGTCGCGAGATCGTCGTCAAGGCGGTCGGCCCGCAGCTGGCGAGTATTCGTGGCATATCCGGCGCGACGATTTTGGGTGATGGCAGTATCGTTCTGATTCTCGATATTCACGCACTGGTACGAACGGGTGCTCCGGTGGTTGATATCAGGAAGGTCGCGCCTAGCCCGACAGACGACAGGCCGCTGGCGCTGGTCGTGGACGATTCGATTACTGTACGCCGTGTTACAGAACGCTTTTTGCAGCGCAACGGGCTGCGTTGCGCGACAGCGAAAGACGGGCTCGACGCCATCAGTGTGATGCAGGAAGTCAAACCCGACATTATTCTCCTGGATATTGAGATGCCGCGCATGGACGGTTATGAGTTCGCGTCGCATGTCCGCAACGACGACCGCATTTCGGATGTGCCGATCATCATGATTACGTCCCGTGTGGGCGATAAGCACCGGGCACGTGCCATTGAACTGGGAGTGAACGATTACGTCGGAAAACCGTATCAGGATTCGCAGTTGCTGGAGGCCATTCGACGCCAGCTGGAAGAAAAGGGCATTGAGTTGCCATGAATGCCGCAGCAGAAGAACTGTATAGCCTGCTAGTGCCGCTGTCGGAAGATCGCCTGATTGTGCCGCGAGCGTGTGTTGCAGAAGTTGTGCGTTTTTCCCAGGCCGAAAAGCAGGAGGGTTCTCATGACTGGATGATGGGAACGATCAACTGGAACGGCCGGGCGTTGCCCGTAATCTCGTTTGAAGGCGCTGTGGGTAAAGAGGTGCCGGTCGTCACCGGGCGAACACGAGTTGTCGTGTTTTATGCGAATACCGGAAAACTAAAGATCGGTTACTTCGGTGTACTGACACAAGGATTTCCTCAGCTGGTTCGCGTCAACCGCGATGTGCTCAAACTCGAGTCCAAAGACGGCTGGCCAGAAGGCGCGCCGGTGCATTGCCGTGTTCGGATGATCAATGAATTTCCGATGATCCCCAACCTCGAGCAGGTCGAGGCGATGTTGGCAACGGAGATGCTGCAGGCATGACGAATTTCCAGGAACTTGTCGGACCGCTAGCGAAGATCGCCCCATAAAGACTGCAATACAGCGAGTGCGGCGATCGCGGCGGACTCTGTTCGCAGCACGCGAGGGCCTAACGAAACCGATTTGAACCCCGAGATCTCCGCGTCCTCGTATTCGGCTTCGCTGAAGCCGCCTTCCGGTCCGATCAAAATACAGACCTTGGTGTCGGGTGCTGGAATAGCCGCCAGAGGTGTTGTGGCGCCGGGCGCAAGAATCAATTCGGCGTCGACTCTGTCTGGCTTGTCACCGAACCAGATTTTTAGTGGCAACGGTGTATCGATCATTGGCAGACGGGTGCGGCCAGATTGCTCACATGCGTTTGCGGCGATTTCTTGCCAGTGATGGCGGCGTTTTTCTGCACGATCTGACTGCAATTTCACAATACCGTGTTCGGTGAAAACTGGCGTAATGCGCTTCACACCGAGCTCGGTAGCCTTTTGCACAACAAATTCCATGCGCTCACCGCGCGAGATTCCTTGTACGAGGTGTATCTTGAGTGGCGACTCGGTGCCTGCCTCGAAGCTGTCGCCGATCTTGATAATTACTTTGTTCCTGCCAATGCTCTGAATCGTCGCTGCCCATTCGGCACCCTCTCCGTTAAAGACGGTGAGGTCATCTCCGACGCGGACACGTAGCACTTTTCCAAGGTATCTCGCCCGATCCCCATCGAGTTCGATCTCAGCACCGTTGATCAATGCGCCGGAAACAAATAGCCTCGTACTCATGTCATTGAAAGCATGCCTGAACTGAACGTGTCGAGCGACTATACCGTTAACGCGGAATCCGGACTGGTCGAGCCGGCCAGGCTGTGCCTGAGCCCGAATCGAGACGCGCGGCCAGCGAACACATCGCTCGATTTGATTGTTTTGCATGGCATTAGTCTACCGCCCGGAGAGTTCGGGGGCAGTGAGATTGAGGCGTTGTTTCAGAACGAGCTCGACTGGGACGCACATCCGTATTTCGGTGAAATTCGTGGCACACAGGTGTCGGCACATTTGTTGATCCGGCGTGACGGGGAGCTCGTGCAGTTCGTGCCCTTCACAGAGCGCGCGTGGCACGCGGGCGAATCATGTTTCCGTGGCCGTGCCCGATGCAATGATTTTTCCATTGGCATCGAGCTCGAGGGAGAGGATGAGACACCCTACGATGACTGCCAGTACAAAGTGCTACTTGCCGTCTTGCTGGCTTTGACGACAGCTTATCCGAACATCTCGGCGCGCGAGATCGCGGGGCATTGTGACATTGCTCCCAGTCGCAAGAGCGATCCAGGTCCTGCTTTCGACTGGCTGCGCTTGTATGATGCACTTGGGGAACAACTCGAGAACAGCAACTAATGCACCTGATCGCCTTACTCATTGGACTGGTCATCGAACGACTCGCGACGCAGTTGTTTCACTGGCGCCGTATGCGCTGGCTGGACCGCATTATCGATGCGGGATTCCGCCAGGCTGAGCGTCTTGGTAACTGGCCGGCGTTGATTCCTGTTATTGTTCTGGCCGCGTTGCTGGCATTGCCTGTTTTCTTGATCATGTACAGCCTTGGCGACACGCTGCACGGCTTCACTTACCTAATTCTCGCTATTTTCGTTCTGCTGTTTTCGATCGGGCCGAAAGATATCGGCGAGGAAGTTAGCGAGTATTGCCGGGCACTGGCGTCAGAAGACGAGGAACAGATTCAGGCTGCGGCCAAGGCAATCATCGAAGGTGATGTTCCGGCGGATGAGCGCGAACGAATTGCGCGCGTAGAGGAGGCGGTCTGCGTACAGGCGAATAATCGATTGTTCGCTGTCGTGTTCTGGTTCGTCGTTTTAGGTGCGGTTCTCAGCACGATCGGTCCGTTGGCGGCCTGGAGCTATCGTGTAACAGACTTGATCCGACGTCGCGCAGTATTCAGTGCGGCACGTGATGATCAATCTGGCAGTAGCGCAGTGCGGATTCGTGATGCCGCCGAATTGGTGCAAGGGCTGTTAGCTTGGGTGCCAGCGCGCCTGACAGCACTCGGCTATGTGGCAGCGGGGCACGCTGAGGATGCTATCGCCGCGTTGCGAGCACCCACCGAAGATCGTGATGCGACATTGTCCGGGCACAATGAGCATTTGCTGGCCCGAGTTGGTGTTGCTGCACTGGCGTTGCAAGACTTGCCTGACGAATCGATTACGGAACGCGGCGTTCGCGGTGCAATTGCGGCAAGGAAACTGGTGTTTCGACAGCTGCTGATATGGGCGGTCATCATTGCTGCAATGACGTTGTATGGCCTAACACGGTGAAGCGCGTTTTGGCATTGGTGGCGGCGCTTGCCGCCGTTGTTACCTGTTCTGAGACACGCGACTCTGAGCCTGCGCCGGTCAGTGCACAGCGCATCGTATCCCTGGCGCCCAATCTCACGGAGCTCGTATATACGGTCGGTGCCGATGAGCAACTGGTCGGAGTCAGTGCCTGGTCAGATTACCCTCCAGAGGTTCTCGCCCTTCCGGTCGTCGGCGATGCATTTTCGGTCGACCAGGAGCAGCTTGCGCTCGCCAGACCGGATCTCTTGCTGGTGTGGGAAAGTGGCACGCCATCCCACGTCGTCGATGAACTGCGATCAATCGGTTACAACGTAGCGGCAATTCGTACTCGCGATCTAGATGACGTTGGCGACGCGTTGCTACGAATTGGTGAACTGACGGGGCATGCGAATGAGGCAATAGAGGCTGCAACGGCCTATCGCAGTGCCTTGCAGTCGTTGCGAGATCGTTACGAAAGTCTTGCGCCCATACGCGTCTTTTATCAGGTTGCGGCGCGACCCTTGTATACAATCAATAACGAGCACTACATCAGCGAGCTGATCTCTATTTGTGGTGGTGAGAATATTTTTCGCGATCTGAGCGATCTCGCGCCGACGGTCGATGTTGAAGCCGTCGTCGATCGTGACCCGGAGGTCATGCTTGCCAGTACTGATGCAGGCGATGATGCGTTTGCTGAGTGGCAGCGCTGGCCGGATATTGCGGCGAACCGTCACGGTAATCTCTTTTTGTTACCAGCGGATGAGATTGTACGAGCAACAACGCGGGTCATCGTGGCCGGGAACGCGATGTGCGTGGCGCTGCAGCAAGCGCGCTTGAATCGCGACTCGAGAGGGGAAGAATGACGCTGACCATTCGACCTGCAACGGATTCAGACCTTGACGCCGCCGTTGACCTGCTGCGAATGGCTGGTTTGCCGGTCGACGATCTGTCTGCTGACAGACTCGCGCTAGTAGCCGAAAAGGAGCAGATATTTCAAGGAGTTATTGGGCTCGAAGTATTTGATGAGCTAGCGCTGTTACGGTCGCTCGTGGTCTCCGAGGATGCTCGTGGGGCAGGCATCGGGCTTGCCCTCGTGACAGCGATTGAAACGGCGTGCCTTGCAGATGGGGTTGGCGAGCTGTGGCTCCTGACCATTGACGCGGACAGTTTTTTTCAAAAGCTGGGATACGTCACCCGCGAGAGGTACGATGCGCCGGCGGCAATCCGAAGCACTGCCGAATTCTCCGGTTTGTGCCCCGGCGACGCAGTATTGATGTCCAAAGAACTATAGGAATTTTCAAGACATTGTATTCGGCGCCCGGTGGCAGGGTGTTTCGGGACGAAGTTGGATGCCTTGAAACGCTCGAAGAGATCAATTCGATCAAGCCTGGCGGGTGACAGTCACACCGCAATGTCGGCATCGTACCTTCTCGACATTGCCTACGGCGCCGAAGCCGAATGATGTGTCAATGACGCGAAAATCATGCCACCCGAACCAACAAAATACGCGACTGATTCTTGGTGGTACTTTTGGCACGATCCGGCTACCCTGGGCACAGTAGATGCAGGGGCTATTCTATATCCACAGCTAGTTGTTGACCATCGCAGATGCGGGTGCGTGATGCGTCTCGCCACTCTATCGGCTGGGTTGGCCGCAAATGGCCAGGGTCGGACGGCCGCTGGCTGGTAATAATCGACCGACTAATTTGTGATCTGATCGCTGATAGCATTGATCTTTTTCGCGTTGCGATTACGAAAATCGACTGGAGTTTCACCAACCAGCCGTCGAAACGAGCTTGTGAACTTCTCTGATGATTCAAAACCGGATTGCAATGCAACGCGAAAAACGTAATTTGGGTCGTCTGAGTCTTTTAGCAACAATTCCGTAGCATGCTTGACTCTGCATTGATCCAGGAAATTCTCGAAACCTGTTGCATATTCGGCATTAATCACCTGCATCAAGTGATCCACCGAGCAGCCGATTTGCTTAGCGACCTGCAATCGCGTCAGGCCAGCATCGAGATAAACCTGATTCTGAGTCATGGTGTCCGATAACAGACTTCTAATCCGGGATGCCTTTAACGCACCTAGTCCGGCCTGAACGTTATGGGTCTCAGCGGGACGCCATGCCGCCAATTTGGCAACTTCTTCAAGCGCAGACGGTTCTGGATTGCAGTAGAAGTCACTGACAGCGACGATCTTATCGTCTCGAAAAATCAGTACCTCGGCGCCATTGAATACTGCGTGACCAATCTTTGCATCGATCCGCTCATGCGCGATGTAGCGAAAAACGACACTGTTATCGACGCGTATTGCATTTCCCGTCCGTTTGTACCAAAAATTCGTCTCTGCGAAATCGTCCTGAAGATATCGTGCGAGATCTCGTCCAACACAATATTCCATCCAGAACGCGTCATAAAACGTGGCACGTTTGTCCATCAATTTGAGCAATTGAGTAATATCGTGTCGATTCCATGCATTGATGTAATCGTCAACCAGCCTTTCCACATCCATTCGAGAGATCCTGAGGCCAGACAAAATTGACCTTAGCTAGCAAAGGCATAGCAATTCCTGTGCCACATTGGCATATGTAAAGTTATCAACGTACTGGATGCGCACCCGATGACTGCGGACAGGGTCTTGTAAGAAATATCGACGTTATTTCTTTCGGCAATGATTTCCCAGGTTGTTTTCTGTCTGCTGGAGCGCTATCGACTCGCCAGCACGGTGCAGTGGGATGGCTGCAAGGTCGATGAGACCCGTCTGCAACTCTGATTTCTTACCGTTCGCGATTCCAGAGAACTTCCTGCCCGGATTCCGCGCGTGCGAGAACTCGTGCGATGACAAACAGCAGATCGGACAGCCGGTTCAGGTACTTTCCGGTTTCCGGCGTTACATCCTCTATTCGCGCCAATGTTCCAACACGCCGTTCTGCCCGGCGCACAATCGTTCGCGCGAGGTGACAGGCCGCCGCAGCGGATCCGCCGCCCGGCAAAATAAACTCCTTGAGCATCGGCAGCGCTTCGTTAAACCCGTCCAGATCCGACTCGAGGCGGTCAATGAACGCTTGTGTCACCGCACTGTGACCCGGGATGCAGAGTTCACCGCCGAGTTCGAAGAGATCGTGCTGAACCTCGGTCAGGCAAAGACGAATATCGTCGGGAACAGAATCCACGGCCAGAATCACGCCGATCGCGGAGTTCGCTTCGTCGACTGTGCCGTAGGCCTCAACCCGGACGGAATCTTTTGCCACGCGACTGCCATCGCCCAGGCCCGTTGTGCCGTCGTCGCCCGTACGCGTGTAAATTTTACTGAGTCGATTGCCCATGTTGAGACGATAGGTAGGAGCCTCCGGGCTGTCAAGAAACGGCGCTTGTTTCTCGACCCGGCAGCAGCCATAGTGGCGCCGTCCTTTGCGAACGTAAGGAACGCGGCGCCAAGTGGAGAGCTTCAACGCGGAAATTGCTTCCGGCTACCTCAAGGTAGCGTTGGCGGCAGCTGACAAGGCTGCGGCAATCAGCCGCAGCCATTACGCGGGCAATATCACCGTGACCACCAAGGCCGACAGGACACCGGTCACACAGGCAGACGTCGAGTGCGAGCGGGCGATTCGTGAACTTATTTGCGGCGCCTTTCCCGAACACGGTTTCTACGGTGAGGAAACCGGTCAGACGCAAGCAGACGCGGCGTTTCTTTGGCTCGTAGATCCGATAGACGGAACAAAAAGTTTTGTCCGTAAGTACCCGTTCTTTTCCACTCAGATCGCTCTCATGCACAACGGCGAACTGATACTCGGTGTGTCCAGCGGCACGATGATGGATGAGCTTGCGTGGGCGGAGAAAGGACAAGGTGCCTGGCTGAACGGCAAGCGACTTAAGGTCAGCGACGTTCATGATCCGGACCGCGCCGCCGTGTCCACCGGAAACCTGAAGTCATTGGCCGACAGCGATGGCTGGTCGGCGCTTGGCGAAATCGTCAAGTGTGCCGACCGTATTCGTGGCTACGGTGACTTCTATCATTACCATTTGCTGGCAGCCGGCAAGATTGAGGCTGTTATCGAGTCAGATGTGAATATTCTGGATATTGCCGCGTTGTCGGTAATCGTAACCGAGGCGGGCGGCGTCTTCACCGATCTGAATGGTGACAAACCGGGCCTCGCGATTCGTTCAGTGCTCGCGGCGAATCCGGCGCTGCACGAAAAGTACCTGAGTCAGCTAAACGGCTACGTCACCTGAGGCGACAAACAACTTGCGATTTCGCCAGCTAACGGCCTCCATCGGAGTCGCATACAAGCGACTCAGACGCCCGGCGTCCAGAACTTCGGTGGTTGTACCCAAATCCCAGCGTCCGTCCCCGTACAGCAGCAGGCAGCGGTCTGCGAATCGTACGGCCAGGTTGACATCGTGAAGGCTCGCGATTATGGCTGCACCGCGGTCAGCTTTTTCCCGGAACAAACGCAAGGCATCCAGTTGATGTTGCGGGTCGAGATGGTTTGTCGGCTCGTCGAGCAGATACAGGTCAGGTGCCTGAGTCAGCACCTGCGCGATCGCCAGTCGCCGTCGCTCGCCGCCGGACAAGGTCAGTACGTCACGAGCGGATAGCCCATCGAGGTCAACGGATGCCAACGCCGCTTTCGCCACCGCAAAATCCTCGGGTGACTCCCAGCTAAAACGGCCGATGTGCGGATGTCGACCGATAAGGGCCGTGTCCAGCACGGTCGCCGGGAATATGTCGTCGACGTGTTGCGGCAGTAACGCGAGATGCTTCGCCAGATCCTGACGTTTGCCGCTGGCAACGTCCGTACCCATCAGGGTGACTGTCCCCTTTTCTGCTGGGCGGAGTCCGGCGAGCGTGTGCAGTGTGAGCGACTTGCCGGAACCGTTCCGCCCAAGGACAGCAATTAACTCCCTGGCAAAAACGTCAAGCGTCAACGCATCAACCAGGGTCCGGCCAGCGACGTCGACGGTCAGGTCCTTACAGGAAAAAGTTGCGGTCGCGTCCTCGTGCATTAAAGTAGCGTAGCTTACTCTGACAGATTTATCTCGCTGGCTGTCAGGGGGCCGATGACAGCATATTTCAGGCTCCTCGGAATGACCGAGTCGTTTTCTGCCAGGGCAATTCGGCCTCCCATGATTTCCGCATAGCGTTGCGGATAGAGTGGCTGCCGGTCGGGTTCGGCGAGGCCGTCAGGCCCGACAGGCTGGCCGTCCGACGCATTGTATTTGTCGGACGCCCCCAGCGTGTGCAGGAACTCGTGCGCGATGATGACGTTGTTGGTGCCGCGATGGCCGCGGCTGGCGTAGCCATTAACGATTCCGACCATGCCTTTTTGCAGTCCGACTGAGTTTTCGAGGGCAACCGCAGAAACTGGTCTGTGGTAGCGAACGAAAATTCGAACGTCAGGATCGATTCGGTCCTGTGCATTCGTTACGCTACCCGCCCACCAGCGCATCTTCAACGACCACAACATTACCGACAGCATGCTCGGTTGTTTGTCGAGTCGCGGTGGTTGTTCCCTGACTTCGCGCCCCAGTTCGATACGGACCGGCCGGCTAATGTTCTTCGAGTAGCGTTTCGTTTCGCGGGCCAGAAAGGTTTCAATTCCTTCGAAGTCGGTGGTCTTAAGGCCGGCGATGTACTTGGCCACTTCGCCGCTACCGTCGCCATTGATAGGATATACCTTGATCCACAGACTGTTGTTCCAGTCCGTGCTTCTTGCCTGCGTCAGCACGGTGCTGAGGCCGACGAAAGCCAATATAAGCAATAATATCGAAATGCGAATAGCTTTGAACACAGGTCAGAATTCGGGTGGCTTACGAATTCCAGTAGTCTGTTCAAAAGCGTAGGCGATCTCTATGAGCTGCTTCTCATTCCGGGCCTTTCCCGTGAAGGACGAGCCAATCGGCAGGCTGATACGAAACCCGCAGGCACCGTGATGGTCGGGTAGCCGGAGATCGCGGCGAGTGAGGAGCTGCCGATACTGAAGGAATCTGGCTCGCTGCCCGAGCAGGCAGCGAGCGTCAGAAGTGTCAGTACAAAGTAATTGTTGCGTATTACTCTGGGTTGCTGAATCGCATGACAAAGCGATCGGTTTTACCTCGAATTTCCGGCGCGAAGACGATGGTGCTATGGTCATCGTCCGGATTTCGCAGCACATCACTCTGTCCATCCAGAACGAAGCCGGCGGCTTCCATATTTGCGATTACCAGTGCCGGGTCAATGCGATGCAGCGATTCACCCGTTTCGGGCGGCGCGCCGGCCTCAGCGTAGTGGTCGATGACGGCTACTATGCCGCCCGGCTTCAGACCCTTCTTGAGTTCTGCAAGAAACGCCGGTCCGTCGATTAGCTCCCAGCCGCCCTCTGTATCGACGTGGTAAATATCGTGGAACGACAGCACTAGCATGATGCCGTCGAGAGAATCTGCTTCGAGGATCAGGTGGTTGTTCTCCGCCATCAGAATTTCGACATTGGCTATGCGTCCAGTGCCAAACCTCTCCTCAAGCGCCTCACCAACAAATCGCTTGTACGCCTCATTCGAATGGGCGATGACTCTGCCACTATCACCCACTACGTGAGCGATAAGCTCTGTGTACCAGCCACTACCGGAAAACAGGTCCAACACGGTCATCCCCGGCTCGATTCCGACGAATTCCAGAACCTCGGCCGGTTTGCGTCCGGCATCTCGGGCCCGGTCTGCCTCGGGTCGGAGATCGCTGCTAACAGCGGCCTCGTAAATGGACATTGGCGGCGCTGCTGGCGTGGCTTCGGCTGTTGCTGCAGCCTCGGGTTCAGCCGCAGGTGGTTCCGAGGCTTGCTGACTGCAACCGGATATCAATGCTAAAGCGAGGGCCGATGTCAGCCCGTGGAATTTTATTGTTCTGATCATGGTATTTCCCCTCAAGACATCTGATCCTAGTCGGACCAGTGCGAAAGGGCAAAGTGCCGCCTGCGATTGTCGGGCAAGAAAAAAGCCCCACGGCGTTAGCGGTGGGGCTGGATTTCTCTTTTTTTCAAAAGAGGCAACTGCGAATGCGATAACCGGCGACAGAATATTTCTTATTGTTATTGGATCTGGATCTTCTTATTTTTATAGTTGTTTTTCTTCTGGCGTCTAAATCCTGTTTCTGACCGTTATTGTTATCCAGCGCAGTTACATTTCGCTTGGGCGATGTATTAAAAGCAAATCCTGTGCCAACTGATCGCGCCGCACCGCGATATCAATGATTTAGCTCTGCTCCATGCCGCTCGCCCGCCATTAGGCTTCAATTTTGTAAATAATTCCGACAGAATTGAACATCAAAATTTCATCCAGTTACGCAACTGATCGCTTTATCTCATTGGAAATTAACAGAAAACAAGTATTTCGATATTACGTCAGGAAAAAAGCACTGTCTGGACGCCCACTTGATTATGTCCAATTTGAGCCAGAATGCGAGAATAAATCCTATTTCCATTCTTTTTGTCAATTTATTCGACATTTTCGGCGTATTTCGCTCGATCGAATAGTCCTGAAACGCTAAAAAATCGCCCGTTTCGAACCACAGCGACCACATTTAGCGCGTCAAAGATATCGGCCAGCGGATCGCCATCGACGAATACCAGATCTGCGACGGCCCCGGCCGCAATGCGGCCGAGGTAGGGATCTGCAAGCAACGCAGCAGCAGCGTTCACACCCACAGCTCGCAACGTCTGTTCCGGGGTCAGTCCGGAAATTGCCATGGCTCGAAATTGAGTGGACAGTGCCGCACCGGTCGTCAGGCCGGTCGAGCGACTGGTAACGATGGCCGCAGTAACATCGACTGCGGGCCTGGGCCTTGGACCGATTTGCCACCGATCCGTACTCAACAATCTTGGCCCTGGGACGTCGTTGCCGGACCACAGTGAGTTCAATTGTTCCGCCTCAGTGTGACTGGCAATCACCGTAGTCACACCCATTGTCAACATGTCCGGTCCGTGACTGGCGCTCAGCTGACCGGGCAGTCGCGCGTCTGCGTCAATATATCCCGGCAGTATCGTCAAATCGCCCATGTCGATGACGATCAATCCGGGTCGTTCCCCATGTTCCTCCACGGAGATGATTCGACCGCCCTCTATGAGGATGTCTTTGTCGTGCTGATAGCCGCTACTCACGCCGTCGAATAATCGTTCGGCACGAATAACAAAACTACCGCTAGGCTCGTCCAGCCAGGGAAGCACTGGCCGTTCACGCCGGACGGTTGTCTCAACCTTGGGCTGTATGTTCGCCAGAAAATGCAGCGGACTCGAACGCCAGGAGTCAAAGAGGCGTTGGCGAATTTCACCATTCGACGAGTAATACATGCGGTGACGGTCCAGCCAGCTGACTGGCGCCAGCACAAACTGCTCATTCGTTGCATAGCGGCGAATCAGTCGCGGCTCTGACAGTATGACCATATCGATAGAGACGCCGGTCGCGCCGCGGCGGAAAAAAGTTATCAAGCTTCCGTCGGGCCTCCAGCTTGGTGCGGCGAGTTTGTCGGGTGACGAAAGCAGGATTTCCTCGGGTTGCGAGTGCTGGCGAAGTACCAGCGACCATTGCTCGGTGTCGTGATGAACGTAGACCAGATCGCGGCCGTCCGATGACCAGGCCGGCTCCGTTTCGTCGCCCGGCCTGCTACTGATGCGCCAACGCAAGCCGGTCGGAACATCAACTTCCCACAAATCGAATCCTGTGCCGTTTACATCCGACGAATAGATAACGCGCTCGCCATCCGGATGCCACGAAGGATGCAAGTCGTAGTTGGATTCGCCGCTGATATTGCGCATCTCGCCAGTGCGGAATTCGTAAATCCAGAGGCCACGCCGGCCGTCGGTCACCGCCTGATAAACAAGTCGTTCTCCATCGGCTGACCAGCGAGGCCGCTGCACCGATTTCAGATTCTGTGTGAGCTGCCGGGCGTCGCCACCGCCGCTCGGCACAATCCAGATATCGCCACGCAGATCGATCGCAAGGCGGCCGTCGCCGGCGACATCCACCGATAGATCGGCACCGCGCGTAACGGTAATCTGCGCGCTGGCCGAGGCGGCGCATAATAGCCCAAGGATCAGGAAGGCGGGTGTTTGTAAATACATGTCCCACCTTCGCGGCGCGGGTCGGCAGCAGAGGCCAGCCCTGTTGTTGTCTCGAATACGGCGGCACCAACTCCGCCGAAATACATCACCAGATCAGGGAACACATTAAGGGGCAGGTTCGTATCGGGGAGTTCGAGTCCCGGTTCGGCCATCAACCGGATTTTCTCGCCGCTGGTGTCAATGTGAACCCTCGGATGCGAGATCGCTTGTTCAAGCGGCATGTCGAAAAGCATGTAATTAATTAGAAATTGCTGTAATGCCGTGGTAATTCGATCCGCGCCGGGTGATCCCACTGCAAGCACCGAGCCTTCGTGGCGTGCGACGCTAGGTGCCATGTTAGACGGCAATCGTGAGCCGACAGGGCCGGCATCCAGACCACGCCGATTCAGTTCTATCTCACCCAGGCAATTGTTCAGCCACAAGCCGGTGCCTGATGGCATCTCCCCGGAGCCGTATCCTGACGACGCCGTGATAGCACAACCTGTGCCGGAACTGTCGACAACCGATGTATGCACAGTCGCAGCGGAAGTCCAACGACTCAATAATTGCCCATTACGCGCAGATTCTATGAGCCGCGTCGCTTCTTCGCCAACGTTGCTCGCAAGATCCAGTTTTCGTTTTCGAATATCGAGGCAGGCGCGTTGCGCATCAATCAATTGTTGCAGGGTTTCGCGAGTCCAGCGTTTTTCCTGCAGATCCGAGCAGGCCAGCAGCATTGCAATGAGCATAGCGCCGCCGACTGCAGGCGCCGGATTACTGGCGATACGCCATTCGCCGATGTTGGCGAGCAGGGGCTGTCTTTCAATAGCTCGATAAGAGGACAGGTCCTCACGCGTAAGCATGCCACCGCCGTCACGACAATGATCGGATAACGTCGCTGCCAGTTCGCCTGCATAAAACAGGTCCGCGCCTTCACGCGAAATCGCATCCAGTGTGTCGCTGAGATGAGGTACGACGATCAGGCTGCCGGCATCACGCAACGATCCGTCAGCATGGTGCAGCGCACGGCTGCCGTCATCACTGCGGCCGAAAATGCAGTCACCGGAGTAGTCGAGGTAGTAGCGGCAAGCTGTAGAAAGTGGAAAACCTTCGCGCGTTGCGCGAACCGACGGGGCGAATATGGATTTCCAACTGGCAGCGCCGTATTTCTTCCATGCGTATTCGACTGCGGCCAGTGACCCCGGTACGGATATCGATCCGGTTCCGACCAGTGTCTCGATGCCGCCGCCGTACTCCATCGATACCCTGACAGCGCCGTGTCCCCGTTCTTCATCTGCCAGGCCTGCGCCGGGAACAGCAACGTTGCCGTCGATTGTGACGGGTTCGCTACCCTGCCGCCAGATTGTGATGAATGCGCCGCCGGCCAGTGCGCAGACGCCCGGCTCGGTGTTCATTGCCAGCAGCGCAGCAGCCAGCGCGCAGTCAACCGCGTTGCCGCCACCAGCGGCAACCTCGCGCGCAGCGTCAGCCGCTAGCTGGGAGGTTGTAGCTACCGCAACGTTGGTCATTAAGAGTGCGTTTCAAAAATGTATGACCGAGCGAATGCTTTTGCCTTCGTGCATAAGATCGAATGCCTTGTTGACGTCTTCGAGCGGCATCGTGAAGCTAATGAACTCATCAATCTTGATGTCGCCGCCCATGTATTGATCGACCAAGCCTGGAAGTTGCGAACGGCCTTTGCAGCCACCGAAGGCTGTGCCTCGCCACACCCGGCCGGTAACCAGTTGAAACGGACGAGTCGAGATTTCTTGCCCTGCGCCCGCAACACCGACGATGATCGATTCGCCCCAGCCTTTGTGACAACATTCGAGCGCGGAGCGCATCAGGTTGGTGTTGCCGACACACTCGAAGGAATAGTCGACTCCACCGTCTGTCAGTTCGACGATGACGTCCTGAATGGGGTCGTCATAGTTCTCAGGGTTAATACAATCCGTCGCACCTAGCTGTTTCGCGAGTTCAAACTTGTCCTCATTGATATCAATAGCAACAATGCGCCCGGCCTTCGCTATCGTGGCACCTTGAATAGCACTCAGGCCAACGCCACCGAGTCCGAATACAGCGACAGTGTCACCAGCCTGAACCTTAGCCGTATTGAGAACCGCCCCAATACCGGTAGTAATTCCACAGCCCAGCAGGCAGACTTTTTCAAGAGGCGCTTCCTTATTAACCCTGGCAACAGCAATTTCCGGTAACACGGTGTACTCGCTGAAAGTCGACGTACCCATATAGTGATAAATGGTTTTGCCGTTGGCAGAAAAACGCGAGGTGCCATCGGGCATCAGACCCTGGCCTTGAGTAACGCGAATGGCCTGACACAGGTTTGTCTTGCCGGACGTGCAGAAACTGCACTCGCCGCATTCGGGTGTGTACAACGGAATTACGTGATCGCCGACCTTCACAGAAGTTACGTCTGCGCCGATTTCCTCGACGATCGCGCCGCCTTCATGGCCGAGGACGGCAGGGAAGATGCCCTCCGGATCGTCACCTGACAGTGTAAATGCGTCGGTATGACAGACACCGGTCGCGACATTTCGAATGAGGACCTCTCCTGCTTTCGGGCCTTCAAGGTCCAGGGTTTCGATCTCAAGCGGTTTGCCCGCTTCCCAGGCAACGGCGGCACGTGTCTTCATCTCTTATTTATCTCCCTACAGCTCTAAAGATTCTTCTGCACGACATGGTCGCACGATTGCACGGCTTGTTCATCCTGCGTTCATAAATTTAGTAGAAACAATAAGTTGTATTCAGTATGAGTTCATGCGAGTGCACGTATTCTGGAGTCGTACCAGGACATACCGGAGGTTGATTATGAACAAATTACTTATCTCAGCGCTCATCATCGGCGGCCTGTTGCTTTTGGATTCTCCCGAGGCGGCAGCCGACCGAGAGGTGCGCCATCAGTACTGGTCGCCGCACTACGGCTATACCAGCTACCATCGCGAATATCGGCGCGCCAATAGGATGCCGCGCTGGCTAAAACGCGACGGGTCGTTTCGCCACTGGTACCAGCACTCGCGGCTGCGCAGAAATCACCACCTGTCGTGGGACAGGCTCTTCGATATCTATCGTTGGGAGCATTTCCACCTCCACTACCGCAGACACTAACAAACGTAACTGTTTGCCTTACTTGGAATGGCCGGCCCGAAATCACTCGGGCCGGCTTTCGTTGCAAGCGTCTCTCCTGTAAAAGGGATGCGAACGACCCCCGAGACGCAATAAATCGAAATGAGCCTCGACGAACTACGCAAGAATCTATCGGCACTCGACCGCCGCCTGGTTGATCTGGTTGCCGAACGGCAACGCATCGTTGGCGAGATCGGCAAGACCAAACGGACGGCCGGATCCGGTACGCGCGATTATGCCCGTGAGAAAGACGTACTGGACATGGGCCGCAAGCAGGCGCAAAAAATGGGTGTTGATCCAGATCTGATCGAAGATCTGTTGCAAATGTTGATACGGAAATCGCTCGAAAGTCAGGAACGTGATCGTGTCGTCGCGGAAGGCAAAGGCGACGGCAGACGCGTGCTGGTCATCGGTGGCGCGGGTAAGATGGGGCGCTGGTTCGCGGGTTTCTTCGCGTCGCAAGGATTCGCAACGACCATTGCCGATACGGTCATCGACGACGGTCCGGACAGGTTTCGGAAATGGACCGATGCGGGTGTTGATTTTGATGTCATCGTCGTCGCGGCGCCGTTGGCGGTGTCCGGCAGAATTCTCGCCCAACTCGCGGTTCTGAAACCCACAGGACTCGTGTTCGATATCGGATCACTGAAATCGCCGCTAATCGACGGACTCAATGAGCTTCTCACCGTGGGTTGTCATGTCACCTCCCTGCATCCGATGTACGGTCCGGATACGCGATTACTGTCAGGCCGGCATCTGATTTTTTGCGATGTTGGTGATGCCGAGGCCACGCTAGCGGCGAAAGAGCTTTTTGCGGCGACGATGGTGGAGCAAATTGATATGGGGCTTGAAGATCACGACAGGCTGATCGCCTATGTTCTTGGCTTGTCGCACGCACTCAACATCGCCTTCTTCACGGCGTTGGCCGAAAGTGGAGAGGCGGCGCCAAAGCTCGCACAGATGTCGTCAACCACGTTCGATTCGCAGTTGCTCGTGTCCGAGGCTGTTGCGCAGGACAATCCACATATGTATTTTGAAATCCAGAATTTGAACAAGTTCGGGCTGGGACCGCTCGATGCATTGTGCGAAGCTGCAAGGAGAATACGCGACACTGTCGCGGCCGGCGATGAAGAGGCATTTGTGGAGCTCATGCAGAAGGGCCGCGATTACCTTGCACTAAGAGGATAATGAGTAGCTAGGGAGAGGCTTATCTCATGCGATCAAAAGACAGACTGTCAGCTGAGGAACTACTGTGTCAGCTCGATACTGCGCGACGCCGGCTCGACGAGTTGACAGAGGAAGTTGCTCGTAATGACGACAAAATGCAGCGCACACAAGAACGTGAACTGCGCCTGCTGCAGGCTGAAGATCTGGAATCATTACTAAACGTTCTGGTCGAGGGGCTCAGAGACAGTTATGGCCTGGAGTACGTCAGTGTTGTGCTGTGCGATCCGGATCACGATATCCGGCATCTGCTGTTAGCCAGCGGAATGTCCGCGGACGGTCTTCCGAACCTGTTAATGGTGGAATCGCTCACGGGTCTGGCACCGCAATACATCGCCCTGCATCAGCCGTGGCTGGGTTCGTTTGCCGGGTGTGACCATCAAATGATCTGCCCGGGCGCCGACGGCTTGAAAAGCATCGCGATGATTCCGTTGACACATCGCGGCAAGCTGATCGGCAGTATCAATCTGTGTAGCAGCGATGCGTTGCGATTCACGCGAGATCACGCCAGCGACTTTCTTGCACACCTCGGAATCATTGCTTCGTTTTGCGTGGAAAATGGCGTTAACCGTGCGCGCTTGTTGCGCAGTGGGTTCACTGACGTATTGACGGGCTGGCATAACCGCCGCTATCTGAGTGTGCGGCTCAATGAAGAACTGGCTCGAGCATGGCGCGATCAGGCCGGGATCATCTGCCTGATGCTCGACGTGGATCACTTTAAGCGTGTGAATGATGCTTGGGGTCACGCGGCGGGCGACGCGGTGCTACGCGAGCTCGCGCAGCGCATCGAGTCGCAGGTGCGTGCCAGCGATGTTGCGGCGCGTTACGGCGGCGAGGAATTCGTTGTACTGCTCCCGAATACTGAAGTTGCTTCTGCAAAACTCCTGGCCGAACGCATTCGTGCCGCGATCTCGGAAGCGCCTATCGGCCTGCCGTGCGGAGATGCCGTGACGGTGACCGTATCTATCGGTATCGCCGAGGTTCATCCGGGTCCCGACGACCATGATCTGAAAACCATCGGCGACTCTTTGATTGCACGTGCCGATGTCGCGTTATACGCGGCGAAAGCCGCGGGTCGGGACCGGGTAATCGTCGAGGCAGCGTAATGCGAATAGCCGCCGCCGCGACACTCATGCTAGTGGCGCTGGTCGCCTGCGATGTAACGCCGCGGCCAGAGCCCGTCGTCGTTTATGCGTCTGGTGAGGACGAAACGTACTGGTCGAGTTGGTTTGCCGGGTTTACCGATGAAACCCGTATCCCGGTGACCGTGAAATTCGGCGAGAGTGCCACCCATACCGATTTCGTTATCGAAAACAAAGGCTCCCCGCCAGCCGATGTCCTGCTAACGGCCAATGTTGCGGATATATGGCGGGCGGCTGATAAGGGCGCGCTGCGGCCGATTCGCACCGGTAAGATGTCGATTGTGCCAGGTAATCTCAGGGACCCCGATGGATTTTGGGTTGCGCAGAGCTATCGGCTCGCAGTGATCGTGAATCATCGCCAGACCGGTAACCCGATAGTCAACAGCTACGAATACCTTGCCCGGCCCGAGCTTAGCGGCCAGCTGTGCCTGAGTTCCTCGGAGCTTGCGCTTAGCCGATCACTGATTGCGATGCTAATTATCGATCTTGGCCCGAAACCTGCGGAACGACTGGTTCGCGGCTGGGTGAGGAATCTTGCGACAGCGCCTTATCCGTCGGAGATTGAGCTTCTCGAAGCCGTGCGGTCCGGCACCTGTGTATACGGTATTTTGTCGGACACACTCGCCGATGGCAGCATCGGTGTCAGCGTGCCTGAACCCGCGTATTTCGACATCAGAGGTGCCGGAGTGGCGCGCCATTCACGGCATCCGGAATCGGCTCAATTGCTCATCGAGTGGATCATTGAGGAACAGTCGCTGCAGGCGG
>JADFHE010000045.1:14479-22073 GCA_022567295.1 Pseudomonadota bacterium | reverse complement strand
ATTGCTGCTTTTCCCGATAGCGGACGTTCAGATCACCGAGAAATCAACAAAACGACGGGCCGCTAACGGCCAATAGCGGTCCTTCAAATGAACAGAAACCGTACTATTTGGATGGGGAGATCACGCTTCAATCAGAAGGCTCGGTGATGTTGAGCGTGAGTTGGCGTTTGCCAATGGCTTTGCGTCCTGTCACTGCATCCGGCTGCTCTATCTCTATCCAGTAACGCTTACGAAAGAAGCCACTGCTCTTTCTCTTCACCTCAAAGAAATACAAGTCTCCCCCGGCACAGCTAAACTCCATTGGCACTTGATCCGGAACGTCCGGACTGAGGGTGGGAGCCAGTTGATGGACGCCTTGATCGAGTTGCCGGAAAAAGAATTGTTTTGTACTCAAAAGCAAATCGATTCGGTGACCATCAAGCCAGATGGGGACTGCAGACATCGGATTGCCATACACATAGACTCCACAGCGATCAGCAGGAATATCGAACTGTTTGACGACTCGATCCTTGTCCTCTGAGGCGAGTAACATGTAAAAACGTTCTAGTGCGCATACACCGCGTCGTTTGCACAAGTAGCGGTCTAACGATGACAATTCAGAAGGCTCGGTGATGTTGAGCGTGAGTTGGCGTTTGCCAATGGCTTTGCGTCCTGTCACTGCATCCGGCTGCTCTATCTCTATCCAGGAATGGAAAGACGAAGCAAAGCTGCCACTACTCTTTCCCTTCAGCGCAAAGAAATACAAGTCTCCCGCGGCACAGCTAATCTCAATTGGCCTTTGATCCGCGTCCGGACTACGGAAAGCCAGTTGATGGACGCCTTGATCGAGTTGCCGGAAAAAGAATTGTTTTGTACTCAAAAGCGAACCGACGCGCTGACCATCAAGCCAGATGGAGCCTGTGCCGTACACATAGACTCCACAGCGATCAGCAGGAATATCGAACTGTTTGACGATTCGATCCTCGTCCTCTGAGGCGAGTAACGTGTACAAAGATTCTAGTGCGCATACACCGCGTCGATTACACCCGGAGCCTTCTGACGATGACTTTTCGTACCCGGCGACAATGCCGTTGTTGTCGAACTTTATCAGCAGGAAGCGATAATCGACGTTACCACCGAATTCTCCGGCCTCCAAGCCCAGGATCAGGACCCACTTAAGTTCCTTCCGCGTCTGTGCATAGAGCCACCAATCCCCGCCTCGATATTTCTGCGGTGTTAGCTTTACCCTCACCTCGCCTTCATCCGTCTTTATAGGGAAATCCGACATCGCAGTAGCAATCTCTTCCTTTGTGGTCTTGCCGATCTCGATGAAGGCCAACTTCTCATCTTTGAACGGCTCTTCATCCGGGAGGTCGGTTGGAAAGACAAGGCAAGCCGACAAACTGATAACGAGAGGGAGCACCAGTAGAAGCGGGCATCGTTGTAACTGCATGGCTCTGCTCCATTGATGGATACTACGTATAGGGCAAGTATAGTAGTTCGCTAGCGACTCGGTTGCCCAGCCACACAATGTCCGCTTTGGGTCACAAGCGGCCATTCACGCCGATAATACCTGAACGGCTGCTTCCGGGGGTAAAGCGGACATTCAGCAGCGACTATCCGGAAGCCAGAATATGAATGTCCGCTTTGATCAATAGCGGCCGTTCAGATGGCACGAATACCGCTGAATTGAAGGTCTGCTTTCGGCCAAGAGCGGACATCCAGCCACAGCTCGACATAGCGGTAAGTAAACCAATCTGCGTTAAATCGCCTTGTTAGATGGTGTCCTTTATATTCAGCACCAAATACCCAGAATCCTATTGCACTTTCTTAATCGCCGGCGGTACCCATCGGCCATCCAGGGCCTGGGGCCTTGGTGCATACAGACGCATGGTCACGCCAAGCACTCCCTTCGCCATTGACGGTAGCCAGTTGGATTCCTTGTCCTTGCCAGGTGATTCGTGCTGAATATAGATGTCAAGCGAGCCATCGGCGTTGTACTTCAACGCGTCGCGGTCGCCTATGGCAAACCGGTTGAGTTCGTTGGCGACTTGGAATCCTGTGGCGTCGTACATCGTGACCGACCAGAACGCATCCACGGGTGGCAGCTCGGCCTTCGAGAAATGCAAGACGTACCGCTTTCCACCCTCCATCGGCTTTCCGTCTGTGTCACTGAGGTTTAACGGGTAGATTGCATCCTCGGGCTGATTTGCGCCGAGGCCTATCATGGCAACAATGGCGCGCTTCATGTAGAAATTGCCGTAGACCCCCATCGCGGAGGTATTCATTTGCCAGCCGTTAACGACCGGCGCCAACGAGGGTATCGTGTCTTTTAGTAACTGGAGACCGTCGACTACAGCGCGCTCTAGGCCCGCTTTGACCGCAGGTGAAGCCTTGGCGAAGTCGAAGCTCTCACCCGGCACGATACCAATGCGCTTTATCCGCGCCAACGTGGACCAATCGGTCACGTGCGGCCGGTTCACCTTCATCAGTTCCGCGCCATAACTGAAGTACTTGGCCGCGGGCATCGTTAGCACCTGTTCAGCCGGCGACGTCTCCATATCCACGGTGGAATCAAATTTGGCTTCCTCCAGAACAACCTTCTTGCCCCACTGCGAAAGCGGAGTAATCATGTAGCCGTCCTGCACCTTGTGGACAGCCTCATAATCTTTCGGCCCGTTGGTTTGTGTCCGACCGATGATCCACACATGGGGTGTGGGTGAGTCGATGCGTTCCATCCCCTTCGGTAAATCGCCGTTCCATCCCTGCGGGACGATGGCGTAGGTCTGGGCACTCGTGCCGCTAGTGCGCTTACCGGGTACGGCGAAGACATCGGACCACATGTCCAGCATCGGTAGCAGGTAGTGTCGGCCGCCTGTATCCGGCGCTGAAACGACCATGGGTTCCTTCGTCAGATCGAGCCACGCGGATGAATAAAGCGTATCGAAGTTCGGACGTACGACCTCACGAAAGTCGGCCGCCGGGAACGCCCTCATGTGGTGGAATATGTTCTTCGGCCCCAAACCAGATTTCACACCGGCGGGCAGATTAGTCACCACGCGCCGCGTCACGTCCATCGTGATCAAAGGATGAAGATAAACGTAGGCCTCAATACCGATTTCGTAGGCTTCCTGCTCGGTTATCTCGCCTATCGTCTGCGCATTAGTTGTCGCGAATGGCAGGTATAAAAGCAGTGCTATCGTGTAAATAAAACTTCTCGTTGTTGTCGACTTCATAATTTGGATTCCCTGTTTACTTTTTTTAGTTGAGAGTTGTATCGGCAAGGCTACATATCACCATCACATTGTGACGTATGCAACGGCTATCCGAACGTCCGCTTTGGGGAAAAGCGGACATTCGGCACTAAACAAGACAGGGATAGGCCAGATCTTGGTACGTCAGGCTAGTATCTGATTACATGCACGTTCACAGGATGCTCTCGGGTGTCCTCCTGGTCGATCCACAAGTTGATGCGGTTGTTACCGTCGAGCAAATACTCGACGCCTTGGTATTCTGCAACGATTATCGGGCACTCTTGTCGCGCCGGTTTGCGGCGCTCGTGGCCGCGCGTGAAGTTTCCAAGCTCGGAGGTCGTTCTGGTCTCGCGCCGAGACGTTATCTGATCCGGCGTAACATCCATATGGTCACCGTCTTTCCAACCAGGCGCACGAATCGCTTTCGCTAAAAGTCGATTGAAAGGGTCAAAGTACTCCCGATCGTCCCATCTTGGAATGAAGTGGCCCTGAAGCCAAGCCAGAGTCTCGTCGAGAATTTCGTCGCCAGTCAAGATTACCTTGTTTTCAATCACAGCCGACGCACTGCTGCGAGCTTGTGGGGCTCAATGTTGGGTCTATAAAATAAATAACGATAACTTACTAAATAATAACAAATTTTGGCGGAGAGGGCGGGATGGTCGCTTCGCGACCGGGCATGCGGCCGTGCCGCTGCGCCCGTCGACCAGGGTTCTCATCCTCAACCACACTCGGCGAGAAAAACAAAAGGCCCCGATGGGGCCTTTGATTTTTCTGGCGGAGAGGGCGGGATTCGAACCCGCGGTACGCTACAAACGTACACTCGCTTTCCAAGCGAGCGCCTTAAGCCGCTCAGCCACCTCTCCATATTCAAATTGTCATGTTCTTAATGAGGACGGGATTGATTCGCGCCTTCGACGCTCACCCCTGCGGGGCGCACTTCGTGCGTTCAAAATCGCTCCCGGCGATTTTGTAAGCCGCTCAGCCACCTCTCCATATTCAAATTGTCACGTTCTCAATGAGGACGGGATTGATTCGCGCCTTCGGCGCTCACCCCTCCGGGGCGCACTTTGTGCGTCCAAAATCGCTCCGCGATTTTGTAAGCCACTCAGCCACCTCTCCGAATACTTACGACTGTTCGCTTTGTTCGCCAGTCAAGATCGATGGCGGACTCTCAATGCATACAGAGCCTTCGGGCCGCGGCGGCGTTTCCGCCTTGGGAATCGACATTTCCTTCAAGTCGTCCAATGGGTCCAGCCCGTCCGGCGACGTAACTCGCTGACCTTCAACAATAGCCTGGTACGGCTGCGGCTCATCACAGGTATAAAACACTTTTTCGGAGCCACAAGCGGCAAGATTGCCTACCAGAAGCAAGCTCGCTGTCGTTATTATTGCCCTGATTCGGGTCATGCATTTTTCTCCCAAGCTACACCCGCCTGACGCATGGCTGCTCGCATTTCTTCATGATACTGCGACGAGTATGTCGTTAATGGCAGTCGAATATTGTCCTCCATTAATCCCATCTGACTCACTGCCCATTTCACCGGTATCGGATTTGACTCAACGAATAACGCCTTGTTCAATGCCTGCAGCGTTTCGTCCAGCGCTCTCGCCGCTTCGCCCCGGCCGTCAAGCGCCAAGCGGCAGAGCTTTGCGACCTGGCTCGGCGCAACATTGCCGCTCACCGTAACGACCCCGTGGCCGCCCTGCTCTATGAATGGCAACAGTGTGAAGTCGTCACCACTGAAGTACCTAAAATCGCTGTCAATAAGCTCCTGAATCGCCCTCAATCGATCGATATCGCCGGTTGCTTCCTTAATGCCGAAAATATTGTCGTGCTGTGCCAGTCGCGCAACTGTTTCCGGCAACATGTCCGCGACCGTTCGGCCCGGCACGTTATACATCATGACGGGTTTGTCGATCGCGTCGGCAATGACCGTGAAGTGCTGATACAGGCCCTCCTGCACGGGTTTGTTGTAATACGGCACCACGATCAGGTACGCGTCGATGCCCGAATCAGCAACAGCGCGGGACAGATCGACGGTCTGCGCTGTCGAGTTCGAGCCCGTTCCTGCAATAACAGGCAATCGTCCGTCAGCTATCTCAACGGCACGACAGATCAACTCGACGTGTTCCGAGCGCGACAACGTCGCGGACTCGCCGGTCGTACCTGCGATCACGAGCCCGTTGCTGCCTGCATCGGCATGAAAATCGATCAGCCGCTTGAGACACGTGTAATCGACCTGATTATTGCCGTCGAACGGCGTTACCAGAGCGACCAGGCTACCTGTGAACACATCTTGTCCTCGCCACAAATGAGGCGGCGATGTTACTGTTCATGTCGGGTGCTGGCAAGGCCTGTTCACAGAACCTATCCTTTCGTGAGGAATAATCTAGATAAATGTCACAACTTATTGTTATTTCAGCAGTTGGGTTAGACAGAACGGGGGTGGTCCAAGATCTGACCAAAGTGATACTCGCGTGCGGTGGCAACATCGAGGAAAGCCGCATGACAACGCTGGGCTCCGAGTTCGCGATGTTGCTGCTGGTCTCGGGCAACTGGGCGACGCTTAACAAGCTGGAGCAGGGCCTGAACAAGCTGGGGGACGGTAAGGACCTGACGGTCGCTATTCGCCAAACGGATTCCAGGGTGCCCTCTGGCGACCGTATGCCCTACGCCGTGGATATCGTCAGCCTCGACCAGCAGGGAATCGTATTCAATCTCGCCAACTTCTTTGCCGCGAGAGACATTGAAATCGCCGATGTGGCCACGAGGTGTTACGCGGCCGCGCATACCGGCTCACCGATGTTCGCCGTGCAGATGGCTATCAACGTCCCGTCAACGGTCCATATCGCACAACTTCGAGAGGAATTCCTGGAAATTTGCGACCGTTTGAACCTTGACGCCATCTTAGAACCTGTGAAGGTGTAAACAGGAGCCAGGATGAGCGCACCTCGACTGAATCGCGTCGTAGCCGACTTCAAGGCCGTGGCAACCCGAGGCATGACAGTGCATCTGCAAGGGCTGCGCGGTCAGAACGTCGTCATCTATTTCTATCCGAAGGACAGTACGCCGGGCTGCACAACCGAAGGTCAGGATTTCCGCGACTTGTACGCAAAATTCAGGCGACGGAAAACGGTCATTCTGGGCGTCTCAAGAGATAGCCTCGCAGCACACGAAAAATTCAGGGAAAAGCAAAGCTTCCCGTTCGACCTGATTTCGGATGCAGACGAGAAATTGTGCAGGCAATTCAACGTAATTCGGGAAAAGACGTTATATGGAAGGAAGTTCATGGGTATCGAACGCAGTACCTTCCTGATCGATGCGTCCGGAAAGCTTCGCAATGAGTGGCGAAAAGTTAAGGTCAAAAATCACGCAGCTCAGGTATATGATGCCGTCAAGGCACTGAATTAACGGGAACGCAGTGGAATCAATCCAGTCGAAAACTCTATGTCGAAATCCATAATCCAACGTGCCCTGGTAGCAGTCGTTCTCTCGGCCATCGTGTTCACCAGTGGCGCGGGTGCCGACGACATCAAGCTCCCGGACCTGGGCAGTCCGGCGGATGCGATTCTTTCCGCTAACGAGGAATCGAAAATTGGCCGCGCGATCATGCGCGACATTCGTGCCAGCGGGCAAGTGGTCGAAGATCCGCTCATCATCGAATACATCAACGAAATCGGCAGCAAAGTCGCGGCTCAGACCAACGACGGTGACCATGACTTCACCTTCTTTGTTATCGAAGATCCTAGAATCAACGCATTTGCCCTGCCCGGCGGTTATATCGGCGTGCACACAGGGCTGCTCGAAGCTACTCGTAGCGAGGATGAACTCGCTGGCGTATTGGCGCATGAGGTCGCGCACGTAACGCAGCGTCATATTGCGCGGGCCATCCATGCAAACTCACGCCAGAGCCTGATTTCAACTGCCATCATGCTAGGCGCGATACTCGTCGGCGTTGCCGGCGGTGACTCGGATGTAGTCCAGGCCGGCGTAGCTGTTGCGCAGGGAACGGCTGTACAACAACAGATCGATTTTACTCGCGCAAATGAATATGAAGCCGATCGTATTGGAATCTCAGCGTTAGCCGATGCCGGATTCGATCCTTATGGAATGGCGTCTTTTTTCGATGTGATGTCACGCCAGACGAGCCGTGCCCCAGACGAACGAACACCCGAATTCCTCTTGACGCACCCGGTGACGTCCGCACGAATCGCAGAAGCGCGAAGCCGGGCACGAAATTACCCCAAGGTTAACAGCGAAGACTCGATCAGCTACAGCATCGCCAAGATCCGCACGATCGTATACGGCTTCGACACGGCGAAAGAAGCGGTGGCCTATTTCGAGAAACGCCCGTACCAGA
>JADFHE010000045.1:0-14381 GCA_022567295.1 Pseudomonadota bacterium | reverse complement strand
CACGAAATTACCCCAAGGTTAACAGCGAAGACTCGATCAGCTACAGCATCGCCAAGATCCGCACGATCGTATACGGCTTCGACACGGCGAAAGAAGCGGTGGCCTATTTCGAGAAACGCCCGTACCAGAATCAAAATGAGATAGAGCGCTATGGCAGGCTGCTTGCTTATCTGCGCGACGGAAGTTATGGCAAGGCGCTGGATATCGTTGAATATTTGGTCGATCGAAATCCCAAAGTGATTGCCTATCACATTGCCTTGGGAGAAACGCAGGTCCTGTTAGGCCGACGCGATGAAGCGCTTGCAACGTTTGAAGAAGCGCTAGCTCTGTTTCCTCGCAATGTCCCTTTAGTCATAGCCTACGGCGAACGTTTGCTGGAACTCGAGCAACCGGAAAAAGCACATACGATGTTGCTTGACTTGCTAAACAATGTGCAACCGACACCCGATCAGGTTCGCCTGATCGCTCGCGCAGCCAGTGAAGCTGGCGAGGATGCCGAGTCACTGTATTACCTGTCGGAATACCGTCTGATGATCGGCGACCTCATTGGCGGTATCACCTACCTGCAACAAGCGCTGCGGCTGCCGGAATTGCAGGAGATTCAACGCATACGGTTCGAGGCTCGCATCGATTTTATCCGTGAATTCATGTCCGAAGATCAACTGCGCCGCATGCAACGATCGCGGCCGTCTGGCAAGTCGGCTCGCAATGCCTTGTGACAATACGAGCTACGATTTTTACTCGGGCTGCGCTTATCGCACTGGTCATCGCGCTCTCCGGGTGCACGTCGATTCCTGTCGACCAGCGCGTCGAACTGGATCCTTGGGAGTCGATGAACCGGTCAATTTACAAGATCAATGTTGTTTTCGATAATGCCACGACCAAGCCGCTGTCAAAGGGCTATAAAAAAATCATTCCGCGACCTGTTCGCAAAGGCGTAACAAACTTTTTTCGTAACCTGACAACGCCTCGATCGGTCGTCAATAACTTCTTACAGGGCAAGCCCGTACACGGATTGTCGGAGCTCGGGCGCTTCGTGTTGAACAGCACGCTGGGGATCGGTGGTCTGATAGACGTTGCAACAGCCAGCGGCATGCAAGAATATAGCGAGGATTTCGGACAGACGGCCGCCGTATGGGGAATACCTGACGGGCCCTACGTGATGCTGCCGCTGCTGGGGCCGCAAACATTGCGCGATGCCGTTATTCTGCCTGTCGATATCATCTTCGATCCGCTGTACCAATACGATAATTCGTCGGTCCGCGACAAGCTTTATTTCGTACGCCTTATTGACCTTCGCTACAGATTGCTGGTGGCCGACAAGTTTCTCGATGACTCGCAAGATCGCTACGTCACGACTCGTGAATCGTACCTGCAGAATCGTGAGTACGAAGTCTATGACGGCGACCCACCCGTTGACGATGATTTCTTCGATGAATTTCTCGAAGAAGAATAGCGCCAGCCCCTTATTGAGTTTCCGGTGCCTCGATGAAGCCAGACCAACGCTCGCCACGAGTCAACAATCCGTCCACCTCAGTTGTCTTCGCGATAGCAACAACGCGATCGGGCATGCCAGAGAACCGAATCTCGCGAACCGTGTGATTCGCCCACGTAACCCATTCGAGCAGCAGCGCCAACCCGGCCGAATCGCTATGAGTAACGCCCGTTAGATCTATTTCCAGCCGCGTATGATCTGCGAATGGCCGCTCACTGGCCTGCAATATGCGTTCGGCCGTATCGAACGTCATTTCACCGGACAGCGCAAATTGGCCGTCGCCGAGATCTTTTAACGTGAAGTCACCCATCATGGCTTATGCCAGCCTCGCCTTCGAGTCGCTCAATGACCGCGCCGAGACTTGAGCGACGAATCTCCGAATCCATCTCAGCGCGAAAATTACGGACGTAGGAAATACCTTCGATGACCACGTTGAAGAGCAACCAGCCCGACTCGCGTTTCACGAGTTCGTAGTCAACCGCAACCTTGCTGCCGTCAGTCAGCTGCACAGTACTTCGAACTTTTGCTCGTGGTTTTGACAGGTCGCCGCGAAACGGCAGGACCTTGACGATGTCCTGGTCGAATTCAAGAAGACCATCGGCATAGCGGCGGACCAGCGCTTGATAAAAAGCTTCGGTAAATCGTTCGCGCTGCATTGCATCGGCACTGCGCCAATGCTTTGCGAGCACAATCTGCGCCGCAAACTTTCGGTCAAATCGCGGCAACAATATTTCGTCTATCAACGCGTACAAAGACTGGCGATCGGCCGCCAATTCTTCTTGCCGGCCATCCATTTTCTCGGCGAATAGCTCGATAGCGCCTGCGATTACTTCGGTTGGAGTCGCGTCGTCGGCATGCACCGTCACGACAGCAACAGTCGACAGAACGAATCCTAGAAATAACGACCTCATTAATCTCCTCCGGAGCCAGCATTAACCAGGAACTTCCCGATCAGATTCTCAAGCACGATCGCTGATTGCGTGAAATAGATCTCGCTACCATCTTCCAGGTAAGTCTCGGAACCACCGGCCTGCAAGCCAATATACTGACTTCCCAACAATCCCGACGTCAGAATACTTGCGTCGGAGTCGTCGGGAATTTGGTCATACTGGCTGTCGATTACCAGCATGACTTTCGCGTCCAATGTCAGAGGATCGAACGAAACACTGGTCACTCGACCGATGGTAATTCCGGACATCGCGACAGGCGCCCTGCTCTTCAGACTGCCAATATTCTCGAAGTGCGCTTCGACTTCATAGGTCTCAACAGCCGAGAACTTCTCTCCACCGGTCGTCTGTGTCGTCAGGAAAAATAATGCTGACATCCCCAACAGGACGAACAGGCCAGTGCCAATTTCAACGGAACGTGTTTGTTGCATGTCTGCTCCTTAAAGCATGACTGCCGTGATCATGAAATCCAGTATCAATACTGCAATCGCCGATATCACGACAGTTCTCGTCGTTGCCCTGCCAACGCCTTCTGCGGTGGGAATGGCATTGTATCCCTCCCACACGGCCAGCAGACTAACAACGACACCAAATACAAAACTCTTGATTACGCCTTCCCGAACGTCATTAATGTCGACCGACGCCTGCATCTGTTGCCAAAAAGCGCCGACGTCAACGCCGAGTAAATCGACCGACACAATATGGGCTCCGAACAGCCCAATGCAGGTGAAGATCGCAACCAAAAACGGCATCGCGACGACGCCACCGAGAAATCTCGGAACCAGTATCCGGCGTACCGGGTTGACGGCCATCATCTCCATTGCAGACAGTTGATCGGTCGCTTTCATCAGACCGATTTCCGACGACAATGCGGTTCCGGCCCGGCCCGCAAACAACAAAGCCGTGATGACCGGGCCCAATTCCTTGAGCAGCGCAAGTGCTACAACGGCGCCAACCGAATCTTCGGCATTGAATCTCGCCAGGTTGGAGTATCCCTGCAACCCGAGCACTCCACCCACGAAGAATCCGCAAACCATGATGATGACGAGTGATAACGCGCCGGAGTTGTAGATTTGCGTGACGACCAAACCCGGCCGGCGCATCACTATTCGCGGTGAATGCCTGAGCAGCCGCAGGAAAAACAATTGAAACGCACCGAAGGTACGAACGAACTCGTGAACCGTGTCGTAGGTGTCGCGAATCAGAGCCCTCATTCCGAGTCCCGCCCGAGCAGCTGTTCAGCATAATTCGGCGCCTCAAAATGGAACGCCACGGGACCATCAGCCATGCCATGCATGAATTGACGCACCACCTCCGAATTCGCAGTTTTCAACTCATCAGGGCTGCCGCTGGCTGCGACCTTGCCGTCGGAGATCAGATAACTTCTGTCGGCGACGGTCGAGACCTCGGCGACATCGTGGCTGACGACGATGCTTGTAATGCCCAGCGCATCATTCATGCGGCGTACGAGTCGCACGATAACGCCCATTGAGATCGGGTCGAGCCCGACGAATGGTTCGTCGTAGATGAGTATTTCGGGATCCATAACCATCGCGCGTGCCAGCGCAACACGCCGAGCCATGCCACCCGACAGCTCTGCCGGCATCATGTCGGCAGCGCCGCGCAGACCGACGGCGTGTAATTTGGTCAGTACGACATGACGAATCAGACGATTCGTCAATTTGGTGTGCTCGCGCAACGGAAAAGCGACGTTTTCGAAAACGTTGAGGTCTGTCAGCAACGCCCCATTCTGAAATAACATTCCGAACTGCTGCCGTAACTGATACAGCTCTTGCTGAGTCAATGTCGCGATATCGACACCGTTGATGTAGATCGCGCCCTGTTGAGGTACCAACTGGCGCGTAATGAGTCGCAGCAACGTGGTCTTGCCGGTGCCGCTGGGCCCCATCAACGCCGTAATCTCACCGCGTTTGATGGTCAGATTGAGATCCTCAAATATCACGCGTGAGCCGCGTGAATACTTTAGATCGATGATCTCAATCAGATTTTCAGAAGTGCCATCCACAGCGATATCGCCCGGTCACGCAGCGTCCGATTCCATACTGGTTTCGTATTGCCCGCCATGTGCCAGGCTATTGAATTTGGCACGCTTGAACAACGCTGACTGGCCCGCCCCGAAATTGTCTTCAGTACCCTGCCAGGCAGCGAGGGCCGGAGCCTGCAACGCACGACCGTACGAAAACGACAATTCCCAGGGAAGATCACCTGCCTTGTTCATCAGGTCGAGATGTTCAGTCGCCTCCTCAGCCGTCTGCCCACCCGACAGGAACGCAATGCCGGGAATGTCGGCCGGAACATGCGCTTGCAGACACCGCAATGTCGCTGCGGCCACTTGCGCTGGACCCGCACGATCCGCGGCGTCAGAACCTGAGATAACCATATTCGGTTTCAGGATGATGCCCTCAAGCGCAACCCTGTGCTCGGCAAGCGCTGTAAACAGAGCGTCGAGCGCCGCATTCGTAACCTCTTCGCAACGTGCAATGTTGTGATCGCCATCCATGAGAACCTCAGGTTCGACGATCGGCACGATACTCGCCTCCTGACATAGCGCCGCATATCGAGCCAGAGCCCGCGCATTGGCCTGCAGACAGAAGTCTGACGGAATATTCTCGCCGATGTTGATTACCGCACGCCACTTCGCGAAACGAGCGCCCAGATCGTAATACTCTGACAGTCGGTCGCGCAGTCCATCGAGACCTTCTGTAACGGTCTCACCTGGAAAACCTGCCAGCGGCTTGGCACCCGTATCGACCTTGATCCCGGGAATCATGCCGAGATCACTTATGTATTTCGCAAACGGAACACCATCCGACGTTGACTGCCGCAGCGTTTCGTCAAACAGGATTACACCGCCGATATAATCTGCGATGCCAGGCGTCGTAAACAACATTTCGCGATAGCGGCGGCGAGTTACCTCGGTGGATTCGGTATTGATCGCGTCGAATCGTTTGCCAATTGTCGGTGTACTCTCGTCGGCAGCCAAAATACCTTTACCAGTGGCGACCATCGCCTTGGCGACCGAGTTCAACTCGTTGCGGTGCATGGGGGATTTCTCCAGAAATTCGGGACGTCGTAGCATAGCAAAAAGGGGCCCAGCAACGCACCATAATCACTGTAGCTATAGCCTGTAGCTCTAAATAGTACTAAAATGGTCCTTTATCGCATGGATGGTGGATTCGGGCGTGCTCAGAATCAGCAGACTCACAGATTATGGTACCGTTTTGCTTGCTCATTTAGCGGCAAGCCAGGGGGCCGTTTGCAGTGCAGCCGACGTCGCCACGGCCACGGGCATCGCCGCGCCGACGGTCAGCAAATTGCTTAAATCATTAGGCCGATCGGGCCTCGTAATATCTACCCGAGGCGCAAATGGCGGCTACCGGCTAGCACGCGACCCACACGAAATAAGCGCGGCCGACGTTATCGACGCACTTGAGGGCCCCGTATCCATTACCGAGTGCAGTGGGAGCGACAGACAGTGCGAGCACGAAGGCACATGCAGCGTTGGCGGCGCGTGGCAGCGCATCAATGTCGCGATTCGCCACGCGCTCGAGGACGTTTCATTAATCGACTTACTGCGTAACAACCGCCCTGTTCCGCAGCCTCGAATCGGTGGACTGCCAATCAACGTTGAGATCAAGAGCAGATGACTTCCGAAAATATTGAAAGCCTCGTCAATCGTCGTTACGAACACGGATTCGTCACTGACATTGCCACTGAATCCCTGCCACCCGGCCTCGACGAGGGTGTCGTGCGGGCGATATCCGCGCGCAAGAATGAACCCGAATTCATGCTCGAGTGGCGTTTGCAGGCCTACCGCCAGTGGCTGGAAATGCGGGAACCGAAATGGGCCCATGTTCATTATCCGCCCATCGATTTCAACTCGATCTCCTACTATGCGGCACCGATTTCCGACGACGACAGGCCCAAGAGTCTGGATGAAGTCGATCCGAAACTTCTGGAGACATACGAGAAGCTCGGCATCCCGCTGCACGAACGCGCCAAGTTGGCTGGCGTCGCCGTCGACGCAGTGTTCGACAGTGTGTCAGTGGCGACGACGTTCAAGGAAAAACTCTTCGAAGTCGGCGTAATTTTCTGTTCGTTTTCGGAAGCAGTTCGCGAGCATTCGGATCTTGTGCAGAAATATCTCGGCAGCGTCGTGCCACGGCGGGACAATTTTTACGCCGCCCTCAACTCGGCTGTATTCAGTGACGGCTCTTTCGTCTACATCCCGAAGGGTGTGCGCTGCCCGATGGAATTATCGACCTATTTCCGTATCAACGCAGCAAATACTGGTCAGTTTGAACGCACGCTGATCATCGCGGATGAAGGTAGCCACGTGAGCTACCTCGAGGGCTGCACAGCGCCCATGCGCGACGAAAATCAGCTGCATGCGGCCGTCGTGGAACTCATTGCACTTGAAGGCGCCGAGATCAAGTACTCGACCGTGCAGAACTGGTATCCAGGCGATGAGAATGGCGTTGGTGGCATCTATAACTTCGTCACCAAGCGTGGCGATTGTCGTGGCGATAATTCGAAGATTTCCTGGACGCAGGTCGAAACCGGTTCGGCCATTACGTGGAAATATCCCAGTTGCATTCTGCGGGGCGACAATTCCGTGGGCGAGTTCTACTCGGTCGCCGTTGTGAACAACATGCAACAGGCGGATACCGGGACAAAAATGATTCATATCGGCGCGAATACTCGCAGCACGATCGTTTCCAAGGGAATATCTGCCGGGCGCGCTCAAAACGTCTATCGCGGGCTCGTGAAAGTGATGCCGCAGGCACACGGTGCACGAAATCACACACAGTGCGATTCGTTGTTAATCGGTAAAGAATGCGGCGCGCACACATTTCCCTACATGGAAATCAAGAATCCTTCGGCAAAAATCGAACACGAGGCGACGACTTCGAAAATATCTGCGGATCAACTTTTCTATTGCCGGCAACGCGGCATTTCGGAAGAGGATGCCGTCAACTTAATCGTTAACGGCTTCTGCAGAGAAGTCTTCAAGGAATTACCCATGGAATTTGCCGTCGAGGCACAGGCGTTATTGAACGTCAGTCTCGAAGGGGCCGTCGGATAGGAAATCGTCAGGAATACGAAATGCTCGAAGTCATCAATCTCAAGAGCCGCGTCGGCGATACTGAAATTCTTCGCGGACTGTCGCTGTCGGTAAACGCCGGCGAAGTGCACGCCATCATGGGACCGAACGGATCTGGTAAAAGCACGCTGGCGCAGGTCATAGCGGGAAACGACGACTACGTTGTGACGGGCGGCGAAGTAATCTACAAAGGTAACAACCTGCTGGATCTCAAACCTGAAGAACGCGCTCGCGAAGGAATATTCCTCGGCTTTCAGTATCCCGTCGAAATCCCCGGCGTCAATAACGCCTATTTACTCAAGGCTGCCGTTAACGCCAAACGCAAGCACCAGGGTCTGGGTGAGGTCGATGCCTTTGAATTTCTGAAGCTCGCGCGCGAGAAAATGGCCGTTTTAGGCATGGATCCGAAATTTCTTAATCGCGGGGTCAATGAAGGCTTCTCGGGTGGCGAGAAAAAGCGCAATGAGATTTTGCAGATGGCCATGCTGGAACCCAGTCTCGCCATACTCGACGAGACCGACTCCGGATTGGACATCGATGCGCTCAAAGCCGTTGCAGAAGGCGTGAACAAGTTGCGACATCCGGATCGCGCGATCGTACTTGTGACCCATTACCAACGTATGCTGGACTACGTCGAACCTGACTTTGTTCATGTGTTGTCGGAGGGAAAAATCGTCCGTTCCGGCGACAAGACGCTGGCACTTGAGCTTGAAGAGAAAGGCTATGAATGGGTGCGCGAGGCGGCAAACGGATGAAGCAGGCCGTATTATCAATCGACGGGTTGCGGCAGGCGGTTCAGAGCCTTCCCGATGACGCCCTCACCGCCGCGCGGGAAGCTGCGTTGGCGAGTATCGGCACGCAGGGTCTACCCACGGTCCGCCACGAGGATTGGAAATACACAGACCTCAGTTCGGCAATAGATATCAGTAATCGTTGGCTGGCAGATGGCGCAAACACAGAATCAGCAGCGACGCCTGCCGACACTGTGAAATCGATTATGGCGTCTATCGACGCGAACTGGCTGGTCATAGCGAACGGCATCGTTGACCTCACGCATTTCGTCGAGTCCTCGGGAATCAAAATTGAGCGTTTCAGCGACTCGGCAGCACCGCTGGTCATGGAAAGACCGCTGGCCGACCTCAATGTGGCACTACTCCGCGACGGCCTGCGTATTCAGATACACGCCGAAACAGAAAAGCCGCTTGGCGTATTAATCGTTGATGAGACCAGTGCCGCCGCCACGGTTTCGCAGGCAAACGTAGAAATTGAGGTGGCAGCGGGCTGCAATGCTGAAATCGTCGAGTATCAGTCATCGTCGGGTGGCGGCGATCACTACGGCAACTCGGTGGTCGTGCTTAAGATCGGCCAGGCAGCCAATGCCAGTTACGTTCGCATTCAGGATCGACGCATCGGTCATGTGCACACGGGACGCATCTCAGTGACTCTCGGTGCCGACAGTCAACTGCATATGGCTGGCTATGACCTGGGCGGCGGGCTAGTACGCAACGATGTCGATATTGACCTGAGCGAACCCGGAGCGGCTGCAACAGTTAACGGCCTGTATCTCGCGGGCGATGGACAACACATCGACAACCACACGCGAGTCGATCATCGTGTCGGTCCAGCTTCATCCTCGCAGGAATATCGAGGCATTCTCAATGGCCGCTGCCGTTGTGTCTGGAACGGCAAGGCGATCGTCCACAAAGGCGCGGATGGTACTGATGCCAGGCAGACGAATCACAACCTGCTGCTGTCGGACAAAGCCGAGATCGACACCAAGCCGCAGCTCGAAATTTATGCTGATGACGTCAAATGCAGTCACGGTACGACGGTTGGCCAACTGGATGAGGCGGCCCTTTTCTACCTGCGCACTCGCGGACTCGACCGGCGCCAGGCAACGCAGATTCTTACGCATGCTTTCGCCGCCGATCTGGTTAGCCGCACGCCCGTAACGGCGACCAGGGACGCCATCACAGCGCTGGTCGAGTCACGATTGGCCGAGTTGATCACGGACAACGTATCGTGAACCAGCCACAGCCGACATTGGTCGCCGATATCGCCGCTTGCCGCAATGATTTTCCGGCCCTGAATCAAGACGTCAACGGACACTCACTCGTTTATCTCGACAGCGCCGCCTCAGCGCAGCAACCGTTGGCTGTCATTGAAGCTGTTGCACGCTACCAGAATGACGATCATGCCAATGTGCATCGCGGCGTGCATACATTAAGCCACCGAGCGACCGAACTGTACGAAGGCGCACGCGACAAGCTCCGTAAATTCGTGAATGCGGCCAGTCGTGCGGAGATCGTACTGACCAGCGGTACGACCGAGTCCATCAACCTGGTCGCACAAAGCTATTGTCGACCAACGCTGCGTTCCGGCGACCAGATTCTGATTACCTGGCTGGAACACCATTCGAATATCGTACCGTGGCAGCTGGTGTGCGAGCAGACCGGTGCTGAGCTTATCGTTGCACCCATCAACGATCGCGGTGAAATCGAACTTGACGAGCTATACGCGCTCATGACCGGACCCGTGAAATTGCTCAGTCTCAGCCACGTGTCCAACGCTCTGGGCACCGTTAATCCACTGCGTGAGATCATCGACCGTGCCAAAAAGGCGGGAATCACGGTTCTCATCGATGGCGCCCAGGGTGTGCCACACATGACCGTCGATGTGCAGGCGCTGGACTGCGACTTCTATGCGTTTTCCGGACACAAAATGTTTGGCCCAACCGGCACGGGCGTACTTTGGGGGCGCGAGGCCTTGCTTGAGGAAATGCCGCCGTATAAAGGCGGTGGCGACATGATTCTCGAAGTGAGCTTCGACAACACTGTATTCAATGACCTGCCCTACAAATTTGAGGCAGGCACACCGAATATCTCCGGCACAATCGGACTGGGTGCCGCCGTGGATTACCTGCAATCAGTCGGTATGGACAATATTTCCGAACACGAAAAGGCGCTACACGAGTACTTGGTTGACAAGCTTGCCGGTGTCAACGGAATACGTCTGATCGGCACAGCCCGTAATCAGGCCAGCGTCCAGTCTTTCATGTTGAATGACATTCATCCGCACGACCTCGGCACGATCGTCGACCATCAGGGCATTGCCATCCGAACCGGGCACCATTGTGCGATGCCGGTTATGCAGCGATTTGGATTGTCCGGAACCGCCAGAGCATCGCTAGGCCTCTACAACAATACCGACGACGTCGATCGCCTCATTCTGGCACTCGAAAAAGCGCGGCAGATTTTCGCATGAACATGGTGCTCGAAAATGACGAGTTACAAGACCTGTACCGCGAGCTGATACTCGATCACGCACGCAAGCCGCGTAATTTCAGGCGCCTCGACGACGCAACGCATACAGCCGAGGGTATCAACCCCCTGTGCGGTGACAAACTGCGTCTTTATTTGCTCATCGATGCGAACGACACGGTTGTCGACGCCGGATTCGAAGGATCCGGATGTGCAATTTCCATGGCATCCGCGTCGCTGCTAACCGAAACGGTGACCAACATTTCCGTAGCCGACGCCGAAGCCTGTTTCAATACCGTCACCCAACGCCTCACACTGGGCAGCAGCGGCGACCAGGCGCCGCACAAAATCGATCTTTCGAAACTCAGAGCGCTGGATGGCGTGCGTCAGTACCCGTCACGAGTCAAGTGCGCAACACTCGCGTGGCACGCATTGCATGCCGCAATTAATTCACAATCAACAGCGACAACAGAGTAAGGACACCCATGTTCGGCCATACCAATGAACCATTTTCGCTGCAGCGCGACGTCCCGGCGGTCGTAATTCCAGCGGGTGAGGAATTGACATTGCGTAAAGGGACTAGCGGCTTTATTACGCAGTCTCTCGGGGGCAGCTTCACGGTATATGTCGAAGGCAACCTGTTTCGCATTTCGGGTTTTGACGCCGATGCGCTGGGAAAGGAGCCGGTACCGCGCCCCAAGGTTCCGGACAATGCAACCGATGAAGACATCGAGGCCGTTATCTGGAATCAACTTAAAACCTGCTACGACCCCGAAATTCCCGTCGACATCGTTAATCTGGGGCTTGTCTACCGCTGCGAAATAACGCCGTTGGGAAATGGCCAGCGCTCGATCAGCATCGATATGACTTTGACCGCACCAGGCTGCGGTATGGGCGAGGTGCTGGTAGCCGATGCGCGCGAGAAGATCGCAATCATTCCCACAGTTGCGGATGTCACTGTTGAGCTGGTTTTCGACCCGCCCTGGAATGTCGGTATGATGTCGGATGAAGCTCGATTGCAGACAGGATTAATGTAATTTCCATATAATAACGTTAAATATATGAAAATATTAACGTTAGTCAGGCATGCAAAATCCAGTTGGAAGGAAGCAGAGTTAACCGACCGGCAACGCGCTCTGAACCCGCGCGGCGAGCGCGATGCGCCGGAAATGGGACGGCGAATGGCTGATTGGGGAATTCGACCGTCGCTTATCCTGTCCAGTCCAGCGGTTCGGGCCTGGACAACAGCGAAATTTATCGCTACCGCGATTGGCTATCCGGCCGAGTTTCTGCAGCGCGAAGAATCGTTGTACCTCGCATCGCTCGACGATTTATTGGATATCGTCACGGCTCAAGACATTGGCTTCAACAGCCTGATGATCGTCGCCCACAATCCAGGCCTGACCGACTTCGCGAATTTTCTCGCACCGCACCTGACTGACAACCTGCCAACCGCCGGCGTGGTATCTGTACAGATCGATCGTGAAGACTGGAGCCTGTACGGACAACCGGAAACGGAACTGATCGTTCACGATTACCCAAAACTAAAGCACTGATTCTCGTTTCAGCACTCGGGAACATTAACCGCGAGTCCGCCTCTGGACGTTTCCTTGTAATGCGTCGACATATCGAGACCCGTCTGGCGCATGGTCTCTATAACCTGATCCAGCGAAACTTTGTGCGTACCATCGCCGTGCATCGCCAGTTGCGCCGCGTTAATCGCCTTTACCGCGCCCATGGCATTGCGTTCAATACAAGGAATCTGGACCAGTCCGCCGATCGGATCACAGGTCAGCCCAAGGTTGTGCTCCATACCGATCTCCGCGGCTTCCTCAATATGATTGTTCGATCCGCCCAGCACCGCTGCCAGACCGCCAGCCGCCATCGAGCACGCTACGCCGACTTCTCCCTGGCAACCCATTTCCGCACCCGAGATCGACGCATTCATCTTGTAAAGCGTACCGATGGCTCCGGCGGTTAGCAGGTAATTCTTCACTCCCTTTTCATCTGCATCGGGAACAAACGTTTCGTAATACATCATTACGGCCGGAATAATGCCGGCCGCGCCGTTGGTCGGCGACGTTACGACACGACCGCCGGCGGCGTTCTCTTCATTCACAGCGATCGCATACGCATTGACCCATTCGAGCGCTTGTAACGGCGCTCCTTCGCCTTGTTTCGACAAGCTCTTGTAAAGTTTCGGTGCACGTCGAATTACCGCCATATTGCCAGGCAGGACTCCTTCCGTTCGCAGGCCGCGCGCAATGCAATCCCGCATCGCCTGGCAGAGTGCTGCGATGCGGCTGTCTACTTCTTCCTCGGATCGCCACGACGTTTCGTTGCAATAGACCAGTTCCGCAATACTCAGGTCATTGTCCGCGGCAGACTGCAGCAGTGACTCACTGGAATTGAACGGCAACGGCGGTTCGCCTTTCTGCGCGATCGATTCTGAATCGTCGTTTTTGGCGATGAATCCGCCGCCTAGCGAGTAGTACAAATCCTCGGCCAGCACCTCACCCGACGCCGATCGGGCTATGAAACGCATGCCATTCGTGTGCCGGGGTAACTCTGTCTCGTAATCGAATATAAGATTCGTCTCCGGATCGAAATCCAGTTCGCCGACCCCTGGCACATCGATGCGTTTGTCCGCATGAATTTTTCTCAGGCGTGCGTCAACCGAGTCGGGATCTATCGTGTCGGGTGCGAGCCCGCAAAGACCAAGGATTACAGCAGAGTCGGTGCCGTGACCTTTGCCGGTCCAGGCCAGCGATCCGTGCAACGACACTTCGATGCAGCTGACTTCACTCGCGACCTTGTCCAATCCGTCCACGAACGCCCGAGCTGATTTCATCGGCCCCGTGGTGTGCGAACTTGATGGCCCAATACCGATCTTGAAAATATCGAATATGCTGATCGCAGCCATTAGTCGCCCCCCAAAGACAAAAGGCTCGCGTTGCCGCCGACAGCCGAGATGTTGTTGCTAACCGTATATTCACTGGCAAAACGCAACAGATAGTGAGGTCCACCCGCCTTTGGCCCTGTGCCGGACAGGCCTCGCCCACCGAACGGCTGCACACCAACGACGGCACCAATCATATTTCGATTGATGTAAATGTTGCCGGCACCGGACAATTCCGCGAGTTTCTTCGCCCGCGAATCGATGCGGCTGTGCAGACCCATCGTGAGACCATACCCGGTGTTGTTTATCGCGTCGAGCGTCTTCGATAAATCGTTGCTTTGGTAACGATAAACGTGCAGTACGGGACCAAAGACCTCACGTCGCAATCGGTCGATACTGTCGATTTCAACCAATGTCGGAGCGAAGAACGTGCCGTTTCTTGTGCTCGTATGCAATTCGCAGCGATGCAATATTGTGGCTTCTTTTCGCATGCGTGCGACGTGTGCATCAAGCAGGCCGCGCGCTTCCTCGTCAATCGCAGGTCCTACATCGGTGTCCAACAATGCCGGATCTCCGATCGACAACTCGTCCATGTGTCCCTTCAGGAGTTCCAGAACGCGCGGTGCGATCTCTTCCTGCAGGCACAAGAGTCGTA
>JADFHE010000044.1 GCA_022567295.1 Pseudomonadota bacterium | reverse complement strand
AGACACCTCTCCGATCGCGGGATCGCGATATTGGGAAGCAATCCATTGCTTGTCAAGTACGCAAAGTGAATCGCAGGATGCCATAATCGGCCTGACGGAACGGAGAACCGCCTTTGCGCTTGTTTGCCATATTCACGCTGGCCGGATTGATCGGTACCTGCTCGAGCCCACCGCCGCTGTTGGATCGCGTGCTCGAAATGGGTCAACTTCGCGTCGTCACCCGTGACAGCCCCACTGCCTATACGATCGGTCCGGACGGTCCTTCTGGCCCCGAGTTCGATCTCGTGCAGGCCTTTGCCGACGAACTGGGCGTTGCCCTCGTTATCGATCCCGTCGCGAGTATTTCTGAAATGTTGCCAAAACTCCTTTCAGGCGAAGCGCACATGGCGGCCGCCGGGCTGTCGATTACCGATTCACGGCGTGAATACCTGAATTTCGGCCACCCCTACGAATCCGTCGACGTCCATTTGATCTACAAACTCGGTACGGGCAAACCGAGATCACTGAATGACATACTGGGCCGCTCTATCGAGGTCATGGCCGGCAGCAGCCACGTCGATCTTTTGTTGTCCATTCGCGACTCGTACCCGTCACTTCGCTGGACCGAGAACGCAGACATCGAAGTCGCCGAATTAATGACCAAAGTCGTTATGGGCGAGGTCGATTTTACAATAGCTGACAGCCCCGACTTCAATATTCAGCGACATTTCTATCCGGATCTGCGTATCGCTCTCGATCTGGATATTGGCGACCCTATCGCCTGGGGATTTCCGAAAGGCGTTGGGGACTCGCTGCTGGCACGGGCTGATGACTTTCTGATCAGAGCCGACCGCGCTGGTATGCTCGCGCAGGTTCACGATCGCTATTACGGATACACAAAAAAATTCGACTACGTCGGCACGCGAAACTTCATTCGCCATTTCGAAAACAGGCTACCCCGCTACCGGCAATGGTTTGAGGACGCCGGCGAGGAGTGGGGTGTAGACTGGCGCCTCCTCGCTGCTATTGGCTATCAGGAGTCTCATTGGCGCTCGCAGGCCGTTTCACCAACCGGTGTTCGCGGAATCATGATGTTGACTCTGGATACCGCCGAATACCTTGGACTGGACAATCGTCTCGATCCGCAAAGCAGTATCTTCGGCGGCGCCCGATTTTACGCAAGGCAGACTGAACGCATCGCCAACACCGTCGCGGAACCGGATCGCACCTGGATGGCCCTGGCCGCATACAACGTGGGTTTCAACCACATCAAAGACGCCCGCACCATTGTGGAATGGGACGGTGGCGATCCCGATGCCTGGGTCGATCTCAGCGAAGCACTACCACTCTTGTCACAGCGCAAATGGTATTCACGCGTGCCGTACGGCTATGCGCGAGGTTGGGAGCCCGTGCTGTACGTCAACAATATCCGTGCCTACTACAATATTCTGAAGTGGCTTACCGAAAACGAGAATATCGAGCTAGCGTCGGGAGCTGAAGAATCGCTTTAGCAATTGTTGCGATTCGTCTGCCAGCAGCCCGCCGTTGATTTCGAAACGATGATTGAGTGCGCGAGAAGAAGACAGGTCTTCGACACTGCCCAATGCGCCCGCCTTCTTGTCATACGCAGCAAACACCACGCGCCCTATCCTGGCCTGCACGATGGCGCCTGTGCACATGACACACGGTTCGAGAGTGACGTATAACGTTGCGCCAGGCAGCCGGTAGTTTTGCCGTGTCTTGCCAGCCGCTCGTAATGCAACAATTTCTGCGTGCCCGCTCGGATCATTTCCGCTAATCGAGCAATTGTGACCTGTCGCGATCATCTCACCATTATCCACAACGATGGCCCCAACCGGAATCTCACCATCGCTGGCAGCCATCTCAGCTGCAGCGAGCGCGGCACGCATGCTGTCGATGTCCTGTTGCAACCAGTTGGGGGTTGTCATACGAGACTCGCCAATCAGCCCCGCTCAATAGTAACGTTGCGTAACCAAACAATTTGCAAACGAAGTCCGACCAGGTAAATTACTAGAAACGCCAGGTGAAATCCTTGCAGCAGAGGATCGTTCAAGGCAGTGACAACGGGCGAATCCGTTGGCAGACGCAACAAGCTTTCCGTAATTGCCGGAATCATGTGGAACAGAAATGTCGCCGAATAAAGCCCGGCTTGAATGGGGCGGGATAAGCTGCCGAACAATGAAGTCTTCTCAGCAATAACGCCAACCAGTACGGCAAGAAGTGTCAGTACAGCAAGCCCATGCGCAATGCCGAATCCACCGTGCTTATAAATACCCAGTGCTGACGCTGCGGCAAGCACTGTAAAAATCAGATAGATTCTTCCGGCTAATTGCTCAATCCGGATTACCTTGTATCTTGCCAGCGTGTAACTACCTGTCAGCACGGCAAGAATTGCTATTCCCGTATGCATCCAACCAAACAACGAAATTTCTGGCATCTGAAGACCCGTTTTATTCCCACTCAATAGTCGCCGGTGGCTTACTACTGATATCGTATGTCACGCGCGAGATACCATCAATCTCGTTGATTATTCGCAGTGATACGTGCTCAAGAAATTCGTAAGGGAGTCGTGCCCAGCGCGCTGTCATAAAATCGATCGTCTCGACGGCGCGCAATGCAACAACGTAGTCATATTTGCGACCGTCGCCCATTACACCAACCGACTTGACTGGCAGAAAAACAGCAAACGCCTGACTCGTCTCATCGTAAAGATTCTGTTTGTGAAGTTCGTCGATGAAAATGTCGTCTGCCAGTTGCAACAGCTCGACATATTCAGGTTTCACCTCACCCAGCACACGCACACCGAGACCCGGACCCGGAAATGGGTGACGCATGATTATCTTTGGCGGCAGGCCCAGTTCCAGACCAATTTTGCGGACTTCGTCCTTAAACAATTCTCGCAACGGCTCGACTAACGACATGCGCATGTACTCCGGCAGGCCGCCGACATTGTGATGCGACTTGATGACATGCGCCTTGCCGGTCTTGGCACCGGCCGACTCGATCACATCCGGATAAATTGTACCTTGCGCGAGCCATTCGATACCGTCGAGCTTGTGCGCCTCTTCATCGAAAACTTCGATGAACTGTCTCCCAATGACTTTGCGTTTTTGTTCCGGGTCCGAAACACCCTCAAGTGCGGCGAAGAAACGTTCAGCGGCATTTACGCGAATGACGTTGACGCCCAGGTGTTCGGCAAAGGTCTCCATGACCTGATCGCCTTCGTTATGGCGCAACAGGCCATGATCGACAAATACGCAGACCAGCTGGTCGCCAATTGCCTCATGCAATAGCGCCGCGACAACCGATGAATCAACACCGCCGGACAGTCCCAGCAAAACCTTGCTGTCACCGACCTGCTCGCGAATTGAATCGATCGCATCGGCCACAATATTGCCGGCGGTCCAGTCTCCCGGGCACTTGCAGATATCTCGCACGAAACGGCGAATAATTTCCTGGCCTTGCAGTGTGTGTGTTACTTCCGGATGAAATTGCACGCCGTAGAAGTGCCGCGACGTATCTTCCATCGCCGCCAGCGGCGAATTCGGGCTGCTGGCCGTGGCCTTGAAGCCTGGCGGTATCGATTCGACTCGATCGCCGTGGCTCATCCAGACCTTAAGAACAGACTCATCTTCCGAATCACTGAGGTCACCAAACAGGCTGGAATCACGGGGCGTAATTTCGGCGTAGCCGAATTCACGATGCGACGATGCAGCAACCGTTCCGCCAAGTTCGGCCGCCATCGTCTGCATGCCGTAGCAGATACCGAGGACCGGCACACCGAGTTCAAACACGACCTGCGAAACGCGCGGTGGAACCTCAAGATTGACCGACTCAGGGCTGCCCGAAAGAATGATGCCATCAGCGGCATAGGCCTTGATGTCGTCGTCCGACAGGTCCCAGGCGCGAATCTCGGAATAGACGCCAACCTCGCGAACGCGGCGGGCAATTAATTGCGTGTACTGGCTGCCGAAATCGAGTATCAGCAGTCGATGAGCATGAATATCTGGGTGCATTAATCGCTTGATTCGGTGACTTAATTCTTGGTGCGGTAATTCGGTGCTTCTTTGGTGATGGTCACATCGTGCACATGGCTCTCGATCATGCCGGCGCCAGTGATACGAACGAACTGCGGCTTGGTGCGCATTTCTTCGATACTCGCGCTGCCCGTGTAACCCATCGCCGCACGAATGCCACCGACCAGCTGGTGCACGATCGCTACCATACTGCCCTTGTACGCAACGCGACCCTCAACGCCTTCTGGCACGAGCTTTTCCAGTTCTTCGGTCGCGTCCTGAAAATAGCGATCCGACGAACCATGCGATGCTCCCATTGCGCCAATGGAACCCATGCCGCGGTAGGTCTTGTACGAACGGCCCTGATACAGCTCGACCTCGCCGGGCGACTCCTCTGTACCGGCGAACAATCCGCCAATCATTACCGAATGCGCGCCGGCAGCCAATGCTTTCGAGATATCGCCCGAATAGCGAATGCCGCCATCCGCGATGAACGGCACACCGGACTTTTTCAATGCCTCGGCGACGTCAGCGACAGCCGATATCTGCGGTACACCGACGCCAGCGACGACCCGGGTTGTGCAGATCGAGCCAGGGCCAATTCCGACCTTCACGCCGTCGGCCCCGGCTTTCACCAGGGCCAGCGCCGCATCGCCGGTCACGATGTTGCCGCCGATCACCTGTACGTCGGGATGAGCGGTCTTGACCCGCGCGACGCGTTCCAGAACGCCTTTCGAGAATCCATGAGATGTATCGACAATCAGCACATCAACACCTGCAGCGACCAGCGCATCGACGCGATCGTCGGTGTCTTGTCCGGTACCCACGGCAGCACCAACACGCAACGCGCCGGTATCATCCTTGCACGCGTTCGGGAAGTCCATAGCCTTCTGAAAATCCTTGGCCGTGATCATGCCGCGAAGTTCAAAATTATCGTCGACGACCAGCACTTTCTCGATCCGGTGCTTGTGCAGCAACGAAAGAACCTCTTCCTCGCCAGCGTCCTCTTTAACTGTCACCAACCGTTCTTTCGGTGTCATCACCGTCGATACAGGCGCATCAAGCTGAGTTTCGAATCGCAAATCGCGGTGCGTCACGATGCCCACCGTATTCCGGCCATCGACAACGGGCACACCCGAGATACCCATGGCCCGAGTCAGATCGATAACTGCCCGGATGCTCATGTCGGGCGATACCGTAATCGGATTGCGAACGATGCCGGATTCAAATTTCTTGACCGTTAGCACCTGCTTCGCCTGCATTTCAATCGCCATGTTCTTGTGGACAATGCCCATGCCGCCTTCCTGCGCCAGTGCGATAGCCAGTCCCGACTCTGTAACGGTGTCCATTGCCGCTGACAGAAGCGGGATACTTAGCCTGATTTCATGGGTTAGCGACGTGCTCAGGTCGACCTCGCGGGGCAGCACCTCAGAATAAGCGGGTTGCAGGAGGACGTCGTCGAATGTCAGGGCTTCCTTGGCGATTCGCATGGCGTGGTCTTTAATTTGATGAGGTTAAACGGTCAATTGTACGCGGCTCCGATTTGCGGGTAAACGGCAGGGGGTTCGATATACTGCAATGATGCAATCGAATGACCCTGCAACCGCCGCAATTACCGTCAGCCAGCTCAACCGCCGCGTCAAGAGTTTGATCGAACAGGGAATCGCCCGGCTCTGGGTCGAAGGCGAGATTTCAAACCTGTCACGGCCGGGATCGGGCCACATATATTTCAGTCTAAAGGACGACACGGCTCAAATAAGCGCCGCCTGGTTCCGCCAACGGCAGCACGGGCCGGCCATTGGATTCAAGAACGGCGACCGCGTGCTGGCCTACGGGCGCGTCAGTATTTACGAAGCCCGGGGCAACTACCAATTGATTATCGAGCGGATGGAACCCGCCGGTGAAGGTGTTTTGAAGCGCCGCTTCGATGCGCTGCAGCAGAAACTCGCGGCCGAAGGCCTGTTCGATGAGGATCGCAAGCAGGCACTGCCCGTGCTACCCACCCGAATTGGCGTCATTACATCACCCAGCGGTGCGGCGATCCGTGACATCCTGAGCATCCTAAGGCGTCGATTCCCGGCCGTCCCCGTCGTGCTTTACCCGGCTGCGGTGCAAGGTGATGCGGCACCTCGCGAACTGATGGCAGCGCTCGAAACCGCTATCAACCGCGACGAGTGCGATGTTTTGATCCTGAGCCGCGGCGGTGGCTCGCTGGAAGACCTGTGGGCGTTTAACGATGAGCAGCTTGCCCGTGCTATTGCGGCTTGCCAAATACCGACGATCAGCGCGGTCGGTCACGAAATCGATTTTACCATCGCGGATTTTGTTGCCGATGTACGCGCACCGACACCCTCCGGGGCTGCCGAGATTGTTGTTCCGAATCAAAGCGAATGGTTGCATCGAATCAGTGGACTCGCGTCACGTATCGCTCGGGTTGGCCAGCGAGCCCTCGAGGATCGCGCACAAGAATTGGATTGGCTCGGGCGGCGACTCATCAATAGCAGCCCTGCAGCGACTCTGCAACGTCAGCGCGACAGCCTGCGCGAACACGCCGGCCGCCTGACAGCAGCAATCCGACAGCAGGTTCTGCAGCAAGAAAATCAGCTGCAGGACGCCAGTGCTGCGTTGATGCGACAATCGCCCGCGCTGTCCGTGCAGCGATTGATCGGCCAGCTTGCAGAATTGCGGCAGCGCCTCGCCACCTCGACAAACAATGCGATCGCGAACACGCGCCATAAAATCGCGTTGCTCGGCCGGGCACTGAACTCTGTCAGCCCACTCGCAACACTGGACCGGGGCTATGCCATAGTAACCAGCGAAGTTACCGGCAATGTCCTTACCAGTGCGGGTAGCACCGAGTCAGGACAGGATATTCGCGCGCGACTGTCGCAAGGCGAACTGATCGCAACCGTCAAGAAGGTCATTGCCGATGAGTAGTCGTGCCGCACTGATCGTCGTGCTACTGATCCTCACATCGCTCACCTTCGCAACAGAACAATCGTTGCGCCCAGGCGGTGTCGCCATTGTTGATCTGGGCAACAGCGATGAACCGGTCCCGGAAGCGACTCTGGACGGTAATCCTCTGCTGGTCATGCGACGCGATGAACGTTGGGTTGCTGTAGTCGGCATCCCGCTGGACACAGAACCGGGCAGTCTGGGCATTAACGTAGCTGGAAAAGTCTCCAACATTCAGGTATCAGAGCACGCCTATCGGGAGCAACGACTGTCAGTAGAGAACGAGAGTTTTGTTACTCAGACGGAGGAACAGCTGGACCGAATCTGGGGCGAGCGCAAGATCATCGACGCAGCTCTGACCCATTTCAGGAATATTCCCGTTGCTGGTGTTTCTCTGGCGGCGCCGATCGAAGGCGCACAAAGCGCCAGTTTCGGTTATCGGCGATTTTTCAATGATCAGCCACGCTCGCCGCATAAAGGCATGGACATATCCGGCAATAATGGCGAACCCGTGTCTGCGCCTCGCGACGGAGTGGTTGCGGCAATCGGAGACTTTTTCTTCAATGGCAACACGGTATTGATCGATCACGGCCAGGGTTTCGTGACCATGTACTGCCACTTGAGTGAAATCACCGTCGAGAAAGGACAACAAGTCTCAACCGGCGAGACTATCGGGACTGTGGGCGCCACGGGCCGGGTCACGGGACCACACCTGCATTTCGGGACCTATCTAAACGGCACTGCCGTCGATCCCGCGATATTTCTCAACTAATCAATGACCCGTAGGAGCGGGCCCTGCACCCATAGGGCATAAACCCGCGACGCGAAATTCAGTCGCTGCAGCTCTCGAAAAACTCGCGGATAACCGGACGAAAAGCATCCATCTCAACAAGAAACGAATCGTGACCGCGAATGCAATCGAGTTCTATCAGCTGCGTATCGCTGCAGATTGACGAAAACCCGTCCGCCAGTTCACGTTGCTGCACCGGTGGATACAAGGTGTCGGTGCGCACACCAATCACGACAACGCGCTCGAGCTTTAGCCGTTCGAATCCGGCCGCCAACGAACCACCGTGTTCTGCGAGATCAAAGAGATCGGATGCGTGCGAAAGATACAGATAACAGTTCGCATCAAATGCACTGCTGAACTTGACAGCATGATTCTCCAGGTACGATTCCACCGAGAATTCCGCGACGAACTGATGGTCGGTCCCGGTGATGTCGGTCGCGCGCTCGCGCCCGAATCGTTGTGCCCACTCTTCCGCGGATCGGTAGGTCATCATTCCCAGTTTTCGGGCCAGGCGTTGCCCTGTGACCGGCGGATCATCCGGATCGTAGTTACCCTGCTTCCATTTCGCGTCGGAGCGAATCATTTCCCGTTGCAATGAACGCACAGCAATAGAGAATGGCAGCGCCCGGGTTGCCGATGAAATAGAGAGGAAACGCTTCACGGCATCCGGGTGGCGCACGCAATACCCCAGACCGCTCATGCCACCCATTGAACATCCAACGACCGTATGCAAACAGTCGATACCAAGATGCTCGACAACCAGCAACGCAGACTCGGCAACATCCTCCAGCGTCAGGATTGGAAACGTCAGCCGGTATCGTTTTCCGGTTTCGGGATCGAGCGACGCAGCTCCAGTCGACCCAAAGCAACTGCCCAACGAATTGACGCAGATGACAAAAAACTTATCGGTATCGATCGGCAGGCCCGAGCCAATCATTTCTTCCCACCAGCCCGGCGATGAATCGCCTGCGGACGACGCTGCGTGCGCTGAAGGGGACAGACCGCCGAAGATCAAAACCGCGTTGTCTTTCGCCGTGTTCAGTTCACCCCAGCTCTCATAGGCCAATGTGGGTGACTGCAGCTTGCCCGCCCGGTACATGCGGAAATTTCCGTCGAACGTAAACATCTGCCGGGCAGAACTCATTTCTTGACCCTTTTCATCAAGCGTTTGCGCTTGCGCTCCTGCCGCGGCGTCAACGTATTGCGCCGCCCTGCAAAAGGGTTCTTACCTTTCTTAAATGCCAGGCGCACAGGTGTACCTTTGAGTTTAAACGCCTTTCTGAATCGATTGATCAGGTAACGCCGAAACGCCTCAGGTAATTTGTCCGTCTGGTTACCGTGAATGACGATAACTGGCGGGTTACGCCCACCTTGGTGCGCATAACGGAGTTTGATGCGCCGGCCGCGAACCAATGGCGGCGCATGTGCTATGACAGCGGCCTCGAGTTCTCGCGTCAGTTCCGCTGTCGACATATCTCGCATCGCCGCTTTGAATGCTCGTTCAACAGCAGGTAGCAGATCGCCAACCGCCGTACCGTGCAATGCCGAAATCGTTATGCGTTCCGCGAAATCCAGGAACGGCAGGCGCCGTTCAAGATCATCGCGAACCTTTCTGCGTTGCTCGGCGGAAAGACCATCCCATTTGTTCGCCACGACGACCAGAGCACGACCACGCTCCATGACCAGTCCAAGAAGACTGACATCCTGTTCGGTAACGCCTTCCTGCGCGTCGAGCACTGCAATGACAACCTCTGCTTGCTCGATCGCTTGCAGCGCCTTGATGATGCTGAATTTTTCAATGACCTCATGAACCCGCGCCTTGCGACGAATGCCAGCCGTATCGATCAATACGTATTTACGATCGTTGCGTTCAAATGGCACGGCGACGCTGTCTCGAGTCGTTCCGGGCTCGGCAAAAACGACCAGCCGTTCTTCTCCGAGCATACGATTGACTAACGTCGACTTGCCAACATTGGGACGCCCGATAACAGCAATACGCAGCTCGCGATCATCGTCCGCACCATCGTCACTCCCGGCCTCGGGAGATGCGAACGAACTGAGTACATCGTCCATGAGCGCACCGATGCGATCGCCGTGTGCGGCCGAAACAGCGATCGGTTCGCCCAGTCCCAGGGCGTGGAATTCGCTATTGGCCACATCAGCATCAAGGCCTTCTGCCTTGTTAACGACCAGCCAGGTTTTCTTCGCGTGCCGGCGCGCGAGTTCGGCGACGTGTTCGTCAGCTGCCGTCAGCCCGCTGCGTCCGTCCACCATGATAATGGCGGCGTCCGCCTCCTGCAGAGCGCGAATCGTCTGATCGACGGTCACCTCGTCGACACCCTCTTCGCCGCCGGCTACGCCGCCGGTATCAATCGCCAGGTAAGGAATCGGGCCCAGCTTGCCAAAACCGTACTTACGGTCGCGAGTCAGTCCAGGATAGTCCGCGACTAACGCGTCGCGGGAACGCGTCAGTCGATTAAACAGGGTCGATTTGCCGACATTGGGTCGACCGATCAGAGCGATGACAGGAAGCATGGATGAGCACCTTCACCGTGGCCGATCAGGTCGCGTCAGCGGTATCAGAAATATCGGGAGCGTTGCGTTTGGGCCTGTTCTGCACAACCTCGAATGCCGCTAAGGTGCCGTCATCGCTTTGTATGTAGAGCCGGTTTGCGACGACCAGCGGTTGGCTCGTGATGGCTTTACGGCCAAACCGCAGGCGTGCAACAGGGTCTCCATCGATGCTGCTAAAGAAATGCAGATAACCCTCAAAATCGCCTACCACGACGGTCGTGTGGAAGGGCACAGGCAATGTTGGGTCACGGCGTAACAAATCGTCGTTGCGCCAGGTGTCCGCGCCATTATTTCGAGCCAGCGCGATGACTTCACCGTCGTCACGCGCCGTATAGACACTGTTCCAGTCAGCAGCAACGCCCACGTGCGTCGATATCTCGCGTGACCAGAGGACCTGACCTGACTCTGCAGCGATCGACGCAATGCGTCCATGATAACCGCCTGCAAAAATGTCCTGGCCGACGACGGCGATCGAACCATCGATATCCGCGAGGCGATCAAGGTCCGACCGGCCGGTCGGCAGCGACAGCATGGATTCCCATTCAATGTCTCCGGTGCTGGCATTGACTGCCAGCAGACGACCATTATCAAAGCCAGCGACCACCCGCGATCCGACGAGCAACGGTGATGACGCGCCACGCACTGTCAGCAACGGCATCGATTGTTCAACTTCCCAACGTTGCTTGCCATCATATATCGACAAGGCTCGCAGGCGATTGTCTATCGACTGCACGACGATCGCATCGTCCTTGATTAGTGGCCGTGCCAGAGTTTCGCCACCAATGTATGTGCGCCATCGCTCGGCACCGGACTTTGCATCCAGCAAGATGACAAACCCGTCTTTTGATGCAACGACAACCACATCTTCGCCCGCTGCGGGCCCGGCCGAAAGTTCGATCTCAAGATCAGACTTCCAGCGTTTTTTTCCGGAATTCGGATCGATGGCCACGACTTTGCCATCCTGGCTCGCAGCATAAATGCTGGTGCCGTCGCTGGCCGGCCGTAAACCGACCAGCAAAAACTCGGATGCACCGCCGATCTTGGAACTCCAAAGCCGCTTGATCTTCAGCGTGTTCTGAATCTTGACCAGTTTTTTAGGCTCGAGCTCTACGTCCTTGTCACCAAAGAGACCACAAGACGACAGCAGCACGGTCGCTGCAATAAGGCCGACGACTCGCCACAGTTTATTCACTCAACTTCCTCAGATTCGGGCTCGATTACTTCGACAGCGGGTGCTGGCACCGGTTCAGAATCCACGGCAACCTCCGGCAGGTCCAGCGACTTCCATTGCACCAACTGCAGGTCAACAGTGCCTTGCGCCAGCGGATCCAACAAGACCTTTTGATATACGGCCTGGGCCTCGGCAACCTGGCCGAGCGCCGTGTAGGCATCGCCGAGCACCTCGCCATAGGTCGCAGCAAATGCACTGGAGTTTTCGGCCGCCAGCAAGTCCACGACTTGCTGTGCCTTATCCTGATACAGGTAGATACGCGCCAGCCGCAGTCGCGCCACGTGCTTTAATTCACGGTCGGCATCGCTGTTCACGACCGCCAACAGCGCATCCGCGGCGTCCTGGTCACGGTTCTTGTCCATATACAGTCGTGCCATCGCAAGACCGGCCTGACCCGCGTACGTTGTCTCGGCGTACCTCGTTGTAATCTCGTTGGCGGTTATTTCCGCGTCATCGAGATCGCCGTCAGACACGTGTCCTACCAGTAATTCGTAAGCGGCCGACGCGGCAAGCTGACCCTCTAACTTGCTTTTCTGGTATTGATTGATGCCAAACAGCATGCCGGTGCCAATAACCACACCACCGATAACGTACATTCCGTACTCTCGCCACCAGGCACGGAATTGTTCAATTTGTTCTTTCTCTGAAAGTAGATCGTCCACAAAACTGCCTTTAACGTAATTTTTCAGCCAGCGTTGCCACCAGCTCATCCAATGCAACACTTTTCTGTTCGTCAGTGCTGCGCATCGGTTTCAACCCGATACATTTGTCCGCGAGCTCCTGCTCACCCAATAACAATGCATACTCTGCGCCGCTCTTGTCAGCGCGTTTCATCTGCGACTTGAAACTACCGCCGCCCAGGTTCATTTCAACCCGTATTCCAGCGATGCTGTCGCGTAATTCTTCTGCCAGCACAAAAGCCCTTGCCAGCGTGCCTGACCCCAGCGCCGCGATAAAGACATCCACACGGTTCGTCCGGGCCTCTCCGCCACATGCCTCATACAGCGCCACAAAGCGCTCGATTCCCATCGCCCAGCCAACTGCCGGCGTCGCCCGACCGCCCAGTTTTTCCACCAGTCCGTCGTACCGACCGCCGGAACAGACTGCTCCTTGCGACCCCAATGCATCTGTCGCCCATTCGAAAACAGTTCGCGAGTAGTAATCCAGTCCACGTACCAAACGAGGATTCACGCTATATGCCACTCCGGCGGCGTCCAGCAGTGCCTTGAGGTAACTGAAATGCTCTGCTGACGCCTCGTCCAGGTAGTCCAACATGATGGGCGCTGCATCAACAATCGCCTGCATCTCCGGATTTTTGCTGTCGAGGATTCTGAGCGGGTTTTGCTCAAGGCGGCGAATACTATCCTTATCGAGCTGATTTTTCACTCCCGAAAAATACTCGACCAGCGCGTCTCTGTAATGAAGCCGCGTCTCCGGGGTGCCCAGCGAGTTGATTTCGAGCTTTATTTTCGAAATTTCCAGCCGTCGCCACAGGCGAGCGCTCATGATAATCAACTCAGCGTCAACATCCGGCCCATCGTAGCCAACGGCCTCAACGTCAAACTGGTAAAACTGCCGATAGCGGCCCTGTTGAGGCTTCTCGTAGCGAAACATCGGTCCCGACGTCCACAATTTTTGCTTTTGATTATGGAACAGCCCGTTCGTCATGCCCGCTCGCACAATGCCCGCGGTCGCTTCAGGGCGCAGCGTCAGACTCTCACCGTTACGATCAGGAAACGTATACATTTCCTTCTCGACAATATCTGTCACCTCGCCGATTGAGCGTTTGAACAGTTCGGTGTATTCAAGCAGGGGCAGTCGAATCTCAGCATAGCCATAGGACTCGACAATTTCCTGAACAATCGACTCCAGGTACCGCCACGTACCCGCCACCTCGGGCAGGATATCGTTCATCCCGCGAACAGCTCTTGGTTTCGCGCTCATGAGCCCGTAATCGTCAACCTGGCTGTCCGTCCACGTCGATCCGCGGCGGAAATGTCGAAAGGTGTGCCATTGACAACAAGGCTTACGTTGCTGGCATTGCCAAACAGCACGTTGAACGGCGGTTCGCCAAACAGGTTCACAGTGCGGCCTGACCTGCCCAGATCGAAGAACAGACGGCGTCCCATCGCGTCCGTAATCTCCGTCCAACAGTCCCCTGAGTAGGTAATACTGAGCCGCATGCCGGACGCAATCGGTGTATCAGCCGTTTCCACGGCGGCTTCGGGTTCCGAAATTACAGGCTGCTCTTCTTCATCAACAGCATCGGCTGTTGCATTCAGAAATTCGTTCGCTCCCTGAGCGGACAGCGTTTGCTGTGGCAACGACGCGATCTCTCCTGTGACTGGCTGCTGCGGCGCATCCTCGCGAGCACCAAACCACCAATAGGCCAACGCGGCGACAAGTACGATGATAATGCCGACAACATACGGTCCCGGCGAGATGACCTGACGCGGTTTCGGGCGCGGAGACAGGACTGGCGGCGCACCAGCCGAGCGACTCAGTTGATAGTAGTCAGCCATTATGTCCGCTTCACTGACCTTGACCAGCTGCGCGAACTTTCTCAGGTGTCCCTTAGCGAAAACCGGTGCGCCGAGCACATCAAAATCATTACGCTCGAGGGCCTGTATCTTGTACTCGTCGAGATGCAGTTCCTTAGCGATATCAAGGACAGTGAGTTGTTGCTCGCGACGAGCCTGTGCCAGACGCTCACCACAGAGCGGCCCCTGCGACTCCTCGGGCGAAGACTCGTCGTCGCGATTGTCGTTTTCGTCACTCATCACCCTGAACTCAACAACTCGCGCGCCTCTGGAGACGACGGGAATTCACGAATCAGCTGATCTTCATACTCGGTACGGCCACGATCATTTTCGAGCATGTCTTCAATCCTGGAAGCCAGATACAAGACGTCCGCAGTTGGCGTGCTTATCGACATGAATCGTTGCAGGAACGCACGTGCACTAAGGAAATCTTCTTGCTGGTACTTAAGCAAGCACAGCTGCAGCAAAGCCTCATCGTATCTTGGCTTGCGCTCCAATGCTGCCCGAAAAAAACTCTCTGCCGCCACGATATCCGGTTTCTGCATCATGCACACGCCGGCGTTTGTCAACGTCACCTCTGCGTTGTCGTTCTCGCGGTGACTGGCCGCCTTGTCGAAGTACTTTTCCGCCTGCGAAAATTCCTTCTGTCTGCACAAAAACACCGCATAGGTATTTTGCACGTCGAAATCTCTGGGTGCGACCCGGATGGCCATCTCGTACGCCTTTCTGGCGAGACGCTGGTTCTCGAGTGCTTCGTACGTCAGCGCCAAGGTTGTATACGCAATCGCCAGCTGCGGATCGAGTTCAGTTGCCAGCAACAACCGGTCGCGAGCGACTCTGAAGTTTCCTTTCTTGTAGTAACGCGCGCCTAACTGATAATTCAATTCAGCCGCGACTTTCTCATTACGAGCCGGCTCAGTGATGTACCCGGTCGTTGTTGAAACACAGCCCGTCAACAATAAAAGACACATCGCCGCCGGGATAATCAGTTTGCTCGTTTTCATGCTGATGACATCCTTATGTCTCTGTCGCCATTGATTTTATGGCCGATGTTTTTTCGGCTTAGCCGGAATTTGATACGGTCGCTCACCTTGCCAGCTAACTGTCCACAGGCCGCGTTGATATCTTCGCCGCGCGTTTTACGCGTCGTCGCAATAAGGCCCCGTTCCCGAAGACGGCTCTGAAAATGCCGGATTGTTGCAGCTGAGGAGCGCTTGAATCGTGTCCCCGGAAACGGATTAAAGGGAATGAGATTAACCTTCGCAGGCCTGTTCTTGAGGAGGCTGGCCAATTGATTGGCCTGCGCGATCGAATCGTTGACGCCACGCAACATGACGTACTCGAATGTTATGAATCGATTGGAGCGTTTGGCAGCGTACTTCCAGCACGCCTCGAGTAACGAGTTGATCGGATGTAGCTTGTTAATCGGTACGATCTGATCGCGCAATTCATCACTGGCAGCATGCAGAGACACGGCCAGCGCTACATTGCAGTCGTCGGCCAGTTTGTCGATATGCGGAACAATTCCGGAAGTGCTGACCGTGACGCGTCGGCGAGACATACCGTAGGACCAATCCGATACCAGCAGCTCAAGCACGGGAATCAGATTACGGTAATTCGCCAGCGGTTCGCCCATACCCATGAATACAATATTGGTGACTGCGGGATCGCCATTGCTGCGCCGCGGCAATTCATGAATCGCGTGGCGAACTTGACCGATGATTTCCGCGCTCGTCAGGTTGCGATTAAATCCTTGCGCACCCGTCGCACAAAAAGAGCAATCGAGCGCGCAACCAACTTGAGAAGAAATGCAAAGCGTGCCGCGATTAGGCTCCGGAATAAATACGGTTTCCACGGCCTGCCCCGAGCCGCTGGAGAAAAGCCACTTGATGCAACCGTCCTTCGAGTCGTATCGCTCCTCTACTTTCGGCGCGACGATTTCCGCCCCTTCTTTGAGTTCTGCGCGCAATGATTTTGACAGGTCGGTCATCTCATCGAAATTATCAACGGCTCGCTGGTAAATCCACTGCAGGATTTGCCGGGCATGAAACGGTTTTTCGCCTCGTGCAGCAAGAAACTGCTCGAGATCGCCTTGCGACATTCCGAGCAAGTTCACTTTTTTCGCCTTGGCAGTCACGACAATTTCCGGCTGTTTCCGATTATCTGGTCCTCGGGCAAACGCCGTCATCGCCGAAGAAATATGAAATCTCCTGCGCCGCGGCCTCGGCTGCGTCAGAACCATGAACAATGTTTTCCTCGATGCTGGCGGCGTGGTCGGCACGAATAGTTCCTGGCTCGGCGTCCGCCGGATTTGTTGCGCCCATGATCTCGCGATTCTTTGCAATAGCGTCTTCGCCACGCAACGCCTGAACAACGACAGGACCGGATATCATATAGCTTACGAGGTCGTCGAAGAAAGGGCGCTCCTTGTGCACGGCATAGAATCCCCTTGCCTGCTCTTTGGTCAGATGCATCATACGTGCGGCGACAATATCCAAACCGGCTTTCTCAAAACGGCTGTAAATTTCTCCGATCAGGTTTTTCTGTACGCCATCAGGTTTAATAATGGAGAGAGTTTGCTCAACTGCCATGCGGAACTTCCCTTAGACCAATAAATAATGGTAGTTGACGTCTGGCCATTTCGCCAGACGAATAGATGTAAACCCTTAATTCTACTACGGTGGTTTCAGACGTTGAAGCTTTCGCCACAACCGCATTCCCCGGAAATATTGGGATTACGGAAACTAAAGGCTTCATTCAGGCCGTTTTTGACAAAATCGACCTCGGTGCCGTCGATCAGTGGCAATGCGTCCGGATGGACCACGACCGTGATTCCCTTGTCCTCGAATACAACATCCACCTCGTCGATCTCGTCGGCATAATTAATGACATAGGAATAGCCAGAGCAGCCGGTCTGGGTTACTCCCAGGCGCAGGCCGATGCCGCTGCCGCGCTTTTCGAGGTAGGTCCGAACCCGATCTGCCGCCGAATCCGTTAGTGAAATTGCCATTTCAATCCTGTAATTAGGGTGTTGTGAGGTTCTCGATAGCTCGCCCAAGCGATCGAACCGTATCTTCCAGTACCAGTATACGTCCGGTTTTCTCCACAGGTACAGCCAGATCCTCCATAATCTGTCCGGTTTTGAATTGTTCAAGCGCACTGACGGGCTGACCCTCGAACCTGCGGCAAACGGCCTCGGCCGCCGCGATGACATGTGGACAGCCCCAGGCCTGAAATCGCAAGCGAGCAATTGTGCCATCCCTAACCTCCGCGGCAAGCCGAATACGCATGCCGTGGTCTTCGAAATAACCCGCCACACCGCCAGCAACCTCGCCGCAATGACTCGGATTGGCGAAGTATTCCCGGACCGTAGTATTGAAAGGATCGGTCGTCACCGGACACGCTCCGGCGCGAGATCGCGAAGCTTCTTGACGGCATTCCGGTACGCGGATACCGCCAGCTCGATCTCTGCACTCGTCGTCTGCCGTCCCAGGCTGAATCGAATCGCGCTTTGCGCCTCCAAATCGCTGCGCCCGAGCGCCCGCAACACAGAGGAAGGCTCCTGACTCCTGGAATTGCAGGCGGATCCGGTCGCTACACACAGCGGTTCAAGCGCGAGCAGCAGACTCTCACCCTCAACATCCTGTACGCCGACATTGAGTATGCCCGGATAGCCCCCGCGATCCTGACCATTCCGCTGCAGACCCTCGACGTCACGAATCCCTTTCCATAATTGATCTCTAAGCGCGGCAAGATGGAGTAAATCCTTGTCAATACAGGAACTTGCCACCGACGCTGCCTCACCGAGGCCCGCTATCAAATCGACCGGCAACGTTCCCGGGCGCAGTCGCCGCTGCTGCCCACCGCCGAACATCTGCGGAGCTATCGGTGTGCCATCGGCAACGAAAAGAGCTCCGACCCCTTTCGGTCCATAGAATTTGTGTGCTGTTAGCGACATCAGATCGACCGGCAGGTGCGCCAAATCCACCGGGACCTTACCAGCGGATTGTGCACCATCAACATGAAACAGGACGTCATGCGAGCGACAGATCGCGCCCAGACCCTCGATATCCTGCACCACCCCGGTTTCGTTGTTGATGTGCAGAATCGATGCAAGCTGGGTGTCGTCGCGCAGCGCCGCCTCGAATCGCTCCAGCGGGAGCCGGCCGTCCGCGTCGGGAGCGAGCCATGCAATTTCAAATCCCTGCTTCTCGAGTGCCCGAAAAACATCCACAACAGCCTTGTGTTCAGTTCGCATTGTCACCAGGTGCTTGCCACGATGCTCGCGTTGTTTCGCGCCACCCAGGATCGCCAGGTTATTGGATTCGGTCGCCCCGGAAGTCCATAGGAGCGATGTCGGATCGACGTTCAGTAAGGCCGCGAGTTGCACTGCAGCTTCATCGACGACTGTCGCGCTCAGCCTGCCGGCAAAATGATTCGATGCTGGGTTGAAATAGGCCGAGCTCTGCACAGCACGCATGCGCTCCGCTACGCGCGGGTCCAACGGAGTCGTTGCCGCGTAGTCCAGATAGACAGGATCAGCGTTGGTGACCACTAGCCTGACTCCTTCACCCGATCGATCGCCGCGAGTATTCCGCGCAGGATGTTGGCTTCATTTTTGTCCGGCCGGGCGCGAATGAACAAGCGACGCAAGCGACGCATCAAGTGCCGGGGATTCTCCGGATCCAGAAATCCGATGTCAGTCAGGACTTGCTTCAAGTGTGTATAGAACTGCTCCATTTCCTCACCGCTGGCCGGTGGTGCTTCGCTTTCAAAACCAGGACCGCAGTTCAGCATGCTGGCCACTCGTAGCTCGTACGTCAGGACCTGTACGGCCATCGCCAGGTTCAGCGAGCTGAAACCTGGGTCGGTCGGAATCGTGAGCAACGTGTGACATAGATCGAGGTCATCATTATGCAGGCCGGACTTCTCCGGGCCGAACACGGCCGCTACATTGCCCTGCTTACTTTCCAGCACCATGCGCTCGGCACAGTCCCGCGGCCCCATGCTGGGCCAGTTGATCGTTCGCGACCGGGCGCTCGCGCCGGCAACGTAGACACAATCCGTCAGCGCATCCGCGAGTGACGATGCGACCCGGGCAGCGTCGAGAATATCAGTGGCACCGGAAGCGCGCGCTGTCGCGTCTTGGTGCGGGAAATCCTTAGGCTTCACGAGCACCAGATCGCCGATACCCATGTTCTTCATGGCACGAGCGACCGCTCCGATATTTCCGGGGTGCGTGGTTCCGACGAGCACGATTCGTATCGACATGTTGTTGGGACAGGTAACTAAAAGTCCGGTATTCTACCGCCCCGGCGGCCCGGGCTGACAAACCTGTCGCCCTGATCGCCCAGTTCTTTGACATCGACGGAATCGTTTCATGCACGCACTACTGAACGTAGCGGTAATGGCGGCGCGGCGCGCAGGTGCCGTCCTGGGAAGAAATTTTAAAAAGCGCGACCAGCTCACCGTTGAAAAGAAAGGTCATAACGATTTCGTCAGTTCGGCCGACCTCGCTGCAGAGCGAGCTATCATCGACATCATCCACAAGCATTATCCCGACCATGCTATCCAGGCCGAGGAATCGGGTCTGCAGGGCGACTCCGATCACCTCTGGATCGTCGATCCGCTCGACGGCACGACCAATTATTTGCATGGCTTTCCTGTATTTGCAGTCTCAATCGCTGTGCAGATCGGGGGCCGGCTTGAGCACGCCGTTGTCTACGACCCAATGCGCGAGGAATTATTCACGGCATCGCGTGGTGAAGGCGCCGTGCTCGACGACCACAAGATTCGCGTCAGCGGCAACAAGGATCTCGACCGGGCGCTGATTGGCACGGGTTTTCCGTTCCGGCAGGCCGGCTCCGAACTGGAACCCTATCTGGCAATGCTTGGCAAAATTGTAAAAAACACCGCAGGCGTCCGCCGCCCGGGCGCCGCTGCACTCGATCTTTGCTACGTCGCCTGCGGGCGTCTGGACGCATTTTGGGAAACCGGGCTGCAGCCTTGGGACCTTGCCGCTGGCACATTAATTATCCGCGAAGCAGGTGGCATTGTCAGTGCACTCGACGGCGCTGAAAACCACCTTGCTACAGGCCATGTCCTGGCCGGAACTCCGCGAATTTACCGTGGACTCGCGAAACTGTGCGCACGAGACATCAAAGCGATATTGAAATAGCCCTGTAGGAGGGCGCCTTGCGCCTTAACGCCCTTGTGGGTGCGAAGCGAAGCGGCAGCCCGAAAGGCTGCAAAAACGTTCATTTAGCGACGCCAGTCCGAGCAAGGTCGCGCGCAGGGCGGGCGCGCTCCTACGGGAGATCATCGACCAGCGACGGGTCTTTGACCGGCGCGATCAGGTCCTGTGCACTCACCTTCAACGCCAGAGCTGTCGCACTCGCCGTGTAGATCGATGAATAGGTGCCGACAATGATGCCGACAATCAATGCGATCGAAAACGGCGCAATTGACTCCCCGCCAAGCAGCAGCAACGCGACGAGTACCAGCAGCGTCGTAAGGCCGGTAATCAAAGTTCGCGCGAGCATTTCATTAACTGAAATATTCATCGTTTCTTCAGCCGATCTTCCACGCAGTGCGAAGAAATTTTCACGAATTCTGTCGAATGTAACGACCGTATCGTTCAGCGAGTAGCCGATTACTGCAAGTACCGCGGCAACGACGGTAAGATCAAACGGCAAGCCGAAAATCGAAAAGAAGCCGACTGTGACGATCGCGTCGTGCGCCAATGCCGCGACCGCTCCCGCAGAGAATTTCCATTGGAAGCGGACCATGACGTACAAAAAGATCAGCATCAACGCAACAACCATTGCCAGCGCGCCACGCTCCGCAAGTTCGCTGCCCACTTGCGGGCTGACAAATTCGACGCGTCGCAGATCAATCCGCTCACCGCCGGCCTGTAATGTCGCGCGCAATCGCTCGCGAATTTCATCTGCGTTACCTTCCTGCGGGGGCAAACGAACCAGCACAACCTGGTCCGACCCAAATCTCAGAACCTGTGCGTCCGAGTATCCTTCGGCGGTCAGGTCATTGCGAATGGCCTCAAGACTTACCGCCTGTGGATAACCCACCTCCAGCAAGATGCCGCCTGTAAAATCGATACCGAATTCAAGTCCGCGCGTAGCAAGCGATGCAAACGACGCAATGACAAACAGCACTGACAAAGTGAGTGCTATTTTACGGCGCGTCGGGCCGAGAAAATTGATATTGGTCTTTGCTCTGATCAAGCGCATGGTGAAGCGTCCTAGACGGGAACCGACGTTAGCTTACGCCCGCCGAATACCACGTTAACGATTGAACGAGTTCCGATAATCGCCGTAAACATCGACGTGATGATGCCAAGCATCAGCGTAATCGCGAAGCCCTTGATTGGACCAGTACCGAGACCGAACAGAACGACGGCCGCGATAAGTGTTGTAATGTTCGCGTCCACAATAGATGAAAGAGCCTTCTCATAACCCGAGTGAATCGCCATCTGAGGCGACGTCCCGGCCGCGAGCTCCTCGCGTATTCGTTCGAATATCAGAACGTTGGCGTCGACTGCCATACCGACCGTCAAAACAATACCGGCGATACCGGGCAATGTTAAAGATGCTTGCAGCAACGACAACATCGCAGCTATAAAGATAAGATTCGAAAACAATGCGACATTGGCGATCAATCCGAACGCTTTGTAATACACGATCATAAACACGATGACAGCAAGGAAACCGATCTTGATCGCCTCGAATCCACGGTCGATATTATCTTGTCCCAGACTCGGGCCGATCGTGCGTTCGTCAATTTTGAATACTGGTGCCGCCAACGCGCCAGCGCGCAACAAAAGTGCGAGGTCGTGCGCTTCTCCGGGCCGCAGTCCGCTGATCTGGAATTTGTTCTTAAAAATTCCCTGAATCGTTGCGGTGTTGATTATCTCTTCAGTCTTGACGACACGATATTCGATTTCGTCGCCGCGCTTCACAGCCTCGCGTCGCGTTTCAATAAACACTGTGGACATCGGTTTTCCCAAGTTTTCCAAGGTCGTCTGCAGCATGCTTTCACCACCCGCAGAATCGAGA
>JADFHE010000016.1:51268-63764 GCA_022567295.1 Pseudomonadota bacterium | reverse complement strand
TATGGTGCCGCGAACGCTGGTTAATGACGACGGCTCGCTCGGTGAGCATAACCATGTTCATACAACGGCGATTGAGCACAAGATGGGTATTCGCGGCTCCGCTACTTGTGCCCTGAATTTTGAGGCCGCGACTGGCTATCTGATCGGCGAGCCGAACCTAGGTCTGGCAACGATGTTCAAAATGATGAATATCGAGCGAATCACTATTGGTGTGCAAGGTCTGGGTTTCGCGGAAATCGCATACCAGAATGCGGTCAATTATGCCCGAGAGCGATTGCAGAGCAAATCGCCACCGCCACGTCCCGACGACAGCAAGGCGGCAGATCCGATCATTTACCAGCCGGAGATCAAGCGACAGCTTTTGACCGCCCGCTCGCAAATAGAAGGGTCGCGCGCCTTAATCGTGTACGCAGGTTTTAATGTTGAGGTTATGGAGAAATCAACCGACGCCAAGGCTCGGGACAGGGCTGCCCATCTGGTTGCTTTGCTAACGCCTGTGATTAAGTCATTTGCGACCGATCTCGGCATGGAGAGTACGCTTTCTGCACAACAGATATACGGCGGTCACGGATATATTTCCGAACACGGCATGGAACAACTCGTTCGGGATTGTCGTATCACGCCCATCTACGAAGGCACTAACGAAATTCAAGCGGCTGATCTTGTGTTTCGCAAACTCACCGGGCAAACGGGCGAATTTGCTGACTGTTTCTTCGAAGAGTGGCAGCAGAAACTGAAAGAACTGCGCGGCGATGATAATTTGCTGGTTCTTGTTGAACCTGCCGCTGAGAGCTTATCTTTGCTCGTTGACGCGACGGCGTGGATCCGCGTTAACATTCAGACTGAACCGGGCGCAGCAAGTGGCGCCGCCGCAAATTATCTACGCTTGTTTGCGCTGAGTATCATTGCCTGCATCTGGGTGGATATCATTGCTTCGGTGCGTACACAAAAGGGTGACTTTTTTGCCGTGAAACGAAAGACAGCGTTGTTCTATATGCAACACGTTGTACCGGAGACGGTAGCTCTTCATGCGGTTATAAAGAACAGCAGTGAGTCGCTCGCCAATTTTGAGGTAGACGAACTCTGATTGACTGCCTGGGCTAGTCCAGCGGCGGTATCTTGATGTGCGGTTTCATCCACGGCGCTGCAGAGACTGCGGCCGGCCGTTCTTCATCCGTCATTGCAATGACTATCTCGGTACCGACATTGGAGAACTCAACAGCAACATTCGCCCAGCCGATGTTTTTCTCAAGTCGCGGCGAGTAAACGCAACGTGTCACATGACCGATTTTCTGACCATCGCTGAGTATGGACCAAAAGTGCTCATTTGACCCGATCAAAGCGTCACCGGAAATTTCAATGCCGACAAGGCGACGTTTCACGCCTTTTGCCTTAATTTTTATGAGAGCGTCCTTACCGATGAAGTCATGGTCCTGATCAAGATTGACGAACTTTTCCATGCCGATGACAAACGGATTGTCGGTTAACGCAATGTCCGAACCATAAGACAATAGGCCACCTTCAATGCTACGAATCGTGTTCGGTGCAGCCGGTGCGATTCCGTAGGGTCTGCCCGCTTCCATAATGCGTTCCCACAACTGATCGCCGTATCTGGAATCTTGCAAATAGAGTTCATAGCCCAATTCGCCGCTCCAGCCCGTGCGAGAAACGACCAGCGGAATTCCATCGAGTGTTGTTTCTTTGAGTCGGTAATACTTGAGCTCCAGCGCCCAGTCACCAAACAGGTCTCTCGCGACATGCGGCGATTTCGGGCCCTGCAATTGCAAAGGTGAAACGTCCGGTTCGAAAACCTTGACGTCCATGCCACTATTGACAGCCGCACCGGACGCCCACATGAGCACGTCACCGTCGCCGGGCGACAACCAAAACTGGCTTTCTGCTATACGCAATAAAACCGCGTCGTTGACGATGCCGCCATCCTGGTTGGTTAGCACCGTGTATTGGCATTGACCTACCTCACATCTGGACAGGTCGCGCGGCGTTAGAAACTGGATGAAGCGAAACGCATCGGGACCGGTAATCTCAATTTGACGCTGGCAAGTCACATCCCATAACGTGACGTCATTGACCAGGCTCCAGTACTCCTCAACCAGACTGGAGTAACAGGTCGGCATGAACACATGGTTGTAGACCGTGAACGACTTTGCACCATAGCGCAGCGTTGCATCGAAATAGGGTGACTTGTGCACGCGAGGGCCGAACGAAATCATTGGGGCGTCGCTAAAGGTATTCGATGAAATGTTCAATAAAATTTCCGCGTTGTCAGTGGCAATGTCTGTCGGCGCAGAATATTACTCGACGTCGTTTCCGGCGGCAATTGAAATCTTGACCATGAAGACGGCTGCTATGACCGGGCATCGCCGATTTCGACTGTCGTAATTGAGAAACAGGGGTGTTCGTTGTTGCTTGCAGTGGCGTTCAAGGTTGCTGCCGCACCAGGCGAGCCGTCGTAAGCTTTTTTCTATCATGAGCCCAGTGCCAAAATATCCTGGCGCCGAGCAACACGGCCAGAATCGCTGCATAAATCTGTGGTTCTGTGACATCTTTCTTAACTTGCCACCAATAGTGCCAGACACCCAGTATTGCTACGGCATAGGCCATATTGTGCAACTTCTGCCAGTTCCGGCCCATGCGTCTGCGGATTGCTGTGAACGAGGTTATCGCCAGCGCCGTCAACAGAACGACTGCGGCAAATCCCAGTGTGATGAAGGGCCGCTCTGTCAGGTCTTCGAGGATCGCCGACAGCAACATTTCCTGGTCGAGGATCAGCCATGTCAGGAAATGCGTGAATGCATAGAAAAACGTAAATAGACCCAACATACGACGGAAGCGCGAGAGCCAGTTCCATTGGGTTACTCGTCGCAACGGCGTAACGGTCAGCGTAATCATGATAAAGCGTAGTGCCCAGTTGCCGAATCGGTCCTGAATTTCTTCTATCGGGTTAGCGCCGAGTCGTCCGGTAAGTTCGAACGCGTCGGTGACGACCAGGGTGGCAGGTATCAAGCACAGCAGAAAGATGATCGGTTTCCAGACAAACCGGATTTGTTGCAGAGTGTTCAAGCCTGCTCAGAAATTACGGCGAAGATTGAGGTCTTTGTACAGGTGTGCGACATGCTCGCCGTAGCCATTGAACATCAGTGTCTCATGTTTGCCGGCAAAAATACCGGCACCGATACGGCGCTCCCGGGCCTGACTCCAACGCGGGTGATTTACCTTGGGATTTACATTCGCATAGAATCCGTACTCGCGAGGGGCCGCCATGTTCCAGCTAGTTTTCGGTCGCGTCGCGGTGAAATTGATTTTCACAATGCTCTTGATGCCTTTGAAGCCGTATTTCCAGGGCGTGACGAGGCGGATTGGCGCGCCATTCTGGTTTGGAATCACATTGCCGTAGATACCGACTGCCAGGATGGCCAACGGGTTCGTCGCCTCTGCGATCGTAAGGCCTTCACGATAGGGCCATTTCAGCGAACGACCATGTAAGCCGGGCATCTGCTCAGGATCGTTGAGCGTTTCGAACGCCACGTACCGGGCTTTGGACGTGGGCTTGAAGTGCTTGACGACATCCGCCAGTGGGACACCAACCCAGGGAATGACCATTGACCAGGCCTCGACGCAGCGCATTCTGTAAATACGCTCCTCGAGATCGAACGGCTTCATAAAATCATCGAAGTCGTACCTGCCCGTTTTCTCGGCGTGGCCAGCGACTTCAATGGTCCAGGGCCGTGGTTTGAATTCCTGCGAGTTTTCAAACGGGTCGACCTTGCGCATGCCGAACTCATAGAAATTATTGTATGTGGAGATATCCTCGAAACTGTTCGGAGTTTCTGTCGTGCTGAATGAACTCTTAGCGATACTGGCAAGCTTGGCCAAACGGCCGTCAGGAATCACCGCACCCATCGCGCCGGACGCGAACAGCGATCCACCGGCAATGGCTCCGGCGCGCATGAAATCGCGGCGCTTAAGGTAATTGCTTTCGCTGGTAATTTCCGATGGCCGAATATCAGCGGGTTTTTTTATGAGCACAAACAGTCTCCAACTGGCGTTGCCCTAGTAGACCAGCTCTAACACCGGAATATTGCACAGATCTACGATTCTCGAAATAAAGGGCCTAAAAGACATAAAAATCGCCGAATATCCAGAAAATACCGTATTGCCCTCCAGATATATCGCCGGTAGGAATTGCCATGAAACGAGCACGATATCGGTTTTTTACTGATTATATAGAAAATTAGATCAGAATTAGCACCGTTTATACGAAGTTAAGCTAAAAAGTGGTGTTCGGCGGAGACTAGCTGGAGGAGCTACGAAGGGCTGGCGGGCCGAGAAAATGGCAATGTTCAAGATAAATACTTAAAAAATGGTTTAAAATCGTCAATAACTGCCATAAAATCAGAAAAATAGACAAAAATATCACCGTTTCAGAAGTCCTGCCTTTCTCGGAAAAGGTCCAGTTTTCTGTCACGTTAGGCGATTTTTCAGTCTTTTTACGATACTTATCGCGATTTTCGGCAAATTAGGGAGAACGTCCTAGGGTCTGCGCCGTCTAAACCCATTACGATCGGTTCAGCCGGGGTTCAAGACTGACCCGGTACGCTTGTTATCAGTACAAGGGACCTTATTTCTGGACGTAGCAAGGAGAATCGAGCAATGAGCGAGACACTTTCCAATATCGTCCGTGACAACGACCGGGTTAGCCCGGCAGCATCACTCCACGTCGAAGTGATCGCGGATCTCGTGTGCCCGTTCTGCTACATCGGCAAGCGCCGATTCGATGATGCCCTTAAAGCGGTACAAGGACCGAGGCAAGTGAGCTGGTACCCGTATCAGCTGAACCCGGACATACCGGCAGCCGGCTTGCCGTTCGATGTTTACCTGACCATGCGTTTCGGGAGCCCCGCCAACGTTGATCCAGTACTTGAGTACCTAAACGGGGAGGGTGAAGAGCTTGGCATCGAATTTCGATTCGACAAGATTCGCCATGTTCCCAACACACTAATTGTTCATCAACTGATGCAGTTAGCTGAGACGCTTGGCAAAAATCAGTCGGCAATCGCCGAGGATCTGTTGTCGGCGTTCTTTGAGCAGGGGCGAAATATCGGTGAAAAAGACGTTCTTATCGATATCGCGGGAGCGCACGGAATCGGTGCGCAAGAGGTTCTGAAAGCAGTAGACAGTGAGCAAATAAAGCAGCTCGTCCTAACGCGCGAAGCACAGGTCCGCAGTAGTGGCCTGGCTGGGGTCCCCGGTTTTCTGATTAACCGTCGCTTGCTCGTGGCAGGAGCCCAGGAAACAGAAATCATCGTCAATGCATTCGACCGTGCGATGTTCGGTGAGGACACGGATCAGTTGCCGTCACCGCTGCTGCATTAGCAACCCGTGGATGTGAACCTCGCAGGCACGATGGACGAGGCGAATTTTACGAGCCCGGGTTGACGAAAAACTGTGTGCCTTTGGCATGCTCGGCGTCGATCTGCCCGCCCTCGCCATAGTTGGGGTCAAGGTTGCCGCTCCTCCAGCGAGAGAGTTCTACAGTGCCCTCACACAGTCGGCTGGTGTCCAGCGTGCCGATCGGTATTATCGCCGCAACGGGCAGACTGGTGACACCGCTGTCGCTACCCAGTGAAATGTTCTCAACATCTATGGTCGGCAAGCCGCTCGTCAGAGTACAGGTCAACGTCACGAAAACACGTGGCACAATTGCCGTTCCGGACGGCGACCAAATGATCGGGATGGTGTCGCCAGTGCCGAAAACATTGCTGCTGGACGGTGAGATCACGTTGAATCCGTCAGGTAATGCGACGTTGGAGTTCGGTGCACTGGTTCCGTTGGTGCGATTAAATGACACTGTAAATAATGTGTTGGCGTCGTCAAAATCGAAACTTGCGAGGTACCGGTATTGACCAAAAATCGAAGCGTCTTCGGTCATCGTTTTCTGAATTCCGTTCGCACGAACCGTTAGAGAGTCGCTGGGACCAAGTTTCAGGGAGGTACCACCGAAACCACCGCTGCCCACCTCAAGCTCGGCAGTAACGAAAGTCCTGCCGGAACCATCAGCAAAGATGTCAAAATCGGCCGAAATGCCTTGCGTTGTAACGTTCTCGGAGGATGTGCTCGAGCATCCGCAGACGGCGGCGAGGCACAATATGAACGACAAAAATCGCAATGAACTCATGTAATCCAAACTAGCATGCGTCCTTATTCTTAACAATCCGGAATTCGGTGTTATGTGAAGCGGTTTAACCAGCTAATGATTAAGTGATTTACGTCATCGGGGCGCTCTTGCTGAGTCCAGTGGCCGCACGGCTCAAGCATTTCGATCGTCAGGTTCGTGACGAGCGGTCGCATTGCTTCGATATGCTCGGGCGCAATGATTACATCGTCAACGGCGCCAATGAACAGCGTCGGTATGTTGACAAGCTGATTGATACCCTCAAGCGCTTCCCAGTTTCGTGTCCAGTTCCGATACCAGTTAACCGGATTCGTGAACCCTGATTTTGTGAACGCATTGACGTAGTAGTCACGTTCGTCGTCTGTCAGCAACGGGGCACCACCGGACTGAGATCGCTGCATGACTTTCAACAGGCTCAATACCTTCATTTGCGGTGGGAGCTGATCGAACTGTTCCCGCAATATCTGGTTCTTTCTCATCATCATGTCGAAAAAGTGGGCCGGATCGGCCGCGAACGCCTTTTCCGCTTCGTCAGAATCCTGAAAATTGACAATGTAAAAATCACTGCCGAATCTTTCGCGCATTACTGCAATTGGGTCGACTGGCGAACGTGGGTAATGAGGTATGTTTAGTGTGATCAGCTTATCGATCCGCTGTGGCGCCAACATCGCCATGTGCCAGAGGATCATCGCTCCCCAGTCGTGCCCAATAAATGTCGCGCGTTCGAGTTCGAGTGCATCGAGCAGACCGTGCAAATCGCCGATAAGCTTTGCCATGCAGTATTGGTCGACGCCGGACGGTGCGTCGGTTTTCCCATAGCCGCGCATGTCGGGTGCAATCGCGCGGAATCCTGCAGCGGCCAGCGCCGACATTTGATGCCTCCAGGAGAATGCGAGCTCCGGAAAACCGTGCACCATTATCACCGCGGGCCCTTCGCCCTGTTCGTAGACAGCCATGCGGATGTCATTAGAGTCAACAAATTGTGGTTCTGGAAACATGTTCATATTTGACAGCAAACCGCCCCGGATCGCAAAGTGAGCGTATCCGACCAAGAAGCGGAGACCGGCGATGGTCCAGCGCATTTTCATCTCGCTGATGCACGTAATTACTAATACGTTTTTCCGGCGAATTGATGTTGTCGGTGACGAAAACATCCCGACCGAAGGGCCGGTAATTTTTGCTGGCAATCATCCCAACGCATTGATGGACGGCTGGCTGTTAACGGCTCGATGCGGGCGCCGGCCGCTGCATTTCATGGTGAACGCAAAACTCTGGGAGTACCGGATCCTCGGGCGCATGCTCGATGCAATGGGTGCGGTGCCAGTCTATCGCCGGGAGGAACACGAGGGCGATGTCGATAACTCCAAAGCGTTCGACAAACTTTACGAGGTAATCGAGTCGGGCAACTGCATGGGCATTTTCCCCGAAGGTGTCAGTCACACTGAGTCACAGTTAGCAAAACTGAAGACGGGCACGGCAAGAATAGCCTTGTCAGTCGCGGCTCGCGGTAACGTCAAGGTGACGATCATCCCTTGCGGCCTCAACTATATTCACCGCGACCGGTTTCGCAGCCAGGTACTGATCGAATTCGGAGAACCGATAGTCATAGATGGCGAGTGGCTGGCCAAATTTGAAGCCGACGAACGCGCCGCGGTAGTCGATCTAACCGAGCATCTTGCACAAGCATTGATTGCCGTCACCTTGAACGCACCTGACTGGAGCACGCTTCGATTCATACAGGCGGCACGGCGTTTATACAAGCCCGCAACGGCTCACCTTTCGCCCGGTGTGTACATCGAGCTCAATCGGCGATTTGTGGAAACGTATTTACGTGTGGCCGATGAGCCCGGGATGTCCTCTTTTCGACATGCGGTCGACAACTACCAATCCCGCCTGGACGTATTGGGTCTCAAGGATCACCAGCTGCGCCAGAAGGTGTCGGTCGGCAAGGCGTTTCGACGCCTGATGATGCGCTCCTTCATGCTGCTACTGCTGCTGCCTGTTGCGATTCCCGGTGTGATACTGCACTTGCCCGTGGGATGGATCGCTGCTGTTGCGGGAGAAGAGTTCAGCTACGAAACAGACGACATCGCAACGCTAAAAGTGTTTGCGACGATTGTCATCCTGCCGATGCTCTACATCGTCGCTGCGTTTTTTATCGGCAATTACTTCGGCATCGGTTGGGCGATTGTCGCCGTGGTCGGGCTCACAATCAGTTTTTCCGCATCAGTCTGGGTGATAGAAGCGCAGGCTACGCTGCTCGTTTCAATGGTCTCGATACTTCGGCGAACTCGCCTGCGTGCCGAGATCGAAGACCTTCAGGCAACGCGCGCGCGACTCGTCGATACGGTCAGATCGCTGGCTGATCGTTACGCCGATCCGGACACGCCGAGAATCTTTTCGAATCAGGATTTCTCGACGACCGGCGTTATACAATCCGACGAATGACGAACTGTTGTGATTTTGCCGGCAACTATGACTTCTCTTGCCTGCCCGAGATCAAGAAACTCGAACAGTTGGCACTCGGGTGTGACTATGGCGGAACCAGTTGGACTACGCGGCAACAGGTCGATATCATCGTTGAGTCACTGCAGCTGGACCCGGACACGCAATTGCTCGATATCGGTTCCGGATCCGGGTGGCCGGGCCTGCTATTGGGCAAGCTTTCCGACTGCAACGTTACGCTACTCGACATTCCCCGGAACGCATTATTACAAGCGAAAGAGCGTGCCGCAGACGACGACATGACCGAGCAGGTAGGTATCGTTTCTGGCAGCGGAACGTCATTGCCCTTTCGAGACCGGTCGTTCGATCGCGTCAGTCATTCCGATGTGTTGTGTTGCCTGCCGGAAAAACTTGAGCTGCTGCATGAAGCAAGACGCGTTGCTCGTGACGGTGCCGGTATGCATTTTTCGGTCATATTGCCAACCACGGGATTATCGGCCGAAGAACACGATGAGGTGCTCGAAACGGGACCGCCGTTTGTGGGCGTCGATGGCGATTACCGTGATCTGCTGCACGGCTCCGGCTGGCGCGTCGTCGAGTGCCAGGATGTCACTGGCGAGTACGAGGATAGTTTGCAGCGACTTGTGGATGGGTTTATTGCCAATAAGGATGAATTGGGCCAGGTCTTGGGCAGGGATGACCTGGCGTCCAAACGGAAGCACCGCGAGGACCAGATTGCACTGATCAAACGTGGCCTGCTGCGACGAGAAGCTTATGTAGCGACCGCAATCTAGGGGACGCAACTCAAGTCAGAATTTGTCAACAAAGTGTAGAGCAAAATGAATTATGAATTGGTGTACCCGATGGCGGCGATGGTCTTGCTGACGTTCGGTGTTTTGATCCGTCTGTTCCTCGGTCGAATCCACGCTGTCCGCGCTGGAGAAGTGAGCGGTACCTATTACAAGACCTTCCAGGAAGGAGAAGAGCCACGTGAATTGGCACAGCTTTCCCGACACTTCATAAATTTGTTCGAGTCGCCGACCCTGTTCTATGTTGCGTGTGTCGTTGCGATGGTAACCGGACAATCCGGAACAACACTGCTGGTACTCGCCTGGGTGTATTTCGCTATGCGTGTTGTGCACGCGCTAATTCACTTGCGCCGTAACAAGATTCAACCAAGGATTGGTGCTTATCTCGCCAGCTGGATTGTGCTGATAGCAATGTGGTCGACGATTATTGTCGGAGTAACAACAGGACAATGAGCGCGCAGTGTTGCGGGAAACTCTTGACGTTGCGTGAAGAGTTAGAGAATGCGTCATCAAATCGAGCTGAATGCAATTATTTCTCTTGTGTTTTAAGCGTTTGGGCGCTAATTTCCCCGGCAAGACATCGATGGGGACGAGTACGCAGCCCGTTCAGGCCAAAGCGACCGGAGGAGGGTGTGAGCTCCGGGCCTGGCACTGCCGAACATCACCCCTGAGTCGCCACCTGAAAGGCAGTGCCGAGTAGGGTCGGACGATTGGCTCACGATACGAGTGACGAACCGGTACGTACCGGTTCACGAGGCGGCGTTCATTGCCGTGAAACCGGGTGGTACCGCGAAGAATTCTCGCCCCGGGTGCAGTTAATGCGCCCGGGGCGTTGTTGTTTCTGGAGTCATTAGTTTTGTCATTTAAGAAAGTTCAGGGTCGATACGATGGCCCGGCCCTCGAAACCGAGGTGCTGGAGTTCTGGCGTGAACACGATGTGTTCGTGAAGACGCTGGAACAAACAAAGGGTGGGCCACAGTTCAGTTTTAACGAGGGCCCACCGACGGCGAACGGCAAGCCCGGCATTCACCATGTGCTGGCCCGCAGCTTCAAAGACATCTATCCGCGATATAAAACAATGCAGGGGTACTACGCGCCAAGAAAGGGAGGCTGGGATACGCACGGTCTTCCCGTCGAGCACGAAGTGGAAAAAGAGCTGGGCATCTTCGACAAGAAAGAGATCGTAGAGAAGGTTGGCATCGCCGAATTTACCAAACGCTGTCGCGACTCGGTCATGCGCTACATCGGTGACTGGGAGAAGATGACCGAGCGCATGGGCTTCTGGGTCAATCTCGACGAGGCCTACTACACGCTTAACAACAGCTACATCGAGTCGGTTTGGAACCTGCTGCGGAACATCTGGGACAAAGACCTGATCTACCGCGGTTACAAAGTCGTACCGTACGACCCGCGCATCGGCGCCACGTTGTCATCCCACGAACTGACGCTGAACTACAAGGAAGTGGAAGATCCGTCGATCACGATGCGTTTCAAAATGCGGGGCGAGGACGACACGTACTTTCTCGTTTGGACCACCACGCCGTGGACTTTGCCGTCGAACGTCGCGCTCGCGGTCGGTACCGATATCGACTACAGCTTTTGTGAGTCGAATGGGCAGACGCTGATTGTTGCCGAAGCGCTGCGCAAAGCCGTGTTCCGTGACATCGAACATTCCGTAATAAAGACAGTGAAAGGTGCTGACCTCGTCGGTGCGCGCTACGAACAATTGTTTGATTACTTAAGCGTCGACGCGCCGAATGCATTCCAGGTGTTCGCTGCGGAATTCGTGAGTACGGAAGAGGGTACCGGAATAGTACATGCCGCCCCGGCCTACGGCGTCGACGATCTGGCGCTGGGGCAGGCCAACGATCTGCCTGTCGTACACGGCGTAGGTCTCGACGGGCACTTCATCGACGACGTTGAGCCGGTCAAGGGTCTGTTCTTCAAGGATGCGGACAAACCTCTCATCCGTATCCTCAAGGATCGCGGCATGATGTTCCGCTCCGAACGCTACAAGCACAACTATCCGTTCGGCTGGCGCACAGGTGACCCCATCCTCTATTACGCAAAGAATGCCTGGTACATCCGCACGTCGAAGTTTCGTGAGCGCATGAGCGAGTTGAACCAGACGATCAACTGGATACCCGAACACATCAGAGACGGGCGCTTCGGCAAATGGCTGGAAAATAACGTCGACTGGGCGCTTTCACGTGAACGATTTTGGGGCACGCCGCTGCCGATCTGGACAAACGGCGAGGGCGAGTATCATTGCGTTGGTTCTGTCGGCGAACTCGAGGAACTGACCGGGCATGAGCTCAGTGAACTCGACCTGCACCGGCCTGCCATCGATGAAATTTCCTTCGAGAAGGACGGCAAGACGTGGCAGCGCGTTCCCGAGGTCATCGACTGCTGGTTCGACTCGGGTGCGATGTCCTACGCGCAGTGGCATTACCCGTTCGAGAACCAGGACAAATTCGAAAAAAGTTTCCCGGCCGACTATATCTGCGAGGCGATCGATCAGACGCGCGGCTGGTTTTACACATTGCATGCGATTTCGACTCTCGTCTCCGACAGCGTCGCGTACAAGAACTGTATCTGCCTGAACCTGATCGTCGACAAAGACGGCAAAAAAATGTCGAAGTCGATTGGCAACATCATCAATCCGTATGACGTTTTTGACACGGTCGGCGCCGATGCGCTGCGTTGGTATTTCCTTGCACGCCTGTCGCCCGACGTGCCGAAACGTGTGTCGGTAGAAATCGTTGCCGATGTCGCGAGTTCTTTCATCAACACATTCTGGAATACCTACGGATTCTTCGTGCTCTATGCACGTCTGGATGAGGTTGACCTAAGTCGCAAGATTGTGCCCAAAGACCGCCCCGAGATTGATCGCTGGGCGCTGGCATTGCTGCACAAAACGACCACGACGGTTACAGAGTCGCTCGACAACTTCGATGCGAAGACGGCCGGCGAAGCTCTGGAGTCGTTCGTCGATCAACTGAGCAACTGGTACGTGCGCCGCAATCGCCGCCGTTTCTGGAAGTCCACT
>JADFHE010000016.1:0-51170 GCA_022567295.1 Pseudomonadota bacterium | reverse complement strand
ACCACGACGGTTACAGAGTCGCTCGACAACTTCGATGCGAAGACGGCCGGCGAAGCTCTGGAGTCGTTCGTCGATCAACTGAGCAACTGGTACGTGCGCCGCAATCGCCGCCGTTTCTGGAAGTCCACTGATCCACAGGATACGCAGGCGGCTTACCTGACTCTGTACGAATGTCTGACTGCGGTGCACAAGCTCATGGCGCCGTTCGTGCCTTTCCTGGCTGAGAACGTTTATCAGAACCTCGTCAGGAGCGTCGATGCAGATGCTCCCGAATCGGTGCATATGGCTAAATGGCCGGTCGCTGATCCGAGCTGGAAAAATGACGAGTTGCTGTTCGAAATCGACGTTGTGCAGAAAGTCGTCAGTCTTGCACGTGCGGCACGCGGCCAATCGGGTGTTCGCACACGACAACCACTGGCGCGCCTTCTGATACGTGCGCCCAGCGATATTGCGGCCAAAGCGCTGGATAGCCACCGGGACCAGATACTGGAAGAGCTCAACGTCAAGGCGATCGAATTCATCGCCCGCGATGCGGGTCTTGTCAGCTACCGAATCAAGCCCAACCTGCCGCGTATCGGCAAACAATACGGCAAGCTGATCCCGAAAATCCGCAAAGCGCTTGAGGACGCGGATGGTGCGGCGATTGCAAGCGCCGCGGCTTCCGGACAGACGTTCGATATCAAGGCAGGCGATCAGACGATCACATTCGAGGGCGAGGATGTGCTTATTGAGACCAGTTCGGCCGAGGGTTACGCCTGCGCCGAAGATTCGGGCTATCTGACCGCGCTCGACACGACACTTGACGAAGAGCTGATCAAAGAGGGGTTCGCACGCGAGCTGATCCGCTCGATTCAGGATGCACGCAAGCAGGCGGGTCTTGAAGTGTCTGACCGGATCACATTGGGAGTATCGGGTACAGAAGCAATCGAATCTGCAATCAAGGAGCATCGCGACTACATCATGAGCGAAACGCTCGCGACGAGCTGGAAGGTAAGACAAGACGATCCGCTGTACACGGCTAAGCGTGAGCTTGATGAGGATCAATGGACTATCGAGATCACCTTGTAGACAAGATTCTGCTAGTCTCCCCCGAATTGTTCGCGCGCCAGACCGCGCGGAGAAAAATAAAAATAGATGGCGAACAGCACTTTGATTGGTGCTATTCGCCGCGGTTCAGGGGATACGATCAGTGCTTTTTAATTCGCTCACGTTCGTCGTGTTTTTCGTGCTTGTTCTGGCGTTGCATAATGCGCCATTCGACTGGAAAACGAAGAAAACCAATCTCCTCATAGCCAGCTACCTGTTCTACGCTGCGTGGAATCCACCGTTTGTAATTCTGCTGTGGATTTCGACAGTCATCGACTGGCACGTCGCCAAACGGCTGTTCATCGAACAGGCTCAAAACCGGCGCAGAATGCTGCTCACGATCAGCGTCGCAGTGAATCTCGGCCTACTCGGCTATTTTAAATACGGCGGGTTTCTCCTCGAAAACTTTGTAACGCTGGCAGCAACAGCTGGCATCGACTATCAGCCGCCAGACTGGAATATCATTCTGCCCGTCGGTATTTCGTTTTATACGTTCCAGACCATGGCCTACTCGCTGGACGTGTACTTCAGACGAGCTGAACCATCGAAATCATTTCTGGACTTCGCGTTGTTCGTTACCTTTTTCCCACAGCTCGTCGCTGGTCCAATCGTTCGGCCAACGCACTTGCTGCCGCAGTTCGCGACACCGCGAGTAGCGACCCCGCGACAGCTCTATTGGGGTCTTGCGCTGATGACAATCGGACTGTTCCAAAAGATCGTCGTTGCGGACGGATTGCTGGCGCCCACGGCAGACGCCGTGTTCGGCGCCGAGGAGATGTTGCACCCGGTGGACGCCTGGCTGGGAACATTGGCGTTTTCCGGACAGATTTTTTCAGACTTTGCTGGTTACTCGACGACGGCTATCGGCGTTGCCTTGACCCTTGGGTTTGGCCTGCCCGACAACTTTCGATTTCCCTATGCGGCTATCGGCTTTTCGGATTTCTGGCGGCGCTGGCATATCTCACTGTCGTCGTGGCTGCGCGACTACCTCTACGTCCCGTTAGGCGGCAATCGAAAGGGTAACTTGCGCACATACGCCAATCTGATGACCACAATGTTGCTGGGCGGGCTGTGGCATGGCGCCAGCTGGACGTTCGTTGTCTGGGGTGGGCTGCACGGACTGTACCTCGCGGCGGAACGCTGGTTGACGGCCCGGCTTGGCGATCGTGCCATCTGGAGCAAGCTCCCGGTGCAGATATTGCTGGCCATCGTGACCTATTTTCTCGTCAACATCACCTGGGTATTTTTCCGCGCAGCGGATTTTCCACAGGCCTGGCGCATGATCGTCACGATGTTGACGTGGGTCACCGACGGTGAGAAAGTGTTGCCGACAGTACATGTCCTGCAGACCGTAATCACAATCGGCATCATGCTCATCATTCATTGGCGCATGCGTAATCGCCAACTCCAGGAAGTTGTCGAGCGATTACCAACGTGGTTCACCGGTTTGATCTGGGGAACGATGGTCACCCTGATCATCATCACACAGGGAGGAAGCGATGCCTTCATCTACTTCCAGTTCTGATATGCGCCGCAGCGCATTGATCGCACTGCTAGTGACGATCTTGCTCATGAGCGGCTGGGAAGCCTATTGGCGCAGCGATGGTTCCGTACCCGGATATCGAAACAGCGAAGGCCTGTGGGCAATGGAGCGACGGCGTATCAATGACGGTGAAGGTGACAAGACTGTCATTGCGGGCTCGTCACGTATTTTCTTCGACACGCAACTCGATGTTTGGGAAGAAGAGTCCGGCGAACGGCCGATTCAGCTGGCACTTGAAGGTACGAGTCCCGCTGCGCTTATGGAGGACTTGGTCGACGATCTGGACTTCACCGGTATTCTGATCGTCGGCGTATCGCCTGGTGTGGCATTCAGTGGTTACGAGTATCGTGGAGATGCGTTCAAGCGCTTCGAAGAAGAGACTCCAACGCAATGGCTGGGACAACAAATATCTCTGCTGGTGGAACCTTACCTGGCGTTCTACCAAAGCGCTTACAGCCTGTTCACCGTCATGAAGCGACAGCCGTGGCCGGCACGGGACGACGTGTTAGTCGAACGGGATGTACGCCGACTGGCGATCTATACAAGAGATCGTAATGCACGCCTGTACGAAAAAGTCGAAACTGACGAGGGCTATGCCGAAATCGCGAAGGAGATCTGGGCGCAATTTTTTGTGCCCATCGAAGAACGTAGCGAAGAAGAGCTAAAGCAAGGTCTCGAAAATCGCAACAATCAGATCGAACGTGTCGTTGCAGCAGCCAATTCTCTGCAGGAACGGGGTGTTGAGGTTGTTTTCGTGCGCAACCCGTCAGAAGGGCATTATGCACTGAGCGAGCCCATGTATAACCCGCGCGCTGAGACATGGGATGTCCTCATTGAACGAACCGGCGCTCTTGGCATTCACTGGCAAGATCACGAGGAACTACAGGGTTACTGGCTGCCGGAGTGGTCACACATGACGGGCAGCGAAGCCGACCGGTACACCAAGGCCCTCTACCACGTCATACAGCGAGAACGACGGCAAGACGCGCAAGACGATTAGAAGCTGCGCTTCGCTTCCAGCAGGATTTGAACTTTGTCGATGGATTCATCGCCGTTGAGCGGAAACGCGATGTCGAGATGAATCATTTTGCGTGATGAACTCCGCGTCGGCGCTAGTCGCAGCCCGATGCCTATGTCCGTCAGCCAGCCACGGCGCTCGTCACCGACCGGATTGCGTCCCCAGACACGCCCGGCGTCGGCGAAAATGGCACCGCCGACGCGAGCCAGCCGAAACGGGTACCAGTCCGTAAAGTAGCGTTGCTCGATAGTAAGGAGCAATTTTGAATCACCGTTTTCGTAGCGCAAGGGGTAACCGCGAAGTCCATTATCACCGCCAAGCTGAACCGGGCGATCCAGATCCAGGTCATGGCCGGCGGTTGCGCTCATTGCGGCGAAAAAGAGCCGCTTCGTTGATTGCGTCCGGTAGTAGCGTGCATTGATCATTAGCAGCGAGTTTGTTGCATGACCGGATTCGACACGGCCGCTGGCAGCCGCCGAAACCAGGAGTGCGTCTTTCTTCAAAGAGCCAAAACCACGGCTCGCAGCGGCTGAGTAGATCAGTGCGTCACGATCTGCACCCAATGACTGATCTGACCAGCCGAGCGTGGCGAATACATGTGAGCCCATCAAGAAATCTTCTGTCTTGCCGATTTGGTCGCGATTTCTGATCGTCTCAAACTCATCTTTCACAATCTCGATACTCGCAAACGGGTAAACCAGTTTCCGGTTGTCGGGGATAGCGGGCGGCAGAGCCGGGTTCAGCACGGGCGAAAAGGTGTTGTCGTCGTGAACGACGCCGACGGTCCAGCGCCTTGCCAAGCCATTGGCAAGCCTTTGGACCACCCGCCATAGGCCGAAAAGTAGCGGCGTTCGTGTTGATATTCCGCGGCCTCTTCTCCCAGGACATACAATACGCTGCGCCGATCGTCGTCGAGTGCCCAAACGCCAGCCGACCAGCGCGAGTCCAGTGAGTAAAAGGGGCGACTGATCGACAGCAGATTCGACTTTCCATCCGAGTTGTCTGCAATGCTAAGGAACGCCGAGAGCCAGTTTCTGCCTATGTGTCGATCCGATATCTCGAAGCTGTTCGAGGTTCGATCAATATCTTCCTCATGTGTGATTCGCAATGTCTGACCGCGGCCGAGCAGGTTGATCTCCTCGAGGCCGAATCTGCTGCGGTTCTCACCGCCGCTGCGCGATACAGAGAAATCGGGCCCCAGTGACCAGACGTCGCGTGTCACTACCGAGATATCGACAACGCCGTTCTCGAAGCGCACGGGCTTGATGTCGGCGTCGTACAGATAGTCGTTTTCGCGCAAAATTCTTTCGGACTCTTCAACAACACGCTCGGAGTAGGGCGCGCCGCTTTGCAGCAACAGTTGTTTTTCGATGGTTTTGTCTTTGGTCACTATGTGCAGACGATTGGCAAGGCGGTACAGGGCCTTGTTTTCATCGGGATTCGACAAATCGAAAATGTTCGATTTATCGAGAATGATCTCGCCGATGACTGCATTTTGCCGTTCAAGCGCCGGGCCGTCAGGCAATTCGTCGGCTACGACGTCAACCGACATCGATATGATCAGTACAATTGTGATCCTGAAATGCATAACAATCATCTTGAGGCTTCGCCACGGTCATTTCTATACGGAATTATTTGATGAATCCTCTGCTCGGGTCGTACTGTCAGGAAAAATTTTGAACTTGCGCACACATCGTAAACTCTGGTATAAAAACACTGCGCAAGAACCTGAAAGATAGGGAGTAGCAGAGGGAAATGCGGCTCTGCAGGGGGCCGGACTACAGGAGGTGGTCAACTCCAATAACAAAAGCGTACAAGCCGCCGAGAGGGACTGAGCGGCAAGACAAGAATGAAACGCTGGAGTGGCAATGACGAACCACGTCGATCGCTTTCACGCCGCACTCACGGTGCTGGCTGGGCATGGTCATATAAAACAAAGACTTATCCACGCCTACGAGGACAACCTCGTTGGCATCAACGAAGACGAAATGCCAGTCGCAATGAAGCAGTCGTTCACGGAGCTGCGCAGCCACATGCACAGTGTGGTGGCACTGAACGGTGAAGGGCCAATTTGTGCATCCGTGCGAAAAATGTCGTGTGACGAGGCCAGCGAGTGTGCGGCATTGGTTGTCATCCTTTTCCGTGAAATATCACGCTTGCAGGACGATACTCAGGCCAGTTTGCCGCTGACGCATGGCGATGAGGCCCGTGTTCCGCCGTTCCTGGTGAAATCTGGCTAGTTCATCTTGATCGGGTAGTAGACGTAAGTCAGTAGATCATCTTCCGGCACTTTGCCGGGATCGCTCACATAAGACTCCCAGGCGGAGCCTGCGCGCTCAATACCCAGTGCCGCCAGATAAGCAGATATCTTCCGGTGTGTGCTCGTGAGCCGCTTGTATGACCCAATGTGCCTGACGCGAAGCACAGGCCCGGCATAGGTTTTCGTGATCCTGACGCCGGCGTCGCTGCGCGGTGTGTCCTCGGTCACTCCGTGAACGGGGATTGCCGCGTCAATAGTAAGTTCTGAGCCGCTGAATGTTCGAGTTATCGATAGCGGCGCCCCGGCATCGGATAAATCATGGTCGTCGATAAAACTCAGGATTCGGAAGTATGCCTGACCCAATGCGTCCGATACCGCTGCAGGATCAGGTCGTGATTTCGCGGAAAGATAGGCGATCTCAACGGCCTCGACGACGATGTGTTCGATTTCGATATCGCTGAAATCGGCCTTCGGCAGGCCCTCAGCCAACTCCCGTAGCCTGACAAGACCGTTGTGGTAATCGCGTGCAACCACTCCGCCCAGCATTGCGGCGAAATATCGCCCAACAATGTTCATGCCGTAGTCGGCCTCGAAGCCCCAGGTCACGATCGTGGTATCAACGCCAGGCGTCAGATCAAACCAGGACCTGGCTTCGCCCGCCTCGCCGGGATTCATCGCGATTCCGACGTAGTGATAGGGCCGGCTTTCGGTGATGATCTGGCTGCCGCTACCGATGACAGGGCCGTCCCAGGTCATAACGGCCCCTGCGCCCCGAATGGAGCCAGAATGCAGCAGGCGCGCATTGGGGTCGGTATCGCCCCAGGGTGACCAAGCCGAAAACCGCCGGAAATCATTGACCAGAGCAAATACGGTCGCCGGATGAGCGTCGATCTCTGTCGATACTTCAATCTGGTTGGTTCGTGGCAGGATGAAACCAATAATGATCAACAGCGCGAGAACCGCACCAATTCCGGAAATCAATTTTTGCACGTTATGAGCGATCCACATAAGCCGGGCGACCTCAAATTGCTGGCAACGGACGGAATTACGCGATTTGCTCGCGTTGGCGGCCGGTTTCTTGGCGCGCCGTTGGTCACAGATGACGTGCAACTCGTCGATCTGTGACCTTGTGCGATAATAGCTGATTCATTTTTCTTCAGGGGGAAGCCGTGAGTTTCAGAGCCTTCATGCGCCGGGCTGGCGCTATAGCTACAGTTGTCACATTTGCGTCCTGCGGGGGCGAACCGCCACCTGAGATCACCTTTAAACCGTTGCAGACCGTTGCGCCGCGGCCGGAGATTTATGCTGAGTTCACTCTGACCGCAGACCTCAGTGGCCTGACTGACGGGCAGCGAGAAATGATCAAACTGTTGATCGACGCCTCGCAAATCATGGACGATCTGTTTTGGCGGCAGGCGTACGGTGACGACTATGAGACCTGGCTGGAGTCAATTGCAGATGCGGAAACACGCCGCTTTGCGGAACTGAACTACGGTCCCTGGGATCGACTCGACGACAACAAGCCGTTCATGGAGGGTGTCGGTGCCAAACCGCCGGGTGCGAATTTCTATCCGGTCGACATGAGCAAAGAAGAGTTCGAAACGGCGTATTTGCCCGGCAAAAATGGGCTTTATTCGCTGATCCGAAGGAATCAGGACGGCAGTCTGAAACTTATCCCCTACCACGTCGCTTACGCCGACGAACTCAAGGCTGCAGCGGACTTGCTGCGCGCAGCAGCGAAACTCGCTGAGAGCACAGATTTTGCAAACTATCTGAAGCTGCGCGCGGCGGCGTTGATCAGCGACGAATACCGGATAAGCGATATGTACTGGATGGACGTACGTGACAATCAAATCGACATCGTCATTGGCCCGATCGAAACCTATGAAGATGCGTTGTTCGGATACCGGGCTGGATACGAATCTTACGTATTGATCAAGGACCTGGAATGGAGCGATCGATTGAGCCGTTTTGCTGAATTTCTGCCAGCGTTACAGGAAGGCCTGCCAGTTCCCGATGAATACAAATGGGAGTCGCCCGGCACAGACTCTGATTTGAATGCCTACGATGTTGTCTATTACGCGGGCGATAGTAATGCGGCTAGCAAGACCATTGCAATCAACCTGCCCAATGATGAAGTAGTGCAGCTTTCACGAGGCACACGCCGCTTACAACTCAAAAATGCGATGCAAGCGAAATTCGACAGGATTCTGGAACCGATCGCCGATATGCTCATCGATGAGTCACAACGTGATCACATTACATTTGACGCCTTTTTTGCCAACACGATGTTCCATGAGATTGCTCACGGACTGGGAATCAAGAACACGATTGACGGTCGTGGCACCGTCCGCGAAATGCTACTCGACATGTCTTCGAGCATTGAGGAAGGCAAGGCTGATATTCTCGGACTCTACATGATCACGGAGTTACATAAGGCGGGTGAGCTCGGCGATGTTGACCTCCGCGACTATTACGTCACTTTCATGACCAGCGTGTTTCGTTCGATTCGCTTCGGCGCATCAAGTGCGCATGGAAAGGCGAACATGGTGCGCTTTAATTTTTTCATGGACAGGGACGCATTCGTGCGTGACGTCGAGACGGGTCGCTACCACGTCGACTTTGAGCGAATGGAAACAGCAATGGCGGAGCTGTCGCGCTTACTCCTGACCCTGCAAGGCGACGGTGACTATGACGGTGCGGTCGAGCTGGCCGAATCACGGGGCGTTATTGAGCCGCAGTTACAAAGTGATCTTGACCGGCTCACCGAAGCAAGCATCCCGGTCGACATTACGTTTCAGCAGGGCGTTGCCGAACTCGGCCTCGAATAATTATCGAAACACGGCGTCGGGAGTGAAGCAACTGACAACTTTCATAATCACATTCTTCATCTTGAGCGCATGCGGTGGAGCGGAAGGCCAGGTCGCGACGACAACTGCTCGGTGATGACTACGACGGCGATGCGTTGCCACGGGCGCACCAGGCGGGGCTACAAGTCACGCTTGGCGATGCGTGGTAACTGATTTCCAAATAGCGTCGTCAGGTAGAGTGTGTCACGCGTTTCCAGGACGCCCGTCAGGGTCGGAAATCGGGCTTCTGGATCGTGCAGGTTCATCAGAACTTCGCCGTCGCCGTTGATCGCAATTACATGTGACAGCGGCTCCGCTTTGGGTCGAACCGACGGCGGAAGTCGTTGTATGATTTTGCGCAAGAAGGGGTTGTCGGACATCCGATCGACTAACGGGTTGCGAGGTGCGGCAAAACCAATCCAGAAGCGACCATTCTCACCATTCTTGATGTTATCCGGAAAGCCCGGCAGGTTAGCAATCAGTATTTCGGTGGTCCCTTTCAATTCGCCTGTTAGCCAGTACTTTAAAATCCGATAGTGGCCTGTTTCGGCGACGACGATGAAACTACCGTCCTCACTTACTGCAACACCGTTGGCGAAGTTGAGGCCGTCAAGCAATTTGCTGGTCGATTTTGATACGGGGTCGAATGCATACACACTGCCGTGGCCGCCATGTTCGAGAATATCGAGCAACGCGGCATCGTATGTACCGCGGTATTCTTGAGCGCCGAACTTGCTGCTGGATAAGCTGAAATAGATTATGCCGTCAGGTCCAACACCAAGATTGTTCGCATACACCAGGGGCACGCCGTCAATTTCATCGAGGATGGTCGTGATGTCTCCATCCATTGTGACTCGCTGAATACCAAGGTATGAATTCGCTATAAGCAGTGAGCCGTCGAGGTCAGTTTCGATGCCCAACGGTCTTCCGCCTACATTGACAAATGCGCTGACGCCGCGATTCTGAATTCGAACGATCGAACCACTGTGCGTCGTAACGTAGATTCGGTTATCACGGCCGATGGTAGCGTCTTCGGGCCCGTCGTAATCGCCAAGATGGATCCCAGTGGCCGACTTGAGTAACTCGTTCGGAGCGAAAGGATCAACGTATCCGCGATCGACGGGTGCTTGCCAGCCTACCGGATCGATAGGAACTGGCCACAGTAGCAAGTATGCGCTGATGAGAGCCAGCAGAATGCCGAATATCGCGAGGCCTTTTGACATTCAGGATGACGTTATCGGTTCGCGTCTATCATCCGCAGAAACTCCATACGAGTGCGGGCGTCCTTGCGAAATGTGCCGACCATCTGGCTGGTTACCATCGATACATCGGACTTATGAATACCGCGCGTGGTCATGCATTGATGTGTTGCTTCAATGACGACGCCGACGCCTTTGGGTTGCAGTACGTCCTGTATGCAATTCGCAATTTGCGCGGTCATTTTTTCCTGTACCTGGAAACGACGGGCAAAGGCTTCAACGACTCTAGCCAGTTTACTAATGCCAACGACCTTGCTCCTCGGCAGGTAGCCAACATGCGCTTTCCCGATGATCGGTGCCATGTGATGCTCGCAGTGCGACTCAAATGAGATATCGCGCAGGACGATCATTTCATCGTAGCCGTCGATCTCTTTAAACGTGCGCTGTAAGTATTCGACCGGATTTTCGCTATAGCCGCTGAACCAATCCTCGTAAGCAAGTGCCACCCGTTTCGGCGTGTCGAGTAATCCTTCGCGACGCGGGTCCTCACCGCCCCAGAGCAATAGCGTGCGGACAGCTTCCTCAGCTTGCTTGCGACTCGGTCTACGGGGTTTGGATTGTATTTTCTTCTTTTCGGCCACGGATGGATAGTACAGATCGCGGAGGGTCTTTGGCCAGTATTACTGTTCAGGCGCAGGTGACTCCGGTTCCGCCCAGGCCGCAATAGCCACCCGGGTTCTTCGCGAGGTATTGCTGGTGATAGTCCTCTGCGTAATAGAAGGTGTCCAGCGGCGCAACGGCAGTCGTAATCTGTCCGCACCCGGCGGCCGTCAGTTCGGTCTGGTACGCGGCTAGTGACTGCATGGCGGCTTCGTTTTGGGTCTTGTCGATGGTGTAGATCACTGAGCGGTACTGTGTGCCGATGTCGTTGCCCTGTCGATCGCCTTGTGTTGGATCGTGGCTTTCCCAAAACACCTTGAGCAGCTCCGCGTAATTGATCGTGGCCGGATCAAATATCACCTGAACGACCTCGGCATGGCCGGTTTGCCCGCTACACACAGCCTGATAATCCGGTTCTGCTGTCTTGCCACCCGCATATCCGGCGGCCGTAGAGAAAACGCCTGTCGTCTGCCAAAAAAAACGTTCCGCGCCCCAAAAGCAGCCGAGTCCAAATACAGCCTGTTGCAAGTGCTGCTCGAACGGACCCTGCAGTGGGTTACCGTTAACAAAATGTTGGTCGGGGACGGTCATAACAGATCAGCTGCTCGGTTTCTTATTTTGCGATTCGGATTGTTCCTCTTTCAAAGCGTCCAGTTCGGATTGCAAGTACGAAAAGGTATGCTCGAACACCATATCCTCGGCTTCAACAGGCGCCCCATCTTCAATCCGGGGACGGAAAATTCGACGCCGTATTTCTCGATGGACCATTCGTTGCATGCCCGTGAATTCGGGCGGTGTCGCTTCAGTTCGCAGATTTCTAACCCTGCCACGATGCGAAACCTTATATTCGACAACAATCTTGCCGGTCAAAATGTTATCGGCCTTTGAGAGGCCGTCTGTGTTTTTACCGGCAAACGCTGGTAATGCGTCCGCTTGTATCGGCACGGGATCGCTAAATAATTCATCTCTGAAGGCGACTCTTTCTTCATCTGCTGACAAGAAATCCCAAGTCTCACGGTACATTTTTCGCGAACGGCTATACGAATCAACATAAGTATAGTAGTCAGCTAGTGCGAGCCGGGTCTTAGTCGACTCGTGCCAGTCCATATCTTCGGATTTCTCAGCAATGCGTGCGGCTCGCTTGAAATACGTCTCACCAGTGGAAATCATGCGCTGATTATTCAGCGCCACCGTCGATAGGTCGACGAAGTAGAACGACTGGCCGAGACGGCGTAAGGGTTCAACCAGCATCGGATCCTTCTTTCCCGAACTCGACTCAATAATTTTTATGGCGCGTCGATAGGTTGTGCGTTCTTCAGAGTAGAAACCGGCACGATGTTGCCAATCAGCGCGGGTCATCAATGACGGCAACAATCCTAGTGGGTCTTTTTCGAAATACTTGACGTTTATTATGTGAATCCTGTCGAGAATGTCGCGAGCGCTTTTGGTGTCACCCATGCGAATGTAGCTTTCGGCGATCGATTCCAGAATCTCGACTTGCCCCACGTTATGCGGGCCTTCATTGACATGCGTGATGTGCGCAGCTCGATTAAACGTCTTTCTTGCCTGATCTGGACGGTTGTTGCCTAGCTGAGCAGCGCCGAGTCCCTTTAAGGGATTAACCAGGGCGTCGTGGAGCCTATCTTCTGCGATCTCAATTATTTCTATCGACGAAGAGAAATTCTGGATGGCGGCGTCGAATTGTCCATTATTGTGCTGCACGATGCCAAGATTGTTGAGTGCGCTGGCGGTCTCCCGCGACCACGGCCCATAAACTGTGATTGCCATTTCGACAATACGTTTGGCCGCAATATCAGCCTCGTCGAGCGCGCCTTCCAGTATCAGTTTCCGGTAGCGGGAAAACTCATCTAATAGGGCTTCTTCCGTTGCGACATCGATTTCAGTGGTCGCGTCTTGCGATGTGTCCTCGTCAGCTACAGGAACAATCTGATCCAAAGGATCTTCAATGTCGCCGGCGGTTGTGTCCTCATCTTGAGCTACAACGATGAGAGGCATCAACAGGAACGAGAATACTGCCGCATAAGTTATATTTTTAATCATGCTGAATTGCGTTTTGGTTTCCGGGCGTCATGTCAGGCCGCCTCAGTTACAATAAGACCGGGAGCGGTCCCATTAGTTCTCGGGTTCAGGTCTCGCCAAGTGCAATCCACTATACCCATTGCTGCCGATCGAAGGTAGTTATCAAATACGAAGCGCGACTAGAAGTCGAGGCCCAGTTGCCGACTGTTCGGGTATAAAAAGCTATTGCAATCAAGATCCTGCTGATACGATTCGGAATCCATCCGCAATTTCCTGGCCGCCTTGCGAAAACGAGCGGCCAGCATGTCGGCGTAAGGACCGCGCCCGGTTTGCCTTCTGCCGAAACGGTGATCGTATGTTTTTCCGCCGCTCGCCTGCCTGACCAGGCTCAGGACGTGTTCAGCGCGATCCGGGAAATGCGCATCAAGCCACTCTCCAAATATTTGTTTCAACTCGTGCGGCAGGCGCAAGAAAATGTAGTGAGCCTGAGTCGCCCCGGCATTCGATGCGGCGTCAAGTATCGATTCTATTTCGTCGTCGTTAATAGTGGGAATAATCGGAGCGACAAGGACACTAACGGGTACTCCGGCAGCTGTCAGGTCTCGCATGGCCTTCAGTCTCGAACTCGCTGCAGGCACGCGTGGCTCCATTATTCGTTTGAGATCCGCGTTCATGGTCGGAATACTGATTGCCACTGAACACAAATTGTCTTTCGCAAGATTGCTCAGGAGGTCTATGTCGCGGCACACCAGATGACTCTTGGTGATGATGTTGACGGGATGCCGGTATTCGGCAAATAACGACAGTAATTGACGCGTAATTTCCAGCGTCTTTTCAGCGGGCTGGTAAGGATCGGTGTTGGCAGCAATGGTTATCGGTTTACATTCGTAGCCGGATTTCTGCCATTCATCCAGTAATCGGGCAGCGGCATTCGGCTTGTAGAAGATCTGTGTCTCGAAATCGAGTCCGGGCGAAAGATCAAGATAACTGTGACTGGGTCTTGCGTAGCAGTAAATGCAACCGTGCTCGCAGCCCTGATAGGGGTTAATGGATTGATCGAACGGCACATCAGGGGAATTGTTCGTACTGATGATTCGACCCGCCCGCATCGCCCGCAACACGGTTTTCGGCGCTGCTGTCGCCCGCAGATTCTCTTCTTCGGCAACAAGTATCGTTTGCCTGATCGAAAACCGGCCTTCCGGAGCGGATACGGCGCCGCGACCTTTGTGAGGCATTATCGCCATAACTGACCCCATTACTGTATAAATACACAGTACTGCGCGCCGGGCTGTTGGTCAAGAGGGAGGGGCTAGTTGAGTACCCGGTAACCTCGTCCGCGTAAGCAACGTTTGAAAACCCGTTGCTTCTCCCTGTCGGCATCCAGTCCGGAATGGGTCGCGCCGAGCAGCGCGCCTGTCGCCGCGCCGCGTCCGACATCGCCGTGGATTGATCCGCCTACAGCACCAACGCCACCACCAACACCGGCGCCTTTAGCAACACCCTTGCCGATAGAAATTTCTTCGCTATAACCTTCACAATCGTCCCAGTCCTGGGCGAGCTGGTCAGGGTTTACACCCTTCATGTCGATAATAGGATCGGGGTGTGCGGCGCAGCCGGCGAGGACTATCGTGAGCCCAAAAGTGACCAGGATCTTCAGTTTGTCCATAAATTTGGCTCGTTAGTATGCTGTCTCTGAATTATGCACCAGTACGTCCGGTTCCGTGCAGTACGAAGACCGTGGCATCATAGTCACTCAACGCACCACTGAGCATTTGGTTTACCTATGGCTTCATCCACACATGAGTCAACCGCCCGAGCGATCCTGTATGCGTTCGTCGCGAACTTCGGCATTGCGATTGCGAAAACCTGGGCGGCCGGGCTGACCGGGTCCGGCAGTATGCTGGCAGAGGCGATTCATTCCTACGCCGATACCGGAAATCAGGCCCTTCTGTATTTGGGGTTAAGGCAGTCGCAGCGACCGGCCGATGACGAGCACCCGCTGGGTTACGGAAAACTCAGCTACTTCTGGAGCTTCGTCGTTGCGATTTTGTTGTTCAGTATGGGCGGACTGTTTTCTATCTATGAAGGCGTACACAAGCTGCAACATCCTGAGCCACTGTCGCAGTTATGGATCGCGGTCGTCGTTCTGATTCTTGCCATGCTGCTCGAAGGTTCGTCACTCTACGGAGCATTGCGAGAGATCAAGAAGGTCAGGGGAGAGCGGCCGTTTCGAGAGTGGCTGAAGCACACGCGTAATTCCGAGCTCGTGGTTGTGCTCGGCGAAGATATTGGCGCTCAGCTGGGACTGATAATCGCGCTGGGATTCCTGGTGCTGGCGGCAATTACCGGTGATCCGGTTTTCGACGCGATCGGATCGATCTGTATTGGCGTCATTCTCATCATCATCTCTGCCTTCGTCGCCTGGCGCATTCGCTCTCTGCTGGTCGGCCGCTCGGCGGATCCGGATATCCAGGACGCGATTAACGAGATCATCGCTGAACAAGAAGAAATCGAGTTCGTTTTCAAGACAATTACGGTTCAATTTGGACCGGATACCATGCTGGCCGCAAAGATCAAAATGCGCTCGCACATGACCATCGATGATGCCGTGGCCAGCATCAACGCTCTTGAGCGGGAACTCAAGGAGCGTGTGCCGAATCTGAAATGGTGTTTTATCGAGCCCGATGTTGTCGACTAGTTAGTCCGATCCCTGCTTGTACAGGTGCACATCCAGTTGCGGGAACGGGAAGGAAATGCCTTCCCGGTCGAAGCGCTTCTTGATTGCCTCGGTCAGATCGAACTTTACGCTCGAATAATCAGTCGACTTGACCCATGCGCGCACAATGAAGTTGACGCTGCTGTCCGCGAGTTCCGAGACTGCAATCAATGTCGCGGGTTCGTCGAAGATTCTGCCTTCATTGGCAATGAGATCCTCCAGCGTTTTGCGCACCTTGTCCAGGTCGTCTGCATAGCTCACACCGACCGTCAAATCGACACGACGTGTATCGTTTGTCGAATAGTTAGTGATGATGCTGTTCATGATCTGACTGTTCGGAACGATAATCTGTTTGTTATCGCCCGTTTTCAGGATCGTTGTCATAATCAGGACCTGCTCAACGCTGCCCGCAATGCCGGCCGCCTCGATGTAATCACCGACCCGATAAGGGCGAAACAGAATAATTAACACGCCCGAGGCAAAATTCGACAACGAGCCTTGTAGTGCGAGACCGACGGCGAGACCGGCGGCACCGAAGATGGCGATGAATGACGTTGTCTGAATACCCATTGCGCCGATGGCCGCGATGATGACGACGACAAGCAGCGTCATGCTCACCAGGTTGCAGATGAACTTTTCCAAGGTCTTGTCGACTGCCTGCTTCTGCATGATCTTTCTGATACCGCTAATGACTAAGCGGATGACGAATTTACCAATAAAGAAAATTGCCAGAGCCGTCATTATCTTGATGCCAAATGTCACTCCAAGGTCCACGGCCTTCTCTTGCAAGAGTTCTGGAAGCTGTGCCCAGTCGAACGGGGCGGCATCTGTCGCGATATCTTCGTTCATAATTATTTTCCTCGTCTACTGTCCTGGAATGCCCTCAAAGCCAGGCTGAAACCTGAATATCCGGTAGGGTCCATTCGCTTTGATGTGTTCCGTGGATTTCAAAATAAGCTCAGGCAGAGCGCTGTCTGCCACGTAAAGATAGCCGTCAGGCCCGAATGACAGGGCATCTGGCCAGCGAATCTTGCGTGATTGTATCAGTGTAGAAAGATTGCCCTGGAGATCTACTCGAAAAATGGCGTAATGTTCCACGTCCGTTATATAGACGTTGCCGGCTATATCCAGACTGAGGCCGTCGCTGAGCGGTTTGTCGCTGTATCGTTCGAGGCGAGACGCCAATTGTGAGGCAGGCAAGTTGCGGTCTCGCAGGTCCTCGAGGAGAACGCGGTACAAACCCGAACCGCTCAACGCTCCCCAGTAGAGCCACTCGGTGCCGAGAGCAATGCCATCAACTCCACCGCGTAGCGCGACAATTCCGCCGAGAAACTTCATGTCATGATCCTGGCTGCGAATCGTGTAATTCTCGGCAGAAACGGAAGCGTGGCCTTCCAACACGCGTCGCGCGTTGCCGGATTCAACATCGTAGATAATGAGCGCCGGCGACTTGCGCCAGAAACTGGTGTCAGCGATAACGATGGTGCGGCCGTCCGCACTGACCTGCAGGTCCTGCAGTATCGATCCCGCAGGGGCAATCGTCGCATCGAAAAACTGGTTGCGCAGCACCTGGCCACTGACAAGGTCGATCGCAACAATTCGTGCCGGGCGCAACCCATGATTGCCATGATCGATGACCCAGAGTCGATCAAAACGATCTATTGCCACGCCCAGCGGTGTGTCGAACAGTTCACTTTGCTGGCGTAACGAAGGATATGGCACCGCAGCACCATTGACGTACTCGAGCAGCTTGTTACCTTGCGGTCGTGATTCGGGATGCACCGTAAAGAACACACGGCCATCCCGGTTGACGGCGACGTTCCCGATTGGCTCCGAATAAGTGAGTACTTCTTCAAGTGCATCGCTGCTGAGCTGCGGCGACCCGGTCAGATCCGGGTACGGGTTACCCCCGCCATGTCTGATCCAAAGCGCCGTCGCGGCGGTGACCAGCAGCACGACAATAAACAGCAGGGCAGTCTTCATGTTAGCTGCTGTGACAGAAGATTATCCCCATGAGCAAAATTCTACATGATTGCTGGCAAATGTCAGACTGTCAGGGCAATAATCCAGCTGCTAAATACGAGACCGAAAGCGATTGCGCCGGCTGTAAGTTGCGTTCGCGAGTCCTTGGTAATGGCGTTGAATCGTATGAGAATCATTCCAGCGGCGAAGCCGCAGACGAAGCCGAGCAAATGCGCTCCGATATCCGTATTGGGCCCGCCCGTGCCCGTGTACATCAGCAGTGCCAGCCCGCCGACAATGGGGCCGTATCGATTGGACCATCGATCCTGGTTCATCAGCTTTCCCCGCCAGACATAACCAGCAACAATGCCAAGCGCGGCAAACACGGCCGTCGATGCACCTATCGAGCGATGCGATGATTCCAGCAGCAGGGTGTTGAACGCGTTTCCAGTCGCGGCCGCCAAAACAATAGCGAGCCATGCGACGCCGGAGCCTAAAAGGCGACCCGCAAACAAGCCGAAAAATACGCCGAAAACGATATTGCCCAGCAGATGCTTGACACTGGAATGTAGTGTCAGGGCGGTAAACAGTCGCCATAGCTCGCCGTTGCGGATCAACTCACCATCGACACGGCCTGCAACGACCCAGTTGGACTGGAAAAACGAGTACCCGGCCATGCCAGCGACAATGCAGATGACAAGCACATAGCCGACCAGACCGGGCACCGGGTCCTGATAGTCGGCGCGACGAACGGGGCTCGGTCGGACCGGTGGGTTTTCCTCGTCGTAGAGCTGTAATTCATTGACCGCCTGAGCCGAATAGGCCGCCGGTACGACAAGCGCATATGAGGCGCCGTCATCGATCAGTTGATACGGTATTTGCAGCGACGACAGCACCAGCGCGCGGTCGGCACAGCTCTGTCGGTTACGGCTCTCGAATACTACACGCAGGTCTTGGTCCATAAAATCAATTTTACGGTAAGCTGGACACTCACGACAGGAGCGACAATGAAAAACCTGCTTCGTACAGGTCTGTTCGCGATTTTGATATCTTCAGGGTTCGCCTTGGCCGAGGTCACAGATGCTGATTCGGGTGGGTTCACGACCGTCAATGAAGTAGTCATCGACGCAAGTCGGGACGCAGTCTGGACGGCGGCGATTGACGAGATCGGTCTGTGGTGGAGTTCCGATCACACAGTCTCGGGCGATGCCAGGCGCCTCGGCATCACACCCGTGCTTCAAGGTTGCTTTTGCGAACGATTTGAATCGGGCGGCGGCGTTGTGCATCTGACCGTTACCATGGTCAACCCGGGCGTCGTGATTCGGCTCACGGGCGGCCTTGGACCGCTCGGCCTCATGGGCGTCAACGGCAACATGACTTGGGAGTTCGAAGGTGTTGAGGGTGGCACCAGAGTGACATTCACCTATGCGGTTGGCGGCTATCGGGAGGATGGTCTCGACACAATAGCCGTGCCGGTGGACTACGTTATTGGCGAGGCGCTTGGCCGTTTGAGAGCGCACGTCGAAACTGGCGACGCGAGCAATGCCGTCGTTGAGCCATAATGCCGGTGTTCGGCTTTCGTCAACGGTGATTGTTGCGAAAGACGCTGTAGCTGATCCTGAAATTTTCATGGTGCGACGTCACGAACAGTCGTCGTTCGGTGCTGCGCACGCATTTCCGGGCGGGGTCGTCGATGCGGAAGACTCCGAAGTTCACGATTATTGCAGCGGACTGACCGGTGCCGACGCGAACGCGCGGATCGGTGTTGAAGATGGTGGTCTCGATTTCTACAGTGCAGCCGTTCGTGAGCTATTCGAAGAAACAGGAGTGCTGCTCGCCGATATTACCAGTCTCGAGGAAAATCTCGTGTCCGTTCGCGATTCCCTTAATGACGGGTCGGCGAACTGGGCCGAATTCGTTACGCGTAACAAGCTGCAGTTGCACTGCGGGCAGTTGCATTACTTCAGTCATTGGATAACACCGCCATCGCAGGCCAAGCGTTATTCGACTCGATTTTTTCTGACAGTTTTACCGGATGGGCAAGACGCGGTGCACTGCGGCGGAGAGTTGACAGGGTCGTGTTGGGCAACCGCCACGGAAATGTTGGCGGCGGGACGGCGCGGTGATGTGAAACTGCATTTTCCGACGATCAAGACTCTGGAAAGCATTGCGCGCCACCAATCGTTAGACAGTCTTGTTGACTGGTCCAGGTCGTGCGTTGAACGGGGTATTACGAGCATGATTCCACTGCTGATAGAGCGCGATGGCCAACAGGAAGTCGTATTGCCGGGCGACAAGGACTACCCGGGCGCAAAGTCATGACGGCATTCGGTCCCACGATGCCGGCGTTCAGCGAGCTCGCCCCGGGAGTGCGTCGATTGTTGGCACCAAATCCCTCAATGATGACCGGACCGGGCACCAATACCTACCTGTTTGGTAGCAATGAAGTTGCCGTACTCGATCCAGGTCCTGTAATCGACAGTCACATCGCAACGTTACAAGAGGTTGCAGGTGCGCCGATCCGTTGGGTGCTCGTGACTCACACCCATCCTGATCACTCACCGGCCGCGGCTGAGCTCGCGAAGCAGACGGGTGCGGAGTTACTGGGCAGGCCGGCTCCTGAAGGCAAGCATCAGGACATGACGTTTGTACCTGATCGGGTTCTCGACGATGGTGACCGGCTTGCAGTCGATGGTGTTGAGATCGAGGCCATTCAAACCCCGGGGCACGCGTCAAATCATGTTTGCTACAGACAGACCGAACTCAACTGGATATTTACGGGCGATCATGTGATTGATGGGTCGACTGTCGTTATCGATCCGCCGGATGGCAACATGAAAGATTATCTGGTTTCACTCGCCAGACTGAAGGAATTTCAGCCTGCGGCACTGGCGCCGGGCCACGGCGAGCTTATACACGACCCGGACCGGAGCATCGACTGGATTATTGATCACCGTCTTGAACGCGAAGCTCAAGTCGTGGCGGCCATAAAAGCCAATCCCGGACTCACGACAATGGAGCTCGTAGCGCACGTTTACAAAGACGTAGACCAGAAACTATACGGTTGGGCAGAGCGTTCGCTGCTCGCGCATTTGTTGAAACTCGAAGACGATGGCGCCGCAATTCAAGAAACAAAACGCTGGTCCGCGATTCTCTGAACGTCTATCCACTACTCAGCGGTTCGCTCCTTGTAATGCAAGCGGACAAGTAATCTTGTAATCGACAAGCCACCTGTCATATGCGTAAATTATGGCTTGATTAGCGAGCCGACTTCGCATAGCTTACGCGCTGCGAAAATCGAGGACCCCCGCATGACATTCGTTGTCACAGAAGCTTGTATTAAGTGCAAATTAACCGACTGCGTCGAGGTTTGTCCCGTGGATTGCTTCCACGAAGGACCGAACTTTCTCGTTATAGATCCCGACGAGTGCATCGATTGCACATTGTGCGAGCCGGAATGTCCCGTAGAAGCCATTTACTCTGAAGACGAGCTGCCGGCTGGCCAGGAAAAGTACCTGCAACTGAACGAAGAATTGTCACAGGACTGGCCTGTCATTACGGAGATGAAAGACCCACCTGAAGATGCGGATGAGTGGCGTGATGTTAAAGACAAGCTGCAGTATCTCGAGCGGTCGTAGGAGGCCGCCCTGCGGCCGATCCTCGGTCCCGCTCGACGGGAGCACAGCGGTAGCCGGCTGCTAACAAGGTCGGCAGGAATCGCGCGCATGGCGCGTTTATGCCCTTTGTACCCAAAGGGCATAAAGGTGCTCCTACGATACCGAGATAAATCGAATCATAATCTCGGCAAGCTCCGGCCCCTTGTCTTCCTGCAGGAAGTGAGCGGCATTGTTGATCTTCACATGCTCGCGGTTCTGAGCGCCCGGGACGACCTCCTGCCACACTCTTTCACCGCCACGAGTAATCGCATCGCGATTGCTGAATGTCGTCAGAAACGGCTTTTCCCAATGTTCGAATACGCGCCACGCGGCTCGATTTGCTTCTGCGGCGGGGTCGTCCGGCGTTGTCGGGACCAGTAACGGAAAAGCACGTGCAGCGGCTTTGTATTTGGCCGACGGAAAGGGCGCATCGTAAGCTGCCACAACATCATCAGGCAAGTCCGTGACAGTTGCTTTCTGAATCAACTTGCCGATCGGAAACCACGGACTGTATTGAGCGAATTTTTGCCATGCCTTAAAAGCGTTCGGTAATTTCTTGTCGCCTGTTGGTAGCCCGCCGTTGCCGAGGGCGATGCGGGCGAAGCGTTGTTCATTCTCAGCGGCAACCCGCAAGCCAATGAGTGACCCCCAGTCCTGGCAAAACAATGTGATGTCATTCAGGTCGAGCATTTCCACGAATGTTCGCATCCAGTCAACGTGTCCGGCGTAACTGTAGTCACCTTTGTTTGCAGGTTTGTCCGATTTGCCGAATCCGATCAGATCAGGCGCAATGACGCGAAAGCCGGCATCACGAAGCGGCGGAATCATGTGGCGGTAAAGGTACGACCAGCTCGGTTCGCCATGTAGCAGCAGTACGACGGCGCCGTCGCGCGATCCTTCATCGACGTAGTGCATTCGCAAACTGTCGACCACGACATAGTTGGCCGCGAAGCTGTAGCCAGGAAGATTTTCGAAGCGTGCATCGGGCGTGCGCAGTACCTTCATGAGTCGTGTACTCTCAAGCATCAACCAATATCATAAACTCTTATGAGCAGTATTCGCGCAAGAATCATTCGTTCGGTCACCGGTGCATACTTGCAACGCGTTGATATGGCGACCGCCGACGTGAAAAAGATACGTCGCTTATGGGACTGGCTCGGCGGCCTGATGATGGCGGCGTTCGGTGTACGCGTAGAGCCAGATGAGATCAACGGATTGTACGCAGAGTGGTTGACGCCAAAAGATAGAATGGACGGCAAGCTGCTGCTCTACTTACATGGCGGTGGCTATGTTGTTGGCGGCTGCGACATGTATCGTCAGATGGTCAGTCATATCGCCAGGGCAGGGCGAATCAGGGCTTTGCTGCCCGAGTATCGGTTGGCACCGGAACACAAATTCCCGGCTGCAATTGACGATGCCGTCGCGATCTACCGGTCGCTCCTGGCAATGGGGGTTAAGGCCAATGATATCGTATTCTGCGGAGACTCGGCTGGCGGTGGCCTTGTGGTTGCGATACTGCTGATGTTACGCGATGCGGGAGATCCATTGCCGGTGGCAGTAATTTTGCTTTCTCCCTTTCTGGATATCACAGGCAGCGGCGACTCCATGCAGACTCGTGCGACGCAGGATCCCTGGTTTCACGCAGAGGACATTGCTGTGATTGCCGATCATTACTGCGAGCCTCATCAACATCGTTATCCGCTGGTATCTCCGGTGTTTGCCGATGTTGAGGGGTTACCGCCGCTGTATATTCAGGTCGGCGACGATGAAATTCTGTTGAGCGATTCAGAGCGATTTGCAGACGAGTGTACTGCGGCAGGCATTGATGTCGAGCTCGAGATCTGGCCCGGAATGTGGCATGTGTTCCAGATGTTTATCGGCAAGATGCCCGAGGCGCGGCACGCAATTGATAAGATTGGCAGCTACATACAGGCTCGTATGACGTAATTTAGAATCCGGGCTGCTTGTTCGAGTCGTCGTACATTTTTGTCATGAATGAGCGGATCGCCGGCTCAGCTTCTTTTTTCGTCATGAGTTTCTGGTTTTCCAGTACCACCGCCATGTCCTTGATGGATCGCTTGCCGTCTATTAACGACATGATGAAAGAATAAATCTGCGTCGTCATTGCCTGTTGCCGAAACGAAGGGTTCAAGGGTACGGGATCTTGGCCGGTTACGATCCAGTCGGGTAATGCTTTGTGGCGCTCGGGTTTGCTGACAGCACGCTCTTTGTAAGCCGAGAACGTAAACACGCGTTCCTGGCGCCCATGGCGGCTTGCCGGTGAACACATGTACGGTATGGTTGCCTGTGACACGTACGGGTCCGAAAAACCGCTCTCGGCGACAATCGCCTTGGTTTCCTCGGGGCTATAGCACAGTGCATGTTCTGGGCTCGAAAAAGCGAGGGAGCCGAAATTTACCCAGCGACCGTTGTCCTTCAGCAGGTTGTTAATGCGGGCAGCGAGTATCGGCAGGTCTTCGCTAATAATATCGATCAGCCAAGGTGTTACGACGGTATCAAACGATTCGTCCGGAAAGGGTGGCCGCAGAACATCGCCAAAGACCAGGTGAAAGTTCTCGTCTACAACAGCGGGCGCGGTAAGCTTCCTGAGGACAGCATCGTCATCGAGTGCAAGTGGCGCGATTGGAAATTCGTAGAGATTCAATCGCGCTCCGGAGGTTACGGTTTTCGCGACCAGCATTAGCAGTGGATTGAAGTCCATTGCAACGGTTGTTGAGCAATCGAGCTCTGTGTGAATGTCGTATGCGAGGCGGCCGGCGCCTGCTCCGAGGACCAATACGATTCCGAGGTCGGCGTGATCGTGAAGTACGGCACGCACCTGTTGCAACGACGCTTTGTTTTCCTTGTCGCCCCACGCCCAGTCGCGGTGAATATTCGCATAGTAGGTGTTCAAGCCCTGCTCAGACGGCAATCGCGTACGCAGCGCAAGATAGCTCTCGTAGTTGCCTTGCAACGACTGAATCTCGACTGGGCGCAAGAGTTTTTGTAGTGAACGCCTGTGTGACTCGAGCGCCTTCTTGTAGCGCGTAAGCCGTCGCCTTGATAGCGCTCGCAAACCTTCGTTCTTGAGCTCTTCCTGCAGCCCCGCAATTTCATGACTGAATTTTTGCAGCGAAAACTGCAGCCGGCCACGCCACTCGCCGAGTGCGGCCTGCGGCTCGGCAAACATCCAGGGCATTTTTTCAATCATCGGGAAATCGATCTTGCATGCATTACAGTGCAAGGCGTCGTCTGTTGTTTCGAGCGGTGATTTATCGCAGCGCGGGCAGGCGAGCAGAGTCATGAGGTCTGTCATGGCTGTTTATTATGCACGACAAAAGCGACAGTCATTGTATCTCTGTCCCTTTTTGTGATTTGAGTTTAAACGGGATTCGTGATGATACCGTTCACGATCGGTGTGAAGGCGGTCAGGCTGTCGAGCATTGTCGTGTTGCCGAGACCGTGATTCCAGTCAGAGCCGTCCGGATTTTGGTACAAGCTGCCAAAAGCACCCTGTTCACCGTGTAATGCCATGTAATTCAGCAGCACAGTATTCACGAGCAGGTTCACGTTATTGGCCGCCGGCGTTGCTGCACGCATTACAGACCCGCTGGCGTCCATGGCACCGAGCTGCTGGTGCACGGCCTGAATCTCGGGGGTAGCACCAATCAACGTCGGTCTTCGCGCTGGGTTGTAGACCAGGAAAAACGCCGCGGCGGTGGAGGAGTTGTCACTTGACCATTCACCTTTGCCGCGACCTTCTGTCGAGTTATCGATTACGCCGTTGGATGAAAGCGAGCCGTCACTGAAGACATACATCATCAGTGGCTTGCCAAGGCGTGCGGCGTATTCAAGGCAGGCGCCCATGCAACGTCCGGCCCGGTAGTCCTTGACTTCGCCTTCGGCTCTGGCGCCACCGTGGTAGTCGTAGCCACCCATCTCGATGCAACCTGCGCCCGCGAAGCCATTGATGACGAGTTTCATGATCGCGGCGGTCTTCTGAAATTCGCGAGCATTTCTATCACCTGCGGTGAACTCGGCTGTTGTGAAAATGCCGGAACCATCGGCGGCAACGATTTCCGGATCAAGTGTCGGGTCAATCGGCGTGTCGCCGAATCGCTCCGCAATGTCGACCGCCTTGAGATAACCGCACCTTACGGCTTGCTTGATAGCAGCGTCAGCCGTGATCCGAGTGTTGACGTTGCTCATCTTTTGATCGCTGATTCGGTAAATGGATTCCATCACTGCCGTCGCGTCTTGTTTCGATAGAATTCCGACGAGATCGCCCGTGTTCACCAGGTTCACGACATCACTTGGACGGTCGACCTTGGTTGGGCGCAGCGCCGGGTCGTAGAGCGCTGCCGGTAACATCGAGTTACCTCCGGAGTCTGTATTCTCTGATCCGGCCAGCGTCAGGATAGAACCCTTAGCACCCACGCGCGCGATGCCGTACATCGGGTTGTGGGGATTATTGCTGGTGTCGTTGTCGGAGCGCGCCGGTATAACGGCGCCATTAATGTTGGTTTCCCGCCCCGGCGTCAGGCTGCCCATCATGCCGCGACGAAAGGCGCTGTCAAAGTGAAAACCGAGTCCGAAATCAAAATTGGCGAAAGCGTTACCATTTGCATCGTTGAGTCCTGGAACCATATCGCCCGGCAGCCCCATCTTCTGGTAGCCCGCCGTGCTCAGGAAGTCGCTCTGGCCGCCGGACTGGCCGACGAGTACGTTCGAGCCGGCAATATTTGCGCCGCCAGCGAGATCGAAGCAGATGAACGGAATCTTGCCCGCGCCATCTGTGATTTCGCAAGGCGTCGCGAGCAGATTATCCAGGTCGGGCGACAGGTGGTGCGCAAGCGCTGTGCCCGGGTTAGTGAACAGCCCAAGTACACCGCCGACAGTGTAAGCGGCACCGGTCATGAATCCCTGCGCCACAAACTGACGGCGCGTCACGGGACGCGGATGATCTCCATGACGTTGCGGCGTATCCCAGCCGTGTGCGATTCGTTTGTTAGCCATCTTGAATAATTCCTTCGTCCTTTCTTTACTGAACCAGCGTAGCTGCGCTTCCCAGTACGGAGGCACATACACCCTTGGCGATCGCGCGCGTGTCACCGCTACCTGCGAGCAGTCTGTCGATAAGATTGTCCGGACGTGCGCCATCCACGGCGAGGAAAACCGCTATTTCATCATGAATAATCGAGTAACTCGGCTGTGTAGCCAATTGCGGCCCAGTTGGCGTCTGGCCAGTAGCGCGCGCAATCAGTGGATCAACGAAGTTGTCGCGGTTACCCATGCTAAATGCCGTTGCTGCTACCTGGTCGAAGTCGAACGCTGTCCAGATAACGCCTTCGGCGTCGGGGTTCGGATTTGCGTTGCTGCCGATCGCCGCATCGCAGTACTGAATCGCAAGCTGCGCGATAGCGACCTGATGCGACGCCAGGAACGTGCTGATATCCTCGACCGCTGGCAATGATTGCCGCAGCTCCTGGAAAGTTTCATCGACCGGGAATGAGCCATCCGGGTATTGAATCAGCGGATCGACTTCCAGTATCGCAGCGTACATTGCAGCGATCTCGTCAAATGTGTGGACACCAATTCTCGAAGCCGGTTCCAGATCAGTCGGTGTGATCACCAGCATCGGAGCGGCCGGTCGATCGTAGAGCACGCTGTTGAGGTCGTCGAAAGTCAGGAAAAATTGATCGTCTGCCGGCCCTTTCGCCAGCGGAATTACCGCGCCGAGTACAGATAGCGGCTGGCCCAGTTCCTCGAACAATGCGGCGCTAAGCGTCTGATCCATGTTGGCGTAAGACTGCCCAACCGGAACCTCCTGCCCGTTCATCGCGAGATGCAGCCCCTTCAGCGGAATCCCTTCCGGTGTCGAGCCATCCAGCGTAATGAAGTGCGGCTGATCAAACAGGTAAGAATAGGTGTCGAATTGCTGTACTTCGAACAGGATGAACGACGTATCAACCGGCGCGCCGATGCGCACGGAAATGTCAAACAGCATGTAGAACCGCTCGCCCACGCCGGCATCGAAGTTCTGGCCGATTTGCGCTTGTGTCAGCGCACGGCGGTGAATTGCGGCAAGGCGGAATGTGCCTTCCCAAACACCATCACCGGAAGCTTCATTGCCGAGAACAACAGCAAACGTATCCTGCCAGTCGATTAGCGTTCCACCCGGTACCGGATCGGCATTAGTGACGAGCGCCCCGTTAACATAAATGCTACGGCCGTTGATCGGATCGTACGTTGCGACGACATGCTGCAGTGTTGCCTGCAGCACTTCGTCCATTGCTGGCGTAGATAGCGCGGGATCGCCATTCAAGCTGGTTTCATTTGTGCGTAACAGGAAGTCGTAATCGTACAGCGTCTGTTGCAACGTGAAATTGCGAGTTGTCGCACCTGCCGAGTAACTTACGATGCGCGACATTTCTTGCGCTACGTTCGCGGGAACCACCCAGGCCTCGATCGAGAACTCACCGGATTCCTGCAGGATGTCATGCAACTTCTTGCTAGCCGTTGTCGAACTCTGCGCCTTGCCCGGTCCCTGCACTGCGTCGTTACCGATTGTGATGCCCCAGCCGCCATACCAGATGACGTCGCCAGAGAAGTTAAGGTCGATCGCCGGATCGATGCCACTGGTGTCGTATGCGATCAAACCCCGGCCTGTCTGGAATTCCCAAAGCGCAATCTGTGCATCTTCATAACGATTGCCCCCGGCAGCAAGCTGGCCGTCAATGAGCCGTAATGCCCGGCTCGTAATCAGATCCGGGTTGACAACCGTTGCATCGATGCTGCTCGCAAACGCGATGATTGCCGCAAGCATTTCGGACTCTGCCGTGGGGCAATCGTTGTTCCAGCAGTTATGCGATTCTCCGGAGATAAGCGGGTTCGGGCTGACTTTGATGACGAAACGCGAATCGACAGGCGAATCCAGATTAATTTTCGACTGCGACGCCTCATAGGCAACATTGATATCGGGATCAGCAATATACGGTTGTTGCGCGCTGGGCGACCCTGAACTATGACAGTTCGCGCAATACGCCTCCAATATCGGTGTGTAAATCAGCTGTTCGAACGATGTCGGGTCCAGCGGAAAATTCTTACTGTCGGCCGGGTCCTGCGACATCGGCGCTACTAACACGATTTCACGTCCACCGTCCGCCGTACTGCCGACCCAGTTCTCGATCCATGTCGTCAGGATCGAGCCGCAAACACCGGGATCTTCGACCCAGCAATTATGTCCGAGCGGCAGAGTGCTGACCTTGTTTACTATGACGGATGCCGACGGCTGGTTGCGATCTACGACTGTGAGTGCGGCGTCATAAGCATCGTTGACGTTGTCATTGCGGACGAACATGGGTAGCTGACCGACCGTCTCGTTATGGCAGCTACCACAGCGGTCTGTGGTCCTGGCTTTGCTCCAAAATTCCTGCTGAAACTTGAGTACATCGCCATCTCGCGCAACCGGACCGGTGTAGGCAGAATTATCGCCGTTCCCTGGAATTTGCGAGGCTGGATTGTCAGTGGTCTGAGCGCCGCCGCCACAGGCTGCCAGCAGGGCACTTGCCATAATCGTGGCAACGCCATTACTCAGTAGTTTTACAAGCCGGGCCGGGGTAGCAATTCCGATTGTCTCGGTCATTATCATGTCTTCCTACAGGCCCATGCAATGAACGGCCGTATCGGCGAATACCTGCTTCATCCGGAAGCCGGTACCACGAAATGTAGCAATCATTTCGTCGACCTTAGTGCGGTCCGCCGCGTCTTCCGGCGCGCGCAAACAGACGGCGCGGAATACTTTCTTCACCTGACATGCTGCGAAAGCGTAGCTTTTGCCGAACTCTTCGCCGAGCGACTTCGCTCCCTGGCCGCTACCCGTCAAGGCAGGCTCGAAACCGAGATAGGAGTTCTGTCCCTTGCGCCAGTAGTTGTCCCAACTGTCATCCGGTGTGCGGAATCCTTGCGGGAAATTCAAATCGTTGTTGAAGTACTTGGCTTGTACGGCGCCCGGTGTGTACTGCAGGGTGCCGGACGCATCATCATAATTGTAATAGGCGAAGGCCTGCGCCATCGGGTCCATGCCTGTATGACAACCGATACAGCTATTCAGGAACAGGCGGCTGTCACCACCTGGGCTGCGACTCACGTCCTGGCGAATGCGATCCGGTGGCAGGCTCGGGTCGTGCATCTGCTCCATATCGTTGCAGAGATGATTAAGCAGTGTGAAGCGGAACATGGCGCGGTTCGTACCGGCAATGAAGAACGCTTTGGATGCGGCGCGCGACGTAATGACTCCTGCAGTCGCTGACGTTGGCAGCCCGTTGACAGAGGATTGCAGTGCAAATTCAAGTTCGTCACGTAAATTGATGTTGTTGGCTTCGAGCTGTTCGTAATGATCGTTGTTGCTCGCTGACGGAGCGGCCGGCACAACTCCACTGCGACCTACATAAGTGATATCGCGGGACAGCAACTCGTCAAATGGCTCATTGTCGCGAATCATTCCTATCACAGTCGCGATGTAGTCGTTAAGCGGCACAAAAACGGACCGGTCACGATTCGTCCATGGCGCCGCGAAATTTTTCAGCGTGACGTTGTAGAAATTTACGTTATTCATCGCGATATCTGCGGCGATGTTTGCGTCACCAGGCAGCGCAGGATTAATTGCATCCTCCATCTGCTGCAGAACGGCCTCAGTCGGTGGAACGCCCGCCAGGCGATCATGTATTCGCTTGGCCTGCTCCCGGTAACCGGCCTTCACTGGTAGTACCAGAACTGTGCAGAGCAGTCCTGCCAGGGCGAAGCGAGACAAGATTCCGAGTACGTCGTCCATGTGTTTTTCCCACATCCTTATGGCCATATTGTTTCTGCTTGTGAATCGTCATTTGCTGAGCCTGGCCGTCAGATATTGCCAAAACTCAGTTCATATCGCCGTGAATGCACTCACAGTCTTGCGATATACCCATTAATTAATAAGCAAGTGCTGTGCCAGTCTCCAACTGATGGCGAATATATCTCGATAAGTTTTTTAAAACAATAACTTAGAGGACATCTTCGGGCGCTGGAAAAATCGGGATATGTTAAGCAACTGTCGGCAATTCTGCACAACCTTTCAGGCTGTGTTGCATAAGGTACTGATTGTGCAGGGCTAACCAACGGTCGCCGAACGGAGACAGGTCGAACACGTTGTGACACGGCAACGCAACAACGAAGGACGACAACACTAAAGCAGTCTTGCATTGCGGCACTCAAAGGAGCGTGCCGGTCGCCAAAAAAATTGCGAATGGAACCGCATGGAATCTCTACGTGTGTATTGACTTGTAGTGTGGCATCAGCACGACGTACTTTTGCTATTTGTGATCGCGTTAACGGTATGTTGACTGCATTGCGTCGTACGCTGTCATGATGACCCGAGGTGCGGCTATGGTTAGGCTATCGCAACCAGACAAGAATGGATTTTCAGGAATTGTGACCAGGATGGTCGCGTTGTCGATGGTGAGTATATTGGTTGTTGCTTGCAGCAAGGGTGATGGTGTTCAGATCGGTACCGGGCAGGATCCGGATCCGGTCATAGTCGACTTCCCAATCGCCTACATACGATCTCCAGTCCCGACCGACGCCAATGGTGTTTTCCAACAGCAGGATCTGCGTGAGCAAATTACGTTCGATTTTGGGGCTGACCTGTTTTTTCGCGATCGTGCCTCGGTGGGTGCTCTGTCGGTCAACGTTACCGAAAATGTTTCACAGGGCCTCGCTGCGATCCGCGATGTTGAAATCGACTACGATGGAAGCCGGCTGCTGTTCGCGATGCGTATGCCATTCGATCCAAATGTTGCCGTGGCCGATCAGGTTGCTACGTGGAATATCTGGCAGTACACATTTGAAACCGACGAGCTGATACGAGTGATTCCGTCGGACCTGAACGCTGAAATCGGCCATGACATCATGCCGAAGTTTCTGCCGGACGGCCGCATCATTTTTTCGTCTACTCGCCAGACGCAGTCACAGGCGTTGTTGCTTGACGAAGGTAAGGGCGGCTTCCCGGCGGTCGACGAAAATCAGACTGAGTTCACATTCAACCTGCATGTGATGAGTGGCGACGGTAGCGGTATAAAGCAGGTTTCGTTTAATCAAAGCCATGACCTGGACCCCTCGGTACTCGATAACGGCCAGGTGGTGTTCAGTCGCTGGGACCACAATCAGTCCAACGACGCTATCAATTTGTATCGTATGAATCCGGACGGATCGAGTCTCGAGCTATTGTACGGACAGCAAAGCCATGACACGGGTGCCAGTGGTGAGACGATTCAGTTCATGCAGTCGCGGCAGGTAGAGGACGGCCGTGTCGTGGTTTTGGGGCTTCCGTTTACCGACACAGACGGTGGTGGCGAGCTGATATTCATCGACACACCGCAGTACGTCGAGAACACGCAGCCGACGAAAGATAACATTGGCATACTGACGGGACCGGCACAGGAAGATGCGACAGTCAACGACGTATCGACCGTACCCGGAATACCATCGCCTGGTGGCCGTTATTTCTCGGTATATCCGATCCAGGACGGTACGGGGCGACTCATGGTCAGCTGGAGCCAATGTCGCCTTATAGAAATTCTGCCGGACGACGGTGATCCCGCTACGCTCGACCAACGGATCGTTGCCTGCACAGCCGAAAACCTCTTGAACGTGCTGATTATCGATCCCGATAATCCAGTTATGCCGGTTACAGGTGACTTCATTGTGGCGCCGCCGTTGTACGGAATCTGGATGTATGATCCGCGCGACGATACGCAGTTGCCGATCGTGGCCGGCGAAGAAGGCTTCATGTTTACGGAAGTTGTGGCCGCGGACCCGCGGCCAGTTCCGCCGGTAGTGTTTGACGGTATGAATAACTCGCCGCTCGACGCGACACTGTCCGATAACGGCGAAGCAATTCTTAATATTCGCAACGTGTACGATTTCGACGGCGGAATCTTGCCGGGAATAGACGTTGCAATGTTGGCTGATCCACTGCAGACATTGGCAGCTGATCGCCCGGCGCGGTTTCTGCGCATTGAGAAAGCGGTGTCGCAGCCGGATGATGACTTGAGAGACATCGATGACACGGCATTCGGTGTGACGACAATATTCGGCATGAAAGAAATCGTCGGCTACGCGATGATCGAGCCTGACGGTTCCGTAATGGTCAAAGTACCGGCTAATGCTGCGCTGATGATCAGTGTGCTCGACGAAAACGGCATGCGGATAACACAACGCCACCAGAACTGGATTTCACTTTCGGGTGGACAGGAATTGACGTGTAATGGCTGCCACGATGCCAACAGTGGCGTATCCCATGGACGATTCGATGCATTCGATAGTGCCTACGGGGGTGCGCCGATAGCAGGTGTGGAGTTTCCGAATACGGATCCGCAATGGTTTGTCGGTGAGGTCGGCGAGACGATGGCTGAGGTGCGTGCACGTATTACTTGTGCGAACGATGGCTGTTCATCGATCAAGCCGTCGATGAACGTAATTTATCGAGATATCTGGACCGCTGATCCTGTCGTCGCTGCAGACAACGCTGATATCGATTATTTGTATACCGACCTGACGACAGCGGCTCCAACCACGCTTGCCTGCCAGCAGGACTGGCGATGGAATTGTCGTAGCGTGATTAATTATGAGGCGGTAATTCATCCGCTGTGGAATGAAGCGCGTCTCGTTGTTGATAGCAACGGTGCCCCGGTCCTGGACGGCAACGGCGTGCAACTCAATGATAATTGTCTGAACTGCCACACGCCGATTGATCCTGTGAACAATGGTCCGAGAGTTCCTGCCGGACAGCTGGAGTTGCAGGATGGTCTGTCGCTGGACGAGCCGGATCACTTTCACGCCTATCGCGAACTATTAGTTACTGATAACCTTCAGGTTATAATGAATGGCCTGGTGGTGGACACGACCACACTAGTTGCACCACCGGCGAGTATTGCCGGAGCAAGGGCGTCGAGCGATTTCTTTGACCGATTTAGCGATCCTTTGGATCTACACTTCAATATTTTGTCCGGCGCGGAACAGCGCCTCATTGCGGAATGGTTGGATGTCGGAGCCCAGTATTACAACAATCCCTTCGACGCCCCAGCCAATTAGCAGAATCTGGCTCGCATGCCTGGTCGCGACCGTACTGCAGATTTTACTGACAGCACCGGCGCATGCTGCGGATGAATATTTTTCCGTAACCGTTGCAGATCCGTATCTGGAAATGCGCACGGGCCCAGGCCGTGGCTATCCGATTTTCACTGTTGTCGACCGTGGCGAAACTGTCGACGTTATCATGCAACGTACACAGTGGTATCAGGTGCGAGCGGCCGATGGCAGGGAAGGCTGGGTTGAGCGTGCGCAAATGGAGTTGACGCTGCGGCCTGACGACAGTGCCGTCAGTTTTGACAAGGCGGGGCTTGACGATTTCACCCATTCGAAATGGGAAGCCGGCCTGTTGACGGGTGACTTTGGCGGCGCGAATATCATTTCTCTGTACGGTGGGTACTCGCTAAACCCCTATGTCTCGGTTGAGGTATGGGGCTCGCAGATTCTTGGTAACTTTTCGAACGGCTGGATGGCAAGTATCAATGTCGTTCACGAGGCGTTCCCGGAATGGCGTGTATCACCATTTTTTACTTTGGGTGCCGGCATCATTCACACGCGCCCCAAGACAACGATAATCCAGGGTCAGGACCGCACCGATCAGGTTGGACATGTCGGCGTTGGTGTCCGGGTTTATGCAACGCGACGATTTTTGTTGCGGGCCGAATACAAGAGCTACGTGGTTTTCACGAGCCGTGATGAAAATGAGGAAGTAGAAGAATGGAAAGTCGGTTTCGCGTTCTTTTTCTAATCGTTGCGATTATCAGCCTGTCGGGCTGCGCAGCGACCAAAAATCTTTTCGGCTTCGGTCAGGAAGAGGCACCACCCCCTTCTGCTGAGCCACCCGGACAGGTCATTGATCCCAAAGTTGAGCGCCGGGAAATAAACGAACCTGCGATCGATCGCGAGGATTTCGAAGTCGGGGCTTTCGTGGGCATTATGAGCATCGAGGACTTCGGTAGCAATGTCGTCTATGGCGCTCGAATTGCCTATCACATCACCGAAGGTTTCTTCGTCGAAGGTATTGTTGGCCAGACCGATGCTGGCCTGACAAGCTTCGAGGTGCTTTCCGGTGGTGCGCGCCTGATTACCGACAGCGAACGCCGCCTGACGTATTACAACCTGAATCTCGGCTATAACATACTGCCGGGTGAGGTCTTTATCGGCGAAGGCCGTGCATATAATACCAACCTGTATCTGATCGCCGGGCTCGGTTCGACGCGCTTCGCCGGTGATGATCGATTCACGGTGAATGTTGGCGCTGGCTACCGCTTCTTGTTGACGGACTCTATTGCATTGCACCTGGATTTCCGGGATCACCTGTTTGATATCGACTTGCTTGGTGAAGAGAAAACAGTTCACAACCTTGAAAGCCATTTCGGCATCACGGTGTTCTTCTGAGGCAGCGGTCACGGTTCGAAACTGGCTGCGGAGCTAGAGTGGATACATGAATGACAGGAAATTACGATGAATCTGGGCTGCGTTGGGCGAATCGTACTGCCACTGCTGTTGCTCACGGGCTTATCCGGTTGTAGCAATTTCGAACCCTGGGTAAAGCCCTATGAGCGCGCCAGACTCGCGGACCCGATCATGGCTCTCGACTCTGATGCAATCTCGACGTCTTACATCCAGCACGTCTACGAGGCCCGTGAAGGAGCGCGTGGTGGTGAAGGCGCTGTTGGCGGTGGCTGCGGCTGTAATTAGGCAGATGATGTTTCGACGCATTTCTCTTTTGGCACTATTGCTGGCGATGGCCAGCATTGCGTTCGCGGGCGTGTTGCCTGACGATCGTGCGGACGTGCTGTATCACCTGTACGACGGCGGCGGGGTAGAAATCGACGGCCCGTCGATATTGGTACGGAAAAAAGCGGGCAAGAGTATTTCGTTCGTTGGCAACTACTACGTCGATATGGTCAGCTCGGCATCGATCGATGTCATCACGACCGCCAGCCCGTACACTGAAGAACGCAAACAGTGGTCACTCGGCATGGATTACCTGCGCGGCAATACATCCATGCGCATCAATTACGTCAGTAGTGAAGAATCCGATTACGATGCTGAGACCATCAGCTTTGCTGTCAGTCAGGAAATGTTCGGTGACATGACAACGCTAACACTTGGTTACACACTCGGTGATGACCTGGTGCGTCGTTCCGATGATCCTTTGTTTCAGCGCAATCTCGACAAGCAATCCTACAGCATTGGCATTACCCAGATTCTGACCAAGAATCTGATTTCGACTCTGAACTTTGAAACCATAACGGATGAAGGATATCTCAATAACCCGTATCGCTCCGTTCGTTACTTCGATGCCGGCAGTGCGCTTGGTTACAGCTACGAACCGGAACTTTACCCAAACACACGCACCAGTAATGCATTGGCCGTTCGCGCTCGGTATTTCCTGCCTTATCGGGCGGCGATCGAGGGCGAATATCGATTCTTTACCGATACGTGGGACATCGAAGGTCACACTGTGTCGTTAAGCTATATTCATCCGTGGCGCGATTTTACGTTTACCGGAAAATTCAGATATCACGATCAGACGGGCGCTCACTTTTACAGCGATCTGTTCTCGGGCTCGGAAGCCACGAATTTCCGTGGGCGCGACAAAGAGTTGAGCCCGTTAACGAGCTATACATTTGGGATCAAAGCCGCTTACGAATTCTTTAGCGATGATGGCAAGGACTGGGGTTTCCTGAAAAAGGCAACAGTCACCGCATCGATCGATATGCTGCAAATCGACTACGACGACTTTTCAGACCTGACCGCACTCGCGTCGCTCGGCAATGAGCCGCTCTACAAGCTGGACGCCAATATCTTTCAGGTGTTTTTCTCCTTCTGGTACTAGTAGTAGCGGCGACAGCCGACAAGAGGCGCGCCACGCAGGCGACAGATGATAGGATTGGCTTCCCTTTTTCACAGAGACCTTGTTCATGTCGTCCTTAATTGCTGTCGCGGTGGTGCTAATCGTTGTAGCAGGCGTCTGGATTTACAATCAGCTCATTCGTGGCCGCAACCGGGTGGACAATGCCTGGAGTGACATCGACGTTCAGTTGCAGCGCCGACACGACCTGGTTCCAAGGCTGGTTAAGGCGGTCGATCAGTACGCGAAGTACGAAAGGGCAACGCTCGAAGCCGTCACCGCGTTACGTGCTGAGGCTATGCAAACCGCGGATGTGCGCGCCAAAGGAAGAATCGAAGAAAAGCTGAGCACGGGCCTGCAGCGAATCGTTGCGCTGGCCGAAAATTATCCGGACCTCAAGGCGAACGAAAATTTCCTTCACTTGCAGAGCGAATTGGTCGAGACTGAAAACTATCTGCAGTTTGCCCGCCGTTATTACAATGGCTCGGTGCGTGACTACAACACGATGACCGAGACAGTACCCAGCAATGTTGTCGCCAGCTGGTTTCGTTTCAAGATCAGAGATTTCTTCCAGAAATCCTCAGACCAAGCAGCAAACGTGCCGTTGGTCGATCTGGGAACAGTCGAATGAGAATTCGGGTGACGATTTTTTTGCTGGCGTTTTCAACGTCAGCATTTTCTGACGAGCGCATTCTGAGTTTTCACAGTGATGTCCGCGTCTTCACGGATGGCATGATCGAAGTGACGGAAACGATTCAGGTGCGCGCCGAAGGCAATCAGATTCGGCGCGGTATCTACCGGGATATTCCGGTCGAGTATCAAGATCGGCTCGGAAACAAATACGAGATTAGCATTGAACCGCTGTCAGTCTTACGCAACGACATGCCTGAGTCTTTTCACACAGTACGAAATCGACGCGATATCCGTACCTACTTCGGCCGCTCGAATTATCTGATTGAGCCGGGTGTGCATACTTATCGATACCGTTATCGCGCCAGCAGAATGCTCGGTTTTTTTGAGCAGCACGATGAGTTGTACTGGAACGTAACAGGAAATCGATGGGCCTTTCCCATTGATAATGTGAGTGCAACGGTTACGCTCGAATTTGATGCCCCACGTGATGCGATTCTGGTTGAAGGCTACACCGGGCGATCCGGCTCGAGAGCACAGGACTACAGCGGGCACGTGGATGAGGACGGTGTCGTGCATTTTAGCGGGAACAAGCCGCTACCCGCGGCCCACGGATTGACTATTGTTGTGGGCTGGCCGAAGGGTATGGTTGTCGAGCCAACGCAGGTACAGCGAATCGGTTGGTTGCTTAGTGACAACCGCAACCTGCTCGTCGCGATTATCGGTTTCGTTTTGACGCTCGCTTATTACGTTCCCGTCTGGAGGAAGTACGGTAAAGATCCTGAAGAAGGCGTTATTGTCACTCGATACAAACCGCCGCCGAATTTTTCGCCCGCATCCTTACGCTACATTCGACAGATGTATTACGATGACAAGACGATGACCGCCGCAATTGTCAGTCTTGCCGTCAAAGGGTATTTGCAGATAAAGAAAAAGGGCGGCACTCACTCGATCATAAAAAAGGGCTCTGGCTCCATTCGTGCTGCGCTGGCAGCGGGTGAGCGGGAGATATACATTGCCCTGTTCGAAGATGACGACGTGGTGACGTTAAAGCAGTTTAACCACGAACTGCTTGGCGCGGCGCGAAGTGCTCACAAGCAATCGCTCAAGGATGACTACAAACGAAATTACTTCCGCACAAATGGCGGCCTGAATATCCCCGCGATCATAATCGTGCTCGTTTCTACCGTCCTCTCTTTGCAGGTGGGTTCCGGACCAACGGCGCTGGTCATCGTTACGATAATCCTTATGTTTTCGACGATGGTGTTTTTCGCGATCATCATGAAGCGGCCGACATTAAGAGGCAGGCAGTTGCTCGACGCCATGCTTGGCTTCAAGGATTTTCTTGAAGTCGCAGAAAAAGATGAGCTTAATTTGCGTAATCCACCAGACAAGACGCCAGAGTTATTCGAGGAATACCTGCCGTTTGCTTTGGCGCTCGACGTTGACCAGCAATGGTCAGAGCGTTTCGCGAGCCTGCTTGCATCGATTCGCGAGCCAAATGGCAATTCCTACAGTCCGTCGTGGTACGACGGCCGGTGGAACGCAATGAAACTGTCGAAGACGACAAGCAGCCTTGCCAGCGGTCTTAATTCGGCAATTAGCTCGTCGGTGACGCCACCCGGCTCGTCGTCAGGTGGCGGCGGTGGCGGATTCTCCGGTGGCGGCGGTGGTGGCGGCGGCGGAGGGGGCTGGTAATGAATTTGACGGGTACATTGATGTTACTCACATGTGCCACATTGTGCGCATGCAGCAAAACGGACGAGACCGCGATTGCCTGGACGGCTGATCGGGTTTTCGTAAACGGTGCTGTCTACACGGTCGATGACGCACGCAGCTGGTCAGAAGCCGTTGCAATTGACGACGGTCGAATTGTCTACGTAGGCGATGATGCGGGCGCCGATAACTGGATCGGGGAAGCAACTGAAGTTGTCGATTTAGGCGGACAGATGATGTTGCCGGGATTTCACGACTCACACATTCACATTCTCACGGGAATCATGGCCGATGAAGAGTGTGACTTGTTGCGAATACCGACCGCACGAGAGGTCGCAGAAAAACTGCAGGAATGCACCGGGCTCGCTGGTATCGGTGACGACAGCTGGATCATTGGCGGCGGCTGGGGCGAGTGGTTGTGGCCCGAGGCGAACCCAAGGAAGGGACTGCTCGACATTTTGTATCCAGACCGTCCGGTCTTTCTCGACTCGAGCTTTGGACACGCCGCCTGGGTGAATAGCAGGGCGTTGGAAATTGCTGGAATCGATGCGCATACGATCGCGCCCGAAAACGGCGTCATCGAGCACGATCCAGAGACGGGGGAGCCGAGCGGTACACTGCGTGAGTCGGCGACGATGCTGGTCAGGAACGTTATTCCGCCAATGACAATTGAGCAATATACGGATCGCGTACGCGCGGGCATCGATCTGGCACATTCTGTCGGCATCACTGCGGTAATTGAGCCCGGCCTCGACGGTGAGGCGCTGCAACCCATATTGGAACTGGCGGACCGGGGTGAGTTTCATATGCGTGCCGTCGCATCTTTGTCGCCAATTAGTTGGAATCCGGGTGCGTTCGATGACGGCGTGTTCGAGTTTATAAAAGGTCGCGAGCAGTGGCGGCGGCCAAACATCGATGTTGATTCCGTCAAAATTTATATGGATGGCGTGATTGAATACGGCACCAGCCCGCTACTTGAGCCTTATGAGGATGAGAAGTTCGGCTCGGGTGAATTCTTTTATGAGCAGGAAACCGTCAACGACTATTTCACGCGTTTCGACGCCATGGGACTGCAAATCCATGTACACGCAATCGGCGATGCGGCCATTCGCCGCGCGCTGGACGGGTTCGACGCGATGCGTGCAGCCAACGGCATGTCCGACAATCGCCACCAGATTGTGCATTTGCAGCTGATTGATGAAGATGACCGACCCCGGTTTGGGGAGTTGAATATCAGCGCCGTGTTTCAGTCGCTCTGGGCCTATCCGGATCCTGCCGTTATGGAAATGGACGTGCCGATGCTCGGCGAAGAACGAACCTGGCAAATGTATCCGCTCGCAAGTGTGCAGGAGTCGGGGGGGCGACTGGTTGGCGGCAGCGACTATTGGGTGACTGATCTCGATCCATTGCTGGCGATCGAAACGGCAATAACGCGACAAGACCCGTGGACGAACGAAGGTGCGACCTTAAATATGGACGAGAGCGTCGATCTTGAAACAATGATCGCGGCCTACACAATCAATGGTGCCTACCAGATGCGACTTGAGACTGAGCAAGGATCAATCGAAGTCGGCAAGCGCGCTGACCTGATCGTGATCGACCGGAACCTGTTTGATATTCCGCCGTCTGAAATAAGTGATGCGACAGTCACAATGACAATTTTTGACGGAAGGACCGTCTACCAACAAGAAGACGAATGAATCAGCATATTTACAGCCGGCGTTCGGCTAATAACAGCGCAATACCCGATGTTATCTTTATTCTGCTGATTGCCAACGGGCTGGTTTTTGCATTACAGCAGTTTTCTCCCGGCCTGATGGAAAGGCTGTTCGCGCTGCAACCACTGAACAGCCCACCGGGCTACCAATTTCCTCCATTCCTGCCGTGGCAACTCATCACGTACGGATTCATGCACGACACCAGGTCGTTGATGCACATCATCTTCAACATGTTGATGCTGTGGATGTTCGGGCGGGACATTGAGCAACTGATGGGCGCGCGCCGCTTCCTGATTTACTACACGGTATGTGTTGTCGGAGCGGGACTCGTGCAGCTGCTGACCGGCGTCATTCAGGGTTGGGGTGTGCCTACTCTCGGTGCGTCGGGCGGTGTATTTGGAATATTTCTGGCGTATGGCATGGCGTTTCCCAACAGACGGCTCATGCTCATTTTTCCGCCTATTCCGATGAAGGCAAAATACTTCGTTATCATGCTCGGAATTTTTGAGCTCACACTCGGCTTCAGCGGTGTCAAAAACGGAGTCGCAAACTTCGCACACCTCGGTGGTATGCTGTTTGGCTTCGTTTTGATTAAATACTGGGCCGGGAGCCGTCGCCGCTAGTCCATGCAAACACTCGTAGCACTAATAATCGCTACGTCTGTCCTGGTCATCATCCCGGGGCCGAACGTGGCGTTGATCGTCGCAAACAGCCTGCAGTATGGCTTTCGTATGGGCGTAATGACGGTACTCGGCACGACTGCGGGGGCGGCACTGCAGCTGGCGTTCGTCGTTGGGGGATTGATCGCTGTCATCGAGGTTGTAGCCAGTGCACTAACCTGGATTCGCATGGCCGGTGTTGTCTACTTGATTTGGCTCGGTATTCATACTTGGCGTAAGCCTGCAACTGATCTCGCGAAGATAGAGGCAGTGCCGAGAATGTTTGTTCGCGGCTGTTTGCTGGCAGCGATGAACCCAAAGACACTGGTATTCAATGCGGCATTTCTGCCGCAGTTTGTAGGTGACGGATCGGCTGGCGAATTCGCGCTGGTGGGTGGCGTATTCCTCGGTGTTCTTTTCATCGGCGACGTCGCCTGGGCGCTGTTCGCAAGTACGGCTCGCTCGATCCTCGGTCGATATTCACATTGGCGGAATCGAGTCGCTGGTGTCTTCCTCACGGCCGCCGGTATTGGACTGGCGTTGTCTCGACGCGCGTAGTATTGCAACTTTTTCGGCCGTCACTGGTCTTTGCGGACGTGGATTTCTCAGGAGCCTGAGTCTTACGCCAATGCACCGCCGTCGATCGGGATGGCGGTGCCCGTAATATGCGCCGCGCTGTCACTGGCAAGAAAAATAATCAGTGCTGCGACTTCTTCTGGCGTACCGATGCGGCCGTTTGGATTACCCTCAGCCGCCTGTGCGAGGAATTCGTCAAGATCTATACCAGTATCGTCGGCCTCGCTCGCCAGCATCGGTGTGTCGATATCTCCCGGGCATACTGCATTGATGCGCAATCCATCACGCGCGTGATCAATCGCCATTGCCTTCGTCAGTTGAATGATGGCGCCTTTGCTGGCGCAGTAGGCGGCGGCGCGTTCGCCACCCCGCAAGCCCCAGTCAGATGCAATATTCACGATACTGCCGGTTGACTGCAGCAAGTGCGGCAGTGCGGCCCGGCTCAAAAAGAATGGCGCATCCAGGTTGATACCCATCGTGTGTCGCCAGTCATCATCACTCGTGTCGGCAACGCCGGCACGAATAATGACCCCGGCATTGTTCACCAGGCAGTCGAGGCGCCCGAACTCATCGATCGTATCGTCGACGAGTTCATTGCATTCATCGGATTCGGTTAGTTCACCCGACCAGCTAGCGATGTTGTCGGATACATCAGCAACTTCCTCGAGTCGACCCTCATCACGTCCCGCTGCCATGACCTCCCAGCCGGCTTCTGCGAACGCGATTGCGGTGGCTGCGCCTATGCCGGAACTGGCACCGGTTACAAGAGCGACGCTCATGATCTTCCCCACGGACTCGTATCGTGATATCCAGTGTATCTCATGAACAAAGAGGATTCGTTAGTACACCTCGGTTGGCGACCGCATTTTCAATCTCAGGCCGATCTGGAGCAGGCAGGCACTCCAGCGCGCGTGATGAATGTTCATCGCGGGCGCGTCGAGATTGCTGGCGAAAGCGGTCGCGCTGGCATTGAATTACGCGGACGCAGCGCAAGGATGGGAGATAGCCGTGGCTCTGATCGATTTGAACGCTGATCTGGGTGAGGGCGACTATTACGACGGTGAGCTGCTTGGCATCGTCAGCAGCTGTAACATTGCCTGTGGCGGTCATGCGGGTGATGAAGAGAGTATGCGAGCTACCGTTTTGTTGGCCATCGCGAACGCGGTAGCGATAGGCGCTCACCCGTCCTATCCCGACCGCGAAGGATTCGGGCGCCGCAGCGGATACATGAAGGGTGATTCCTTGCACGCATCGTTGGCAACCCAGATCAATGCATTGAATACGATCGCCACTGAACAGGGCGCGACGCTGGCGCATGTGAAGCCACACGGAGCGCTGTACAACGATGCCGCCACGGATCGTGAGCTGGCGAATATTGTTGCCGGCGCTGTCGCCGATACGGTTCCGAATGCTGCCCTTGTCGGGCTTCCGAAAAGCGAGCTGCAAAACGCTGCTGTCAAATTCTCACTAAGTTTCGTCGTTGAAGGCTTTGTTGACCGGGCCTATCAGGCTAATGGCCAGTTAGTTCCGCGTTCAGAGCCAGGTGCTGTTCACGAGAGCCTTGAGCTTGTCTTGTCGCAGGCAGTTTCGCTTGTGGGCAAAGCAGACACACTGAGTATTCACGGCGACACGCCGGGCGCGGCTGAGATAGCGGCGGCCGTGCGCGATGAACTGCAAAAGCAGGGGGTAGAGATTCGTGCGGTCGGCCGGTGACGACTTGATCAGTGTTGCTGTCGTTGACACGCAGGCTGCACAGGCACTAGCTGCAGCGCTCCGTCAAAGCGGAGGCTGGATCGACGCCGTCGCCGGAATCGACTCCGTCGTTGTTCACTTCGACCTCGCGTGTGTTGATCGGGCCGATGCGGAGACCCGGCTTAAGGACGCTGTTGCAAACGTATCGGTACGGCCAGTAGACCAGCAGGCTGTTATTGAAATACCCATAGTCTACGGCGGAGAGTTTGGTCCTGACCTCGAACAGGTGTGCGAGAAGCTGGGCCTGACGAAAGGTGAGTTCGTTGCCCTGCACAGCGGTGAATATACGGTCGACATGATTGGTTTTACGCCCGGCTTTGCCTACGTCGGCGGGCTGGATGATCGTCTGGTCGTTGAGCGCCACTCGGAACCGCGACAGCACCTTCCGGCAGGTTCAATCGGAATCGCCGGTGGACGAACCGGAATATATGCTGTGCCGGGGCCGGGTGGTTGGCCGTTGATAGGGCGAACGGCGCGCAAGCTTTTTGATGCGAGCTCCGACGACCCCTTCCTGCTGTCTGCTGGTGCGACTGTCGTTTTCACGGCAGTCGAAACGCTCTGATGGTACTGGTACGAAAGCCTGGTTTGCAGTCAACTATTCAGAGTCGGCCGAGAACAGGCAAACGGCATCTGGGCGTGCCAGCCAGCGGACCGGCAGACCCATTGTCGATGGCGCTGGCAAACCGGCTGGTTGGCAACACGTCATTTGTCTCGGCCCTGGAAACGACGCTGACCGGCGTGACATTGATGTTTGACTGCGATTCGCGCATTGCGATAACCGGGGCAATCGCGAAATGCACACTCAACGGTGACCCGGTAGAACAACACTCCACTATTGTGGTTCGCCCCGACGACGTTTTAGCTGTTGGCTCCGCAGAAAAAGGCGTCCGTAGTTACGTGGCCTTTGCAGGCGGCTTGGACGCCGATGAAGTACTCGGGTCGACATCGACATACTTGCCGGCTGAGTTCGGTGGGTATGCGGGCAGGGCGCTTGAGGCTGGTGATGAACTGCAGTTGTGCGATGCAGCTGTGGATGCACCGTTGCTGGTGACGCCAGCAGAATATCGAACGCCGATGCTGGGTGCCTGGACCGTGCGGGCAGGTCGTTCCTGCGAGACAGACAGCATGCGGGATCCACAACGATTATTCGAACAAAAATTCACGGTGTCTAACCGCAGCGACCGCATGGGTATCAAGCTGGATGGTGAGGCGTTTACCACGGACTCCGACGGCCAGATGCCGAGCGCCGCCGTGTTTCCGGGAACGATTCAGTGCCCTCACGACGGCAGTTTATTTGTGTTGTCAGTCGATTCAGGAACAACGGGTGGATATCCGCGCGTCGCGAAAATCACGAGGATGGACTTGCATGTTCTAGGCCAATTACGGCCTGGAAACACGCTGACATTGATAGAGCGTAACGATGCGGTTGCGGTCGTTGAATTGCGGGAGCAGCACGCCTATTGGCAAGCGTGGCTGCCGGACATAGAACGGGTTATCTAAGTCAAAAATGGTGGGCCCGCCAGGACTTGAACCTGGGACCAAGGGATTATGAGTCCCCTGCTCTAACCAACTGAGCTACAGGCCCACGCGCGGAATTCTAGCAGGTCGCGCCCAAAGGATATAAGCCCGCAAGGCGGTCTTATGCCGTCAAAGTGCTCCTGCAATTAGTCTTCGAGCAAGAAGCTCCGCAGCTGATCCGACCGTGTCGGATGGCGTAACTTGCGCAACGCCTTCGCTTCGATCTGACGAATACGCTCGCGAGTGACGTCAAACTGCTTGCCGACCTCTTCAAGCGTGTGATCGGTGTTCATGTCGATACCGAAACGCATGCGCAGCACCTTCGCTTCGCGTGGTGTCAGCCCGGCAAGTACCGAGTGGGTCGTTTCCTTCAGACCCGAAGTCGTTGCAGAGTCCACCGGTGAGTGAACGGTTTGATCTTCGATAAAATCGCCAAGGTGTGAGTCTTCGTCGTCACCGATCGGTGTTTCCATTGAAATCGGTTCTTTCGCAATCTTGAGTACCTTGCGAACCTTGTCCTCTGGCATCTCCATGCGCTCTGCCAGTTCATCAGGCAGTGGTTCGCGCCCCATTTCCTGCAGCATCTGACGGGAGATACGGTTCAGCTTGTTGATCGTCTCGATCATATGCACCGGGATGCGAATCGTACGTGCCTGATCAGCAATTGAGCGCGTAATCGCCTGACGAATCCACCAGGTCGCGTAGGTCGAGAATTTGTAGCCGCGACGGTATTCGAATTTATCGACGGCCTTCATCAGTCCGATGTTGCCTTCCTGAATCAGATCCAGGAACTGTAAACCGCGATTCGTGTATTTCTTGGCGATAGAGATAACGAGACGCAAGTTGGCTTCAACCATTTCTTTCTTCGCGCGGCGAGCTTTCGCCTCGCCGATCGAGATCTGGCGGTTGATTTCCTTAATCTCGACAATGCTGAGACGCGTGGCCACTTCAACGGCGATCAACTTGCGCTGCGCGCGCAGGATGTCGTCCTTGAGTTTCGCGAGAATCGAAGAATGCTTGCGCTTGGCGCGAATGTGCTTGTCGATCCACGACATGTCCGTTTCGCTTTTCGGGAAACTCGACAGGAAGTCTTTACGTGGCATGCCGGCATCGCGAACGCAAATCTGCATCACCATACGTTCCTGGTTGCGAATAATCGAAACAACATCGCGAAGATTACGCACCAACGCGTCGAATAATTTCGGCGCGAGCTTGAGTTCCATGACCTGGTCGGTCATTTCGTTAAGCGCTTTGGTTGTGCGCCGGTCTTTGAAACAGTATTTGTCGAGGTATTTCATGCCACGGTTGAAGTGGCGACGGATTATTCTGACGCGCGCCTTAACTTCGTCCGGATCAGGACCCGTGTCAATGACCTCGTCGTCATCGTCGTCAGTCTTGGGCGCTGGCGGCTTGATCTCATCCGGCTCATTCGGATCGATAAATCCAACCACGAAATCCTGCATGCGGGTCTCCCCGCCAATGACACGATCGGCAACCTGGAGCAAGGCCTCAACAGTCGGCGGGAAATGCAGCATGTGGCTCTTGACCTGATTAAGGCCGGCCTCAATGCGCTTAGCAATTTCTATCTCGCCCTGGCGCGTTAACAGTTCGACAGTGCCCATCTCGCGCATGTACATCCGAACCGGGTCGGTTGTACGGCCAAACTCAGCGTCGACGCTGGCGAGGGCAGCTTCTGCTTCTTCCGCACCGTCATCATCAGTCGCTGTCGCATCGGACAGTGTTAACGACTCAGCATCCGGTGCCTTTTCGTGCACCGCAATGCCCATGTCATTAATCATGTTGACGATGTCTTCAATCTGTTCCGGGTCGACGATGTCGTTCGGCAGGTGATCGTTGACCTCTGCATACGTCAGATAGCCTTGTTCCTTGCCGCGGGCAATCAATTCCCTTAGTTGCTGAGCTTGCTTGCTGCCGCCAGCCACCGCACTTTTTTCTGTCAAGATAAAATTCCTACGGGTAAAAGATACAAACGATCCATACTACTCTCTTGAAAGAACACAATCTATAGTTTTATCATAAGCTTAAGGCCCTAATGTCGCTGTGTCAGCTCCGATTTCTCGTCGTCTGTCAGACCCGTAACTCGTTGTTTTTCAATCAAGAACTCGATTCTTTCCCTGCGCCCCGCAAGGGACAGTTGCTGCAGGCACTCGCCGAGCTCTGCGGCGGCGTCAAATTCTTCGTCCATGGGCATGGCGGCCGCAGCAAGTTTCCCTAAATGACGGCCTTTTTCATCGTGGCGCCACCGCTCCAGCAATCCAGCCGTCGTGATATTGGGTTCTGACTGCACGGTTTCAACGAGCGTCGTCAACAAATCGACTCCGGCTCGCTGCACACCCGCCAACATCTCGACATCCAGGTTCTTGCCTGCCTCGGGATAATTCAAAACGAGTGTTATCGCGCGCCGAACGACCGAGGGGCCGCCGCTGGTTGCAGACCGCCGCCGCCTCGGAATCGCTGCGGGACCTGCGTGCACAGATCGATCAACCGCCTGCGCCCCGGCGATCATCATTTTCTCGAGTTTCGTTGCGCTAAGGCCAACGGACTCAGCGAGACTTTCGAGTAGCAACTCACGATAGATGCCGGCCGGAATTCTGTTGACAAGCGGACGTGCCATTTCTGCCAATTTGGCCCGCCCGTCGATTGTGTCCATATCAACCTGGCTGGCAAGCTCCCGAATCAGAAATTCTGACAAAGGCAGTCCGGCTTCCAGCAATTGCACGAACGCCTCAGCACCGTTCTCGTTTACGTAGGAGTCGGGGTCCTGGCCTTCGGGAAGAAAAACGAAACGAATCTGCCGCCCTTCGCGAATCTGCGGCAACGCGTTTTCCAATGCTCGCCAGGCCGCTTTGGTACCCGCGCGGTCCCCGTCGAAAGAGAAATACACGTTCTCGGTCAGTCGAAACAAGTGGTTGAGATGCTCGCTAGTGGTCGCCGTACCTAACGTTGCGACAACGTAATCGATGCCGTTCCTGGCCAGCGCAATCGTATCCATGTAGCCCTCGACAACTACCAACCGGTCGATGTGGCGCAATGCCTGGCGCGCCTCGTACATACCGTACAGCTCGCGACCCTTATGAAACAGGACGGTCTCGGGTGAGTTTAGATATTTCGGCTCGCCGTCGCCCATCGTGCGACCGCCAAAACCGATCGTGCGGCCCCGTGCGTCGCGAATCGGGAACATGATGCGATCGCGAAATCGATCGTAATGTTTGCCGCTGTCTTTACGAATGACGAGGCCGGTTGCGAGCAATCTATCGGTTGCTTCTTCGGATTGGCCAAACTTGTCGAGTACGTTGCTCCAACCGTCCGGCGCGAAGCCGATGCCAAAGCGCTTGGCAGTCGAACCGTCGATACCGCGATTTTTCAGGTACTCCACGGCCTCCGGCGTTTCCTTGAGGCACGACTGCCAATGCCGTGCGACGGCGTCCATCAGTGAGAACAGTTCGTCGTAGCGTTTGGCGGGTTGATCGCTCTCACTTCGCGGGATTTCAACGCCCATCGAATTCGCCAGGGACTCAATCGCTTCGACGAAACTCATGTGGTCGAATTCCATCAGGAAACCAATTGCCGTGCCATGCGCACCACAGCCAAAACAATGATAAAAGCCTTTGCCGGGGCTTACTGTGAAAGAGGGGGTTTTCTCGTCGTGGAAAGGGCAGCAGGCTTTAAATTCGCGGCCGGCCTTCTTTAATTGGACTCGGCGTCCGACAACCTCGACGATATCTGCTCTTGCGATAAGATCGTCAATGAAGTCTTGAGGGATCAATCCGGCCATAATTTATAAACGCTACCCGATGCACACCGGGTCTTTATGAATTTTTTTATTATTAGCGAGCCGCTGCGCAGCTCCGCCTGTTGACCGACCAAGTCGGTCTTGGTATGAAGCATAGCCTAAAGAGCTGGCTTTGCCAGAGCGCAAATTCCGCGCCAATCTAGAGAGCGTTAAGGCGTTCTTTGACGCTCGCGCTGACCGCGCCCATATCGGCCCGGCCCGATGCTTGCGCCTTGATCTGGCCCATGACCTTGCCCATATCGCGAATTCCTGTCGCGCCCGTCGCCTGAATGACCTCGTCTACCATCGCCGTCAGTTCTTCAGCGGACAGCTGTTCCGGCAGGTAGCTTTCAAGCACCAAAATTTCGTCGCGCTCAATCGCAGCGAGGTCTTCGCGCTTGCCGTTCACGAATTGCTCGACGGAGTCGCGGCGCTGTTTGACCATCTTGGTGAGCACGACCAGCACCGCTGCCTCGTCGAGCTGTTCGCGCGTATCAATCTCGACTTGCTGAATTGCAGCAATAATTAGCCGCACCACTTTCAGCCGATCTTTTTGACCGGCCTTCAGGGCAGACTTCATATCTTCTGTGATTTGATCTTTCAGTGACATCGCGGGCAGCGCGTCTCGACTTAGTAAAGACGCTTGCGCTTCGCTTCATCGCGAGATATGCGCTTCAGATGGCGCTTGACGGCCGCGGCTTTCTTGCGCTTTCTTTCCTGGGTGGGCTTCTCGTAATATTCACGACGACGAAGCTCGGTAAGGATTCCGGCCTTTTCACAGGCGCGCTTGAAGCGACGCAGGGCAGCGTCAAAATATTCGTTCTCTTTTACGCGAACACTTGGCATTGTTCCGGTATTCCGTCCAGACATAAATAAACCCGGCACATGGCCGGGACAGAACAGAGTATAATAACGCCAGATTTGGCGGTTTGCAAAGGGTTCACGTTATGATTCGCCGCCTATGATCACCCTCGGTATTGAAACCAGTTGCGACGAGACGGGCGTGGCGCTTTTTTGCTCTGCGCGCGGACTCATTGCGGACGCGTTGCACAGTCAAATGGACCTGCATTCGGCTTACGGCGGCGTCGTTCCGGAGATCGCTTCTCGTGACCATATCCGCATGCTTTTGCCATTGATTCAACAGGTTATGAGCGACGCCGATATCGAGAGGCCCGATGCCATAGCGTATACGGCCGGGCCGGGATTGGTCGGCGCGCTGATGGTCGGCGGCGGCATGGCCAATGGGCTCGGACTTGCCTGGGGCTGCCCGGTTGTCCCGGTACACCACATGGAGGGCCATTTGCTGGCGCCGATGCTTGAAGATGAGGCACCGCGATTTCCGTTTCTCGCGCTGCTGGTATCGGGTGGACACACAATGCTCATTGCGGTGCGGGGTCTGGGTGATTACGAAACGCTGGGAACGACACTGGATGATGCAGCTGGCGAGGCCTTCGATAAGACAGCGAAATTGCTGGGCCTGGGATATCCAGGTGGACCGCTGCTCGCGGAGCTGGCAGAGGACGGCGACGACACGGCGTATTCGTTCCCGCGACCGATGCTCAACCGGCCAAACTTCGATTTTAGTTTCAGCGGATTGAAAACGGCCGTAATGCTTGAGGTCAAAAGAATCGAATCCAGCGGCGCGCTCGATTTGCGCCGCGCCGATATTGCGGCGTCGTTTCAGCGCGCGGCCGTGGATACCTTGGTTGGCAAGGCCGTCAAGGCGGCGAAGTTGCACGGAATGAACAGAATCGTCGTCGCAGGTGGCGTAGGCGCGAATCGCCTGCTACGTAAGGAGATGGTGAAGCACTTCACTGGCGATGTCTTTTACCCACGATTTGAGTTCTGTACCGACAACGGCGCGATGATCGCGATTGCGGGGGCGATGCGTCTGGCAGATGCAGAAGATGCGGCAGAGATTCGGGCGGTAGCGAGATGGTCACTGGATACGCTGGACGTACCATCTCTGGCCTGATTCAGGATCAAGGGGCTTATGGACAAGATTTTTCTCAACGAGCTCAAGGTCGATACGACCATCGGTATCTGGGAGTGGGAACGTCGTATTCGCCAGACAGTTGTTATCGATCTCGAAATGAGTGCCGACGTTGCGACGGCCGCAACGACAGACGACGTTGCTGATACATTGAACTACAAGTCGGTCGCGAAGCGCGTGCAGGATTTCGTTGCTGGGTCAAGTTTTCAGCTCGTCGAGACACTGGCCGAGCGAATCGCTGAAATCATTCGCGACGAGTTCGACGTAGCGTGGGTCAAGGTTCGCGTTAACAAGCCCGGCGCCATACGCGGCTCAAAAGACGTAGGCGTCTTGATCGAGCGTGGCGTTCGGCCGGACTGATGGTTAACGTCTATCTCTCGCTTGGCAGCAACGCGGCGCCTAAAGAAAACCTGAAACTGGCTATCGACGAACTGCAGAAGCACTATGGTGAACTGCAGATATCCGCCGTTTACCGGAGCGCCGCGGTCGGTTTCGACGGTGCCGATTTCCTGAACCTCGTCGTTGGCCTGCGGTCTGAAGATGCACCGCTGGCTATTTGTAACGAGATTGAGCGTATACATAATTTAGCCGGTCGCGACCGCGGCAGCGATAAGTGGGAGTCACGTCGTCTCGATATTGATCTGCTGCTTTACAATGACCTGGTTAGGGATGAACGACCGGTCCGGGTACCGCGTGAGGATATACTGCGGTATAGCTTTGTGCTGCGCCCTTTGGTCGATCTGGCACCGGATCTGGTACATCCCGTGACCGGCCGGACCTTGCTCGGACACTGGCAGGAATTTGATGCGGCCAGTCATCCTTTGGAGCCGGTCGACGTTA
>JADFHE010000072.1 GCA_022567295.1 Pseudomonadota bacterium | reverse complement strand
GCACCAGTTCCGGGCGATGAAAGAAGCGACGATCAGTAGCGATACCCGATGCGCCTGCGGAATGCCGTCCGACGGACGCCAGCAGCGTGAGCTTCCAGCTCGAAACGTCGGTCCCTGTAAGATCGGCGCGCCAGATATTGCCACCGGTATCCCCGACTACGATTCTGTCAGTAAATCCATCACCATCGGTGTCCGCCACCGTCAGTGCCGACGGAATGCTATCGACCAGTTGACTGTGTGCGTAAGTATTGAACGATCCGCCACTACCACCACGTGCTTTCCAGATCAACGCACCGGTTTCTGCGTCGACTACATAAATCGCATTACCTTCGGCATCATCGGTGCCAACCGCGCCGCGTGTATCCTTGTTGAAATCGTAGCCACCGGCAAACATCAGCGCTGCTCGCGGTCCGCTCCCCGTATTCACGAGGCCGACACGCGGCGTTGAGAACGTGTAACCGAGTTCGGCGAAGTCACCGCCCTTCTCGATCGTCCACATCAGGCTCGGTGCTTCAGGGTTGGTAACGTCAAACGCATAGTACGATTTGCCGCCGCGGCGCATGCCGATGTAGAGATAGGCTTTGTCGCCGTCGCTGGCAATGATACTGCCATCGTTGTTAACGTCTTGAATGTAAGCGACAGGCGCACCGTCCATCGTATACGGGTGCACACCGCCGAGACTATTTTCACGCAGTGTTGTCTGCGCGGCCATTGCTGCCCTCGGAATGAATGCCCACATTTCCTCGCCGCTCTCCGCCCCGCTTGTCGTTGTGTTACGCAACATTCGCAACATGCCGTCATTGGAGCCGACTGCCAGGAATATCGCCGGATTTTCCTGGCTGTATCCGCCGATCGCCCCATAGTTAATCGGCAGTGGCCTCGAATGTAGCGGGTCGCCGAAGATCCACTCCCGCGCTTCGGCAGTTTTGTTGTTGCCATTGAGATCGTCGATATCCAATCCGCGGGCGAAGGCGATCAACTCGGCGGATTCATTCACAGAAGCTGCGCCAAAATCCTCTTTCAGCACATTTGCGGTAGTCGTGTCAACGTTCAAAGGAGCGAGCTGGTAGGGCAGCGCATCAAAGTAGATCGTGCGGCCGCCTGAACCGTTCGCCGATTTTGGACTGAATTTCAGGAAGCCTGGAATCCGTTGACCGGCGCCCCCTCGGGCGACCGAGCGCCCGTCGCGACCAGCGACCTCCCCTAGCGCGTAATCAGGGGGCGGCAACGAGAGCGGTAAGGTCCAGTGCGTCAGCGCATCCATGCGAACGCGTCCATCGTCGGTAATCGCAACGTTATCGTTCGCGTCGACCAAAACACCTTGCTCATGCGATGAGTTGACGCCAGCCAGTGTCAGCTTTTTGACGTTGCCGGTCCATGTCGGCTTCGCTTCCCTGTCAACCTGGAACAGGGCGATGTAGACGTTGTCCGAGACCTCAGCGCGGTTGAATACATTGACCGGAACCGAGGCAGCAACAAAGGTTGTACTAACACTCAGTATCTGCCTGAAAACTTCCTGCAAGGCACTGACAAGTTCGTCTGGATCGGCGCTCAACTTCAGCGGCGCCCCAGTACCGCCTGCCTGCGCGTAGCCAGAAGTCGTTTGGTTGATTTTGCTCGGGTCAACGATGAAGTATGAAATGACGTTTTGCGTACCGTCAAGATTCGGGACGGTGCCGTATTGCCCGTCACCGAGATCCGCATCATTGAGGTACTGAATGACGTCCTCAAAGGTCCTCTCTGCCGTTCCAAATCCGCCCGACGCGATTGACGCCTCCATCGCAGCAGTCGAATCGTCGTCGCGTTGTGACACCTGGAACATCAAGTTGACGGTATAAATACGAGCACATGCCCCGGCTGTCGTTAAAGGACTGTAGTACGCCGGCTTGGATGCGGATGGTGATTCAATGCTCGTGTCCCAGGACGCAGCCGGAAATTCGTCATCAAGATTTATTGTAAAGTCCTTCGTTCCGAAGTCCATCCAGCCATTGTGTGCATTATAAACGCCCTGCCCGGTCAGGTAGCGGAAGAATTCGAAGAACAGCTCCTTGCCCTGAAACGCATGGCTGAGCTGACCTTGCGGATTCGGAATGGCGTTCAGGATGTTGTGAAACTTGGCCTTGGCGTTATTAGTATCGCCGGCTGTGAAAAGTCGAAAACCCATCGCGATATAGCCGCCATTACTGCAAGCAGGTTCGTTGAGACCATCACAGATGGGTTGGTATGGCCCCTTGATCGGCTTGCCGAATTCGTCGAGCAACGGATTGCCGAATTCGTCATAAAGAGGTTCATTGTTTACCTCTAAGGTAGAAGCGTGGTCATGATTGATCATCAATCCCACGCGAACGCCATCGAGTTCACTGAATACTTTGCGCATCGCACCGCGTAACACGTCAAAAAATGTATACGGTCCAACTGGGCTCAGATAGCCTTCAGCGATGAACTTGTCGCACTCCCCACCATTACAGGCAGTGGAGCCCAGGCTGGGACGGTAATCCAGTGAAAACATGACCAAGGGCTCACTGCCCGGTGCCGGAGGCGTCGGGGGTCGCAGATACACATCGGTATCATCGGCCCGTGTACTGCCCACCGAAAATACCAGCGCGGCGACTAAAGAAAATACGGCTAATTTGTGAATCTGAGTATTCATACCTGAAATCTCTCGATCTGTTGCTGTTGTCTGTCTATGGATTATTGCTTGGGAACCAGAACCAGCACTCCTTCGCTGATTTGCCGGTAGCCAAGCCCGTCGGCGGTCCGATCGTAAGTCGCAGTTACGCGAAACGATGCACTACTGAATTTGTCGATACTCGACTCGACGATGCGCGGCGGCGGACGAAATACCGTGCCGGTGCGCTCCACTCGAGCACTGATGTAATTGGAATCAATTGCGGTCGCCAGCATCGAATCGGTGACCGCGAGATCGTAGCGGTCGCAGTCGTATTCTCCGAACGTACAAACCGTGTATCCGGAAATTCCGACTACGGGCGTCGATTCCGGCTTGGAGACGATCGCATCGGCCAGTGCCTGTGCCGCCTGATCTGCCGCTACCCGGGATTCCTCGTTTTGCGCCATGCGCAAATTGATGTTGCTCGAGCGCATTGACGATACAGTCAACAAAGTAATCGCAATAAGAAATATCAGCGAGATCACCAGGATAGCTCCTGACTGTCTGCGTCTGTTTGCTAAGACCGGTTGGTGCATATCATTGACCCATCATGCTAAGGCTACGGATGTTTTGAATCGACACGGTCGTCGAGAACATCCGGCGGTGGAAAGAGTCCGCTGGCGTATAAGCCGGCGAGTTGCTTATGGAAAACGTTTTCTGATTGGTATAGCGCGTATCGATATTGCTGGTACGCGCCAACAGGAAAATTCTTGCCGAAACGACGTTCTGCATCTCGGTCAACGTCGGATTCGGCAAAAATAGGTTGGGATTGCCGTCCTCGGTGGTGTCGATGCCGTATTCAAGCTGCAGATTCTCGATGCCCGTGGCAATACACTCGGTCGTCATATCCGGGTTCGCACCCCGCAGCACTTTGCGGCACAAAGTCGGAAGACCATCGCCCGCCGTATTGGCGAATGAGCGAATGTAAAAGATGCTCGGGCGAAACTCCCAGTCGTTCATCGGTGGCGTGACCACTACCGTCGGTGCAGCCGGAATCGGTGCCTGATACAGGAGCCCGACGGTGCCATTGGTACGCAAATAGACGCTGCCCGCGACCGTCGCAGTTGCTTGCGCGCCCGCGACGCGCTTAATGGAAATAACATCTGTCCCATCCAGAATTTCGCCGGCGGCGAAGCAGGAATGAGACGCGATGACCTGCGCACTGGTGGCGTTATCTATTGCCGTAATCGACAAAGACTCGTTGGTGGCAGGTTGTGTGGCCTGATACATCCAGTTGACTTGTCCCGCAGGGCCGCAATCGACACCGATCACCAATGCGGCGTCGGGTATAACAGTGGCAGGAACATGCAGCTCGGAATAGTTGCCGGCCATGCTGATTTCCTGTGCGAGTTCGCGTAGCGCAAAGCGCGCGTCGTCCTGCATGCGCAGCACGTTGTCATCCTGTTTAAAGCTGTGGCTGTTATTAACGAATACCGTAATGACCGCACCGGCAAGCAACAGAGACAGCGCCATCGCTATCATCAGCTCAATCAAGGTCATGCCAGCCTGCGATTTGTGAGTTCTTGTACGCATCGGTTTTGTACTCAGAAACTGGGGTCGAGGTAAGTTGGAATCTGGAGGATTCGACGAAATTCGTTGTTGGCGCCGTAATTGCCACCGGCGGTACCGCAGGCATTCGCAACGCCACCGGTCAGTGCCGCCGCGCCGCGCCAGGCTATCGTAACCAGGTACACGCCAGGCCCACCGGGCCCGGTGACACAGAGTGACGGCAATAGCAGTCCACCCGCACCCACGCCGGCTATGGTTTCAAAATCGCCGTCCAGTACGCGCTCCCAGAACCACAGGTCGTGAGCTGCTTTTTGTGCTGCGTTGCACTCGGCACCCGCCTTGCAGTTCGGCGCCGGCTCCGCTGGCAAGCTGCCACCACCCAATTCGCCGGCGGCCAGGTAAGTAGCGATGCCATTACCGTTCGTGCGCATTTCCTCGAGCAGGCCGTAGGCAATCTGCGCCGCCGTCGTTCGTTGCAGGGCTTCGTAGTTCGACTGTTTCGACACTGTCTGCAGGCCGGCTACTGCGAGCAACCCAACACTGAAGATAACCAGTGCAACAAGCAGTTCGATCAGCGAAAAACCGCGTTGTGAATGAGAATAGATGGTCACAATTTCAACTCCATCCTTGGCGCTTTAGGGGCAGACCGGCTGCTGGCCGTCCATTTGATAGTCTGAAAGGCGTGGACGACCGGACAACTCGACGATGATGACTCTGGCGTGGTCTGCACCGCGCGTGTCGCAGACCGTGAACTGACCGGTGCTGCCGTTGATCGTGGCGTTCATGGCTCGACCATTGGGGCGATACATCATGAAATCGCCGTACTGACCAGACTGCATGGTGACTCTCTCGAGTGCGCCCGAACTACTGACAATCGTCTCACCAGCATCAACAGTCTGATTGCTGTTGGCGTCGCCAAAAACGATCCACCCGTTATCCCAGGAAACCGCTTCACAGTTGCTTGCGTTGGAACTCGCACAAACCGTCATCCTGGAATTTGTCGTGATCGCTGTATTGCGGGCCAGGTGCATTGACGCTACGAATGCGTTTACTGCGCTGGCTCGCTTCGCGTTATTAGTGAATGACTGCATCGACGGCACAGCCATCGACACCAAGAGTCCGCCAACAGCAAGCGTGATCATCAGTTCCATCAACGTAAATCCGTTTTCCCTCTTCATTTCTTTGTCCTCGTCCTGGCTAAGCCGGGCGTATCTCACGCCCTTAGGAGAGGAATTATCAGGTTTTGGGGGTCGCATTCATGTGATCAGCGTCAAGAATCAACGCTCAAGGCGCCTACAGTCCGACTAGTGGTCGATTTGTAGCGACCAGCGGTGGGCAGGCCCGGGACGATGGGCATTCTGACAAACGCCGGGCGGCGTTTATGTCAAGCGGAAACGGCTGCGGTTCGTTCGGCGATACGCTCGAGTTCTTGCATTACCGCCTGTCCGAGTTGTTCCGTGCCGGCGCCTGTTGCGGCACTCACTTCAAACACAGGACCGTCCCATTGCAGCTGCTCCAGGAGCATTTCCCTGGCAACATTCCGGTCATCTTCAGACAGAAGATCGATTTTGTTGATCACCAGCCAGCGGGGTTTTGCGGTAAGTTCATCGGAGAAATTGGCCAATTCCTGGGCAAGGGCGCGAATTTCTTGAGCCGGTTCGACATTCGGGTCGATGGGTGCGATATCGACAAGGTGTAGCAGCAGGCCGGTTCGTTGCAGGTGTTTCAAAAACTGGATGCCGAGGCCGGCACCCTCGGATGCGCCTTCAATGAGCCCGGGAATGTCGGCCATGACGAAACTTTGCAGTTGGCCGACGCGAACCACGCCGAGATTGGGGTGCAGTGTTGTAAAGGGGTAGTCCGCGATTCTCGGCCTGGCCTGGGACATTGCCGTGATCAGCGTCGATTTGCCCGCATTCGGCATACCCAGAAGACCAACATCGGCGAGTACCTTGAGCTCCAGTTTCAAGTGCCGCCCTTCCCCCTGGGTACCATTCGTTGTTTTTCGCGGCGCGCGATTGACGCTGCTTTTGAAGCGAGTATTACCGAGCCCGCCGCTGCCACCTTCGGCAACTTTCTGACGTTCGCCTGCCGTGACCAGATCGCAGATGATTTCCCCGGTATCGACGTCCTGAACGACGGTTCCCGCGGGGATCATGACCTCCAGGTCCTCACCGGAGTGGCCCGTCTTGTTGCGGCCGGATCCGCCCTTGCCGCTCTCGGCTTTGAATTTCCGAGCGACACGGAAGTCTGCCAACGTATTCAAGGACTTATCGGCGACCAGGTAGACGCTGCCACCATCACCACCATCGCCACCGTCGGGACC
>JADFHE010000071.1 GCA_022567295.1 Pseudomonadota bacterium | reverse complement strand
TTATGAAATGCATTTCAATGATTTTGAAATGCGTTTCAGTTATCATTGGAATTATTAATGATATTAAGCGCTTAGCGCCAAGTTGACGCCGCAGTCCGAGGCTGGTCACCGGCAGCCCTCAAAGATCGGCGCGCGACAAATCAGCGGAGGATTTATCAAATTATGACCGGCAAGCGTGCAATAACGATGGATGACATCGCCAGGCTGGCGAAGGTTTCGAAGCCGACCGTGTCTCGCGCGCTGAGTGACAGTCCGCTGGTCAACAAGGACACGCGCAGCCATGTGCTGTCGGTCGCACACGAACACGGCTATGCCGTCAATCGCAACGCACAAAAGCTGCGCCATAAGAGAACCAATACCATTGCGGTATCGCTCGATTTCCGGTCGCATCGACAAAATCACATTTCAGACCCGTTCATGTTCGAATTGCTTGCCGGCGTGTCGGAGGCGCTTGGAGACCGGAACCAGGATCTGCTGCTTTGTGCCCCGAACCACAATGACTCAGCTGCGTTTCGACAGATTCTGACATCGCGAGGCGCTGACGGCTTTATCGTGCTGGGACAAGGTCATCGCGAGGAAATGCTCATTGAATTTGCCGAATCCGGCGCACCGCTCGTTGTTTGGGGCGCCCCACCCCGGAGTGCCAACTATTGTGTCGTCGGCAGCGATAACTATTTGGGCGGGCAACTGGCGGGGCGACATTTCGTTGCACAAGGTCGTCGGCATTTCCTGTTTGTCGGCGATGCGTCGTTTCGCGAGATCGGGCTGCGCCGCGACGGGCTTCAACGCGCGGCGGATGAGAGCGAACTCGACATCACCGTCGACGACATCGAGTTGCACAGTTTCTCCTATGAATCCGCATTTGAAACGGCCAATCGGTATCTCGATGTCATCGAAACGCCACCGGATGCGATTTTTGCATTCAACGATTCGACCGCCATGGCGTTTATTTCAGCATTTCGGGATGCGGGCATCGATGTGCCCGGTGATGTATCGATCATTGGCTACAACGATATTCCGTCGGCGGCGTATTTCTGCCCTCCGGTGACCACGATCAGACAGGATATCTATCAGGCCGGGCGCATTCTGGTCGCCAAGCTGATGCGCATTCTGGATGGGGATACGCCGAAGTCGGCGCTGATCAAGACCGAGTTGATCGTTCGCCAAACCTGATCGCGAAATTCGCGAACTCCTGCCGTGCCTGGTGCGGTTGATCGGGCAATCCGTTGATACTGACGCATTAACGGACCCGGGAGCCGGCAAGTGGGAATGTCGATCGTCTCAGCCATTCTTGATTATGATCGTGTCAATGTAGTCACCAAGATGGCGATTGAGGTACCCGATGAATGCCTGTAGAAGCTGCCACTCAGCCTGCGGTTTCCTGGACTGAATTTCCGCCACAATGACCCCACCTTTGGCGATATCCCAGTTGATCCAACCGTGATAGTTTGTATGGGCCCACCGTCCCGCTTTCTCTCGAATAAGTGTTGTACCTTTTCCTCGCAGCCTGCGCTCAGTCTCGTTTAGAAGCGTCTTAAGCGTCGGTTTCTCGTCGTCGTAAGGGATGATCATTACGATTTTCATCAAGACCTCTTTTCAAGTGCGGCTAACAGGGGCCTTCACTGGCAACGGCGCGACAGCACTAACATCCAGTGGAGGTCATTGTCGGATTTTTCGTTTATACCATACGACCTGACCCCGTAGTGATTCAGAAAAAAGCATTACACCAGCCTGTTTGGCTAATTCCCGTGCGAAAGCCGCATTCTCGTGCTGTAGAAATTCGTGAGCAGCTTTTACAGAGTCATTATGAGCGTCGTTTTAAATTGACCGATCCAGATTACCTGATGGAATAAGCAGATCCTGGATCGTGCCGAGGATGTATTTGGGCCATCGGCGAGTCGTCACATAAAACTGTCAGAGTGAAGAGCCCAGGCCAGGAGATTACCGACCGACGCCGTGCGTAAAGAACCGCACAATCTCAACCATCGCCTCGGTATCGAACTTGCAGTAGCGAAGTAGCTGTTCTTCGAGCTCGGTTTTTCTTTCCGGTGACGTATCGGCGTTGATCGCCTCGAGAAAACCCTCGGACGCGCCCATGCCCTCATTGATGCCCTCGAGCTCGGCGTAGTTCATGTGTGGTGCGATGGCGGGTAGCACGGCCTTGATCGACCAGGAGCCCAGCATCTGCGGGTGGTAGTAGTTGTCTTTGACAACTGGCTTCAGGTCGAACAGGCGATCGATGATCTTCTGTAAGGGCTCCGCCAAGTCCGGGAACAGCTTAATCAGCTCTTTGATTACGCCCTCTTCGAAGTTCGTCCACATCAGCACCGGCCCTGCATCGCCCAGGCATTCGATCAGTTGCTCGGCCAGGGCTCGCATCGGCGGTTCGCCGGACAGGTCGAGAAATTCCTCGTGGCGCATGTTGTTCGCAGATCCATCTCCTGAACCATCATCGATATGACAGGACCATTGCACGGGGACAGTTGCGTAAGGCCGGGTTCCGGGCCAGATCGGCACGGTCGCCGGCCGTCTCATCACCGGCCCGGTCGTGAAAACGACCTGAGTGGTTCATCGACGAGCACCGGGCTGATGTGTCTTAGGGGCCCGAAGCACAATGGTGCCCGCCGATGAGATCGTTAGCGCCGAAGTCCGCCATTGTGCGAGCGCGATTTCAGACGCGATGTAAGGTCGTCGATGCATGGTTGCCGCTGCAACGTAAAAGGTTACAGAGCCACAAGTGCGCGGATCCGCATGGGCGGGGTCTGGCCCGCAAATCTCGCCGTGACGGGCGTCCATTGTTGAACTAAACCCGTCACGCATACGTCTGATTTAGCTCGGAGGCGAAATCATGACGTATGCACAGGATCTGCTGCAAGCCGGGGACCGGTACGAACACAGCGCCAGTGCAAGCAATGGCCTGGCGCCACGCGACGCTGAAGAACAGCTCGTGGAAAGTCTGCGGCTGGGTGAGGATTTCGCCTACGAAACGCTGGTGCGCAGCTACGGGCCGCTGGTCATGTCGGTCGCCGGCCGCTACCTGAAATCCGAAGCGGAAGCCGCCGACTGTTTTCAGGACACGTTCGTCGCGGTCTTTCGGGGCATCGACAATTTCGAACATCGTTCATCGCTGCGACACTGGGTTCGCGGCATAGCGATCAAGCAATGCCTGATGAGACTGCGCAAGAGTCGGCGGCGGCGTGAGGAGTCGATCGATTACCTGTTGCCGGTATTTGACGAGCATGGCAGCCGGGTCGATACGGCAGGCCCGCATGAGAGATCTCAGATCGTCGAGACGCTGGATGGTGAGCGGATGCGACGAGTTGTCAGGGAAAATATCGGCCGACTGCCGGATGACTATCGGCTCGTCGTATTGCTGCGCGACATTGACGGCTATTCGACGCGCGAGACGGCATCTATACTCGGAATCAGCGCGAACGCTGCCAAAGTCCGACTGCACAGGGCGCGCTCGGCCCTGAAGCAATTGTTACAACCACTGATGGAGCACGAGGACTGTCATGTTAACTTGTAAGGAATTCGACGACTTCATGGTCGACTATCTGGACGGAAACATGCCGGTCTGGCAGAAGTACATGTGCTGGTTGCATGTGAAGATGTGCCGGGAGTGCGCCCATTTCATTCAACAGTATCGCAAGGTTATCAAGCTCGGTCGCAGCGCGTTCGATGGTCCGCCGGACGGCATGTTGCCGAACTCGGTGCCAGAGGACCTGATCAAGGCGGCAATCGCGCACCGCAACGCAAGAACGCAATGAATTGTTTTCGTCACAGGGACGAACCGGCAATTGCGATCTGCAAGCACTGCGGCAAGGCGGCCTGCGAGACGTGTTGCGAGGACAGCGGGCAAGGCATTGCCTGCAGTCTGGACTGTCTGCTGGAATTGCAGGAAGAGCACCTGCTGCAGAACCGGATTAAGCAGAGCCTCGGCGTCGGGACTCGACCGCCCATGCCGGCATCGGTGTCCACTTATTTCTTCTTTGGTCTTATTCTCTCGGTGACCGGCGTGTACCTGACCATGACACGCCCGGGCATCGACTTCCTGACGTTCGCGATGGCCGCCGTTTTCTTTGTCATGTCGCTGGCGGCATTCAAACGCTACCGGGATGACTGCACTACCTGCTGATTGGTCCGAGTCATTGTCAGAATTCAGCGTTTCTCGCCTTGAAGTCGGCGGTCATCCTCGCTGTTGACTCAATAACCTAATAAGAGTACAACAGAAAACCCTAGTAATCTCACGGCACATTGGCCTGATTTTAGTACGACACGACAGGCTAATCACCGTACAGAGCACAGAATAATGGCAAGCCCATCAGAAAAACTGGCTGCATCCCTTGAAGCCTTAAAAGCGCTTCAGGATAAGGGCATTGTGGCGATCCGCTCGAGGGATCTGAGCCGGACGCATCGCGAGCGCCTGCTCAAGACCGGCTTCTTGCAGGAAGTCATGAAGGGCTGGTATGTACCGTCCGGCCCGGAAGAGCAAGCCGGCGACAGCACGGCATGGTATGCCTCATTCTGGGATTTCAGCGCCGGCTATCTGAACGGGCGTTTCGGCAAGGAGTGGTGTCTCTCGGCCGAGCAATCGTTATTCCTCCATGCCGGGAACCGGACTGTCCCACAGCAGCTGCTGGTGCGCGCTCCGAAGGGCGGCAACAAGCCGACCAGGCTGCCGCACAATACCTCGCTGCTGGACATGCGCGTTGCGTTGCCTGCGCGCACGCACCGGCACGAGCTGCAGGGATTGCGTACCTATTCGCTGCCCGCCGCACTCGTGTTCACGGGGCCGGGCCTGTTCAGGCAGAACGCTACCGATGCGCGCGCGGCGCTGGCAATGGTTCAGGACGCTTCCGATGTTCTGGCCATCCTGCTCGAAGGTGGCCACAGCACCATCGCAGGACGACTTGCCGGTGCATTCCGCAACATCGGCCGTGACAAGGTCGCGGACGACATCATCAACACGATGAAAAGAACCGGCTATGACGTGCGGGAAACCGACCCGTTTGAAGAGCTTGCGCCGTTTGAAGTGATCGGGCGCGAGCCCTCTCCCTACGTGACGCGCATTCGACTGATGTGGTACGCGATGCGTGAGCATGTCATGGAAAACTTTCCTGGCGCGCCGGAAAGAATTGGGGACATCGACGCATACGTGAAACGAGTCAGGGAAGTTTACGTGACCGACGCCTATCACTCCTTATCGATAGAAGGCTACCGCGTGAACGCGGCGCTGATCGAACGCGTGCGGACCGGTGCATGGCACCCGGATGACAATGGAGAGGACCGGGAGCAGCGCGACGCGATGGCGGCGCGTGGCTATCACGAGGCCTTTGAGGCAGTCATCCAAAGCGTGAGAAAAGTCCTGGCTGGAGAAAACCCCGGAGAAGTTGCCGACAACGATCACTCCACGTGGTACCGGGAACTCTTCGCGCCGAGTGTCACTGCCGGCATCGTCAGTGCGGGCGACCTGGCCGGATACCGCAACGGCCCCGTGCACATTCGCAAATCGATGCATACCCCACCCTCTCGCGAGGCGGTGCGTGACACGATGCCGCTACTGTTCGAACTTCTGCGCGAAGAAAGCAACCCGGCAGTGCGAATCGTGCTCGGACATTTCGTATTCGTCTATATCCATCCCTATATCGACGGGAACGGACGCATGGGACGATTCCTGATGAACGTCATGCTTGCCGCGAGCGGCTATCCGTGGACCATCATCCCCGTCGAGCGCCGCGACGAATATATGCAAGCACTCGAGGCAGCAAGCGTCGAACAAGACATCGAACCCTTCACCGAATTCATCGCAACACTCGTTCGCGACGGACTCGAAGGCAAGCCTGGGCCCAGGGTTCCGGCGAACTGAAATGGATCGGCAACGGCGCGAGTTGACGAAATCCACCCTAGCCAAGCCCGGCCACGAGTTCCAGCAGACGATCCTGAGGCCAGATGGTCTTGCCCCGAATTCCGGCCGGACGCCGCGTCAGACGCACGGATACCTCTACGGGATCAGCCTGAAGAACGTTCGGGAAGTCCCAGAGACAGGCTTCCAGATCCTGGCGGACGACGCGCATGGAGCTTAAGACCGAGCGATCAGTCGACGTATCGAAGCCACACGGGCCAAGTGTCATCAATGCGCGGAGGACTTGTGAATCGGGACAACCCAAGGCCCGTAGCGTATCGCTAAAGACACCTCGAAATACCTTGTTGCCGAGATCGGCAAACTCTGGTTTTCGCAATCCTGCAACGAACAACGCCGCGCGTGTTTCATCGTGACAGAAGAGCACACACTGGCGCCGGTCCAGTGTTAACCGGTCCGCATGCCAGCTGCCCAGTACGCTGTTGTCCCACAGCGAGTCCTTCGACACTTGCGGCAACCGCTCGGCGAGTTTACGTGTGGCATGGATAATCATGATTCGACTTGGGTGCGAACCTCCACGCCGGTCGAAACTTCTATGCTCATTTATTGGAGAATACCTATTCCGCGCTGTCCCCGTTAGTGAAGAAC
>JADFHE010000015.1:36709-65934 GCA_022567295.1 Pseudomonadota bacterium | reverse complement strand
GCGTATTGCGTCTTCCATGACCGCGAGACCTTCCCGCAAAATCTTCTCGTCCATGTTCAGGGCCGGGTACATGCGAATCGTATCTTCCTTGTCACTGATCGCCCAGACGCCGTTTTCGAGCATCTTGCCGCGCACAGCGCGCGCGGACCACCAGTCTTCCTCGGCCGCCTCCGCATTGGCCGGTTTTTGGAAATTCACTCCCATCAACAAGCCACTGGCGCGTACCTGGCGCACAACATCGTATTGCTCCCAGCTGCTCATGATGTCGGCGGCAACATCGCTCAAGTGCGCAGCATGTTCGACAACCTTGTCGCGTTTGTAGATTTCGAGCGTCTTGATCCCTGCTGCGCAGCCGGCTGGTGTACCGGCGAACGTTGAGCCCGACGAAAAGTTGTCGTTGTCACCGAGGATATCGTCTCTCGCCGCAATGCCCGCGCACGGTTCGATACCGCCGGACAGGTTCTTACCGACAACAAGAATGTCCGGAATGACATCATAGTGCTCCACTGCCCACATCTTGCCAGTGCGACCGAGTCCGGTGAGCACCTCGTCAGCGATCATGAGCCAGTCGTTTTTCGTGCAAAGCTCACGAATCCCTCGCAAGAACGCCGTTGATGGAATCCAGTTGCCCCCTTCGGCCAGCCCCGGCTCAATGAGGATTCCCGCGATGTTGTTTTTCTCAGCGACGCTGTTTGGGATATGGTTGTCGAGATACCAGAGGCAGTAATCGACATACTGCTCCTCGCTCATGCCGGCAGGAATCTCATCACTGTATGGATACGGTGCGCGAATGACACCACCCACCCAGCCTTCAAGGTAAGTACTATACCTGCCCGAAAGGCCACTCAACATTTTCGCGCCGAAGCTCATGCCATGAAACGCCGAACTGAAGGCAATAATGTAGCGCCGTTTGGTAAATGTCAGCGCGAGGTGGACAGCTGCTTCTGCCGCTTCCGTGCCCGAGACCTCATAATTAAATCGCGGCAAGGTCTTCCCCGGCATGATGTCAGCCAGCATCTCGGCGAGGTCATAGCGCAGCGGATGATCGTAATGAAATCCATAACGCTTATGCGCATTATTGACGGCCTCGATTATTTCCGGATGCGTATTACCCAACGGGTTCGTCGCCCATCCGTTCTGGAAGTCGATATAGCGTTTGCCGTCCATATCCCAGACAAAATCGCCATGCGCTTTGTCGAGAACAATCTGCCGCACGCTGCGGAATCCACGATGTCCCGCCTTTTTCATTTCGTCGCTGAATTTCAGCCCGTTTCGAAACAACGGGATACCGCGCTCCAATACGGCTTTGGTTTTCGGTCCCGGGAAAGTATCTGTCATCGTCTGTTTTCGTCCATCTGTCGGCGCGTCGGTTTGACGTCTTCAAGGTAATAATAACCGGCGTGAACGAAGGATAGGAAGTTCTATCGCTTTGTTAAGTATCAGTGCGTTGAGACGGGCCCAGGAATCCTCGCAAACGCTAAAGAATTTCCTATAATCTGATGTCTCGTGGCGTCACCGTATCCGGGTTATGGGGCAATACAAATGATTGATCGCAGGGAGTTTACTTATTCAGTGGGCTTGGCAGCGCTGGCAGCCATGGTTCCGCCGGAAGTCAGTGCGCTCGGCCGACTGTCGATGCAGCGCCGCGCAATCCCCGGCAGCGATGAGACTCTCGCAATCGTTGGGCTGGGCAACGCGCAGGTATTTTACGAGGGTGACATGGAAACGTCGCGCGAGCTCATACGCATATTCCTCGAGCACTGTGGCTCTTACGTCGATACCGGGTGGGGTGCTCGTGAGACGGTCGGTAAAATCATGCGCGAAAATGATGCGCACGAGCAGCTTTTCCTCGGCACCTATGTAGAAGGAGAGGATCTGCCGTCGATGCGAGCCGAAATTCACCGAATTCTCGACGTTCAAGGCGGTGAATCGCTCGATCTGGTCCAGATCATGCCGCCAGACGACTTTAGCCGGCGCCGCGAGCAGTTTGCGGCCCTTAAAGAGGAGGGTCTTACGCGCTACTTGGGAGTTGCTCGCTACGCAAAGCAGTTCTACCCGCAAATGATGAAGCTCATGGAAGACAGTGCACTGGATTTCATTCAGATCAATTATTCGATGATGGAGCCCGAGGCAGCCGACGATATCCTGCCACTGGCACAGGAGACAGGCACCGCCGTAATCATCAATCGGCCGTTCATTAATGGCGGGTATTTCGGACTGGTGCGCGGCCAGGAATTTCCGGAATGGGCCGCCGAGTTCGATTGCCACTCGTGGGCACAGTTCTCGCTGAAGTACATCCTGGCGCACCCGGCCGTCAACTGTGTGCTGACCGAAACGTCGAACCCGGAACACGCATTCGACAACCTCGGCGCCGGCTTTGGGCGCCTGCCGGACATCAATCAGCGACAGCGCATGGAGGTTGTCATTCGCGCGTTGATGTAGACCTGTTACTGCGCTGAGTTTCTCTGAACTATTGTTCATTGTCGCGACAGCTTCGTTGGCGACGATAACGTCATTGGCTATTATGCCGGACGCTCGAAATGGTTTCGGGAACGGAACTATCAGTGCATTCGGCTGATTTCCTACTATGCTTAGGAGATAATAACGACAAGGCCAAACCCACCTAAAGACGGGGACAGGAAGCGACGGACGACCCCCCGAAAAACTCTAAGATCGCCGAGATTTAATGCACAGGGGAAAAGACGATGAACCTATCCATCAACGGGGAATCCATCGAGTTCGACGGCGATGCCAATATGCCCTTGTTGTGGGCATTGCGTGATGTTCTGGGACTGACAGGTACAAAGTTCGGTTGCGGTAAGGGTCTCTGCGGTGCCTGTACCGTTCATCTTAACGGCGAAGCTATCCGGTCATGTCTGACGCCCGTGTCCGCCGCCGAAGGCGCAGAAGTCACGACAATTGAAGGTCTTGCGGCCGACGGCGATCACCCATTACAAAAAGCGTGGGCGACACACAATGTGCCGCAATGCGGCTACTGCCAGCCGGGACAAATCATGCAGGCGGCATCGCTGCTGGCGAGCAATCCCAAACCCAGTGAGCAGGATATCGTTGACGGCATGCGCGGCAATATCTGTCGCTGCGGGACCTACGAGCGCATCAAGAAAGCGATACGGACGGCGGCAGGAGAATTATCGTGAATCCTGTAAAACAGCTGTCGCGACGTGATTTCGTCAAGACCAGCGGCCTGTTTGTACTGGGCGTATCAATGGCCGGTTGCGGTCGTCAGGACAAACCCGGGATAAGGAATGCAGGGCCGTCAGATGGGCCGTGGTCGCCGGATGTGTTTATCAGTCTTGATGCTGACGGCACCGTACACATCATTTCGCACCGCAGTGAAATGGGGCAGGGCACGCGAACCGGCCTTACCGCCATTGTCGCGGACGAGCTTGAGGCTGACTGGGAGCGGGTCATCGTCGAGCAGGCAATGGCCGACGCCGTCTACGGTAATCAGAATACAGATGGATCCTGGTCGGTCCGCGGATTCATGCAGCGCATGCGTGAAGCCGGTGCGTCGGCAAGGCAGATGCTCGAACAGGCAGCCGCGGATCAATGGCAGGTCGATGTTTCCGAGTGCCGAGCGGAGAATCACCGCATCCTGCACGATGCAAGCGCGCGCTCGCTGGACTACAAGGACCTTGTTTTGGCCGCCGCCGCGTTGCCCGTGCCTGCACCGGATACGTTGTCGTTCAAACCTTCGGAAAAGTTTCGTTACATCGGAAAAGACCTGCCGATTGTCGATCTCGATGACATGACTCATGGCCGGGCGAGCTACGGCATCGATGCCAGTGTGACCGGCATGAAATACGCCGTGATCGCGCGCTGCCCAGTCACTTTCGGTCGCGTGAAATCTTTCGATGCCGAGGAAACACTGGCCTTTGACGGTGTGCAACAGGTTGTAGAGGTGCCAGCCGCCACTCCACCAGCGTTGTACCAGGCACTCGGCGGAATCGCGGTCATAGCCGATAACACCTGGGCCGCGATGGAAGGCCGAAAACGCCTGAAAATCAATTGGGATGAAGGAGACAATACGAGTTACAACTCTGAAGACTACAAAGCGCAGCTGCTGAGCGCCACCAGACAGGATGGACAAGTCGTGCGCGGAGAGGGGGATGTGACTGAGGCATTCGCGAATGCGGAAATTACTTTGGACGCGGAGTTTTACACGCCTCATCTTGCCCACGCACCCATGGAACCGCCGGTGGCACTCGCGTCAGTCACCACTGATAGCTGTGAAATATGGGCGCCAACTCAGGATCCGCAGTCGATCATTGAGGCGGGCGCCGCGATCACTGGCCTCGCGCCCGAGCAGATCAAAGTTCACGTGACGCTGCTCGGTGGCGGATTCGGTCGCAAGTCCAAATGTGACTTTGTCAATGAGGCAATCATCCTGTCCAAATCGATTGCTGCGCCGGTCAAGGTAATCTGGAGTCGTGAAGACGATATTCGTCATGGGTATTTGCACGCGCCCAGCGCCCAGTACCTGAAGGCGAGCATTAACAGTGAGAACGCGGTAGACGGATGGCTGCACCGTGTAGCCTACCCAACGATCATGTCGACGTTTGACGCTGGAGCGAAGCGTCCGGCCAGCTGGGAAATTGGCATGGGTGCAGTCAACATGCCGTACGACATCGCAAATGTAAACATCGCGTCGGCCGAAACCGAGGCGAAGATTCGAATCGGCTGGTTGAGATCGGTCTGCAACATTTTCCAGGCCTTTGCCGTGTGTTCGTTTACGGATGAAATCGCCTACGCAAGGAATAAGGACCCGCTTGAAAACTTTCTGGACATGCTCGGTCCGGATCGGCATCTTGACTTCTCATCGTTCGGGCAGGAGGCCGTCGACGACTATCCGTTCGACACAGCGAGATTGCGCCGTGTCGCAGAACTTGCAGCCGAGAAAGCCGGCTGGGGAAGCTTGTTGCCGGAAGGACATGGGCATGGCATTGCCGTGCACCGCAGTTTTCTGAGCTACGTCGCGGCAGTGGTGGAAGTCGTTGTTGATTCGGATGGACGCTGGAACGTACCACGTGTCGACATCGCATTCGATTGCGGTCTTGCAGTCAACCCGGACAGGGTACGTGCACAACTCGAAGGATCGGTAGTCTTTGGTTTGAGTCTTGCGCGCGATGGTAATATCACGGCAACTAATGGACGTGTAGATCAGGGAAACTTTGACGATTATCCGGTCCTTAGAATGGACATGACGCCGGAAACTTCAGTGCATATCGTGCACAACGATGCACCGCCTGCGGGCGTAGGCGAGCCTGGAGTGCCGCCGATTGCGCCAGCGCTGGCGAACGCCATCTTCGCTGCAACTGGCACGCGTCTGCGGGAAATGCCTTTTGGCCCGCAAATCGCAGTTTAGACTGAATGATAGTTTTTGCGCCCTCTCAGGCGCCAATAATCTGCCGCGCCCACTGTACGATTTGGCGTACTCGCGGCGACCCCAGGTCGTAGGCTTCGTCGAAGCTCACCCAACGCCACTCGTGATGTTCGGGTTCTCCGGTTTCAGGTGAGAGGCCCATAACAACGTCAGTTTGTGTGGTGTTTCCCAGGTAGTACCGGGCAACTTTGCCTTTGTTGTATGGCCCCGTCTCGAAATATCTATCGCCCCAGTCAAATGACACTTCGTCTATACCCGCTTCCTCCCTGACCTCCCGCAGCGCGGCATGTAGCGGCTCCTCACCGGGTTCTCGAAGGCCTTTCGGAAAATCCCAATGATGATATGCGCGCAGCACGAGCGTCACCCAACTCGTGTCCGTCTTGCGGACAACTACGACACCACACGATAGCTTATGCTCCATCAGGTGTTCAGGCCGCGAAGCACATCGACTGGCCGTGCATTCACGGCGCCGCGCGCAGCGAAGTAACCGCTGAAACAGACAATGAACACTCCAGCCGATACACCCGCCAGCCAGAGCGTGGGGCTGAATTCATACGGCAGCTCAAACAATTGGGTCGCCACGAGATACGCCAGCACCGACGCGCCAGCGGATGCCAGCACTCCGGCCGCGGTCCCGAGTGCTGCGAACTCCGCCATCACGCCCGCGAACACCGTACGTCGTTTGGCACCCAGGGCGCGCAGCAGCGCACTCTCGAAACGACGTTCATCGATCGTTGATTGCACGGCTGCAAACAACACGGCGATGCCCGCAGCGAGCGTGAAGACGAAGACCGCCTGCACAGCGAGACTCGCTTTTTCGATGATGCCGCGTACCTGTTCCAGAATCGCGCCAAGGTCGATGACAGAAATGCTCGGATGGGCGCGAACCAGGTCGATCAGGAATGACCGATCTTCCGCTGCAATGCGCATGCTCGATATGTAGGTCGTTGGTAAACCATCCAACGCGCCAGGCGATAGCACGATAAAAAAGTTCGGCTGAAACGAATCCCAGTTGATTTTTCGTGTACTGGCTATCTCCGCCTCGATCTCGCGACCCGCGACGATGAACTTCAAGCGATCGCCGATCGTCAGCCCGGTATTCTTCGCCGACTTTTCTTCGATCGACACGAGCGGCGGGCCCTCATAGCCTGGTGGCCACCATTCGCCCTCGAGCAATTCGTTACTGGGACTCAACTCCGCCGACCAGGACAGATTCGCCTCGCGATTCGCCAGCCACTTGCCATCGTCGTTCGGATATTTCCTGTCTTTCACCGACTCGTCATTGATACTCGACATGCGCGCCCGAACCAGCGGTGTGAAGGTTGGTCTTGCGATACCGTTTCTCTCGAACAGTTCGGCGACTGATTCGATTTCGTGCGGCTGAATGTTGATCAAGAAATGATTGGGCGCATCAACATCGAGGGTTTTCCGCCAACCTTCCAGCAGGTCGGTTCTGACCAGTGTCAGCAATAACAGCACCGTAATCCCGAGACCGAACGCAACGACCTGCACGGCGCTGTCGCGACCGCGGCGCGCTACGTTAGCAAGCCCATAACGCCATGCCACACCAACTCCCGAACGCGCGCGGCCAATGAGTGCGACCATCACCCGACCTACCAGGTATAACAGCCCGGCAATTACGATTATTCCACCGATTAGAATAACCAGCATGCGCACATCGCCGACCGAGCGATATAGCAGTGCGGCAACCGCTGCGAGCGCCAACCCAGCGACGAGAATACGCGATGGAGCGGGCGGCATGGCATCGTGACGCAGCACACGTAACGGCGGCGTGTTTCGCAGTTGTATCAACGACGGCAGAGCGAAACCCAATAACAGCACCATGGCACTGCTACTTGCAAGAATGACGGGGCGCATTCCGGCGCCTGGCAAATCGCCTTGCTGCATGAGATCAATAATGATTCGTGATATTAATTCCTGGGCCACAAACCCCACGGCACTGCCCGCTACGATACCGAGCACACCCAGCATCACCAGCTGTACCAGCGCGACCGAGATAACAAATCCTTGCGTCGCGCCGAGACTTTTCATCAACGCGACAGTATCCATGCGCCGATGCGCAAAGCGTCGCGCTGACATCGCCACGGCCACCGCACTAAGCAACAAGCTCATTATTGCGGTCAGAGACAGGAATCGCTGCGCTCTGTCGGCCGCGTTGTATGCGCGTTCGCTGCTTTCCTCCTGGCTGCGAATTCGAACGGAGTCCGGCAGCTGATCCTGAATCGCATCGTTGAAGTCCGCGACCGCGGTCTCGTCGCCTGCCACGAGAAGAGCATAGCGAACACGACTGCCCTCGCCGATCAATCCACTGCGAGATACGTCGTCAATATTCATCAACAACGACGGCGCAAGGGACGCGAAACCGATCGACTGATCTGGCCGGTAGGTCAGTACTGCCGTCACGCGCAGATCCAACTCCCCGACCGCCAGCATATCGCCTACATCAGCTCCAACGCGCGCCAGCAGGGCACCATCGGCCCATGTATTACCCGTCTCCGGTATACCATCCGCAACACGTTGTTCACCAAAAAGCGTGTCGGAAATTCGTATCCGGCCACGCAAAGGATACGAATCGCTTATAACTTTGATCGTGGCAAGCGCGCTATCGTCACCATTAAAGACGACAGAGGGAAAGGCCATTGTATCGGCGGTTCGTAGATTATATTCGTGTGCGAGGTCACGCCATTCCTGTGGCACTGGCTCCTGTGAGCGCAGTCGCAGATCGGCCGCCAACACTTCATTGGCCTGGCGCGCGATGGCCTGTCCGATACGGTCGGTCAGAAAACCAACGGCGGTCAATGCGCTCACGGCGAGGCCGACGGCAGCGAGCAACACCAGCACTTCTCCCGAGCGCAACTCGCGCCCAAAACTCCTCAGTGCAAATACGATCGACTTCATCCGGTCGCCTTGTTGTCGCTGACCAATTTTCCAACATCCAGAGAAAGGATCCGGTCACAGCGCTTGGCGAGATTCTGATTGTGCGTGACCAGCACGAGTGTCGTTGATGAGCTGCGATTGAGTTCAAACATCAGCTCCATGATGTTGTCTCCGGTACGAGTATCAAGGTTTCCTGTCGGTTCGTCAGCGAACAGGACAGCAGGCTCCGATGCAAACGCCCGCGCGATGGCGACGCGCTGTTTTTCGCCGCCCGACAACTGTGCCGGGTAATGGCTCCAGCGTTCTCCGAGCCCAACTTGCTCTATTATTTCTTTTGCCGCACGGCGCGCATCCGAGCGGCCGGCCAGTTCAAGCGGCAACATAACGTTTTCCAACGCATTCAGCGATGGCACGAGATGAAATGACTGGAACACGAAGCCAACGCTTTCCGCCCTTAGCTGCGCCCGGCCGTCCTCGTCAAGTTCTGACAGGTTCGCAGCATTGAGCATTACATAACCGTTCGTGGGCAGATCCAGACCGGCCAATAGCGCAAGCAGCGTCGATTTACCTGCCCCCGACGGGCCAACAACCGCCACTGACTCGCCGGCAGAAATCACGAAACTGACGTCGGAAAGAATGGTCAGAGTCCCTTCGGGGCTGCTAACCTGTTTACTTAACTCGTGAGCTTCGAGAACATTGATTGTGTTTGGTAATTGATCCGACATGCGAATATTTGTTTCCCTTCTACTGCTAGTGGTAACCGTCAAGGCGGCGAGTGCCGAGCCGCCAACTGTTCTCATTTTCGGCGATAGCCTGAGTGCGGGATACGGTATTGAAGTTGACCAATCCTGGGCCACTTTGTTGCAGGCCAGACTCGAAGAGCAAGGGTACGAACATCGGGTCGTTAACGCCAGTATCAGCGGCGAAACCACCGCAGGTGGAGCAACCCGCATCGATACGGCGCTCAACGACTTTTCGCCGGACCTGATTATCCTGGAGCTGGGCGCCAACGATGGGCTGCGAGGCTTCCCGGCCACGCGGATCAAAGCAAATCTGGAAACAATTGTGCGGCGAGCCAAGGCTTCGGGCGCGGCTGTCATATTGCTCGGCATCCGTATCCCGACCAATTACGGGCCGCGCTATTCCGCAGAGTTCGAGGGCGTCTTTCGCCAGGTAGCAAAGGATTTCGATGTGCAATGGATCGAGTTTTTCATGGAAGGCATCGCACTAGACAACGAGCTGTTGCAGGATGACCGGATTCACCCGAACGCTGTTGCCCAGCCGATGCTGCTGGATAACGCTTGGCCGATAATTAGCGCTACACTGGGCGACTAGCCCAAGCGCATAGAAAAACAACGAGGTAGTCGTTTTGGAAAAAGTGTGGCTTGAGTCCTATCCGCCAGGCATGCCAGAAGAGGTTCCGACACCACCGTTCCGGTCCGTTCGTGATCTCTTCGAGCAGGCTTTCGAAATGTACCCTGGCAACGCGGCCTATACGAACATGGGCACAACGCTTAGTTATGCGGACCTCGATCGACTGTCGATGCGCTTCGCATGCTATCTGCAGGACACGCTTGGACTGACCCGCGGCGAGCGTGTCGCAATAATGCTTCCGAACATACTGCAGTACCCGGTCGTCATGTGCGGCATCTTTCGGGCCGGCCTGGTTGTCGTCAATGTAAATCCTCTGTACACAGCCAGAGAACTTGAACACCAGCTGAAGGACTCGGGTGCAAAGTGCATCATCATTCTTGAGAACTTCGCCCACACGCTTCAAGACGTAATCAAGAAAACGGAAATTAGCAGCGTTGTCACGACCGGCATCGGCGACTTGCTCGGCTGGCCCAAGAGCGCGCTGACCAATTTCGCGATGCGCTACATCAAGAGATCGGTGCCTGGCTACAATATTCCTGAAAGCATTACTATCGGGCAGGCATTGCGGGCTGGCGCGGACAAGGCGCTCGACGAAGTTGACATCGGTTATGCCGATATTGCTTATCTGCAATACACGGGCGGTACGACCGGTGTTTCGAAGGGTGCAATGCTGAGCCATCGCAACATGGTCTACAACGTGCAGCAGTCGATCACCTGGCAGGCAGATGCCTATGTGGGTGTGGAGCCGCTTGTCGCGATTACCGCGTTGCCGCTGTACCACATATTTTCGCTGCAGGGCAATTGCCTAACGGTCATGGCGCAGGGCGGTGAAAACATACTCATAACCAACCCTCGTGACTTCGAAGGCTTCGCCAAAGAGATTGCGAAGTACGACTTCAATATGATCACGGGCGTGAATACCATGTTCGCTGCCCTGATGGATACACCGAGTTTTTCCAGCATCGATTTCAGCCATCTGCGTGTATGCATCGGCGGAGGAATGGCCGTACAGCCCGCTATCGCCAAAGAGTGGAAGGAGAGAACGGATAACTGGATCTTGCAGGGATACGGCCTCACCGAGACCTCACCGGCGGCTGTCGTTTGTCGCATTGATTCTGCGTTTACAGGCTCGATCGGACTACCACTGCCGTCCACCGAAATTATCATTGCGGGTGATGACGGCAATCCGCTTCCCATAGGCGAGCTTGGCGAAATTTGTATTCGCGGCCCGCAGGTAATGGAAGGCTACTGGCAGCGCCCGGCTGAGACTGCAGAGGCAATGCTGCCCGGCGGGTGGTTGCGAACAGGCGATATCGGACGTATGGACGAAGAGGGATATACGTTCATTGAAGACCGCAAGAAGGACATGATCCTGGTCTCCGGATTCAACGTTTACCCGAATGAAATCGAAAACGTGATCGTTGAACTCGACGGTATACTTGAGGCCGCTGCGATCGGTCTGCCGGACGAACGTTCAGGGGAAATCGTCAAGATATTCGTCGTCCGCAAAGACGACAGCGTCACTGAGCAGGACATCATGGATCATTGCCGCGAGAACCTGACCAACTACAAGCGTCCGCGGATTGTCGAGTTCCGGGACGAGCTACCAAAAACCAACGTCGGCAAAATTTTGAGAAGGGCTTTACGTGACTAATATCGGACAGAAATTTGTGTCGGTTGTGCCGCTACTGCTGCTCGCTGCCATTGTCAGCGCCACCGTACCTACTCCGCTCGATCCCATAAAGGTCGCGCCGCATATTTTTGAGCTGGAATTCGAGAATGACCGGGTACGCGTCATTAGACAGACGATTCGCAATGGTGAAACGCAGCCGCTGCACGCCCATCCGGACCGGGTTGTCGTCTATCTGCAGACCTGCGCCTGGCTTGAAAATGACGGCCAGGGCGGCGAGCGCATGCAATCGTTCAAGTACGGTGAGGTCGTATGGGCAGAGGCCGAAACCCATGGCGGTGAAACCGCCACGGTTGTTCAGGAGTGCAAGATTCTTCAAATAGAACTACGGTAGGAGCGCGCGATGCGCAGCGGCGGCCGTCAGGCCGCTTAAGGACGTCGGTCGCAGGGCGGCCTCCTACTGGTGAAAGTCCGGGCTCAATTCATGTACCGCATCAACCAGCACACCCAGGCGATCAGGATCAATGTCCGGCGTGATGCCGTGTCCGAGGTTGAATACATGCCCGGGACCCTCTCCATAACTCGCTAATGTATCGGCAACACCCTGGCGGATCGCCTCGGGACTCTCGCGCAACATCGCCGGGTCGAGATTGCCTTGTAGCGCGACCTTATCTCCAACGTATTCGCGCGCCGTGGACAGATCTGTCGTCCAGTCAACGCCGAGCGCATCGCATCCGGTATCGGCCAAATCAGAAAGCAGCGGACCTGCACCCTTCGTAAACAATATTACGGGTATTCGCCGCCCGTCCTTCTCACGCGTCAAACCGTCGATGATCTTTTGCATGCTCGCCATCGAGAAGCGACGAAAGTCGTCCGGTTCGAGGGTGGCTCCCCAGGTATCGAAGATTTGTATCGCCTGCGCGCCCGCTTCAATTTGGGCATTCAAATATTCGGCCGTCGTTTCGGCGACGATGTCCATCAAATGATCGAGTACATCGGGTGCCTCGGCTGCCAGACCTTTGATCTTCGAAAACTCACGACTCGAGCCCCCTTCAACCATGTAAGTGCCAACCGTAAACGGACTGCCAGCAAAGCCGATTAGTGGCACCTCACCGTTTAGCTCGCGGCGTACCGTGCGCACTGCGTCGAAAACATAGCTGAGTTTTTTCTCAACGTCCGGTACCCTGAGGCTCCGAATGGCGTTCGCAGACTGGACCGGATTTTTGAACTTCGGTCCTTCGCCGGATTCGAAATACAGACCCAGGCCCATAGCATCTGGAATCGTCAGAATGTCGGAGAACAAAATTGCTGCGTCGAGTTTGAAACGCCTGAGTGGTTGCATTGTGACTTCACAGGCAAGCTCAGGATTCCGACACAGATTCATGAAGTTACCGGCCTCAGCACGAACATCACGATATTCGGGCAGGTAACGACCTGCCTGGCGCATGATCCAGACAGGTGTGCGCGACACCGGTTGACGCATCAGTGCGCGTAACATCACGTCGTTCTTGAGCTCGGACATCATGCACCCACCTGTGTTTCGATCGATGCCTGAATAGCCTCGGCCGCAACGCGTGGATTCGCAGCGTCCCGAATCGGACGGCCGACCACTATGTAGTCGGCCCCGTTTGAGAATGCCGTTGCGACCGTTACGACGCGTTTCTGGTCTTCCGTCGGCATATTGTCAACCGGGCGAATACCAGGCGATATGACCAGCAGCTTGTTATCGACATACTCGCGAAGCTTCGGTACTTCAAGACCGGACGAGATAACACCGTCGCAGCCTGCGGCCAGCGCCTGTCGGGCACGTGACAGCACGAGCGCCTCAAGATCGCAGGCGAAACCAAGATCATCGAGGTCGCCGCGATCCAGGCTTGTCAGGGCCGTCACGCCGAGAACTTTCAGGCTGTCTCCCTTGTTCTCAGCTGCGGCCTCCATCATCGATCGGTTACCATGCACCGTTATAAAGGACGCGCCTCTGTCTTTGAGCTGCCGCACCGCGGAACCTACAGTCGCCGGAATATCAAAAAACTTGAGGTCACAAAATACTTTCTTGTCACGAGCGAGCATCCAGTCCAATAACTCGAAATACTCACCGCTCATCATCAGCTCGAGGCCAATTTTGTAGAACGTGATTGCGTCTCCCAGCTCCTCTGTCAACGCGCGCGCCCGCTCACAACTGGGAACATCCATAGCGAATATCAATCGATCTTTGTTGGGTATGTCCTTGTGTTGCACGGGGACTCCTTTGGTATTTTTGTGCGCGGCGGCCTTCAGGCGCGGCGCCGGCCAGGCGGGCATCGCGAGGGACGCAGATTCTATCAGCCCGTGATGCTCTCGTGTGCCGCGATCGCATAGCGATCGGTCATACCGGCAATGTAATCAGCAATGACGCGGGCACGGTCAGCGCCTTCGACACTATCTGCCATAGTGGCAAATTCAGCTGGCATGCGATTCGCATCTTCCATATACGCTGTAAACAGATCTTCGACGATCGCTTGCACCTTGCGCGTCATCTCGAGTTTTTGCTCGTGGTGATACAGGTTCTTATACAGAAACTTCTTTAACGAGGCATGCTGCTCGTAAGTTGCCTCCGACATCGAGACCAGGGGTTTACCAGCGTCTCGTACATCGTCAATCGAGCCTGGAGACGCAGCATCGAGATTGCGGCGTGTTTCTTCGATCAGGTCACTGACAACGGTGCCGATCATGCGTCGAATGATCTCGTAAATAAGTCGCCGGTCGTCCAGATCCGGATAGAGGCCGCGGACTTCGTCGTGACGACTCGCGAACAGTGGCTGCTGTCCGAGTTGTTCAAGACTCAGAAGGCCGGCACGAAAGCCATCATCGATGTCATGGTTGTTGTAGGCGATCGCATCAGCGACATTTGCTATCTGTGCCTCGAGACCAGGCTGTTTGCGCTCCAGGAATCGCTCGCCAACGTCCCCGAGCTTGCGAGCATTGCGTACTGAGCAGTGCTTCAGTATTCCCTCCCGGGTCTCGAACATGAGATTAAGACCGGCGAAATCCGCGTACCTCGTTTCGAGTTCGTCTACAACCCGTAATGACTGCAGGTTGTGTTCGAATCCTCCGTAGTCACGCATGCAGGCGTTGAGCTTGTCCTGCCCGGCATGTCCGAACGGAGTGTGACCGAGATCGTGCGCCAGGCAGATCGCCTCGGCAAGTGGCTCATTCAGGTGCAAAGCAACAGCGACGGTGCGCCCAATCTGAGAAACCTCAAGCGAGTGGGTTAGTCGCGTGCGATACAGATCGCCTTCGTGATTGACGAATACCTGCGTTTTGTAGACCAGGCGGCGAAACGCCGTCGAGTGAATTATCCGGTCGCGGTCGCGTTGATATTCACCACGGTAGGTCGACGGCGGTTCAGCGTATCGTCTGCCGCGACTGTGTAATTCATGAGCCGCATAAGGTGCCAGCGACGTGCCCATCAGTCACTCGCACCAATTATTTGCTGTAACTTATCCTTATCGTACGACGTTGCAAGGTACGCGTCGCCCAGTGCGCGAAGCAGGACAAATCGCAACTGCTTTTGCTTGACCTTCTTGTCCATTCCCATCGTGCGCAGCCAGTCTTGCCCGTCGATGGCCGGTGGCGAAACTGGCAAGCCAGCTTTTTGCAACAGGACTCGCAGCCGCTCAACGTCACCATCGCCAATTCCGCTCAGTTCGGCTGCCATGATCATGCCGGTCGCAACGGCCTCGCCGTGCAACCACTCGCCATAGCCCTGACAATTTTCGATAGCATGACCGAAGGTATGGCCGAAATTCAAAATAACGCGATGCCCGGACTCGTGCTCGTCTTCGGCAACGACTGTCGCCTTAAGTTCGCACGATCGTTGAATAGCACGAGCCAGGGCAGGCGGTTCTTTTTCCAGCAACGCCTGCATGTTGTCTTCGAGCCACGCAAAGAATTCAACGTCACAGATAACACCATATTTTATGACTTCTGCAAGCCCCGCCTTTAGCTCCCGGTCCGGCAAACTTTTCAACGTGTCGGTGTCGATCATCACCACTTGCGGTTGATGAAACGCACCGATCAGATTCTTGCCCTCTGGATGATTGACGCCAGTTTTGCCGCCTACCGATGCATCAACCTGGGCCAGTAACGTCGTCGGTACCTGAATAAACGCTACGCCCCGCATATAGCATGCTGCTGCGAAACCCGCGATATCGCCCACTACGCCACCGCCGAGAGCGATAACGGTCGTGTCGCGATTGGCACCGCTTTCGACCAGCCGGTCGATTACTGCCTGCAACGACGCGACGGACTTGTACGATTCGCCGTCCGGCAGATCGATGGTCGTGACTGCTTTGCCCGCGAGATTCGGCAGAATGCGATCCCGGTACAGGGGAGCAACGATTTCGTTGCTAACAATCAAACAATCCGGACCGTTTACGAACTTGGAAAGATCAAATCCGCCATTCAGCAGGCCCGCACCGATGACGATCGGGTAGCTGCGATCACCGAGATTGACTGTAATTGTGTGCGCTGCTGTCATCGCCGTAGATTACAGGAATGTAGGAGCGGCCCCTAGGCCGCGATGCGAAGCGGCGGCCGTTAGGCCGCTTTAGATGTCGCGGCCTAGGGGCCGCTCCTACGACGATACCTGGTCGATAATCTCGTTCGCCACAGACTTTACCTTGCGCCCGTCGGTCTCGACGACAAGGTCCGCGATCTCCCGGTACAGCGGATCGCGCAAGTCCAGTAGCTTCTGCAGCGTTATACGAGGATCCTTGTTTTCAAGTAACGGACGCTCGCGGCCTTTTTGCGTGCGCGCTACTTGTTGGTCGACTGTTGTGTACAGGTAAACAACGAATCCACGCCCTCCCAAGTGACTGCGATTTTCCGGGTCGACAACTGCACCACCGCCTGTCGCAAGTACGACGCCGTCCATTTTGCTCAAGTCGTCGATGACAACCGCTTCGCGCCTACGAAATCCCGACTCGCCTTCTTTTTCGAAAATAAATGGAATGTCAACGCCAGTGCGGGACTCAAGCTCATCATCACTGTCGACAAATGACAGATGCAGTGCGCGCGAGAGGTGACGCCCGACAGCAGATTTGCCTGCGCCCATGGGGCCGATCAGAAAGATGTTGCGCGGATGCTTCATATACGACGTTGACCGATAAAAGAAAGCCAACCCGAAGGTTGGCCTTTCCGTTCAATTGAGATCGGGCAGCTCAATAGATGTTAGAACCTTCCTCAAGGATGCGTGGTGTTACAAAAATCAACAGCTCAGCCTTGTTTTCGACCAGTTGTTTGCTCCTGAATAAGACGCCAAAGATCGGAATATCGCCCAAGAGCGGAACCTTTTTGATCGTCTCGCGACGCTCAGTTTCGTAGATACCGCCAAGCACTACCGTCTGGCCGTCCGAGACAAGCACCTGGGTCTCGACGGAGCGAGTGTCTATACTCGGCACCGTTCCACCCGCACCACCGGTAGAAATAACCTGACCGACGCTGTCCTTTCTCACTAGCAGATCCATGATGATGTTGTTGTCAGGTGTGATTTGCGGCGTTACAACGAGCTCCAGCACAGCCTCCTTAAACTGGATAGTCGTGGCGCCCGATGACGCAGACTGCTGGTATGGTATTTCCACACCCTGCTTTATCGTCGCCTGTTTTTGATTCGCAGTGATAACGCGCGGTGTCGAAATAATTTCGCCACGACCTTCCGCCTGCAAAGCGGTCAATTCCAGGTCGATGAGGTAATCGTTTTCGAGTATCGCCAGCGAGAATCGTCCTGCCGCGTCAGCGATCGGAAGATTGACGTTGTAGCGATTGCCCAGGAACGGATAGGTGAGCAATGTAGTACTCAATGGGTCGGCCAAATTATCAAGATATGAGCGGACCATCGTGTCCGTGCCCGAACCTGTACCCGAGATCGTTGTAATGCCCGTATTGCTCACATTGAATGCCGAGACACCCAGACGTATGCCAAGATCACGACTGAAGTCATCGTTCACAACAACGATGCGAGACTCGATGAGTACCTGTTTGATCGGAACGTCCAGCGTCCGAACCATGCGGCGAACATCCTGCAAGCGCTCCGCTGTGTCCTGAACAAGCAGTGTGTTGGTGCGTTCATCAACGCCGAGGCTGCCGCGAGTGGATAACATCGTGTTACCCCCAGACTGACCGGTGATCAGGGCCGAAAGATCAGCCGCTTTCGCATAGTTGACCTGCAGGAACTCCGAATACAAAGGCTCAAGTTCGTTTATTGCAAGCTTCGCTTCGAGATCCGCAGTTTCGCGTGCGGCAATTTCTTCTGCCGGTGCCACCATGATGACGTTGCCGTTCTGGCGCATGTCCAGACCTTTCGTCGTCATTACGATATCGAGTGCCTGGTCCCACGGGACGTTGCGCAAGCGCAACGTGACATTGCCCTGAACCGTGTCAGAAACAACGATGTTCATGCCAGAGGTTTCAGCCAAGAGCTGCAAAACCGCGCGCGTTTCAATATCTTGAAAATTCAGCGTCAAGCGTTGACCATCATATTCCTTGGTCTCCGAGAACAAGCTTGACTCGGTGTCCGTCGTTTCGGGCGCAGGATTAATTTCAATTGTGAATTCGTTGTCCGACTGATACGCAAGCTGTTCATATTTACCAACAGCAGAAATAATGATGCGTGTATCCAGATTCGTCCGTAATGTATCAACCGTCGTTACCGGCGTCGCAAAATCCGTTACGTCGAGACGGCGCATTAGTTCCGCAGGAAGACTTGTATCCTTGAAGACTGCGACTACGCGACCACCTTCCTGGCGAATGTCGACCGGCGTGGAAGGGTCCGTCAATCGAATAACAACTCGACCGCCGCCATCACGGGTGCGACGGAAATCAACGCTCGAGATCGCACGACTGCCTGGTGCTGCGTAAGAACGGTCGCCCGATGACGATGCGCTGGCGAACCGGGTAGAGCCTGCGCTGTATTCACCTCCATCACCCAAAATGATGGTTAACGTATTGCCGCTGCGGACAGTCGTATACTCGACCATAGAAGCAAGATTGAGCACAACGCGCGTACGGCCGTTGGCTTCGGCTGTCAGTATTGTTTCCAGTGGTCCAAGATTTACATCACGACGGCGAGACGTCAGTCCCAACGACGTATTAGGCAGATCAAGCGCGATACGCGCCGGATTCTCGATAGTAAAGGCAAGCGGCTCAGGGGCCGTGTCACTCATAATGAGTTTTAGCTCCACACGCTGGCCGGGCAGGCTCTGCACCTGAATATCCTGCAGCCGATTGCCTGCCTGTGCGCTAGCTGACACGCTCCAGAAAAGCAGCAGCGCCGCTTGTGCCAATACAGCCAACTTCAACGCCAAAATACGGCCCGCGGCTGTCGGTTTGAATTTGAACATCATTCCCATAACTCCCAGTTCCATGCCGGCGTCAGTCTGAAAGACCAACTGCGGCATCTCTCTCAATGTAGCCGCCAATACCATCAGATATAATTTCTACCACATCGATTTCTGATTCAGTGATTTCCGTAATTCGTCCATCATTCTGTCCCAGGTAGTTTCCGGGAATGACGCGATGAATCAGGCCGTCAGCAGTCTGTACCAGGCCATACTTCGTTTCACTGACATACAGCGTTCCAACCATACGCAGCGTATCCAGAGGAAAGCCTTCAAGGTACTCGCGGCTGCGCTCGACATCCGGTCGCGGACCGACACCGCGACCCGTAGCTTGCGGTGTATCCGGTCGGAATGGCGATCGCCAACCCTGTGCGTCCGCAATGTAAGTGAATACTTCGTAAGGCGTAATCTCGGGAAGCTCCTCGATCCGGCCCCCAGGGCGCGCTTTGATTTTGTTGATGTACTTATCGAGATCATCCGAGCTGCCACCACAAGCCGATAGGCCAAGCGCCAGCAGCACGAGTACGACACGGTGTCTGAAAGTAAGAGAAGTACGCATTTAGTCTAAATCCTCGTCTAAATAGCGGTAGGTCTGAGCAGTGACTTCCATGCTCAGGTTGTCAAAGGACTCAGCGTTCTCAAGCGTGATATTAATGTCGTGCAATGTCACAATTCGTGGCAGCGCCGCAATGCCACTGACAAAATTACCAATCTCATGGTAACTGCCAGTCAGGCGAATTTTGATTGGTTTCTCGGCGTAGAAATCTTTCGGGATTTCCGCCTGTGGAATGAACAATTTCTCCTGCAAGCCGGCCGCGAGGCCAGTCTGAGAAATATCGACGATAAGGCTGGGTATCTCCGTCTCACCAGGCAATTGTCTGAGCATAGTGCCGAATGACTGTTCAATCTGAGAAAGTTGCTCCTTGTATTTATCGTAATTCGCAGCTTTAGTTTGCTTGTTCTCAAACGTAGTCTTCAGTTCTATCTCGTCAGCCACCGCGCGCTGCAGTTGCGGGCGCTTGTCCTTGATAATTGTGAAGTAAATTCCCAGACCGATGACGCCGGCAAACACGATAGCAATAACTGCCGAGCGAAAAGCGAATGGCCAGCGTCCTACGTCGTTGACATCAAGGCTTTGTAGCTCATCAATAAAACTCATACCCCGTCCTCCGAGTCAGAGTCCAGGCGCACCTGCTTGAGGTAGACAACAAATTCGGACTGTCTCGAGGCGCCCGACTGCTTTGTTTCTACCCTTTCTACTTCGGGATCGGTTAACCATTTTGACGCGTCGATCTGGCGCATTAGCGCCGACACCCGTGTACTTGATTGTGCTACACCGCGAATTTCAACGCGCGATCCGGTTTGCTTCATTCCAGTCAGGTAAACGCCCTCTGGAAGCTGCCGGACCAATTCATCAAACAGATGAACAATCTCCGGCCGGCTTTTCTGCAACTGCTCGATAATTTCCATGCGCGCGAGCAGACGTTCTTTTTGCCTTTCCAGACCATCGATCTCCTCGATACTCTTGTTCAGTTCCTCAATTTCGACGGTCAGTCTCTGATTGCGATTTTCCTGCAGTGAAATCATCTGCGTGTAGGCAAGCAGCGTGAGCATTATTACAGCAATACCCGCTATGACGGCGCCGCCCATGGCAATCCCGAATTCTTTTTGACGCCTCTTGCGTTCTTCCTCGCGCCACGGGAGTAGATTAATACTTGGCATCAGTCAAAACTCCTCAGTGCGAGACCGCAAGCAGTAAGAAGTGCTGTCGCGTCTTTGTTCACGCCCTGTGATTTAGCCTTTGATGAAATCTTCATCTGCCCTAGCGGATCACCAACCTCGGTTGGGATACCGACACGGCTTGAGATGACATCCGAGATACCCGGGATGTTGGCGCAGCCGCCGCAGACCAGGATCATGTCGGGTTGCTCGCGGCCACCGCCCGATGCCAGGTAGAATTGCAAAGAACGGCTAACCTGCTGTGTCATGTCATCGATAAAGGGTTCAAGTACTTCGGGCTGGTAATTGCTCGGCAGGCCACCTTGTTTCTTGGCGCGACCGGCGTCCTCCATCGACAGCCCATAGGTACGCATTATTTCTTCGGTCAACTGCTGGCCGCCGAAGTTAAAATCTCGTGTGTAGATGACTTTCAGATCCTGCAGCACACTGAACGTGGTGCTACTCGCGCCGATGTCGACGACAGCAACCGACTGTCCAATCCCACCATCCGGAATCTGGTGACTCAGAAGACGACAAGCATTTTCAAGTGCGAATGCCTCAACATCAACAATCTTCGTCTCAAGTCCGGCGGCAGTGACTGCAGCCTGGCGCTGCTCAACGTTTTCCGTACGCGTTGCAACCAACAGAACATCCATGAGTTCCGGGTCTTTTTCGTTGGGGCCGATCACTTCGTAATCGAAGCTCACCTCTTCCATCGGGAAGGGTATGTACTGGTCCGCCTGAATTTCCACCTGGCCTTCGAGATCTTTCTCAGAAAGGTGCGATGGCATCTGAATGACCTTGGTAATCGCAGCATCGCCGCTAATGGCTACAGCTACGTCCGTGGCCTTGGCCCCGGCGCGCTTCACAGCGCGGCGAATAGCTTCGCCGACCGCATTCGCATCAACAATAGCCTTTTCATTCACTGAACTAGGGGGCGTTGGCTCCGCTGAATAGGACTCGACGCGATAGCGCTTTCCGCTCTGGGAGAGCTCTATCAGCTTGACCGACGACGTCGTGATATCGAGGCCCAGCAATGGCTGTATTTTGTTGCCGAAAAGCACGTGTTTTTCCTTCTAAGTCGGTAAGTTGCGAGTCAAAACTAGGTCAGACATTAGCAAAGCGATTTAACTATATATCAATAAAATGTTAAATAAAACGTGACTTTGTTCACGATCCGACAATCCTCATAATAATGCTGCTTGGTGGATGCTTTCCGTGAACCAGTCGTCGGCGGCGTGTGAGACTTGTTATTGCGGCGTTGATGTCTTGCCGTCTATCATCAGCCGCCATCCACTTCATCACGAGCCTTTGCCCCTAAAAAAACCACATTTCTTGCATCAGCCGAACATCACCGTAACCTCTAATAAGGGAGACAAACGCCCCGAAAAACAGGGGAATTCGGCTGAAAACGCCTATAACTATGCATAATCCAACGGAAATAAACGTGACACCACGTCACATAAGACGCCGACGAATCACGAGAACGGTAATTCTGCTGATCGGCCTTGGGTCTGTAGCGGCCATCAGCGCAGTCGCGGGCGTTATCGGGGCTTATTACTACGTGCAGCCCAGCCTGCCCGCCGCGGAAACTATCCGTGATATTCCGCTACAGGTGCCCCTGAGGATTTTCAGCCGCGACGGCTATTTGATCAGCGAAATCGGTGAAAGACGGCGAATTCCCGTAACTTTTGATGATGTGCCGCAGCATGTCATCGACGCGTTCGTCGCCGCCGAGGATCAGCGCTTTTTCGTTCATCCTGGCATTGACTACCGGGGCATATTGCGGGCTTTCGCCCAATTAGCTCTGACGGGCGACATCTCCAGTGGCGGCAGCACGTTGACCCAACAATTGGCGCGAGACTATTTTCTGAGTCGCGAACGCGTGTTTTCACGCAAACTGCGCGAAGCATTTCTTGCCTATAAGATCGAGCAGGAGTTCACGAAGGAACAGATCATGGCGCTGTTCCTGAACAAGATGTTTTTTGGCCAACGAGCATATGGCGTTGCGGCTGCAGCGCGGGTTTATTTCAACAAGGACTTGCAGGACCTGAGCCAGGCTGAGGCCGCTACGCTCGCAGGCATATTACCTGCGCCTTCTCGTTACAACCCTGTTTCAAACGTGAAGAATGCGGAAATACGACGGCGTTATGTATTGGGTCGGATGCTCGACCTGGGTTATATCGATGAGGAATCGTTTCAGGCGTCCGTGGACATCCCGATGGAATCCACATTGCACGGGGCCGCCATCCAGCTCAACGCGCCGTATGTCGCCGAGATGGTCCGCAGCGAAATGCTCAAACGCTACGGCGAAGAGACGTATACAGCTGGCTATCAGGTTGTAACGTCGCTCGACTCTCGCTTGCAGAAGGCGGCGAACTATTCACTACGTAACGGGCTGCTTGAGTTCACACGGCGTCGTGGCTATCGGGGACCACACGCCCAGGTAGCACTCACCGAGGAGATGTTGCTGCTGGAACATGACAAATGGCCGCCTGATATTCTCGAGCCACTAAATCAATATGCGCCGGGCGGACTGTCTCTCGCGCTGGTGACGGCGGTCGCCGAAAACAACGAGGCGACCCTGCTGTTCCGAGATGGCAGCGAAACGACCTTACCCTGGGCCGGCATCAGCTGGGCCAATCCTTTTATCGATCGAGAAACCACTGGACCGGCACCCGAATCGGCGGCCGAGGTCCTCGCGCTCGGTGACATTATCTATGTGATGCCGACGGTGAACGACCATTGGGCGCTTGCGCAAATGCCCGAGGCGCAGTCTGCTGTCGTTTCGATCGACCCGTACGACGGTGCCATCACTGCACTCACGGGCGGTTTTGACTACACCGTGAGTAAATTCAACCGGGTTCGCCAGGCATACCGGCAACCGGGGTCGGCCTTCAAGCCGTTTATCTACTCCGCAGCGCTGGCACATGGCAATACACCTGCCACCGTAGTGCTGGACGCACCGGTCGTAATCAGTTCGTCGGAACTCGAAGCTGTCTGGCGGCCCATTAACTACAGCGGCCGGTTCTACGGGCCCACGCGCATGCGAGAAGCGCTGGTCCGATCCATGAACCTTGTTTCCGTCCGCCTGCTGCTTTTTGAAACTGGCATCGGCAATGCCGTGCGACACATTGCGAAATTCGGCTTCAGCGACGCAACTCTTATTCGCAACGGCTCTCTGGCTTTGGGTGGCGGTGATGCAACACCGCTGGACATGGCGCAGGGCTACGCGATGCTCGCCAACGGCGGCCATGCCGTGAAGCCGTATATTATCGACTCCATTTTTGGTCCTGCAGGCGAACCACTTTACCGGGCGGCGCCCGCCGTCGTTTGTGATAAATGCGTGGCCGATGAGTCTGCTCTTCCAGACGACGACCCGATTGACCCGGAATTACTACTTGAGGAGATGGCTGATGTCGTAATGTCGTATCGACCCGACGCGACCATCGCTCCGGAGTTATTTGTGGATCTCAACCTGGCACCGCAGGCGATCACCCCGCAGAACGCGTTTCTGATCCAGGACATGATGCGCGACGTCATCCGCCGCGGCACCGGCGTTCGCGCACGACGGGAGTTGGGCCGTACCGACTTGTCGGGCAAAACGGGTACTTCAAACGATCGTCGCGACGCCTGGTTCGCTGGCTTTAATGCTGACCTGGTGGCCGTCGTCTGGGTGGGTTATGACGACTCCCTGCCACTGGGTCCACGCGAGGAAGGGTCACGCACGGCGCTCCCGATATGGATCGAATTTATGCGTATCGCGCTACATAATGTGCCCGAACATCAAATGCCGATGCCTGAAGGCATCGTGAACGTTAGAATCGATAGAGCGACGGGCTGTCCCGCACGCTCCGGCCAGCCGAATGTCACTTTTGAAGTATTTCGCGACGGACATGTGCCCGATTGTGAGCGTCTCGAGGAGATGCCGGATCCATTCAACAATGCGGCCGGTATCGATCCTGACCCGGATCAGGAAGCAGACGAAGAATCTGAACCAATTTTCTAGATTGCTTTTTTAAATACATGAGAAGAAAACGGACGAGCGAATCTGAACGAGCGCGACAGATTGTCGCGCAGGAAACGGCTCGAATTATCGTTAATCACGGTGTGCGCGATTATCAAATCGCCAAGCAAAAAGCCATTGTACGTCTTGGGTTCCTGGATCGCGGATCGCTGCCGGGAAATGCTGAAATTGAAACGGCCGTTGCTGAGCACCTGCAAATTTTCGGCGGCGATTCTCACCAAGACCATTTGCGATTAATGCGGGTCGCCGCACTATCCGCGATGGTTCTGTTGTCTTCTTTCACGCCACGACTGGTCGGTCCGGTACTTGTCGGTACGGCTAATGAAAACTCGGCAGTGAACCTGCACCTGTTCGCGGACAGTTCCGAGGATGTCGCCATGGAACTCAGCGAGTTGGGTGTTAACTATCGTCCATACGAAAACAGGCTAAAAAGTCGCCGTGGCCAGGCAGAAAACTATGCCGGCTTTCATTTTCATCACAGCAACAGCCCGATCGAAGCGACGGTATTTCCTGTTGACGGTATCCGCCAGGCACCGATGAGTCCGATTGACGGCAGACCGATGAAGCGTGTCGACGCCGACACGGTACAACAACTACTCAAGCACGACTAACGTTTTTCAATCTGCGTGTAGTCCCTTGCCAGTGGTCCGGTATAGAGCTGCCGCGGCCGGGAGATCCTGCCCGTCGGATCGACAATCATTTCACGCCAGTGCGCAGTCCAGCCGACGGAGCGGCCCAACGCAAACATCACTGTGAACATTGAGGTCGGAATACCCAACGCTCGATAAATTATGCCGGAATAGAAGTCGACGTTCGGGTACAGGTTTTTCTCAATAAAGTAGTCATCCTTCAGCGCGATTTGTTCAAGCTCGAGCGCAAGATCGAACAACGGTGTGTCTTGGCTACCGAGTCTATCCAAGACTTTGTAGCACATCCCTCGAATGATCGTCGCACGCGGATCGAAGTTCTTGTAAACGCGATGACCAAAGCCCATCAGACGGAACGGATCGTTCCTGTCTTTAGCTTTGTCAATGTACTTGCCGATCTGACTGACATCCCCGATATCCTCAAGCATGTTGAGAACAGCTTCGTTCGCCCCGCCGTGCGCCGGACCCCAAAGCGCGGCGACGCCCGCCGCAATAGCCGAGTACGGATTGGCGCCTGAACTACCCGCCATACGCACTGTCGACGTCGAACAATTTTGCTCATGATCGGCATGCAAAATGAACAGCAGATCGAGCGCGTCTGCCGCTACCGGATCAATCTCGTAAGGTTCTGCTGGCACTGCAAACAGCATGTGCAGCAGATTCTCAGTGTAGTTGAGATCGTTACGTGGATACATGAACGGCTGGCCGATGTTCAGCTTGAATGCTGCTGCCGCGATCGTCGGCAGTTTAGCCAGTATCCGATGCGCGAAGATATCGCGATGATCGGGATTCGTGGCGTCCATTTCATCATGATAATACGCCGACATGGATCCGACGACGGCAGATAACATTGCCATGGGATGGGCGTCGTATCGAAAGCCTTTAAAGAAACTCAACATGCCCTCGTTGAGCATTGTGTGCCTGCGGATCGTATTGTCGAACGCGGCGAGCTGATCGACCTTCGGCAGGTCACCGTGTATCAGAAGATAAGCAACCTCGATAAAGCTGGAGTGTTCGGCAAGCTGCTCCACCGGATAACCCCGGTACATCAGGATGCCTTTCTCACCATCGATGTACGTGATGTCCGACTCGCAGCTACCCGTCGAGACAAACCCTGGATCGTAGGTGAATACCTTATGCTCCCGGTACAGGCGAGCAATCTCGATCACATCCGGACCAACTGTACCCTTCCTTATGGGCAATTCCATTTCTAAGCCATCGGGGCTCGTCAGACGATACGCGTCCTCGCTCATTTTTATTCTCAAAATCCGTATAACTGATCAGACGAGCATAGCAGAGCGCCCGGCGTGCCGGGATCGTGGAAAATCGCTTTGTTAGAAACGAGCCGGCCGCCGCAGCGGCGCTGATCCTAGCCCAAACCGTATTTTTTACGGAACTTGTCTACACGTCCGCCGGTATCGATGATCTTCTGCTTGCCCGTATAAAATGGGTGACATGCGGAGCACACTTCAATGCGGAGATCCTCGCCGAGCGTCGAGCGTGTAACGAACTCATTGCCACAACTACATGTGACCTTGATGTCGTCGTAATTGGGATGAATATCGGCTTTCATGATCTGGCTCTCCCGAGCGGCTACTGTGCAAAAAAGGGCGCGTAGGATATAGGGAAGTGCCGATTGTCGCAAGCCCCCATTTTTTATCCACAGAACCTGTGGATAAGACTGTGGAAGAAAATTGAGTGAATGCCCTAAGCTGCGGTTTTTCAAGCACCGTTGTCAGAATGACTATTTTGTGTCCATTTTTGATAAATAATAGAAAACAATGACTTATAGGTGTTTTGCAACGCGCCAAGTGAGATCAGGGCCTTCTAACGCTGAAAATTAAGGCATACGTGCAGTCTTGTGCATAAATGAATAACTGCCGCCTTTCGGCAGGAATGGTCAATTTCGCGTTCTGAGGTGTCGAAAGTGCGCCTTCTCAGGCCCGCTGGACGATGAATTCGGACTGCAGATCGTTCAGGAAACGCCCGCCGAGCTCCGTCGGCTTCCAGATTTCATTGTTATCGCGCTCAATCAACCCACGCTGTCTGGCATTACGGGTAGCGTCAATCAGGTCGGACGTTGAGAGGCCCGTACGCTGCAGGAAGACATTTTCGGCAAAGCCGTCGTTCAAGCGCAACGCATTCAGCATAAATTCGAACATCAGGTCGTCGCGGTCGAGGACTGTCCTCGTTATCTCCGGGTCGTCAGTCTCTTGAAACTTCATGTATTGCAATGGATTGGCGGGCTTTTGGTAGCGATAAATTTCGTCCTGCGTTGTCAGTTTGCCGTGGGCGCCGGCACCGACCGCCAGATAGTCACCGAACAGCCAGTAGTTGAGGTTGTGTTTACATTGCCGCCCGTCCTGCGCGTAGGCCGATATTTCGTACTGCGTATAGCCATGGTCGGCTATTAATGCCTGGCCATGCTCCTGAATTTCGAACGCGAGATCGTCATCCGGCAGATTCGCCGGTGGCCGCGCATGAAACACCGTGTTCGGCTCGAGCGTGAGTTGGTACCAGGATATGTGTGCCGGCTGCAACTCGATCGCAGCAATCAGGTCCGCCATCGCCAATTCTATTGTTTGTCCGGGCAGGCTGTGCATCACATCAATATTGATATTGTCGAACCCGCTGTCTTGCGCCTCTCGCACCGCGCGAACGATGTCGTCGCTGCTGTGAATTCGACCGAGCGCAGATAGCAGGCCATCGTCAAAGCTCTGTGCTCCAACCGATAGCCGGGTCACGCCAGCGTCTCGATACCCGGCCGGCGATCCGCATTCGACTGTACCTGGGTTCGCCTCCATCGTTATCTCGACACCTTCGGCCAATGTAAAAAGGGCTCTGACCCCTTGCAGGAGGTGATCGATTTCTGCGGGGGAAAACAGACTCGGCGTACCGCCGCCAAGAAAAATACTGGTAAGCACCCGTCCCCGTGCTCGCTTCGACTCCCGGGCCAGGTCCTTGAGTAATGCCTGCACATAGCGTCGCTTGGGCGGCGCATCACCGGCGGTATGCGAATTGAAATCGCAATACGGGCACTTCCGCACACACCATGGCAGGTGCACATAGAGCGAGAGTGGTGGTGGCTTCACGAGAATTGCTGTTCTATCAGCGCGACCAGCTTCCGCAATGCCTGCCCACGATGACTTCGTGCGTTTTTTTGCTCGGCGGTCAGTGATGCGGCGCTGGCCCCACTCTCCGGATCAAGAAATACGGCATCATATCCAAAACCACCATCGCCTTGTCGTGCCGTCAGTATCGAGCCTCGCCACTCGCCCTCAGCGACCAGCGACTGTGCTCGATCGGGCAGCACAAATGATGCAGCGCATTGAAATGTGGCGCCGCGGTCCGACCTCTCAATATCCTTCATCGCAGCGAGTAGTTTGTCGATGTTTGAGTCATCTGTCGCATCCGGCCCGGAGTAGCGCGACGAGTAAATACCAGGAGCGCCGTCGAGCGCATCCACGACAAGTCCCGAGTCATCGGCGATTGCAGGCAACCCTGTCGCGTCAGCCGCATGCAGGCTTTTGATCAGCGAATTTTCGACGAACGTCGTACCCGTCTCGTCGGCATCTGTAACGCCGAACTCGGACTGCGCAACAACCTCAATACCCAGCCCGTCCAGCAGGCGGGCTATTTCACGAATCTTGCCGGGATTGCCGCAAGCCATGACGACCCTGTTTGGCAATGTGCTCACGCCCGTGCCGCTGCAATTGCCTCACTCTGTGCCGTAATGATTCCCGCGATTCCTCTTCGGGCCAGATCAAGCATGGCGTTAAGTTCATCGTCAGAGAAAGCGTGTCCTTCCGCTGTTCCCTGTACCTCAATAAAACGGCCGGCATCATTCATAACCACATTCATATCGGTCTCAGCCGCAGAATCTTCGGCATAGTCAAGATCCAGTACTGGCGTTCCGCTATAGATCCCCACCGAAACTGCGGCCACTTGACCATGCAACGGATTTTTCTTGAGATTGCCCGTCGCTGTCAGGCGCTCCATCGCGATTGCGAGCGCTACGTACGCACCGCTAATGGACGCGGTTCTTGTTCCACCGTCGGCCTGAATAACATCACAGTCAAGCATGACAGAACGCTCACCCAACGCCCTCATGTCGGTTACTGCTCGCAGCGAACGGCCAATGAGTCGCTGG
>JADFHE010000015.1:22263-36611 GCA_022567295.1 Pseudomonadota bacterium | reverse complement strand
GCACCGCTAATGGACGCGGTTCTTGTTCCACCGTCGGCCTGAATAACATCACAGTCAAGCATGACAGAACGCTCACCCAACGCCCTCATGTCGGTTACTGCTCGCAGCGAACGGCCAATGAGTCGCTGGATTTCCAACGTGCGGCCGCCTTGCTTGCCGGTCGTGGCCTCACGACTGGAACGGGTGTGCGTGGCTCGCGGCAACATTCCATACTCGCCGGTGACCCAGCCGCTGCCCTTGCCACGCATCCAGCCCGGCACGCGATCTTCGATGCTTGCCGTGCACAATACCTGGGTATCGCCGAACGCAGCCAATACGCTGCCTTCTGCATGTTTTGTGAAATTGGGGACGAAGCGCACTTCGCGCATCGTTGCCGGATCGCGACCGCTCGGACGCATGACGTTTCTCCTCAATACGGCGCGATCAGCCGCCGAGCCACCTTAGCGCGGTACCCGTCGTATTGTCACTGTAGGGCGCATTGACCTCCAGTGCCTTGATGCTTAGCGCCTTTAAGTTTTCGACCAGATTATTTTCGCCGGGAACGCCAATCCGCGCCATGTCACTGTCGCTAAGCCCGGACCACATCCCATCGGAACAGGCCAGCAATACATCGCCAGGGAGCAGGATTTTTTGATTTGTGATGCTCATGTCCGGCACTGGCGCGTCACCGCCTATACAGCACTCAACGAAATTGCGCATCGGGTGATCCTGCGCCTCCTCTTCACTGATCGCGCCCTCTTGAATCAACACCTCAACATGACTGTGGTCGCGAGACCGCGATAGCACCGATCCATTGCGGACCTGATAGATCCGGCTATCGCCAATATGTGCCCAATACGCGCCGCCCTCCTGGATCAGGCAGATTGCACAAGTTGCACGCGGCCGAAAATCGACCGCGAGATCGTGGCCCATGCCGACTACCTCGTCATGAGCTTTCGCCAGCACCGTGTAAAGAAAGCCTTGTGGATCGAATATCGGCTGCGTTGCAGCCATAAACAGCTCCTGCACAATTTTCAGTCCGGTCTCCGCGGCTCGCGCACCGTCCGAGTGTCCACCCATACCGTCAAACACCAGCATGAGTGCCGCATCGTCCGAAACCACCACCGCCGCACGGTCCTGATTATCCTGACGATCACCGAGAGCTGATATTTTGGCGTATTCGATCTGCATAATGATTCGTAGCGATAGGTGGTGGTGGTCCAACAAGTTAGTATTTATTGATTCAGCGAGCTGCGAAACCGTCGAGCATGAGGCGCGCGTCGCCGGTAATGGCCAGCCCTTGCCAAGATGCGCGACGATATGGGCGACCGTTTCACGGCTCGCCCGAAGGGAGCTATCCAGATAATCCGATCCGGCGTTACAGTCCTTGTAAAGGACACGCCATTCCCATCGGACTGTGCCTTGTCTTGGGTTATCTGGATAGCTCTGAACCTATAAATACTAGCTTGTTGGACCACTATGCGGCCACAGCTTAGAATGTTGTCCCCGAAAAAAACGTAACCTACACAGTACTATTGCTGCACGTCCTGGAGAACAACGCTGATGTTACACAGTATGACAGGCTTCGCGCGCGAGTCCGCAGAAACTGCCCTCGGCACGCTGACCTGGGAAATCCGCGCGGTTAATTACCGTTACCTTGATGTGCAATTCAAGTTGCCTGAGGAATTGCGACCGAAAGAACAGGCTTTCCGGCAGCAGGCGAGTGCTGTCCTCGGGCGTGGCAAGGTCGAGTGCGCGCTGTATTTTCGACGCGCGACCGGCCAACCGTCGGAATTGCAGATCGATACCGATCTCATCAAACTTCTTGGCGCGCGGATGTCGGAGCTGGCAGCGATACTCCCGGCCGCCGCTGCCGTCAGTCCGATGGAAATTTTACGCTGGCCCGGTGTTATCCAGCAACCCGAGGTCGACGCAGAGCCCGTTTTTATTGCAGCAACGACTTTGCTCGATGCTGCGTTGCAAGCAATGACCGCCATGCGTCGGAGCGAGGGCCAGCGAATTGAGGAAATGCTCGAATCACGTTGTTCCGACATTGCGGGCATTGCTGCATCGGTGCGACTGCGCATGCCTGAAGTGCTGGCGTCGACGCGAGCGAAACAAAAAGAGCGCATCGAAAAACTCGACGTCGAAGCCGACCCGGCACGACTCGAAGTTGAGTTGGCGTTGATTGCGCAGAAAATGGACGTTGCTGAGGAACTCGACCGACTTGAAGGTCATCTCGTCGAAATTCGCGATGCCATTGGCGACGAAAAACCTGTCGGCCGGCGTCTCGACTTTCTGATGCAGGAACTTAACCGCGAAGCAAATACGCTTGGCTCGAAGTCTGCCGACTCCGACACCACCAGGGCCGCCGTGGATCTAAAAGTCCTTATCGAACAGATGCGCGAGCAGATTCAAAATGTTGAGTGACACGTAATGGTCACGCATGCCGGAAAATTGTTTGTGTTCGCGGCGCCGTCCGGAGCCGGAAAAACGACCCTGGTTAACGCGCTGCTTGAAAACCACCCGGAACTGCGGTTCTCAATCTCCTATACAACACGCGAGCCACGCAGTAATGAGGCCAACGAGGTCGACTACCTGTTTGTCAGCGAAGACGAATTCATGCAGCTTCGTGATCAGGGCGAAATGCTTGAGTACGCCGAGGTATTCGACAACTATTACGCAACCAGCCGCAGCCAGGTCGACAAACATCTCAGCGAAGGACATAACGTCATCCTCGAAATCGATTGGCAAGGCGCAGCTCAGGTGCGAAGCTCGATGCCCGAATGCGTATCAATTTTTATATTGCCGCCGTCGCTGGAAGAATTGGGGCGGCGCCTGCGCGACCGGCGCACCGATAGCGCTGACGTCATCGAGCGTCGTCTGAGAGATGCTGTCAGCGACATGTCGCATTGGGATGAGTTCGACCACGTCATCATCAACGACAAACTCGAGCAGGCCGTGGCCGACCTCGAGGAGGTGCTGGCCGGAACGGGTGACTCGTCATCGACGGCAAATATTGACCTCAGGCAGGCCATTTCGCGCATCATCGACTAGGCCGCTTATACCGCCTGGTTATATGTGGTCGCTTTTAGCCGCAGCGTTAAATAGACTTGCGGCCCGCAATTCAGATGGGGCTTGCTCCCCGATACAGGACACTGACACATGGCCAGAATAACGGTCGAAGACTGCCTTGAAAACATCGAGAACATTTTTGAAATGGTGCTGGTTGCCGCGAAACGTGCCCGGCGCGTTGCTCACGGTGCAGACCCGATGGTAGAAGTCGAAAACGACAAGCCTACCGTGATTGCATTACGTGAAATCGCTGAAGGTCTCGTCACGCCCGCGATTCTCGACGAGATTGAAGAGCCGGTCACTCCGGACTTCATGCAGGCTGAGTCGGTCGAGGACGTTCTGCCGGTCCGCGGAATTTCCATCGGCGATTAGGCACAACTAAGCCGGCCCAACCACGACAACGGCGACACAATCCCCGCTCCGCAGGTATGATCGGGGCATGGATTATGCCGCAACAATACTGTCGAAACTCCCGGGTGCGAGTAAGCGCGACCACGGTGTGCGGCGACTTATTGAAACGCTTCAATCCTACCTGCCGGAAGAGCAGCTAGCCGTGATAACCGCTGCCTACGAATTCGGCGCCAATGCCCATTTCGGACAAACGCGTAAGACCGGTGAGGCCTACATTACTCACCCTGTTGCGGTAGCGCAGGAACTCGCCGAAATGCATCTCGACGCCCAGGCGATAACGGCTGCGATCCTGCACGACACCGTCGAGGATACGTCTGCTTCGCTTGACGAAATCGCAGAGCAATTTGGCAGCGAAGTTGCGCTGCTGGTCGACGGCGTCAGTAAGCTTGACCAGATTCAGTTCCGCAGCCACGCGGAGGCTCAGGCCGAAAGTTTTCGCAAGATGATGCTCGCGATGATTGAAGATATTCGCGTCATTCTCGTAAAGCTTGCCGACCGCTTGCATAACATGCGAACACTGGGCGCGATGCCGGCCGAGAAGAAAAAGCGCATCGCTCGCGAAACACTCGACATCTACGCACCGATCGCCAATCGACTCGGCATCAACCGATTGAAAGTGCAGCTGGAAGACCTCGGCTTCAAACACCTGCACCCGTTTCGCTACCGCGTTCTTGAGGCCGCGCTGAAGAAAAGCCAGGGCAGCCAGAAACAGATCGTCAAAAAGATATCGGAAGAGTTCAGCTCGGCAATGGCCGATGAAGGCATCGAGGGCGACGTCATCGGCCGTCAGAAACACCTGTACAGTATTTACAGAAAAATGGCGGAGAAAAGATGCCAGCTGTCGGACGTCGTCGACGTCTACGGCTTCCGTATCATCGCTGACGATGTAAATACCTGTTATCAGGTGCTCGGAATAGTGCACGGCCTGTACAAACCGATGCCTGGACGGTTCAAGGATTACATCGCGATTCCGCGAATTAACGGCTATCAGTCACTGCATACCACTTTGTTCGGACCCAAGGGATTGCCGCTGGAAGTGCAGATTCGTACCCGTGAAATGGACCGCCTCGCGGAGTCTGGGGTTGCTTCGCACTGGATCTACAAAGCCGACGAAAAGTCCAATGCGAGTCCGCAACAACGCACACGTGAATGGCTGGCCAATCTTGAGGAGCTGCAACAATCGGGCACGTCCGAGGAATTTCTCGAAAGCGTCAAAGTCGACTTGTTCCCCGACAGAATTTACGTGTTCACTCCCAAAGGCGACATCATGCCGCTACCGAAAGGTGCGACAACCGTGGACTTCGCCTACGCCGTGCATACGGGCATCGGTAATCGATGCGTTGCGGCCAAAGTGAATCGCGGCCTCGTCCCGCTGCGCACCGAGTTACGAAATGGTCAGACTGTCGAGGTCATAACAGCCAAAGGCGCAAAACCGAACCCTAATTGGCTAACCTTTGTACGCACGGCAAAGGCAAGAACCGCCATCCGCCAGCACATGAAAAACCTGCGGTCGTCCGAGTCAGTCGACCTTGGAAAGCGTTTGCTCGATCGGTCGCTGAAGGATCTCGGCTCGTCACTGCGCAAGATTGGCAAGGTACGAATGGCCGCCGCGCTGGAGGAGCTCGGCCTTGACAACAATACCGCGCTGTTTGAACAGCTAGGGCTCGGTGAAAGACTCGCACCGCTAACCGCACGTTTTCTCGCCGGGACGGGTGAAGACAGTGATGTAAGGGAGAGCACAGCGAGCCTTATCATAGCGGGTACCGAAGGCATGGTTGTCAGCTACGCTAAGTGCTGTTTCCCGATTCCGGGAGATGATGTCATGGGCTACCTGACTGCCGGACGCGGTGTCGTTATTCACCGTAATCAGTGTGGCAATCTGTCAAACTTCCGTAAGCAGCCTGAGAAATGGATATCCGTTACCTGGGAAAAAGATATCGAACTCGAGTTTGCCTGCCAGATCCAGACCGACACGCGCAACAAACCGGGTGTGCTTGCAGAGGTTGCGGCAACCATCGCGGATTGCGGCTCCAACATTGAGCAGGTAGAAGTACTGGGCCGGCACGAAGATTGCTCGGTGCTGTCGTTCTTACTGCAAGTAAAAGATCGTGCGCACCTCGCGAAGATCATGCGCAGCGTACGCAACATGAAAAACGTAATTCGCGTGTCCCGCGAGTCCGCGTGACATTCAGGAAGTAGGACATGAGCAAGACAGAGCTATATACAGACAAAGCACCTGCAGCGATCGGCACGTATTCGCAAGCGGTGCGCGCCGGTCGCCTCGTATTCTTGTCGGGCCAGATTCCTTTGGTCCCGGCGACAATGGAAATCGTCGAGGGCGATTTCGAAGCGCGCGCGCAACAGGTATTCGAAAATCTGCAGGCGGTAGCGGAGGCGGCTGGTGGCACATTGAATGACGCCGTCAAGATAACCGTCTTTCTTACCGACCTCGACAACTTCGCGACTGTGAACTCCGTTATGGAGCGCTTCTTCGATAAACCGTTTCCGGCACGCGCCGCGGTGGGTGTTGCTGCACTTCCTAAAGGTGTCGACGTCGAGGCCGACGCAGTCCTTGCACTCTGACTCGCCCCTAACAGTCCTTAAGGGCGTCGGTCCGGCGCTAGCGAAAAAACTTGAGAAGCTCGGCGTTTTTCAGGTGGATGATTTACTGTTCCTGTTACCTCTGCGTTACGAGGATCGAACACAACTCGTAAAAATCGGCGCGCTGGAGGCCGGCCGTCGCTGCCTTGTCACGGGTGAGGTTCTGCTTGCAGAAACTGTGTATCGGGGGCGTCGCAATTTACTCGTTCGGATCAGCGACGGCAGCGGCCAGTTGACGCTGCGCTTTTTTCACTTTTCGCGGCAGCAGCAAGCGCAGTTTCAACCTGGCATTCATATCACTTGTTTCGGCGACGCCCGCAGGGGCAAAACCGGGTTCGAAATGATTCATCCTGAGTATCGCGTCCTGCGCAACAATCAGGACGCCGCAGTGAGCGACTCGTTGACACCAATCTACCCGGCCACAGAGGGCCTGCAACAGGGTCGATTGCGCAGCCTTACCGGTCAGGCGCTGCAACAGATGGCCGACGCACCGCCGCAGGAATTACTGCCCTCAGCTGTCACAAGAAAACTTGGTATGCCATCGCTCGGCGAGGCCATACGTTATCTACACCGGCCACCGCCTGACGCTGATGTGCAACAGATGCTCGCGGGGACTCACCCGTGCCAGCAACGTCTGGCTTTCGAAGAATTACTTGCTCACTACCTGAGCTTGCGGCGACTGCGTGACCTCGCCGCGACCGAGGATGCGGTCGCACTGACCGATGGTAACGAGGATGTCGGTAATTTTGTCGGGGATCTGCCGTTCGATCTGACGGCCGCTCAAGAACGCGTAGTGGCCGATATTCTCGCGGATCTCGCACAGCCGCATCCAATGATGCGACTGATTCAGGGTGACGTCGGCTCTGGTAAAACTGTCGTCGCAGCAATCGCGTGCATCAAGGCAATTGCGTGCGGTGTGCAAGCGGCCATCATGGCGCCTACCGAAATACTGGCCGAACAACACTGGCGTAGCTTCTATCACTGGTTCCGCCCACTCGGCATCGAACCGGTCTGGCTTAGCGGCAGCCAGCGGGCCGCCTCGCGGCGGGAATCGCTGGCGGCTATTTCGGACGGCCAGGCAAAGCTTATTATTGGCACGCACGCACTTTTTCAGGAGGGTGTGGATTTCAATCGCCTGGGTCTCGTTGTTATCGACGAGCAGCATCGCTTCGGCGTGCATCAACGCCTGGCACTGCGCGACAAGGGCGTGTCCGTTGACGGTCATCCGCATCAACTGGTGATGACGGCAACCCCGATACCGCGAACATTAGCGATGGCCGCATACGCCGATCTCGATACCTCGGTGATTGATGAGCTGCCGCCGGGTCGGCAGCCCGTTGCCACGATCGCTGTACCGGAAACCCGTCGCCGCGAAGTCGTTGAGCGCGTGCGCTCCGCATGTGCCGGTGGTCAGCAGGCGTATTGGGTGTGTCCACTAATTGAAGAGTCCGAGGTGCTCGACTACCAGGCGGCAGAAGCGAGCTATGCAATGCTCACCGAAGCATTGCCGGATCTTCGCACCGGTCTTGTACATGGCCGCATGCGACCGGCCGAAAAAGAACGCGCCATGAAGGCGTTTAAAGAAGGACTTATTCAATTGTTGGTCGCGACGACTGTCATCGAGGTCGGCGTGGACGTTCCGAACGCAAGCTTGATGATTATTGAAAACGCGGAGCGCATGGGCCTGTCGCAATTGCATCAGTTACGTGGGCGTGTTGGCCGGGGCGCCCGGCAGAGTCATTGTGTACTGCTTTACAAAGCACCGTTAGGCCACGTCGCGAAACAGCGGCTGACCGTCTTGCGTGATACTAACGACGGCTTTGTTGTCGCACAGCGTGATCTCGAACTCCGCGGACCCGGTGAGCTGTTGGGAACGAAACAGACCGGCTTGCCGGAATACCGAATTGCCAATCTTGTCCGCGATTCAGAACTGATGCCGCAAGTACAGATCGCGGCAGAGGTGCTGCGCGAAAAATCCGCAGACCGGACGGCAGCGATCGTTCGTCGTTGGCTTGGTGACGCCGACCGATACGGGAAAGTGTAGACTTCACCGTATGAAGAAATTCCTCGCTCCGAATTTCGCGCCGGAATTAATCAGTCAGCTGCGTAACTACGGCAAGCTCATGCGCATCGATAAACCGATCGGTATCTGGCTGCTGTTGTGGCCTACGATGTGGGGTCTTTGGCTTGCTGGCGACGGCAATCCGGATCAGGGACTGTTCGTTGTGTTCGCGCTCGGCGTAATCGTGATGCGTTCCGCGGGTTGCGTGCTGAATGACTTTGTCGATCGCAAGATCGATCCATACGTGGAACGCACGCGCACGCGCCCGATTGCATCGGGCGCCGTAGCGCCAATGGAAGCGTTGATACTTTTCGCCGCGCTTAGCCTTATCGCCGTGGGTCTGGCGACGATGCTGAATCATCCCGCGCAAATGTTGGCGATCGTTGCCGCTGGCTTGACAGTCGCCTATCCATTCGTGAAACGATTCATTTCAATTCCGCAACTCATTTTAGGAGCCGCGTTTGGCTGGGCCATACCAATGGCGTTCGCTGCGCAAACCGGCGAAACCCCGCAACTCGCCTGGCTGGTATTTGGCACGGCGATGATCTGGGCCATTATCTACGACACGTTTTACGCCATGGTCGATCGCGAAGACGATCTGAAGGTCGGGGTTAAGTCGACGGCGATCTTATTTGGCGACGTCGATATTTTCGTCATTGCCGGACTGCAGCTGCTGATGCTCTTGGCGTTGCTGTTGGTTGGTTATCACGCCAACCTGAGTGTCTGGTATTACCTGTCGGTATTTATTGCCGGCATGATGATGGCCTACCACCTATGGCTTGCTCGCGATCGACAACCTGCCGGTTGTTTTGCAGCGTTTCTGCATAATCATTACATCGGCATGGTGGTTTTCATCGGCATCGTTTTGCACTACACGTTTAATCCAGACATTATGTGACTTCACAACTGGATACACTGGCTTTCAAGTTCGCTTGGCCGCTGGGCGACCCAGGAGAGAAGTGATATGAGCGGCAGCACTTTCACAAATGTCCACAAGATCACGGCTATCGTTGGTTTCGTTGCCACATTACCGCTGGTCTTTTTTGTTGCGACTAACGTATTGGTATATGAACTTGAAATTTTACCTGCTTGGGAAGCCCCGTTAACTCACCCTGCCATTCTCCTCGGCGGTTGTCTTTTCGCTTTAATCGTGAACGCGTGGTCGTTGTTCGATATAGCAGTTTCGACGACCGGCCGCAGATTTCGCGTAATTGTCGAATTTACTGCGCATAAATGGAACCTGATGGCTTTTGCCGTTGCAGCCATTTTTCTGTCGGCAACCATTCTTTACTTGTTCGTTGAAAACATGAGTCATGCAGCTGGCGCGTAGCCAGTCACCACGCCTGACTCAATTAGTCTGCTCTCGCCACGGCGAGCATGCTGACTTTGCTAACGCCGTGGGCCAAGAGAATCTTCGCCAGTTGTCCTGACGTGGCTCCCGTCGTAATAACATCGTCAATTATCAAGACATGAATATTGTCCAGAGGCTTTCGCACAGAAAATGCACGACGCAAATTTTTGGCGCGCTCGGCCGCGCCGAACCCGGTCTGAAACGGCGTCGCGTATTTCCGGTAGACGCCTCGCAAAATCGGCACGCTGAGCATGCTCGCAACTGGCTTCGCCAATTCCGCTGCCTGGTTGAATCCACGACGCATTTGTCGCCACCAATGCAGCGGTACAGGAAGTACGGCGTCGATGTCATCCGGAAGGAGCGGGCCTGAAGCACAAAGAATCTCCGCGAATGCCGGTACGTAGAACAGCTTTCGCTTGAACTTCATCGCCTTGATCGCAGCGTCGACTGGAAACTTGTACTGCAACATGGCGATCGAGCACTCGAAGATACCTAGCGACGACGAAACCACTGGTTCGCTCCATGGCAAATCAGCGTAACAGCCGGCGCAAATACCCGTTTCGATCCCGTCACTTGGAGTCCCACAGAATGCACAACTCCACGGAGCCAGAAAATCTATCAACCACATGCCGGCATCGTTGCAAATTACCCGGTTGATCGCCCGCCGCATATTTGGGCGGTACTTCACTAAAGCGTGCTAACGTTTCGTTGATGCTGAATGCAAGACATGTTCGCTGCAGATTTGAGCGCGCCGCCGATAGCTTCGATGGCGCTGACTTCGTGCATGCGGCAACTCGCGATGGCTTGCTTGCCCGGCTCGAACCGCTGCTCGTTGAGGCAAAAATTGTCGTTGATCTGGGATCTGCGACTGGTGCAGCAAATCAACGACTCAACAATCGCTTTCCAAAGGCACGTGTGATCTGTGTCGATATTGCTCACAGCATGTTGCACAAGGCCCGAGACCGGAAGTCCTGGTTGTCGAAAACAAGCTTTGCCCAGGCGAATGCTGGCGCGTTGCCTTTCTCGAACGAAAGTGTCGACGTTGTTTTCTGTAATTTACTGCTGCCCTGGACTGATGAGCCGGGCACGGTCTTTTCCGAGGTTGCGAGAGTACTGCGAAAAGGCGGCGTTTTCGCGTTCGCGACACTGGGCCCCGACAGCCTGCAGGAACTCGGCCGCGCGTGGCGTCAGGTTGACGACGATGCACACGTAAATCGCTTCATCGACATGCACGATCTTGGTGACGGCCTCGTGAACGCCGGACTTCGTGATCCGGTTCTGGACGTCGACCGGTTTTCAATCAGCTACAAAAACGCCGACGCCCTGTTCGCCGACCTTACGGCCGTCGGTGCCCGAAATGCGTTGCGCGATCGGTGCCGCTCGCTGACCGGCAAGCGACGCTTTAGCGCCATGGTCGCCGCACTCGAGCAGGGAACCGGCGACAAAGGTATCGTGCTCGATCTGGAACTCGTTTTCGGCCATTGCTGGGGCGCCGGGCCGAAAATGGACCCATCGAATTACCGGATCGACGCCACTCAGATACGTGTCCGTCACACCTGACTCAAGGCTAATGGACGATGGATACTTCCTCATGGACCCCTGTGGCAAGCTGGTGATATATTTCCAGCCCAAAATCAATCCCAGCGATATGATTGACGACATCAGGCGTCTTCAGAAACTGTCTCGCATCAGTTAAACGGAATTGCAATTGAACACGAACGTAGCAACCATTGTTGAATGGCGCGACTACTACGAGCTGACAAAGCCTCGCGTCGTCGTGCTGATCGTTTTCACCGCAATCGTCGGCATGTTTCTTTCGGTTCCCGGCTGGCCGGGCATAGAGCCCCTCATATTTGGCACACTGGGTATCGGCATGGCTGCGTCATCGGCTGCCGTCATCAATCACGTGTTGGATGCGCGCATCGATATCCTGATGATGCGAACACGCGGTCGTCCGTTGCCGCAAGGCAGGCTCACCGAGCGGGCCGCACTGGTATTCGCCTCCGGCCTCTGTGTCATCTCGATGAGTATTCTGTGGTTTCTCGTCAACCCGCTGACAGCCATCCTGACGTTTTTCTCGCTGATCGGCTACGCGGTGATTTACACCGGCTGGCTCAAACGCGCCACACCGCAGAATATTGTCATTGGTGGGGCCGCCGGCGCTGCGCCACCCGTTCTTGGCTGGACCGCGGTGACGAATGGCTGGACCAGCGCCGCACTGTTGCTGTTCCTGATTATTTTTGTCTGGACACCGCCGCATTTCTGGGCACTCGCCATCGCAAGAAAAGAAGAGTACGCAAAAGCCAACATTCCGATGTTGCCCGTCACGCACGGTGAAGCCTACACGCGCCTCAATATTCTTCTGTATTCGATACTCTTGATGCTGGTTACGATCATGCCGTACCTGATTGGCATGAGCGGCCTGATTTACCTGGCAGCAGCCATCGGTCTCGGCGCCTACTTTTTATATTACGCAGTACGCATGTACCGCGATCATGACGATGAAGAGTTGCCAATGGCGATGTTCAGGTATTCGATCCGCTATTTGGGGCTTTTGTTCGGGGCACTGCTAGTCGACCACTACCTGTTTTTTCAGTTGAGTATCTAATTCGGGGCTGCGCCGACCCTCAAACGCGACGAGACGAAACACTCATGCCATTAAGCGCCCGGGACAAGCTGCACATGGTGCATCGCTGCTGGCGGCTGCGCTTCAAGTCCGAGGTTCCGTCGATTCAATACGTCCGTGAAACAGACCTGACCGGCACCACTGTCTTGGACATTGGTGCCAACAAAGGTGTCTTCTCGATCTACATGTCGCGCGCCGTCGGGCCGGACGGCAAGCTCGTTGCGTTTGAGGCGCAGCCCGAACTAGGTCCCCATCTGACAAACGTCAAAGAGAGCTTCAGCCTCGACAATATGACGCTCGTGAACCGGGGGCTCTCGTCCACGGCGGGTATTCTCACGATGCGCCGCACCGAAGCGGGTTCCGGCATGGCGAGTTTCCACAACGAGCCCGGCACCGGCCTCGACAAGATCGATATTCCGGTCATCAGGCTGGATGACTATCTCGATGAGCATCACCACGGCCCGGTGCGCTTCATCAAATGCGATGTTGAGGGCCACGAGTTAGCGGTCTTCAAAGGCGGTGAGCAGATGTTGCGCCGCGACCTGCCAACGCTGCTGTTCGAATGCCATGACTCGGAAGCACAAAACGGCGAACTTTTCGCTTTCCTCACCGCGCTCGGATACGACGGTTTTTTCTATCACGTCTCGCCTGAGGATCATCGCAGCCTGCTATACAAGGGGCGGGGCCAGTTTGTACATTTTTCAGAATCTGCGAACTACGGCCACGTGCGAGCCAACCTTCATCATAGAAACTACGTGTTCGTAGCGGATGGCAGCGAACCATAGACGACAGAAGTAACACGTTCGAGAAGCTCGTGCGGCCACATTTCGACCGGCTGTACCGTCTCGCGTGGCGACTAAGCGGCCAGAAGGCCGAGGCCGAAGACCTGTTTCAGGAACTCCTTATTAAGGCCTTCGGCAAGCTCGACGACCTCGTCAATATCGACGAGCCGGGTTCCTGGCTCTGTCGCGTCATGTACAACTTGTTTATCGACGAGCGCCGGCGCTTTGCCCGGCGCCGTATGCACACGGTCGAAGAGAGTGAGCTGGCGGGCGATGGCCTCGCCGGGCTCCCCGGCCCCGACGATCCGGCTTGGGACCAGGAGCGGCTGGAGCGCATGCGTCGGCTCGACTTGGCACTTTCACAGCTCAGCGACGAACATCGCCTGATCGTGCTGTTGCACGACACCGAAGGCTACAAAATGACTGAAATTCAAGAACTTATAGGGGTTCCGGTCGGTACGATTAAATCCCGGCTACATCGTGCCCGCATCCGGTTACGAGAAATTCTGACCGCAGACGGAACCTTTTTCTGACCCCTGACGTGTATGGAATCAAGCAGGAAAATATCATGCAGAACGACGACACAGACCCACAGGATCTGGAGATCCAGGCACTGTTAAAGGACTATCCGATGCCAGAAGCAACAGCAGGCTATTTCGACCAGGCGCTGGTGCGGGCAACTCACGAAGGCACACGCCGGCAACGCAATCGCTGGCTGCTTACGGGATTTGGCTCGGCGCTCGCCGCGACTGTGGCATTGTGGATGATTGGCGGTTTTTTCACGACGACGCCGGACCTGCCCGGTGCCGAACCGGTCATCCCCAGCATAACGATGACGCTCGAAGAGCCGCGAACCGTAAATCTCGTGTTCGCGTCTGTTGAGCCACTCGATACCGTAACGCTAACGGTGAAACTGCCGGCAGGCATCGAAATGTCCGGCTTTCCCGGTCAGCGCGAAGTTACCTGGCAAACAAGCCTGCAAGCCGGCAGGAATCTATTACCACTCAAATTGATCGCCACCTCCCCTATGGGCGGTGATATTTACGCAACTCTCATACACGACGATCGTGGCCGGACCTTCCGGTTGCGGGTCGACGTCGGTTAACGGAGCAAGACAATGAAGCAATTAAGTATTTTCATGGCCGTACTCGCATTGACGTTCTTTGCATTCTTCCCAGCCTATGCGCACGCCGACGACACGATGGAAGACCTCGACATTACGATGGTCGTAGTCGATGACGCCGGCGATCTTGAGGGCACGATCTCCGAAATGAGCGGGCCTGACGACCACGACGTCAGTGATGACGACTGGGAAGACGAAGAGCACGATGGCGATGGCGCTCGTGATGACGAGCGTGATGAACGTCACGATGAAGATGAAGAAAGCGACGAGCGCGACGATGAGAGCCGGGAAGATGGTGGCGAGCACGACGACGGCTTCGAACACGATAATGTTCGCGA
>JADFHE010000015.1:19846-22163 GCA_022567295.1 Pseudomonadota bacterium | reverse complement strand
GAGGACGAGCTCGAACACGACAGTGACTTCGAAGATGGCGACGAAATCGATGACGACCGTCAACACGACGAAGAAACCGACCTTATCGAAGATGACCACATGGAAGATGAGGGCGAAGGCGACGGAGCCGAAACCGATGAATCGGTCGACTAAACAGCCAAACCAGGGCTAATCCCCCAAATCCCCCCGTCTGTGACCCACCCGGGGGGATTTTTTACGACTACGTCATAGTTTTGCGACCGACAAAGTCGGTACTCTTTGAACCTGACATAACGCGGAACCCCTCCATCCACATGATCAAGAAGCTCCAACCCGATGTCTGGATCACCACGCTGGCGGCAATCGTGTTTTTTGTTGCGGCACAAAACGCCAATGCGATGACCGCCAGCCAGTATTTTTCCGACGGCAACCGGCTGTTCCGTGATGATTTGTACTGGGCGGCCCTGCTGCGCTACGGCCAGGCCGCCGACCAGGGGCTGAACACGCCGGTTCTGCACTACAATTCAGGCATAGCCCACTACCGTGCCGGCCAGCACATTCGCGCGCACGACGCGCTTTTAAGGGCACTTGAAGATCCATTGCTTCGAGTCGCCGCACACTACAATCTCGGCCTTAACGCTTACGAACTGGGTGAAATCGAGGAGGCCCTGCGCTGGTTTCGCCTCGCGCGTGATCAAGACTCAAGTGACAAGCTGCAGACATTCGCCGTTGTTGCGATCTCAAGAATTCGTGATGAGCAGGCCAGGTCCGACGGCTTCAAACTTCGTATTGCGGAGCGTGAACGACAGCGTGACTTCACCGATTTTCAGTTTCGCGCTCGCGTCAGCTTCGGCAGCGACGACAACGTGTTCCGTTCGCCTGACCAGAGTTATATCGACCTGTCCGACCCGCTGCTACCTGTCGTGACGCCCGAGGTGAAGAGCGGCGCGTTCATGCCGGTCAGCCTGAGCGCCAAGTACCTGATCAATAGTCTGAAATTCGAAGGATTCTACGTCGCTTACAGGCTGGCAGGCCGTTACTACCAGGACAAAGACCTGGATAACGCCACCGAATACCAGCATGAAGCGAGCTTCGGCAACGAGTACCGTCGCAAAGAGGGCAACAGGGAGCGCGAAATCTACAGCGCGTTTAAGGTTTCGCAACATGAAGAAACTTATTACGACCCGGATGATGGCGTCGCTCGAAATATCGCGGGCGTCAATATCGACGATCGCATGAACTACCTGAGATACGGTCCGGAGTTGACTGTTCGCCAGTCACACGAGCGCCTGGCCTTCGGCGCCAAAATTAAGGCGCAGCTTTGGAACTACGATCAGCAAGTTGTCGTTCCCGAGTATGACCATGAGTATTTTCTATTAAGCCTTTTTGGCCAGTACAAATTTACATCGTCGTCTTTGCTCCGTCTGACAATGGATGGCTATAGCCGCCGCTACGGTGACCGCCCAGCGTATGATCTTGACGGCCAGCCGCGAATCGGAAATCCTAATATTCGATACGACTACATTTCACTGCAGCTCACAGCCCGGCAGCGCATCTTCGATGGCATGTGGTTCGGGTTCAACGTCAAGCACACAGAGCGCACCGACCAATACCTTGGCTACAACGACTACACGCTCGATAGCTTTGGTTTCGAATTCCATTGGTCACGCGGCGATCGTTTTGATTTAGAGGCCAGCGGTTCCTACCGGCTGTATGACTACCCCAGTGCCTTCGCGTTCCACAATCCGGCTGCCGGGCGCAAAACGCAGGAATCAGTCAGCGCAAGCATCATTGCCGACTATCGAATGACGCGTCACCTGAGCCTGGTTGGTCAAGTCCGTTTCCGCGAGACCGTATCCAACGATATACGCATACAATATGAGCGTACTCAGTTCATATTCGGACTACGTTGGGAGCAGTAATTCTCTGCTACACTTTCGCGCTTTCTAACGTCCGGCAGCACTTCCCTGATGGATGTCACCCCGATCCTCGACGGTCTGAACGATGCGCAACGCCAAGCCGTCACGGCGCCCGCTGGGCCCGTCTTGGTTATTGCCGGTGCGGGTAGCGGTAAGACACGCGTGCTCGTCCACCGTGCGGCGTGGTTAATTGATGTCGAGGGAGTTTCACCACAGAGCCTGTTCGCGGTAACCTTTACGAACAAGGCTGCCGCCGAAATGCGCAGCCGCATCGAATCGCTGCTCAATGTGCCGGTGCAACATCTCTGGATTGGTACATTTCACGGTCTCGCTCACAGAATGCTGCGTCGCCACTGGCGTGAAGCCGGACTGCCACAGAATTTCCAGATCATTGACTCTGACGACCAGCTGCGCCTGAT
>JADFHE010000015.1:0-19747 GCA_022567295.1 Pseudomonadota bacterium | reverse complement strand
CCGGTGCAACATCTCTGGATTGGTACATTTCACGGTCTCGCTCACAGAATGCTGCGTCGCCACTGGCGTGAAGCCGGACTGCCACAGAATTTCCAGATCATTGACTCTGACGACCAGCTGCGCCTGATCAAGCGTCTGTTAAAAAATCTCGAAATCGACGACAGCCGCTGGGTACCGAAGGAAATCCAGTGGTTCATTAACGGTCAGAAGGATGAGGGCCTGCGTCCTCAGCACATTGATGCCGAGGGTGACCCACATCGTCGGCAGCTGATCTCACTGTACCAGTCTTACGAAGAGATTTGTCAGCGCGGCGGTCTGGTTGATTTCGCCGAGCTGCTGTTGCGTGCGCATGAATTACTGCGTGACAACACCGAACTGCTGCAACATTACCGGCGCCGTTTTCAGCACCTGCTGGTCGATGAATTTCAGGACACGAACGCAATCCAGTACGCCTGGCTGCGATTGTTGGCGGGCGATAAAGGCGTGCCGTTCGTCGTCGGTGACGATGATCAATCGATTTACCGGTGGCGAGGCGCGCGAGTCGAGCACATACATCAGTTCCAGAAAGACTTTCCGGGCACTCGTGTCGTCAAACTCGAGCAGAACTACCGGTCTACGGAGACCATTCTGAACGCCGCGAACGCGGTCATCGCAAACAACCGGTCGCGTATGGGGAAAAATCTTTGGACCGAGGGCGCAGAGGGCGAGCCGATCCGGGTGTACTCGGCCTACAACGAACGTGACGAAGCCGACTTCGTTATCGGGCGCCTGCGGGGATGGATTGAACAGGGCAACGCACGTGCGGACGCCGCCATTCTTTACCGTTCCAACGCGCAATCACGTGTATTGGAGGAAGGCCTGATGAACGCGCAAATTCCGTACCGGGTTTACGGCGGTCTGCGCTTCTTCGAGCGCGCGGAAATCAAAGACGCTTTAGCCTATTTGCGGCTGACATCGAATCGCGATGATGACGGCTCGTTCGAGCGCATCGTCAACAAACCAACTCGCGGCATTGGTGCGCGCACGGTTGAGATGATGCGTGCTTATGCGCGGGCCAACACGTGCTCCTTGTGGCGCGCCGCCGGTGCTGTTGCCCGCGATGACCTGAATGGGCGTGCGGCAAACGCCGTGAATTCGTTCATGTCGCTTATCGAGCGCATGGCGCGCGAAACCAACGGCCTCGATCTGCGCGGCAAGGTGGATCACGTCATCCACCTGAGTATGCTCATCGACTTCTTTGAGAAGGACAAGGGGGAAAAAGGCGAGACTCGAGTCGAGAACCTTGCTGAACTGGTCAGCGCGGCAAAGGGTTTCGAGCCTGATCCCGCCGAGGACATGTCGCCGCTGGACGAATTCCTCTCACATGCCGCGCTCGAGGCGGGCGAGGGCCAGGCCGACGCCTGGGAAGATTGCGTGCAGCTTATGACCATGCATTCGGCCAAGGGTCTTGAGTTTCCGCTTGTGTTCATGTGCGGCATGGAGGACGGACTGTTCCCGCATCAGCGCTCGGTAGCCGACCCAAATGGCCTGGAAGAGGAGCGCCGGCTTTGTTATGTCGGCATCACTCGAGCCATGCAATTGCTCTACATTACGCACGCCGAACAGCGACGCCTTCATGGCATGGATAATTATTCGCAGCCGTCACGCTTCATCGCTGAAATACCCACCGAACATATCGAGGAAATACGACCGCGCGTACAGGTCGCCCGGCCGATGCGACCATCTCGGTCAACACTACGAAAGACTTCAACAGCGGGCGCCGAGAACGAACTTGGCATTCGCCTCGGACAGCGCGTACGGCACAAGAAGTTCGGTGATGGAGTGATTCTCAATTATGAGGGTCAGGGTGCCCACGCACGAATCGAAGTGAATTTCGAAACGGCCGGCACAAAATGGCTCGTTCTAAGCTATGCGAATTTGGAAATGGTCTCATGAATACGCATGAGACCATTTCCTGATCTGATGTAGACTAGTGTCCTATCTTCCATATTCGCATGATTTCAGAGTGGCGCAGAGCGTTTGTTACAAGGCGCATTGCGTCGGTAATATCGGGATATTGGCAAGCGATGCAACACAATAACAAAGTTTCTGCGCCGTTCCCGAAGGGCGTGCCCGTCAACCCGCCTGGCGGCGTTGCGCCCTTTGACAAGGACCTGCCATTGTCGGCGGGGCGCGCCTTAGCAGACGAGCTGACGTCGCACGCTGAAATGATGCGAATATGGAAGACAGGACACGAGGCGCGATGAAAATTCTCATACTCGGTGCAGGTCAGGTTGGTTCATCCGCGGCATATCATCTGTCGCGCGAAGAGGCTAACGAGGTAACTGTTGTCGACATGCGGGCTGACATTTTGCGAGAGTTGCAGGACCGTCTCGACATTCGCACGGTGGTCGGGCACGCAGCCTACCCGGATGTACTCGAACGCGCCGGCGCCAGTGACGCCGACATTGTGGTCGCGCTGACGAATACTGACGAAACCAACATGGTTGCCTGCCAAATCGCGTACACGCAATTTCAGACGCCCACCAAGATCGCACGCATACGCTCTGCTGAGTACATGAATGCGCACAAACTTTTCACGCAGGATGCAATTCCCATTGATGTTCGCATCAGTCCGGAACAGCTTGTCTGTTCGCATATCGAGCAGCTCATTCTTTATCCCGGCACTTCGCAGGTTCTCGATTTTGCCGATGGCCGAGTGCGCCTGGTTGGCGTAAAAGCCGACCGGGACGGCCTATTGGTTGGACAGCGAATCGCGACCCTCAAAGACCATATTCCAAATACCGAGGGTCGTATCGCTGCCATTTATCGGCACGGCAAGGCAATGCTACCGGATGGCGATACCGTGATTCAGGAGGACGACGAAGTCTTCTTTATCACGGACCGCAAAGATATTCGCGTTTTCATGAGCGAAATGCGGCGCCTCGAAGACCCGGTACGACGCGTTGTCATTGCCGGTGGTGGCAACATTGGTGTGCGTCTTGCGTTGGCGCTTGAGCAGACCAATCAGGTCAAGATAATCGAGCGCGACCCGCGACGCGCACGACACATTTCGGAACAACTCAACAAGGCGATCGTTCTGGTGGGCGACGCAGCCGATGAAGAGTTGCTACTTGAAGAAAACATCGACAGCGTCGATGTCTTCTGCGCACTGACCAACTCGGAAGAAGCCAACATACTGAGCTCGATGCTCTCGAAGCGCCTTGGCGCCAAAAAGGTTATGGCACTGATCAATCGCCCCTCCTATGTCGATCTGGTTGAGTCCGGCAGCATCGATATCGCTATCTCGCCGCAGCAAATCACGATCGGCTCGTTGCTAGCACATGTGCGCCGCGGTGATGTTGTCAAAGTGCACTCACTGCGGCGCGGCGCGGCCGAGGCGATGGAAGCTATCGCGCATGGCGAAAAAGACAGCTCCAAAGTTGTCGGACGAAAAATCGAGGACATCGAATTGCCGAAGGGCACGGCCATCATCGCCATTGTTCGCGGCGATCAGGTCATCATTGCGCATCACGACACCGTGATTCAATCCAACGACCATGTGATTCTGTTTATGACCGACCGTCGAAAAATCGAGCATCTGGAGAGCCTTTTCCAGGTTGATGTTTCATTTGTGTAGGCCCCTTGGATGAACTGGACCGTCGTACAGCGAATACTCGGACTGCTGCTGATGATGTTCAGCCTGACAATGCTGCCGCCCGTCATTTTCAGTATTTATTACAACGATCATTCCTGGCTGCCATTCGTTCAGGGTTTCGGACTAACTCTGGTTGCGGGATTTTTGATTTGGTTGCCTGTACACCGTTCGCGTAAGGATTTACGGCTGCGCGATGGCTTTCTTGTCGTCGCTGCGTTTTGGGCTGTGCTGGGATCTTTCGGCGCGGCACCGATGTTTTTTTCAGACAGTTTGTCTTTATCGCTTACTGACGCGATTTTCGAGTCAATGTCCGGGTTGACGACGACGGGCGCCACCATTCTGACTGGTCTTGATGATCTGCCTGTTTCAATGCTCTATTACCGCCAGCAACTGCAATGGCTGGGCGGTATGGGAATCATCGTTTTAGCCGTCGCCGTTTTACCGATGCTTGGCGTCGGTGGCATGCAATTGTACCGCGCCGAAACGCCGGGCCCGGTCAAAGACACAAAACTCACGCCACGCATAACCGAGACAGCCAAAGCGCTGTGGTATGTGTACGTGGCGTTCACGATCGCGTGCATGGTGAGTTATTGGCTCGCCGGCATGTCTTGGTTCGACGCGCTGTGCCACGCGTTTTCGACCGTCGCTATCGGTGGTTTCTCGACACACGATGCCAGCATCGGTTATTTCGATAACAGCGCTATCAACTGTGTCGCGATCGTCTTCATGTTTTTTGCGGGCATCAACTTTTCGCTGCACTTCTTCGCCTGGCGCTACGTGTCCGTCAAACACTATTTCAAGGACCCCGAGTTCAAGGCGTACAGCGTCGTTCTCGTAGCGCTATCCGCAATAGTCGTGTTTACGCTATATCAGCATCGCGGGCTGACTGACCCGACCCAGACATTATTGAGCGGCGTTTTTCACGCCGTGTCGATTGCTACAACCACCGGTTTTACGATCGAGAACTTCACCTTGTGGCCGGCGGTGCTGCCTGTCCTATTGATTTTCGCGAGTTTTGTTGGTGGCTGCGCCGGCTCCACGGCCGGTGGTATCAAGGTCATCCGCTGGCTGCTCATTTACAAGCAGGGCGCGAGAGAAGTTGCGCGGCTCGTGCATCCCAATGCCGAGATTCCGGTGAAGCTGGGCAACACGGCGGTTCCGTACCGCGTTGTCGACGCCGTATGGGGATTTTTCTCGGTCTATATCATCGTATTTGGTGTGATGTTACTGGCGATGATGGCGACCGGCCTCGATCAGGTAACGGCTTTTTCGGCTGTCGCCGCGACACTCAACAACCTCGGACCCGGGCTCGGCGACGTAACATCGGGCTTCATGTCTCTGAGCGATACTGCGAAGTGGATTTCAGTCGCCGGCATGCTACTGGGTCGTCTCGAGATCTTCACGCTGCTGGTACTCATAACGCCGACGTTCTGGCGGCACTAGGGTGGTCCAACAATACGATATTGCGGGATTCACCGCGTTGATGAACCACTAATGCTTGATCGCATCAGTTCAATGCTTGGCAAGGCGTCTGCCTGGCTGACCCTGATAATGGTGCTCGTCACTTTCGTTGTGGTCGTCATGCGTTACGCCTTCGATGCGGGGCTGATCTGGTTGCAGGAATCGGTCGTCTGGATGCATGCGTTTGTTTTCATGGTTGGTGCTGCCTACACGCTGCAACAGGAACAGCATGTACGCGTCGACATATTTTATCGCGAGATGAGCGCGAAGGGTCGAGCGTGGGTGGACCTTGCCGGTGTGGTCGTTTTTCTCTTGCCGCTATGCTTTTTTCTCGCCTGGAAGGCGCTTGACTATGTCGCAGTCTCCTGGAAGTTGCAGGAAGCTTCACGTGAGTCCGGTGGCTTGCCGTACCCGCTGATTCCGCTGCTCAAATCGATTCTCATCGTCATGCCAGTGACGGTCGGTTTGCAGGGGATAGCCTTGTTGCAGCAGTGCGTTCGTACGCTCAGGGGCCGTTGACGTGGAGTGGGTAGCCGCTTTGTTGTTTGTTGCCGTCATCCTGGTCTTACTCGCAGGGTTTCCGGTCGCATTTACACTAGGCGGAACGGCGCTCTTGTTCGCGGGCCTCGGAGTACTGGGCGGCGGTTTCAACGAGGCTTTGTTGTCCGGATTACCCAATCGTATTTTCGGCATCATGACCAACGGAACGCTGGTCGCCGTTCCGTTGTTCGTATTCATGGGCGTAACGCTTGAGCGCGCCCGCATAGCCGAAGACCTGCTTGAAACGCTGAGCGCTCTTTTCGGCTCGTTGCGCGGCGGCCTCGGCATCTCCGTCATGCTGGTCGGCATGCTGTTGGCCGCGAGCACGGGCATCGTTGGTGCAACCGTAGTCACCATGGGACTGCTGTCTTTGCCCACGATGTTGAAACGTGGCTACTCACCCGAGACTTCGACCGGCATCATCTGCGCATCGGGCACGCTGGGACAGATCATCCCGCCGTCGATCATTCTTGTCATGCTCGGTGACGTCATGACGACCGCATACCAGCAGGCTCAACTGGACATGGGCGTCTTTTCCCCAAAGACCGTTTCGGTGGGAGATCTATTTGCCGGCGCATTGATTCCAGGCCTGCTGTTGGTCACCTTGTATGTAATTTACATTCTCGGCGTCGCGTTTTTCAGACCCGAAACGATGCCGGCACATCAACGTGAGCCTGGCGAGAGGCTCACGTTCGCCAGGGTTCTGCGCGCACTGTTTCCACCACTGCTGCTTATTTTTGCCGTGCTCGGCTCGATATTGGGAGGCTACGCCACACCAACGGAGGCTGCAGGTGTCGGCGGGATGGGCGCGTTGCTGCTCGCGATTTCGCGCCGCGGGCTCACTCTCGAGCGCTTGCAGGAAATCATGCAGAGTACGTTACGCATCAGCAGCATGGTTTTCATGATTTTGATCGGCGCCTCCATCTTCTCGCTGGTGTTCCGCGGCTACGGCGGCGATGACGGCGTCCGCGCGATTCTCGAGGCGCTCCCGGGTGGCGTGTTTGGCGCTGTAACTATTGTAATGCTGGTGATGTTCCTGCTCGGCTTCGTCCTGGACTTCATCGAAATTACATTTGTTGTGGTGCCCATTGTCGGACCGGTCTTGCTGGCAATGGGCGTGGATCCGGTCTGGTTGGGAATCATGATTGCGGTCAATCTACAGACATCGTTTCTTACGCCGCCGTTCGGATTCGCGCTGTTCTATTTACGCGGCGTCGCTCCCCCGTCTGTCACCACTGCGCAGATTTATCGCGGCGCCATTCCATTCGTAGCGATCCAGATTCTCGCGTTGCTGTTGCTAGCGGCGTTCCCAGGTCTCGTTACCTGGTTGCCCGGAAAGATCTACGGCAGTTAGCTCCCCAGGCCTTGTATGACGGCCGCGACGAATTTGTCCACCAGTTCCTGTTCGTGTGACGTCTCGATGTTGTACGGCGGCGCGATCAGTATGTGGTTGCCCCTTCGGCCGTCGATGGTGCCACCCATGGCATAACAAAGCAGTCCGTTCTCCATTGCCGCTATCTGGACTTTCTTATGCACTTTCATTTCAGGATCGAACGGCTCTTTGCTGTCCCGGTTCGCTACGAACTCAACGCCGATAAACAGGCCTCGTCCGCGAATATCACCCACATTAGGGTGCTCGGCCAGCGCGCTGCGAAAACTGGCGCGTATGGTCTTGCCACGGGCAACAACGTTGTCGAGCAGGTTTTCGGCTTTGATCGTGCGCAGGGTCGCTAACGATGCTGCAACGGCGGTTGCGTGACCCATAAACGTGTGACCGTGTTGAAAATAGCCGCTGTTGTTCTTGATGGTGTCGGTGATTTCCTCTCTGCAGAGCAATGCCCCGATCGGCTGGTATCCGGCTGCCAGACCCTTCGCCATCGTCACGATGTCCGGAATGATGTGCTCCTGCTGGTACGCCATCATCGACCCGGTTCTCCCCGTGCCGCACATGACTTCGTCGAGAATAAGGTGAACGCCGTAACGATCACATATTTCCCGAATGCGGCCAAAATAACCCGGTACTGCAACCACGGCACCGGCCGTCGCGCCCACCACGGTTTCCGCGACGAACCCTGCGACGTTTTCAGCTCCGAGTTCGACGATTTTTTCTTCCAGCTCGAGGGCCGTTCTCTCGCCGTACTCACCCCGCGTTTCGCTTGCCGCTCGTTCACGGTATTCGAAACACGGGGCGATGTGGTGTCCGTCGATGAGCAGCGGGCGGAAGAACTCACGTCGCCACTCGTTGCCGCCGACAGCTAACGCACCCAGCGTATTGCCATGGTAGCTTTGCCGGCGCGCAATAAAGAGATGTCGGTCCGGCTCCCCCGATTCGACGAAATACTGGCGTGACAGCTTTAGTGCCGCTTCGACAGCTTCGGAGCCACCCGATAGCAGCAATACCTTGCCCATGCCGGGTGCGCCTTCGACCAGCGTGTCGGCGAGTTCTTCCACAACGTCTGTCGTAAAAAACGAGGTGTGGGCATACGGCAATGTCGCAACCTGCTTCTGAATCGCCTCGATGATCGCCGGGTGACTGTGACCCAAACACGAAACAGCCGCGCCACTGCAGCCATCCAGGTATCGCTTGCCGCTGTCGTCGATCAGGTAAGGGCCTTCGCCGCGCACTGCGCGCGGTGGATCTTGCAACAAGCTTCTGTGTAGTGCGCGACTCATGATTACCAATACGCGCTGATGCGCGATAGTTGTTTCTCGGCCTCCGCAACTATTTTAACCGCATCGCCGCCTGCCTTTGTAACCAGCAGCGCGATCAATGCCTGGATCACCGCAAGAGCTCCCGTGAAAGAATGATAGAAAGACGGCGACTCGTTCGTGGTTACAATCGTATGCGCCGCATGGCTGGCTGCAGGCGACACGATGCTGTCTGTCACCGCGACGATTTTCGCACCAGCCTCGGCCGCGTATTCCACGGCGTCAATCGTGAGTTGTGTATAGGGCGGAAATGATATAACGAGCAGGCTGTCGGAAGAGCTTATGCCACGCAGCTGGTCCGCGAATATGCCCGCGCTGGTATCCAGTAAGTGGCTATTATCCTGGAACAACTGGTAGGTGTAGTGAAACAGGAACGCTGGAGCATACGCGCCGCGCAGGCCAAGGACATAAACCTTACGGCTGTCGTGCAATGTTTTTGCAGCGTCCTCAATGACCGGGAAATTGTCCTCCGACAGAGACCGCTCGATATTTGAAATCTCCTGTTCGCGCAGGTTTGCAAATATCGATTTGCCGCCGGACTCGCCACGTTTTTGGACATCTTGTAGCTTCGATGCAAACTCCGGCGAGCTTCTTCGCAGTCGTTGCCGGAAGGGCTCGCGCAATGTTTCATATTCGCCGAAACCCAGGGTCTTGGTCAGGCGCGTAATGGTTGCAGGTTTGACGCCGGCGTCCCTCGCCACGCTGCGCATCGAGTTCAGGCCGATCTCTTCGGGGTGCTCTACCATAAAACGCGCCGCCTTTCTTAGTTCCGGCGTGAGTTTCGGGTAGGAATCAACGAGTAATCTGATCGTGTCCGGGTATCTGTTGTCCATGGCCCCTCATTTCTATGGCTGTACCAGCAACCCCAGAAGCCGTACGGGATGAAACAAATGATTTATCGGTCACCAATAGTGAATCATTCGTTGCTTTAATGGAAGGGATCGGCTAGTTTTATTCGAAATGCTTATAAGATAAAATGACACATTCTGTGTCACATAAGAATTGAGTTACTTTTCCTAGGGGGAAAATCAAAATGTGTAAGAAAACCATTTCCTATGGTGCGCTGGCGCTCGTGCTGAGTTGTTCGGGCCTGACGTTCCAAAGCGCGCTGGCGCAGGATGATGACGTGATTGAAGAGATCGTCACCATCGGCTCGCGCAGCATGAAGCCGCGCTCAGCAGCGGATTCGACCGTGCCAATCGACGTAATCTCGGGGGATGAATTCAACGCCCTTGGAGGCACGGCCGATATCACGGACAACCTGAGGGCCCTGGTTCCATCCTTTACGGCGACGCCGGCAACCGGTGACGGATCCGCGTTCGTACGTCCGACATCCTTGCGCGGTACCGCATCCGACCAGACCCTGGTTCTGATAAACGGCAAACGCCGACATCGTTCCGCTTTGGTGCAGTTTTTGGCACCTGCGGCCGGTAACGGCGCGCATGGCGTCGACATCGGAATGATTCCCGGTATCGCGGTCAAGAGCGTAGAGGTTTTGCGTGATGGTGCTGCGTCACAGTATGGATCTGATGCGATCGCCGGCGTCATCAACTTCGTGATGAAAGATGCGTCGGAAGGCGGCCAGGTTCAGGTTCAATACGGCCAGCATTATGAAGGCGAAGCCAGCATAAAGATCTCGGCAAACGCCGGGTTTGCCGCGGGCGATAATGGCTTCATCAACATTAGCGCTGAATATATTGACAACGAAGCGCTCTCACGTGGCACACAGCTCCCGGCCGGTCAGGCGTTGATTGACGCCGGTATTGCGGGGGTTGGCTCTGACGCCCCGTTCGGGGATGCGCCGTTCGTGCAGACCTGGGGACGCCCTCAGACTGAGGGTGTTCGTATCTACATAAATTCCGGCTTCGAGATCAGCGCTACGGCGGAGTTGTACGCTCGTTTCAGTTATGCCGATACTGAAGGTCGATACCGCTTTTTCTTCCGCCATCCGGACACGCATACGGTCTTCGCGGGACAACGAACGTTTGGAGATGGATGTCCTACCTGCGACCAGACCCCGGATATCGACAACGTGACGCTGCTACCGGATCCCAACGACCTCGACGGCTTTCCGAACTCTCTGAACTTGCGTGAGCAGGGCTTCGTTGGCCTGCCCGCCGGGTTCACACCGGTTCTGATCGGCGATCAGGCTGATACCAGTATTGTATTGGGCGTCAACGGCGAGTTCGAGAGTGGCATGTTTTATGACTTCAGCTTCGGCTTTGGCAGGAACGAGTTGCTCTATTTCCTGGCCAACACGGCGAACCAGTCTCTCGGCCCCGGTGACCTTGAGCCCCGCACGCCCAGCGGCTGTCCGAGCATCGCCGCACCGGTATGTGATCCCCCAGTTTACCTGGAGCTCCCGCAAAGGGATTTTGATGTCGGTGGTTACGAGCAAAAAGAGCTTAACGTGAATGCCGATTTCTCCCTGCCTCTCAGCGACACGCTGAACCTGGCCTTTGGTACGGAATGGCGTGAGGAAACCTATACGGCACTCGTAGGTGAGCCCAGCTCATACTTCAATTCGGGCGCCAGCGGCTTGAAAGGTGTCACGGCAGACGACGCCGGTGCTAATGCACGCGACAACGTCGCTCTGTATGTGGATGTAGAGCATGATGTTAGCGATGCGATTTTGGTGCAGTATGCCTTCCGTTATGAGGACTTCTCCGACTTCGGTGACACGCTCAACTGGAAAATAGCAGCGCGATCCCGTGTCACGGATGGCTTTACTGTTCGCGGCGCCGTGTCAACCGGTTTCCATGCGCCGACACCGGGACAGGCTAACGTGCGGACAACCATCACGACGGCCGATAGCATCTCAGGCGATTTGGTTGAAGAGGGCCTGTTCCCTCCGACTGATCCCGCCGCAGTTGCAGTAGGTGGCACAGCGCTCACGGAAGAGACGTCCATCAACTTTAGCCTCGGTTTTGCCGCTGATTTCGGCGCCAGTACAACGCTCACAGTTGACCTGTATCAGATCGAAGTTGATGACCGCATATACAAGACGGGCAATATCCCTGATCCGGCAACTGGCGGCAGTATCGCGTTTTATACCAATGCCCTGGACGTCCAGCATTCTGGGGTTGATGTCGTACTGACAACAGGTTGGGACTGGGGTGGTAGTGCCAGCACTGACGTGACAGCTGCGTTTAGCTATACCAAGGTTGAGGTCACCGGTCAGACGCTTGTGGAGTCACCGACGGGCCCCATCTTGCCGGTCAGTTCGTCTAACATCGAAGATATCGAGAACAACTACCCGAATGAACGTCTTGTAGTCTCTGCGAACACCTCGTTTGGCGACAATCTGAGTCTGATGATCCGAGCGAATTACTATGGCGAGCATTGGGATGAGCGCGGCGGCATCAACGATCCGGCCCCCAATACAAGCTGGGAAGTCGGCGCCACGACCTACATTGATGTTGATTTGGCTTATCAGTTGAACGATAACTGGAGGATCAATTTGGGTGCCAACAACATCTTCGACGAGTTCGTCGATGTGATTCCCGATGATGGGATTCATGCAAATCGGATAGGCGCCGGACTACCGTATCCACGTCGAAGTGCGGCGAACTACGAAGGTGGTATGTGGTATCTGCGGGGAACTTACTCCTTTCAGTAACAGGTAAATAACCTAGCCTTGTTTGACCCTGGAGGCCGGTTGCGATGATGTTGCAGCCGGCCTTTGTTTTTCTCGCAGGACAGCAGGAGTACAACCCTTGAATCAGCCAGCGACCGGCCAAAGGGGCCAGTTGATCCGTGGAATCGGAATGATCGGCGGCTCACTCATTGTTCTGAACGGGATGATCGGCGCGGGAATTTTTGCAACGCCATCTGATGTTGCGGCCAGCGCAGGAGTCTTAAGTCCCTGGCTGTATCTGGGGGCTGGCGTGCTGTTCACCTCGGTCGTTTTGACTTTCGCCGAACTGTCGAGCTACTTCAGAATATCAGGCGGACCCGCGCTGTATGCGACCAAGGCGTTTGGCCCGTTGATTGGATTCAGCACCGGCTGGATATACTTCGTGAGTCGTGCAGCGTCGATTGCCGCAAACAGCCACGTCATGGCCTATTTCCTTGGTAAAGTATGGCCATGGTTTGACAGCGATCCTGACCGGATCGATATTGGCCAGGTAGTCGTGGTCGTTGTCGTCATCGGCACGATAACGCTGGCCAATGTGGTCGGCGTCAAGGGCGGTGTTCGCGCATTGGGCTTTTTCACTGTTTTCAAACTTGTTCCACTGCTGATCATGATCCTGCTTGGCTTGCAATATGTGACGCCGGACATCTTGTTTCCCGAAGTTCTTCCGACAATCAACGATCTGGGCGGCACGACACTGTTGTTGATTTATGCGTATCTCGGCTTTGAGCAGGTACTGATTCCCGCGGGCGAGACGTCGAAACCGAAAGAGACGATCCCTAACGTACTGGTTTTCACCATGATTGCCACGGGCCTGCTCTATTTTTTGATCGTGCTGGTCTTCATCTCCGTACTAGGTGATGCTGCTGCCCAGGGCGGGGATCTGGTCGACGTCGGACGCAAACTGGCTGGACCCATTGGCGCAATTGCAATCACCATTACGGCAGTCTTTTCGATCGGCGGTAATCTTTCCAGCTCCATGCTGGCGACTCCTCGCCTGACGATGGCGCTTGCCGATCATCGCTTGTTGCCGCGATGGTTTGGTCACATTAACGAAAAGTATTCATCGCCCGCAAATTCGATCATGTTTCTCGGCGGCATGGCATTGATTCTCGCGTTGTCCGGTTCCTTCGTCCTTCTGGCAGTCGCTACTACGCTGACGCGACTCATTATTTATGTCGTCTGCATTGCCGCATTGCCGGTCATAAAAGGCAAGGCGGACCGGACGACGATTGAGCGCGCATACCGAATCAAGGGCGGCTACACGATTCCGCTAGTTGGTCTCGCGCTGTGCCTGTGGATGATTACGTTCTCGACGGCAAAATCATGGATGTTGGTCGGAATTCTGCTGGTTGTGGGACTGGGCATCTACCAAGGCGAACAGTGGCGCATCAAGAAGCAACACGCAGGAACCGGTTAAGACGGCTCCATGGGCGCACAGGGCTCAGCGCCCTGCACTGCGATTCCGCCGCGGTTACCAATTTCAATGCTACCAAACCGTTCCTTGAATACCGGGGGTAACGGTCTGTCATTCGGTGCCGACAACCACAAGCGCAACAAATGTCGGCGGTCTTCGATATCCTGCCAGTCTTCAAAACCGGTTCGATCATGTAGCAACCCGTGGTTGTAAACGAATTGCATGTCACCCGGTTCAAGCTGCATTGACATATTGAGATCGGGATCATTGGCGAACTCGTCAAACATATCCAACGGCTGCATGCCTTCAGGAATTTCTCCGCGCCTGTCAGTCGCAATGGGGTCGAACAACAGCCGCACGAGATCCGGACGGGCCTTTAGCATCTCGTTGTAGATCGTTACCGCACTGACTAACAAAGATTCGCCGCCCTTTTTTGCTTTCTTCAGACATAGCAGCCCCACAATATCGCTGGAGTCGGTGTGAAAAGTCTGCCGCTCATGGGTCTGGTAAATCCTTACGCCCGGCTCATCGCTGCGCATATTCAGATCGCACACGTGCCCCAGGACATGACCTTTGGCATTCTGCATGCGTGCATTACCCAGGTGTGCGCCAACGCCATAAAACATTGTTGCGGCCTGTTCCACTGAATAACGCTGGACCGGAATCCGCCTCACCAAAGCAAAGCCGATGCCGTTAATTAGTTGTTCTGTTAGTTCTTCCAGTCTTGAGCCTAGCAGCGGCAGCGGGAAGTTCTCTTTGTTGATCTCGACGATGGACTTGTCTTGTTCGATTATTTTCCTGGCGGCGATTTCAACTTCAGCAATTTCGGCATCATCTAACAGCAGTACCCATTTGTCGGTATCGGACTGCAGCTCAGGCCCGTACCAGGCCAGCTTGCTCTCCTGATGTGCTGGAATTTTTACTTGCATGCTAATTGGTCATACGGTGTGATTGGTCGGACGTTGTACAAGCATCGATTATCCTGTCATTTTACACCCGTTATCAGGAGAACAAAGAGATGGCACGATACGTTGATTCACGTAGCCAACAGACTTTTCCATTGGATACGCCGATCTGGCAGTCTCCGTCGGGCCATCCGTTGATGCTCACGCCCCTTGGCGGCCTACATCGTGAGCAAATCGATTTTGCGACGCGATCGATCTGGAGATACCGCGCATCATTCCCGCTGGATGTTGAAACTCCGATCTCCCTCGGCGAGGGTTGTACGCCGTTGGTCGCCTCGACATTCGCGGGTACTACATGTTTTTTCAAACTTGAGTGGTTCGCGCCCACTGGCTCGTTCAAAGACCGTGGAACGTCAGTGATGTTGTCCATGCTGAGGCAACAAGGCATTTCATCCGTATTGGAAGACAGCTCGGGCAATGGCGGTTCGTCAGTTGCAGGCTATGGGGCCGCGGGCGACATGCAAGTAAAAGTCTTTGTACCCGATTCGACGTCGCCGGCGAAGATTGCTCAGGTCAGGGCCTATGGCGCGAATGTGGAGCTGGTTCCCGGCCCGCGCGAGGCGACTGAGCAGGCTGCGATAGCCGCGTCTTCGCAGGTTTTTTATGCAAGCCACAACTGGCATCCGTTTTTCCTGCAAGGTACGAAGACGCTCGGTTATGAACTCTGGGAAGATCTTGGCTTCAAGGTGCCCGACAACATCATCATCCCGACGGGTGCCGGGAGTAACTTGCTTGGCTGTTATATCGCGTTTCAGGAATTGATTTCATCCGGCGAGATCGAAAATCTGCCAAGACTGTTCGCCTCTCAACCGTCAAATTGCGCCCCCCTTCACGCAAGTTTTCGGGCCGAAACGGAAGACTACGTTGACTGTGATTTTCAACCTACCGTCGCAGAAGGCACCGCGATAAAGCGACCCATTCGTCTCCTGGAGATGCTCCATGCCCTGCGCGAAAGCAACGGCGGAACCATTGCAATCGGCGAGCAGGAAATTGCCGCCGCGAGTTTGATGTTGGCGCGACAAGGACTGTATGTCGAACCGACGTCCGCCCAGGCAGCCGCTGCATTCTCCAGTCTGATACGAGACGAAACCATCAGCGAATCAGACGCTACTGTTATTCTCCTGACAGGTACCGGGCTTAAAACCACGCCATTTTACGAAGCCAAGTTGCGCAGTTGCTAACAACGATGATCGACTTCTCCACGTACCGTGTTCTTACCTTCGATTGCTACGGAACGCTCATCGACTGGGAGCGGGGCATTACAGAGCTTGTGCAGCCCTGGCTGGCAGAACTCGATCCACGCTTGCCGCCAAACCTGTTGCTTTCATCGTTCGCCCTGATGCAGGCGAAGTTTCAGCAGGTTCGACCCGTGCTGCTGTACTCGGACGTCATGCGCCGAACGTGGGGCGACATGGAAGGTACGTTCGGCTGGGAAACGAACCACGCGCACGCAGACGCTTTCGTCCAATCTGTCGGCACCTGGCCGCCGTTTCCGGACACGGTCAAGAGTCTGCGATACTTCGAACGCCATTACCGGCTGGGTATCCTGTCAAACGTGGATAACTCTTCGCTGCGCAGGACGCTCAAGCTGTTGCAGGTTTCGTTCGCAATGACGGTAACCGCGGAAGACGCTGAGACGTACAAGCCATCGCTTGCGCTCTTCAACACGGCGATCGCGCTGCTCGACGATATGGGTATTTCGAAACACGAGATTCTTCACGTTGCACAGAGCAAACACCACGACATCAATCCTGGCAGGGAGCTGGGACTAACGACGGTATGGGTCAATCGTCGCCAAGGCAAGAAGGGAAGCGGCGCCACACTTGCGACCGCGGCTGAGCCGCATTTGACGGTGACGTCACTTGCAGAGCTTGTCGCTCTTCACAAGGCCCGGTAGCACCTTCATCCCCTCAAGGCTTCAAGCTGGCTTACGTAACCGGCAGGGTCAACAGTTACGTCAATCAGAGACGGCCCTCCATGGGCGAAGGCCGCGGTCATTGCGACGGTCAGGTCTTCATGAGCCCCAACATGCCAGGACTTGCAACCGAGTGCGTGTGCAATCCCGGCATAATCCGCAGACGGGTACCTGACCCCCACGCTGGTGCGTTGCTGGCGCTGTTGTTTGATGTCGATGAGCGACAGTGCCGCGTCGTTGAGGACTACGACGACAATGTGGCAGTTGTGTTCTACCGCTGTCTTCAGCTCCCCAAGACACATCATCAGACCGCCGTCGCCAGTGAACGCCACCACCGCTCTATGCGGCTCTTCCAGACACGAGGCAATGGCGGCAGGCAGTGCATAACCCATTGTGGAGAGGCCATTGGATTTCAACACGCCGAAGGCCTCTTGCGCCTGCCATGTCGAGAGCGCGCTAAACATGTGCGCGCCGGCATCCACCGTGGCTCGACAATCAGCCGGCGCGGCGTGACCTGCAAGTTCCACCACACTTTGCGTCGTATGACCGTCACCGTCGTAACTCAAAAGCGCACGCGCTCGTTCACGCAGCTTACCGATCTCGTCCGGTATCCAGGCAGATTGGGTGACCGCCGGAAGGACACTGAGCACAGCCTCATTGAGGGAGCCAATTAGTTGGCCGGCCGAAGGCGCCGGAGGATCGGAATGCGTGTGCGGAAAAAGATTCAGGAGCGGTGCATCGTATTGCCACTGCCCGGGAATAAGCTCCACCGGGTCCAGGCCGTAGAGCACGATCAGGTCTGCCCGGCCGACGGATTTCCCCTCAGCCACGGCGCCCGTAAACGATCCAACGGTACCCGGATGACCGTCGGGCAGGACACCCTTGGCTTTATAAGTCAGCAGCACCGGACAAGTCAGGGCGTCGGCGAGCTTCCGGAGTGCTGCCGGCGCGTCACCGCAGCGGGACTCCAGGCCAGCAATAATGATGGGTCTGTTGCAGTCCTGCAAAAGTCTACGGGCTTGATCAACATCGCCAGCCGGGAGGCTATCTGCTGCGACAGCAGCGGTAGAATTCGCGCCCGCAGCTGTCGCTGGATTATCGACGGCAGCCGCAGCATCTGTCGCGGTCATGTCCAGATGCACGGGCCCCCGCGGCGGTGTAAGCGCGATGTCAATCGCGGTTTCGATTCCGGCGCGACCGTCGCCGGGCCGCAGCCGCCCCTGGTACTTACTTATCGGCGCGAACAATGCATTCTGATCGAAAGACTGGTGCAGGGAAGCGGCAGGTCCGTCAGTGAACAGCAGCAACGGCGCCCGCTCCAGGTGAGCATAAGCGATGCCGTTGACGATGCTCGCAGCACCGGGACCGATACCGGCCAATACCACCCCGGGCGTGCCCGATAATTCGCCGGTAACAGCAGCCATAATCGCCGCTGCCACTTCCGTACGGGCGAGTATGAAGTCAATACCGCGTTCCCTGGCGGCGTCGATCAGATCCAGGCTGGATCCCCCTCCCGGTATGCCGAACATTCGCTGCACACCATGACGCGCCAATGCGGCGACAATGGATTCGGCCAAAGTGGTTGCGGAAGGCACGCCGGGTTCCGGTTAGATCTTCGTGTACTTAGACATCGCCTCTGAGAACGACATGCCAGCCTTCATGTCCTCAAGGGCAGATGCATCGTCCTGACCAATCTGTTCGGCAACGCCCACAATCTTTTCCGCATCGCCGCGCGGCAGGCAGACGAGTCCGGTGCCGTCACCGACAATGATGTCGCCAGGTTCAACCCGAACCCCGTACACCACTATCGGTTCATTGATGGCCTCTACCTTCATTCGCAAACGACCCGTAGTTGGCACCATGTGCCGGGCGAATACCGGAAAATCGAACTCGATAATCTCCTCGAGATCCCGCACGGCTCCGTCAACCACCAGGCCCGCAACACCCTTGAACTTTGCAGCGAAGGACGCCATGCCGCCCCAGGTTGAACAGAGAGCTCCGCCACCGTCAATTACGATCACGTCACCGGTTTCTGCTGCGTCAATTATTGCACCGACTCTGAAGTCCTCGGAGCGAAAACTGCCGAACTCACCGCTCGCCTCCCTGACCGTCACCGCTGGTCCGGCAAACCGGGAACCGGCGACAACTGAGTGTATTCCCTGCATCACATTGTCGTGATAGCCAGCGTCGTCGAGGGCGTTTGACAGGGTGCTGGTGGCTATAGAAGCAATGCGGTCAATCACGTCCCACTCATCCGTCTAATATCGACCGTCGCAGCCTATCATGCGATCCTTGAACAATCTTGGAGGACACAATCAATGAACTCATTTGTCACGCATCTGGAATGTTCGCAGACCGGCGAGCATTACCCAGCGGGGGTTCTGCACGGATTGTCCCCGGCCGGCGCACCACTGATGGTGCGCTATGACCTGCAAGCCCTTGCCAAAAAGCTGACCAAAGAAGCTCTCGCCACGCGCCCCGAGAACATGTGGCGCTATCGGGAATTCCTGCCGCTGGGGTCGGAAATCGAACCTGTCAGTCTGGGTGAAACCATGACGCCGTTAATCCCCCTGCCGACCCTGGAGCGGCGGCTGGACTGCGCGCAAATCATGGTCAAGGACGAAGGCCGATTGCCGACCGGCTCGTTCAAGTGCCGTGGCATGGCCGTTGCTGTCAGCATGCTCAAGTCCCTGGGCGTAACACGCATTGCGATCCCGACAGCAGGGAACGCCGGCGCAGGACTTGCGGCCTATGCCTCGCGCGCAGGCATCGAGTCATACGTCTTCACCCCCGCCGACACGCCGGAGATTACCGCCAGCGAAATCGCGTTTCACGGCGCCCAGGCATGGCGTGTCGACGGGCTGGTTGGCGACTGTGCCAAAATTGTTGCCGACGGCGTCGAGGAAATGGGCTGGTTCGACCTGACGACGCTGAAGGAACCCTACCGGGTGGAAGGCAAGAAGACCATGGGCCTTGAGCTGGCGGAACAGTACGAATGGCACCTGCCCGACATCATTTTTTTCCCGACGGGCGGCGGCGTCTGCCTGATCGCCATGTGGAAAGTGTTCAACGAGCTCAAGGAAATAGGTTGGCTGAAAGGTCCGCTGCCGCGCATGGTTGCGGTGCAATCCACGGGCTGCGGTCCCATCGTCAAAGCTTTCGAGGCAGGTAACCGCGAGGTCGAGGAGTGGGAGAACGTCACGACCGAAATTCATGGTGTACGAGTTCCGAATCCACTGGGTGGCTCGCTGGTGTTGGACGTGCTCTACGAATCCAACGGCTTCGGCACCATGGTCGATGATAATGCTGTCAATGAATTGCGGGCCAAGGTGTGCGCCGAGGAGGGTTTACACATGTGCCCCGAAGGCGTGGCTTGCCTCGTAGCACTGGAAATGGAACGGCAATCTGGCCGTGTCGGCCCGGCTGATCGGGTCGTTGTCTTCCATACAGCCAGCGGTCTCAAGTTTCC
>JADFHE010000043.1 GCA_022567295.1 Pseudomonadota bacterium | reverse complement strand
GTGTCATTGTGACTGGCCTCCATTTCGTCACGCTGCAACTTCGACTCCCAGCTCGCGATCGCGAGTAACACCGTAGGATCATTGAGCCTGCGATGCAGTCGCGTGCCGCGGGCTCCCGGAGCTCGCTGGATGATCTTGCTGGCGCGGACCCAGGCCTCCGCGTACTGCTCCGCGGTGTATCCCGGTTTGATGTGAACCTCGAAGACATAAATCATTCCGGACCCTCCTCTTAACCAGTCCGGGATGTTAGCAGCCGCGCGCGAGTTACTCCGCCTGGTTTGCAGAATATCCGTTGACATTGACGACACCTCAAATAGACCCCAAGACACCGGTCCTGTTATGAAATAATCGGGCCGGGTCTCCGGTCTTTGCAACCGGAGCAAAACGACAATGATCAATTCGCGAGCGTTGATAAGGGGACTGAATTGAAAGCATCTGACCTGTTCGTCAAATGCCTTGAGGAAGAAGGCATCGAGTACATTTTTGGCGTTCCCGGCGAGGAAAACGCCGACTTTGTGATATCGCTGGAACAGTCGAAGAAAATAAAATTCGTACTAACGCGCCATGAACAGGGCGCCGCTTTCATGGCGGAGGTCTATGGCCGGCTGACTGGTAATCCGGCCGGTGCCCTGGGCACACTCGGACCGGGCGCAACCAACCTGATCACGGGTGTTGCGGACTCGAATATGGATCGGGCACCGATGCTCGTGCTGACCGGGCAGGGTTCCACTGACCGCCTGCACAAGGAATCGCACCAGATAATGGACGTCGTCAGCATGTTCAAGCCTGTGACCAAGTGGGCAACGACGATCCTCAACGCAGACACGATCCCCGAAATCGTCCGTAAAGCGGTGCGCCTCGCACGCACCGAAAAGCCCGGCGCGGTGCACATCGAGTTACCTGAAGACATCGCTAAGAAGGATTCGGACTCGGTTCCGTTGCAGCCGCGTCGATTCCGGCGCTCAGTTCCGGACCAGAAGATCATCAACCAGGCGTTCGCGATGCTCAAAAAGGCCAGGCGCCCTGTCATCATCGCCGGCAACGGTTGCATTCGGCGTCGTGCGAGCAAACAGCTGCGGATATTGTGCGATAAGACCGGTATCGGGGTGACCAGCACGTTCATGGCGAAGGGCTGCGTCGACATGGATGCCGATTACTGCCTGTACACGGTTGGCCTTGGATCCAAAGATCATATTTCAATGGCGATCGACGACGCCGATCTTGTGATTACGCTCGGATTCGACATGGTCGAATACCACCCGCAACTGTGGAACCCGAACAAAGACAAGTGCATTTTGCACGCCGATTTTCTGCCAGCCGAGATTGACGAACACTATCACCCGGAAACCGAGGTGATTGGTGATCTCGCTCACGCGCTGTGGATGCTGAACGAAAAGTACGCTGCGGAAGGCGTGCCAAAGTATGACTTCAAACTGCAACACAACTCCCGTGCCGAAATGGCCAGGGATTTCGCCGAGTACAAGGACGATGCCACCGAAGGTCTGATACGACCACAAAAAGCGATCTGGGATGCGCGAGCAGTGATGGGTCCGCACGACATACTCCTGTCCGATGTCGGCGCACACAAGATGTGGATTGCACGGCATTACCAGTGCCATGAACCCAATACCTGCTTGATACCGAATGGTTTTTGTTCGATGGGCTTCGCCCTGCCCGGTGCTATCGCGGCCGGCATCGTTCACCCGGATCGGCACATACTCGCGATCGCCGGCGACGCCGGCTTCCTGATGAATGTCCAGGAGATGGAAACCGCTGCGCGGATCGGCAGCAACATCACGGTCATGGTCTGGGAAGACAACGCGTACGGCCTGATCGCGTGGAAACAGGAAAGTCACTTTGGCCAGCATACCGATCTTGCGTTCGGCAATCCGGATTGGGAATTGCTCGCACGATCGTTCGGCTGGAATGGTCACTATGAAAAGAATGCAGCTGATCTCGCCGGCACACTGAATACGGCACTCAATGAAACAGGACCAAGCCTCGTCGTTATCCCCATCGATTACCGTGAGAACCAGTTGCTCACAAAGAAGCTCGGTGAAATCAAGTGCGCGATCTGATGCTCGTGTCAGACCGGCCTGCGGCCGGTACGTTGACGGTCAATTCGCCGTTCGATGGCCGCGAACTGGACCAGGTTGCGACCAGCAATGCCGGGCATGTCGACGACGCGCTGGCTGTGGCGTATGCCTTGTTTCGCGACCGGGACGGTTGGTTGTCAGTTCCCGAACGGCTCGAGATTCTGAACAATGCAGCCGCCATCATGCGGACGCAGGTCGAGCAGCTGACATTGCTTGCAGCCAGCGAAGGTGGCAAACCCTACGTTGACTCGAAAGTCGAGGTAATCCGGGCGATCGACGGCGTGCATCTCTGCGCGGAGACCCTGCGGTCGCATTCGGGCTCGGTCATTCCGATTGCAAAAACCCCGGCGACGACAGGCCGTGTCGCATTCACCCGGAAAGAACCGATCGGCGTAGTCGCTGCGGTCAGCGCATTTAACCACCCACTAAATCTGATCGTTCACCAGGTCGGCCCGGCTGTGGCCAGCGGTTGCCCCGTCATCGTCAAACCCGCCGCGGATACACCGTTGTCCTGTATTCGATTCGTCGAGATATTGCGCGAAGCCGGATTGCCCGACGCTTGGTGCCAGGTTGTCATCGCCCACGACCGCAACACCGCCGAGCAACTCGTGACTGATGCAAGAGTCGGATTTTTCAGTTTCATTGGCAGTGCGCGGGTTGGCTGGATGCTGCGATCGAAGCTCGCGCCTGGAACCCGTTGCGCGCTTGAACACGGCGGCGCGGCGCCGTTGTTTATCGTACCGCCGTATGACCGCGATGCAGCTCTCGCCGCGACGCTGAAAGGCGGCTTCTATCATGCCGGCCAGGTTTGTGTCTCGGTGCAACGCGTATTCGTGCCGGCCGCGGAAGCGGCCGAATTCGCCGCTGCACTGGCGAAGGGTGCCGCGGCGCTCGTCGTTGGCGCCCCGGAAGACGAGGCGACCGAAGTCGGGCCGCTGATTCGAACGGCTGAAGTCGAACGGGTTTCGCAGTGGGTCGATGAGGCCGTCGCCGCGGGCGCAGAATTGCTCTGCGGAGGTGAGAAAATTTCGGATACTTGCTATGCACCGACCGTGTTATTCAATCCGCTCGTTGACGCTCGCGTCAGTACCCTGGAGATATTCGGCCCGGTCGTGTGCGTGTACGGTTACGACGAACTCGATTCAGCCATTGAACAGGCGAACGCCCTGCCGGTCGCGTTTCAGGCGGCGGTGTTCACTGACAACATCGACTTTGCGAATCGCCTGTACAAGCAACTCGATGCCACAGCCGTCATGATTAACGACCACTCAGCATTTCGTGACGATGTCATGCCGTTTGCCGGACTGCGCGAATCGGGACTCGGTATCGGCGGCATTCCCTACACAATGGAAGACATGCAGATCGACAAAATGATGGTCGTCAAGTCGGCAGAACTTTAATCGGAGCATTTTATCGGTAGCTACTTAGCGGCACGGCATGCTATTGGCGCATCGCGTACTAATATTTATCTTACCCAAGCCCAGTCCGCTATCGGTCGAGTATAGTGGGCCGAAGCACGTCGAAAATCCTGGAGACAGCCATGTGTGATGAACTGACCGACAAAGATGCCGAAGAATACTTGCGCCGAAATGGCTTGACGCGCCGGGATTTCAACATACGTGGAGCGGGTGTCGCGCTGGCCATGTTGTTACCGACGGTTGCCAACGCACTTGACGTCGTTGAGCAGGACGTCATGGTCAAAACGCCCGATGGCGAGGCCGATTGTTATTTCGTGCATCCGGCAAGCGGGAACCACGCTGCCGTCATTGTCTGGCCAGACATTGTCAGTATACGTCCAGCGTTTCGCATGATGGGTAAGCGCCTGGCAGAGTCCGGGTATTCAGTGCTGGTGGTAAATCCCTACTATCGAACGGCAAGGGGCGCCGTGGTGCCCGAGGGGAAGACGTTCCGTGATCCAGGCATTCGCGATCTTTTAATGCCTCACGCCAGGACGTTGTCACCGAAAACCTGTGTCACAGATGGCCGGGCGTTTGTCGAGTACCTCGACAAGCAGCCATCGGTCGACAACAGCCGCAAAATCGGTACCACCGGATACTGTATGACCGGCTCCTATACACTGCGGTTGGCTGCGGCTATCCCGGATCGCATTGGGGCTGGCGGCTCGTTCCACGGCGGTGGTCTGGCGACCGACGCAGAAGATAGCCCGCATCTGTTGACATCGCAGATGAACGCCGGGTTCCTGATCGCCATTGCTGAAAATGACGACGAGCGCAATCCTGATGAAAAGGTGCTCCTACGCGAGGCATTCGACAAGGCAGACATAGAGGCAGAGATCGAAGTCTATGCAGGTACGCTGCACGGATGGTGCCCGCCGGACTCTGCGGTTTACAACGAAAAGCAGGCGGAACGCGCATGGAGCCGTCTTCTGGCGCTGTTCGAGCGCGAATTATCGTAAGCGGAGCGCAATTACGCGGTAACTTCCTGACGGTAGTCTGCAGTGATTTTCCATGTGTCGGTGTTTCAACCGAGGCGCGTCGCGCCGAAAGACGCACGCAACGCGAGCTGGCGAAGCCAGCGATCCGTTGATTCGGATCGGCTTGGGCCGATCCTCACCCTTCGGGTAGCTTCGCTGTCCTGATTCGCGCTGCCTCAGGCTTGCTAGACTGGATCGTACCACGGGCGTTTTGGAGTAATTGGATGGCGACCCCGACAAAAACAATCTTGCTCGTATTTCTTGCGGTTATAGGCGACGTACAAGCAGACGAACTCACGATTGAGCGGCTATTCGGAAGTCCGGATATAAACGGTATCCGTCCTGTAGGACTCAGGTTTTCACCAGACGGCGCTCGGGTAACCTACCTGCGCGGCAAAAAGGATGATTTACGGCAACAGGATTTGTGGGAATACCATATTGCCGATGGCGTGAATCGAATGTTGGTGGACTCCAAGGCACTCGTTCCCGAAGAGGAGCAGCTCGACGAAGTGGAAAAGGCGCGGCGGGAGCGCATGCGCATTAGGGGAAAGGGCATCATTGAGTATGTCTGGGCACCAGATGGAAAAAGCATTTTGTTTCCCCTGGTGGGTGACCTGTACCTCTATGTTATCGAAGCATCGGTGGATAAAGCTGTCCGTAGGCTGACCAAAACGGAAGCGTTCGAAACAGATGCCAAGGTGTCTGACAGAGGACGCTACGTATCGTTTGTTCGAAATCAGAATCTATTTGTTATCGATATTGATAGTGGTCAGGAACGGCAACTGACATCTGATGGTGGTGACACGATCCGCAACGGTATGGCGGAATTTATTGCCATGGAAGAGATGGACCGGGATACGGGTTATTGGTGGTCACCCGACGAGCGATTCCTGGCTTTCACGCGAGTGGATGAATCACCGGTGGAACTGGCGAAGCGTTACCAGATTTTCGAAAACAGTTTCAAAGTTACAGAGGAGCGATATCCATTCACGGGTGAGAACAATGTTCGCATCAAGCTGGCCGTGCTGGAGTTGGCCACTGGCAAACAGGTATGGGTGGATTTGGGTGACGACGAGGACATTTACCTCGCCCGTGTGGATTGGACTCCCGACTCATCGACAATCGTGTTCCAGCGTCAGTCGCGGGATCAGAAGCGGCTGGACCTGGTGGCTGCCGATGCGACTAGCGGTAAAAGTCGAATTGTCTTAACGGAAACCAGCGACATTTGGATCAATCTGCACAGTAACCTGAAATTTCTGAAAAAATCCCCGCGGGAATTTATATGGGCATCAGAGAGATCCGGGTTTCAGCATCTGTACAGATACAATCTCGATGGCGTGATGCTGGCGCAAATCACCTCAGGAACTTGGGTGGTTGATAAGCTTCAGGCTGTCGACGAAGATCGCGGTGTGTTGTTCTTCGACGGATTTACAGATTCGGTGCTCGAGAAGCACCTGTATGAAACGACCTTGAGCGGCGAAGGAAGCGATGTCGTTCGCAAAATCACGTCGCGTCCCGGATGGCACGATATCGTCATGGCGAAGCGCGGCGGTGCCTATATCGATTCCTTTTCGAACAGCAGCACCCCGCCCCAAGTGAGCCTGCATTCTGCAGGTGGTTCACGACTGACGTGGCTGGTGGAAAATCCGCTGGACAAGACGCATCCGTATTTCCCATATATCGACCGGCACCAGGTGCAGGAGATAGGTACCCTCGAGGCCGAGGATGGCAAAGCACTTTACTATTCCTTATTACTGCCCACAGACTTTGATCCCGGCAAGCGCTATCCGGTTATCGTTTTCACTTACGGCGGGCCCGGCGCACAGGTAGTGAATAACCGCTGGGGCGACATCTTCAGACAATATTTGCAGCAGCAAGGCTACATCGTGTTCTCGCTGGATAATCGCGGCAGCGCTCATCGCGGCACGGCGTTCGAGTTTCCAATCTACAAGCAGATGTCGGTCATCGAAGCTCGCGATCAAAAGCGGGGTGTTGAGTACCTGAAAACCCTGAGTTTCGTAGCACCGGATCGTATCGGCATTTACGGTTGGTCTTATGGTGGTTACATGACCCTGATGGCGATGATGCAGGCTCCAGACGAATTCAAAGCAGGGATATCCGGGGCGCCCGTGACGGACTGGCGTTTGTATGACACTCATTACACTGAGCGCTACATGTCGACACCATCCGCCAATTCGGATGGGTACGATGTGTCTAACGTATTGAGCCATGTGGAGCGGTTGCGTGGGTCATTACTGATTATTCATGGCATGGCGGACGACAATGTGCTGCTGAATCACAGCACGCTCTTGTTCCGGGAAATGCAAAAAAAGGGAATTTCATTCGAGAGCATGATGTATCCCGGCGAGACTCACGGTTTCAGAGATCCGGATATCAACGTGCATCTCACACGATTGATGATGAATTTCTTCGACCGGCATCTGAAGGCGGACCATTGATAGCGCAAGGAGCGCTGCCGATCCTGATTTTCAGCCACGTCCGGCCTCACTTCGTAGCTGCCGCCAGCGTGAAATTCCACCGCGGTTCGATTGATTTGCGATAGCGGCTCTATTAACTCGATCTGTGACAGTTCGGCATACGTCGGCCGATGCTGTTCTGCATTCAGCGTTTTTCGCTCAGAATTATTCAGAAATTCAGCTACTTAGCAGTAAATCTGCCATCCCAAGCAATATCATCACGGAAAAATCAGGCGAACCTCAGGCCTTAAATTCTCGTCACGGCAATAATCACCGTCACAAAAATCCTATAATCAGTAGAGGTTCGGTGCAGTCAGATGGATACAGAGAGCATTTCACAGATGATCCAAGGGAGGGCGCGACGTTTCGGCTCGAAGCTGGCGCTTTGCCGCCACAGTGGCGACCCTGAGGAAAAATACACGTATCGGGCCCTCGACCAGGCCTCGGGCCAACTGGCCACGGGCTTCGTCCGGTTCGGCCTGGAACCCGGCGATCGTGTCGCGGTGCTGTGCGAGTCGCGCCCGCGTTGGGGCGTAGTGTTCTTCGCTACGATCCGGGCAGGCGCAATCGTCGTGCCTTTGGATACGCGCCAGACCGCCAATGAACTCAGCACAATCCTTGCCGACGCCAGGCCGAAGATTCTGCTGGTCTCGCGCGGCCAGGAGAAAACAGCCGCAGGGCTCGTGCGTAAGTATGCCGCCGATATTAAGGTGTTCAGCGTTGAGCCCGAGTCCCCAGAATCGGCCTTCATGTCAATGGATGATATTTCCGGGCCCGAAATCCATCCTTGTGTCGAGCGCAATGCGGATGATGCCGCGGTGCTCACGTACACATCCGGAACAATGGGCAGCTCCAAGGGCGTCGTAACGACATACGGTAATCTTCTGTATCAGATTCGCGCCTTCAGCAAAGTCATGCTGAACGATTCGCATCTCGCGACCGTATCGATACTGCCGCTCAGTCATCTGTTCGAGCTGACGGCCGGATTCCTCGGTGTGCTCTACGGTGGTGGTCGCGTTTGTTACTGCAACAGCCTTTTGCCACACGAAATCGTCACTGCGATGCGAGCGCAGCGAGTCACATGCATGGTCACAGTGCCGTTGTTTTTGAGACTGTTCGCACGTGCGATTCGGAAAGAGATCGAAAAGCAGCCGCTGTGGAGACGATCGGTATTCAATGTGTTTAGCCGCGTGTCTCTCTTACTGCCGCTGCAGCAGCGACGGCGCTTGTTTGCAAGGTTACATAGCAACTTTGGTGGTCAACTGGAGTACTTCGTTTGCGGCGGTGCGCCACTGGACATCGGCACTGCGAATTTCTTCGAGAGTATCGGTCTGCCCGTCTACCAGGGCTACGGCCTCGCCGAGACCAGCCCCGTCATTGCAACGAACGGGCCCACAGCGAACCGGACCGGCTCGGTCGGAAAACCGCTGCCCGAGATCGAAGTAAAGACTGGCGACGGCGGCGAGATTTTGACGCGTGGGCCGCATGTCATGCGCGGGTACTTCGGCAATGACGAGCTGACGGCGAGTGTGATCGATGCCGATGGCTGGCTGCACACGGGCGACATCGGCCATCTGGACCGCGACGGGTTCCTGTTCATCTCCGGGCGCAAAAAGAATGTAATCGTGCTCGGCAGCGGCAAGAAGGTGCAGCCGGAAGAACTCGAAGCCGTTCTCTTCGAGCATCCCGACATCGAGGAGGGCTGCGTCGTCGGCGTCGTTGCGAGTGAGGGACTCATGAAGGACTCGGAGGAAGTCTGTGCAATCGCCGTCGCGAGCGATCAAGCGGTCCAGCGCTGTGCTAAGTGTTCCGAGGACCTTGACGACACGGTTCGACGAGTCATCGAACAACAGGCGCTCAAAGTGTCGCCAGGCAAGCGTCCCACGCGCATCATCGTGCGAACGGAACCCTTGCCGCGAACCGCGACGCGCAAGATTCGTCGTCCAAATGTTCATCAATGGCTCTCTGAGGAGGCAGCGCTGACATGATCTCATTCCCGCTACTCGTCCTGGTTCTCTGCAACTTCATCGCAATCGGCCTGTTGCCGATACTGTTCTTTCGCCGCGATGGGGAGATCAACCTTCGCTGGCTGGCGACTGGCGCGCCGTTTTTCGTCGTGCTGGTGGCACTGGTTCTCGGGCAAGTCGGCTTGCTTGATGCGGCGTATCATGCGCAAGGCCAGGTGCTCTTTGCGATGCAGTTTGTTGCTGTTCTGCTCAGTATTGTTTCGGTCGCGCTGATCGCGATGACCGTCGGCGCGCACCGCGTGCCCCTGGCGCTGTGGCACCAGGACGATGACGATCCGGTGCAACTGGTCACATGGGGCCCGTACGCGCGAATCCGTCATCCCTTCTACACCAGTTTTCTGCTGGCATTCGCGGCTGCTGTACTGACGTTGCCGCACGCGCTGACGGCCGCCTGCCTCATCTACGGCGTCGTGGCACTCTCGATCACCGCGCGGCGCGAAGAACGGCGCCTCGCAGCGTCCGAGTTCGGCGTGAAATATCGCGAGTACATGACCATCACGGGCCGATTCTTCCCGAGGCTCAGGTCATGAGCGAGGTCTACGTGAGTCATCTCGCGAGTGCGCTCGGTAGCGACACTCAGACCGTTGAACAGGCCGAAGCGGCCGATCAACTGGTTTCGGACGCAAAGGCGTTGCGCGACGCCGGCTTCGAGTCTCACCATGTGTGCCCGCCCGATGAGAACGGCTATCACTTGGCGGCCCGGGCATTCGTGGAGAGCGGCATCGACCCGGTGACGATCGATGCGATGATCTACAGCACCTGTTTGCCGGTCAATGGCAATATTTGCGACGTAAGAGAGTTCGATGATAGCCGCGACGTCAAGCATCTCATGCACTTTCCGGCGAGCGAACTGCAGGCGGAATTCGGCATGGAGAACGCCTTCGTTATCGGCCTCAACCAGCAGGCCTGCACTGGTATGCTCGGTGCGCTCCGCCTGGCACGCAACATGCTTCACAGTGAGGAGGGCGTGCAGCGTATTCTTTGCATCACTGCCGATCGTTTCCCGCAAAATGCAAAGTATGAACAGTCGTACAACCTGATTTCCGATGGCGCGGCGGTGTGCCTGTTATCACGAGAGCCGAAGGGCTTCCGTCTACTCGACGTACATCACATCACCAATGGCGCGATGGTCGATGCCAGTGACGATGAAACCGTCGGCAGCTATTTCAACTACACCTGCCGTCTGATCCAGGAGGCGCTCGAGCGTGCTGGCACGGCGCTGTCAGAGATACGCTGGGTCGTCCCGCAGAACACGAACCGGAAAGCGTGGCAAATCCTGAGTCGGCTACTCGGACTTGAGCCGTCGCAGGCGTACTTTCCGTCGATGGCAACCACAGGCCACGTCATCAGCGCCGACAACATCATCAATCTTGCGGCGCTGAGGGACTCGGATCAACTTCACTCGGGTGACAAGATTCTGACGTTCATGGCCGGTTACGGCAGTAATTGGCAGTGCGTATTACTGGAGGCAGTATGAGCCAGATTGACTTCGATCAGCTTCTTGCGAAGCTGTCAGCAGTTTCGGAGGAGGAATTCATCGACCCGGGCAGGCTTGAATGGCCGGCCGAGGTTGATCCGAATGCCTGGTACTTCACGCCGGAGCTGATTTCGCTTTACGGTTCCGACATCTGGGAGTCACTGGATGATCGTCAGCGCAAACGCCTCAGTTTGGCCGAAGCGGTGAATTTCTTCAGTCTGAATATCCATGGAGAGAAATACCTGATCAGCGAAATCAGCCGGCGTCTGTATATCGGCGAGGAATCGGAGCTGTCGCGGTATCTATTGCATTTCGTCGACGAGGAAGCGCGCCACATGATGTATTTCGCCGGCTTTTGCCGGCGCTATGCGGAGAAAATCTATCCGGACCACACCGTGCACGGCGAGGACAGCGGTGACGCCGAGCTCGACATGTTCCTTTTGTTTGCGCGGATTAATGTCTTCGAGGAAATCGTCGATCATTACAACCGGATTATGGCGAAGGACGAGCGTCTGGCACCGATCGCGCGCGAGATCAACCGGATACATCATTTCGAGGAGCTGCGCCATCTCAACTTCGGCCGAAACTTCCTCAGACACTGCCTGGATCGTCATATCGATGACTGGGACGAGGTGCGGCGCCAGGAACTGCGCAACCATCTCTCGAGTTATCTGAAGTTCGTCTGGAAGCAGTACTACAACCCGGAGACGTATCAGGATGCTGGTATCGACGAGGCATTCGAGGTCTGGCGCGTGGCGGCCAATTCTCCCAGCGCCGTGCAGCACCGCAATGAGGTGAATCAGAAACGCCTCAGTTACCTCAGAAAACTGCAGCTGCTGGAGGCCGCATGAACGGCTCGTCTGGCGTCGCGAAAGTGCGCTCCTGTCTTGCCGCGATCAAGCCGGATATCGATCTCGACGCGGTCAGCGACGACACGCCCTTGCTCAAGGAACGGGTGATCACATCGTTCGACGTTCTGGACCTTATCTTGCATCTGGAGCGGGTGAGCGGCCAGAGCATCAATCGGGCACAACTCGTGCCCGGCAGTTTTCGCGACATCGAAACCATTGCACGCGTGTTTCTCAGTGCGGAGGTCAACGAATGAACTCGGTACTCGATGTCGACGTGAAGGGACTGCAGTGGAGCGATGACGGCTATGCAACGCTGAGTGACGCTCTCCTCGACTGGGCCCGCGAACTCGACGGTGTCATCCGCGGCTGGGCTGCGGAGTTCGGCGCGACGGAGTACCGCTTTCCGAGCATGATCTCGGCGAGGAGCCTGGCGCCAATCGCCTACCTGAAATCCTTCCCGCATCTGGCGACGTTTGTGACCAGCTGCGACCGGCGCGAGGAGTCACTCAGATCGCTCGCTGACGAATGCGGTAGCGCCGAACAAATAACGGTCTCCGGCGACCGCATGGAGCCGATAGAGCAACTGCTGACGCCGGCGGCCTGCTATCACTTCTACCCGCGCTTTGCCGGCAGCCGCCTGACATCTCCTTTGTTCGTGACAACCAATTGTCAGTGCCATCGTCGTGAGGAGGAATATCTGCCACTGCAGCGCCAGTGGTGTTTCGAGATGCGAGAAATCGTCTGCATTGGCGACAGTGCGACGATTGAGCGTTTTACCGAGGAGTGTCGCGAGCGCATCGAAACACTGGTCGACGTCCTCCGTCTCGATACCGACTGGCAAACGGCGACGGATCCGTTCTTCGATCCGACGGCGGACCCGAAAGCGTTAGCGCAGATACTCGAGCCGACAAAGAAAGAACTGTGCACGCGTGACAATCTGGCGCTCGCGTCTATCAACAAGCACCGTAGTTTCTTCGGCGAGTGTTACGACATTCGGCTCAATGACAACGCCGCACACTCGGCGTGCGTGGCATTCGGGATCGAGCGCTGGTTGTACGCATTGATCCAAATACATGGCGGCGATGCCGCGACATGGCCGAAGCTGGAGCCGTCTCGATGAGCGTTACGTTATTGACAGGAGCTGATGGCCATGTCGGAACCGTGCTGGCGCGCTGGTTGCTCGAGCACAGCGACAGCGAGTTGCTGCTCTACGTCCGTGCGGCCGACGACGATGAACGCGCGGCCAAGCGCGAGAAGCTGGGTGCACTGGCCAGCGACCCGCGCTGCCGCGTGACCTATGGTGATCTGCGTGCTGCCGAGCCGTTTTCGGATATCGCGCGGAATGAGGTCACCGACATAGTGCATTGCGCGGCTGTTACCAGTTTCGCCGTCGACCGGGAGACGGCCCGGGCGATCAACATTGACGGCACCGACAAGCTGATAACGTTCGCCGCCTCCTGCCCTGGACTCCGTCGCTTCGGCCTCGTCAGTTCACTCTATGCGGTCGGTCTGCGCAATGGCGTAGTAGCGGAAACGGCGTTCGACGATTCGGCGACCTTCGCCAATCACTACGAGTGGTCGAAGTGGAACGCGGAGGCGCTGCTGTATCAGCGTCAGGACATGCCGTGGCAAATCTACCGTGTGGCTACAATTCTGGGCGAAGACAATAGCGGTGTCGTGGTGCAGCAAAATGTTATTCACAACACGTTGCGCCTGTTCTATTACGGTTTGTTGTCGGTCATGCCGGGGGATCCCGATACGCGCGTCTACATGGTAAGCACCGAGTTTGTCGCAAGCGCAATTGGCCGGCTTTTTCTCGATGCCGAGGACCAGGGGATCTTTCACATCTCCGACGCAGGCGATGACGCCATGACGCTCGGGACGATGATCGGCTCGGTCTTCGATTCGTTTCTCGCGGATTCGCGATTCGCCAGGCAGCGAATCCTCAAACCGCTGTTTTGCGATCAGGAATCGTTCGACACGCTGGTCGAAAGCACCAGTCAGTTTGGCGGCGCTGTGTCGCAGGCGCTCGACAGCGTCGCGCCGTTCGCGCCGCAGCTCTACAGCGACAAGGACGTGCAGACGAACCGTTCGACCGAGGCGCTCGGCGGGCTGCGCACGCCGAACTCGAAAGAGCTATTGAGCGCCGTGAGCAAATATCTGGTCGAGACTCGCTGGGGGCTCAAGATGCCGGAACGGAGTTGCGATCGATGAGACTGCATGCACTGGAACAATCGGTAGCGGAGCATCTGGAAACGCCCATGATCGTCGTTCGCTCGGATGGGGACGTCGAGACAACGCGACTGAATCGGGCGGAACACGAACGAATGGCCGAATTTCGACATCAGCGGCGCAGACGCGACTGGCTGCTTGGCCGTAACGCCCTGAAACAGCTGCTTACGGCCCTCGATCGTGGCGACGACACGATGGCCGTCACCTTCCCCGATCGTCAGGTTTCGCTGACGCATGGCGGCGATACTGCATTCGCGGCGGGCACAACCGCGACCAGCTTCGGCATTGGCATCGATTACGAACCGTTGCGAAAAGTTGATATCCGTATTGCACGCTGGTTCCTCAACGAGGCAGAAACAGATTGGCTGAACGAACAACCAAAGTGTGATCGCATCACTCAGCTTGTCCGTCTTTGGACGATCAAGGAAGCGGCGTTTAAGAGCTACCCGGATAACGCAGGAATGACACTCAAGGAGTTCTCGATTATCGATGCACCGGGTGCAGTCACGAGCGTCGTCGCGGCCGGATACGGGACGTGCATCCAGGCCACCTGCCAGCCCTGCGAAGCGGGCTATTTATCCATAGCAATCTTTCGGGAGTCACTATGAAGATTGATGAGAATCTGCACTGGATCCTGAGTTTCTACCGCACATCGGAAATCAGTGGTGCACTGTTCTTCGGCGAGCTTGCGCGCTCCTTGCGACCGTCCGCTATACAACAGGACATGACGCGTCACTTTGCTGATGAGGCCAATCACGCGCGCTACTGGACGGATTGCCTCGACAAGCTCGGCGTCCAGCCGCTCAAGCTCCCGGCGGCCTATCAAAATCAGTATCTCGCCGCCGCCGGGATGCCGACGAATCTTATGGAGATCCTCGCCATTACCCAGGTGTTCGAGAAACGTGTCGTCAGCCAGTACACGCTGCATGCGAAGTCTCCCAATGTCCCGGATATTGTCGGCGACACGATCAAAACGATCATGAAGGACGAGCAATGGCACTTACGTTGGATACGCGATGCGCTGAAGGACATGGAAGCGGAATACGGAGCAGACAACATTAAGGACACCCTGAAACGATTCACGCTGGCCGACCGCGAGGTCTACGAAAAGACAGCGCTGGAGCATCAGGAGCGCATCGGGGACCTACGGCTGGCGACCAAATAACAAGGACAGGATTATGAGCAACAAAGAACGCGTGAGAGAAAAGATTGCCGACACTCTGGGCCACACATCCGAGATGGTTCCGGATGACGCGGAGCTAACCAGTCTTGTGAACAACTCGTTCCTGCTGGTTGAGTTGGTGATCGAACTGCAGGAGGAGTTCGACGTCCGTTTTCAGCAGGTCGACATGAACGAAGTAGTGACCGTGGGTCAATTGCTCGACCTTGTCGGCAGCCGCATGGCCGAGAAGTCGTCAGGCTAGCATGTCATTTTTCGAATCATATTATCTGCAAACGCAAACGGCGGCGGAGCGTTATGCGCCTGCTGTGATCGCAGTTCTCGGTCTGACTTTTGCACTCGCGACGGCTGGTGTCATGTCGCTGCGACTCGACATGTCATTCCGCCCGCTATTTGCCAGTGGCGCCGACATCGCGGCACCCACCGAGGAGTTCGAACAGGTATTCGGTCAATCTTCAGGTGCGTGGATTGTTGCGATACTCGAGAACGGCGGCAATTCAGTGCCGGATTTCGTTCGTGCCACGGCGCGACTATCAGAACGTGCACGTGACATACCTGGAGTCACCGAAGTCCTGAGTCTTACGACGCTGCGGGTCCCGCAGTGGCATCGTGGCGTCCTGTCGTTTGTTGCGCCAATTCCGGAGTATCTGTTGGATCCCGCTGAGCTAGAGGAGCTCGAGTTCCAATACGAAGATCTGCTGAATGGCACGCGCTTCGTGAACTGGCTGGTGTCTGCCGACGGCTCGAGGCTGTTGCTGGCTGCGCGATTGGACCTGCCCCTCGATGATCTTGACGGCCGCCGCGGCGTTGTCCACGAGTTCGAAGCGCTGTTGCGTGCCGAGGCGCCGGCTGAGATCAAGCTTCACTTCAGCGGTGTCTCGGTCGTCGAACTGGCCTACGAGAAACAGGTGCTCAAAGATCAGCTGTTCGCGACAGCGATAACGAGTTTGGTGCTCATGCTGCTGCTGTTCTGGACCTTCGGCAATGTGCGATCGGTCCTCGTATGCCTCACGCCGGTATCGCTCGCAATTCCGGCAACACTGGGGATTATGGGCTGGCTGGGACAGCCCGTTACGATTATCAACACGGTAATTCCCGCGATCATCCTGGTCATCGGCGTCGCCGATGCCGTGCATATGCTGACGGCCTGGTTCGAGGCACGTAGCGAGGGCGAGGACAAGCCGGGCGCGACCCGAAGTATGCTTGCGGCAACCGGCAAAGCGTGTTTCTTTACGACCGTGACGACGATGGGCGGCTTCCTCGCGTTACAAAGCGCACAGCTCGTGTCCGTCGGCAACTTCGGTTTATCCGTCGCGATCGGCATCTTTATCGCCTGGATCGCCAATCAAATTCTCCTGCCCTGGATGCTGCGTCGCATCAATGCAGGCAATGGACTTCCTGCAGGTTGGGTGAACCGGCTGGCGGACAACGCGATCACCGCAGCGCTGCGACACGCAATCGCGAGGCCGCGTTACATACTCGCTGCGGGCTTGCTCTTCACCGTGGCGTGTTGCGCCATGATCCCATCACTTGATATCGATCAGCGCTTCAACGAGGAACTGCCGGCTGCGCATCCGATCACCCGGGCCCAGCAGATACTCGAACGCGATTTCGGCGGATTCCTGGGACCTGAAATCAGTATTCAGCGAGCCGGCGGCGCGAGCATCATCGACGACGTGTCAATGCAACAACTCGGACGCTTCGTCAACGCGCTTCGTGAGCTGCCGGAAACACAGCACGTGTGGTCGATCCGCGATGTTCTGCCGCGAGGGGTAGCATCAGGCGAAAGGGCAGAAGCGTTAAGCGCCATGCGAGCGGCACCCGTTGTAATGCAACGGGTTCACGAACTCATCAATGCAGAAAACAACCGACTGGCGGTGATCGTTCGCATCGGCGACATCGGCACACGGCGGGCCGGCGAGTTTCACGCTGAAATCGAGCGCTTGGCGGGCGAAATGTGGGGTGCCGAATACGATGTCGAAGTCGTTGGTCAGTGGTGGCTGGCGCAACACGGAATGCGACTCTTGCTGCGTGACATGCTAACCAGTCTCGCAACCGCAATGCTCATCGTATTGCCATTAATGTGGCTTGCTCTTAGAGAACCGCGTTTGTTCGCCGCGGCCGCCATCGCAAATCTGCTGCCGCTTGTCTTGCCGCTGGCCTTCATGGCTGCAACCGGTATTACACTTCGCATTGGCACTGCGGTCGTGCTCGCGATCGCGCTTGGGATCGTTGTCGACAACACTTTGCACATCATTATCCGTGTGCGCGCACATCTTACCGCCGGCGGCGAGATGCAGGAGCAAGTGTTTCGCGCGATGCGAGGCACGGGTCGCGCCGTCATCTTCACCACCCTCGCGCTGGTTGGCGGGTTCCTGAGTATGCTGAGCAATCAGTTAATGGCCATCCGGGACATGGGACTCGTCGCCGCCGTGACCATCATCGGCGCGATGCTGGCGGACTTGCTGATCTTACCTGCTCTGTACGTTGTGCTAGGCGCCAACAGTGCCAGCACCGGCGATATCACGGGATTGTCACCCGACGGTAGCGAAGCACGGTCCTGATCCCCATGTCCTTATGCCACTACTGCATGGCGTCAATTGTCCGGTGCATCGTCGTCGACCCACGCTTTAATCATATCGATCGTCGCCTGATCGAGAAATGGTCCGCCCTGCGGCATGCGGACGCCGACGGCTGCCGTGCCCTCGATCTTCTGAATGAGGTAACTGTCGAGGGTATTGCCCGGTTCGATGCGATCAAGGCTCGGCACTTCGATGCTCGGCACGTTGACCAGCGACGTGAAGCTGTTGCCGGCTGTCAGGTTCATGACCCCTGGTAGGGCGCCACCGATACCCGAGTGGCAGGCCGAGCAGATCGGCGTGAATACCTGAGTCTGGATTTGCGACAATGTTACTGGAGCGACGTTTTGCACCGTGACGATCACGTCCGCGGAGACACCGGTATTGGCAGCGGCGTCATCAGCCTCGGCCGTCAAAGTGACCTGGGCGTTGGCCACCGTCGTCGTATCCCAGTCGATTGAGTACGGAGCAGATGTGTCGCTTGCGATCAATGCACCATCAACGAGAAAGCGAACCTCGACGACACCCTGGTTGTCGCTGGCGGTGGCGTTCAACGTAACGGTGCCGCTAACTGTTGCACCCGGCGATGTCAGGCTGACCGCTGGGGCCTGAATGTCAAAATCTGCTGCATTGGGCGGTACGATTTGCCCGCGAATTTCGCCGCCAGGATTAGCCGGTGTGTGCAGATTGAAGTACAACTGGCCACCTTTGTAGTTGGCGAGGCCGGTGGAATCCAATTGCTCGCCGCTTACAGACCAGTGGCCAACATCGGCCATATCCTGCACCAATGTGATTAGCACCGGACCGTTCTGGCCGACAGAAGCCGTGTGGATATGTGAGGCGGTCGCATCAGCAGCGCCCGACGCGTTCAAGTGCAACGTCACCGTGCCGTTGTCGCGGTCGATCGTGCTCGCGGCGATACCAGTCGCCGCAGTTACTACCGGTGGTACTTCCTGATCGCCGCTCAAAGTCGTGAACAGCACTTCGATGGGCGGAGGCGCTATTTGACCGCGAACCTCGCCGCCGGGATTGGCCGGCGAATGCAGGTTGACGTATAACTGGCCCGCTCGGTAGCTGTCGAGGCCGGCGGAGTCCAGTTGTGCGGCGCTTACCGACCAATGGCCGACATCACCTGCATCCTGTTGCAGCGAGATAATTACGCCGCCATTCTCACCGGCATAGCCGAGGTGGATATGCGATGCCGTTGCGTCGTCAGCACCACTGGCATTCAAGTGTAAAGTAACTGTGCCCGTTTCAAGATCGATGGTACTCGCGGCAATGGCGCTTGCAGCACTTGCCACTGCTGGTACTTCCTGTCCACCACTCATATTCGTAAACAATACCTCGACGGGTGGTGGCGCGACCTGGCCGCGGATTTCCCCGCCGGGATTGGCGGGCGTGTGGATGTTGACATAGAAGCGCCCGGCGCTAACCTCAGCGAGTTGATCGGCAACGAGCGGGGCATCGATTACCGACCAGCGCTTGACCTCAGTCGGGTCCTGGGTGAGGCCGATCACAACTCCACCGTTCGTACCGGCGTAGCCATCATGCAAATGGGCAGCTGTCGCATCGTCAACACCGCTTGTGTTGGCGTGAGCAACCAGTGTGGCGGCAACCGGATCGATAGTGACCGCGAATGTGCCGCCGGCCATAGTGTCGACGACCGGTACCCGTTGGCTGCCCTCAAGGCGGCCGAAGGCGAACAGAATATTGTCCGGGATGACCTGGCCACGGACCTCGCCGCCCGGATTCGCCTGACTGTGGACATTGATGTAGGTCTCTCCGGCGAGCAGCGCAGCGAGTTGTGTGCCGCTGAGCATCTGCTCTTCGGCGAACCAGTGGGCTGGATTGCCGCCATCCTGCACGAGCCCGATCTCGACCGGGCCGTTGACACCCGCGTACGCGAGGTGCAGATGGGCGGTGCCGTTGGGGTCGTTCAGGCGTCGGGTATTGACGTGCAGCGTCAGCAGCGCGCCGGCCTCGTCGAACGTCAGCGCGGCGAGCCCTTCGGCGTTCGTATCGACAAGCGGCACCTCCTGCTCACCGGACAGTTCCGTGAATAGCACCGTGATGCCCTCCGGGAGAATCTGTCCGCGAATCTCACCGTCGGGGTTGGCCGGACTGTGGACGTTGACGTACAGCTGCCCGGCAGCGAACGCATCGAGACCTGCGGCGTTCAACGTCGCGCCCTCAACGAACCAGTGGCCGGGGTCGATCATATCCTTGCTCAACGAGATGAGCACCGGGCCGCTCGCCCCGGCGTAGGCCTCGTGCACGTGGGCCTGGATGGCATCGTCGAGCCCTTCGACCTGTGCCTGCACCACCAGCGTGCCGCTCACCTGATCGAGCGTCACGGCCGCACGGCCGCCAGCGATGCTCTCGACCTGCGGCACCGCCGTAACGCCGGCGAGATTCGTGAAACGTAGCACGAAACCATCCGGCAGAATCTGACCGCGAATCTCCCCACCGGGATTAGCGGCCGTATGGATGTTGATGTACAGGGCACCGGCGAGCAGTCGATCAATTCCCGCCGCATCGAGCATTGCACCGGCCGGCACCGTGAACAGGGCTGGATCACCTGCATCCTGGTCGAGCGGAATCAGTACCGGGCCGTTCGCGCCGGCGAAGTTGTCATGAATATGGGCCGCCGTTGCGGTAAGGCCGGTGATCGTCATGTCACCCTGCACAGTACCGCTAGCCAGGTTGATCATCAGGGTAGCCTGCGCCGTCGCCTGCGTATCCGACGCTGGCACTTGCTCCTCGCCATTCGGCGCGACGGCAAACTGCAGCATGTTGCGCACGGTTACGTTAACCGCGCCAGACTGGCCGATGTTGCCCGCAGCGTCCACGGCCTCAGCAGTCAGCATGTGATCGCCTTCCGTCTCACCCGAGGTGTCCCAATCGAAGCTGTACGGCGACGTCGTATCGTTGCCCAGTAGCGTGCCGTCGACGAAGAAACGCACGTCAGTTACGCCAACGTTGTCGCTGGCCGTTACGGTCAGTGTCACAATTCGATTGGCCGTCCCGGCCGGCGCCTGCACCGTCGACACGGTTGGTGCCGTTGTGTCCGGCGGTGGCGGTGGTGGTGGCGACGAACTTCCACCGCCACAGGCGGTGATGGCGAAAAGAGTGAGAAGGGGCAACGCAACTGTCTGTATTCTGCGGTCGATCTTCATGGGATCATTCCTGCCGGTTGTTTCGAATTGTTATCTGTGTTGAAACACAGGTCCGTTTACCCGTGAGTACACAATGTACACTAAAAGGTTCAATTAACGTCGGATCGGCTCGAACCGATCCCTACCCTACGGTGGTTGCTTGCGAATAATTGCGGCCGCAGCTACGTACAAGCCGAGCGCGAGCAAGACGACTGCCGCAATCAGAAAAACCGATATTATGATCTTGATACTATCGGCGAGCCCCATCAGTTGTTGAAAAAGAATCGGCAGCAAAGCCGTATACAAGAGAGCGATCGCTGAATGGTGGCGATCGAAGTGGCGTGCGATTGAGTTGAGAGACTCGCCTTTCTGCCAGCGATCCCACATCAAGGCTTTGTCCGTTTCGGTGTAGTAAATCCTCGGTCTTCGCTTCATTTTCAACATCCTCCTCTCTATAGTTAGAGATTAGGTGTTGCATCGACCGATTGAAATCGCAACCATAGGCGGACATAAAAAAGACCCCGCCACGAGGGCGGAGTGTCGGTAATCACATGGTTGATGCTACCGCTGTTTTGCCTAACAAACTGACATGCGAGTCGAAGACGAGATTACACTGCTCTTTGTTTCCGCTATATATCTGATTGTCAGTACGGAACTCCCACAGAGCGCTGCATGAATCGCCACATGATATCCATGGGTTCGATACCTCCAGTGCCTGGATCCGTACCGCCGCTCCAGTCCTTCCCTGCACGCGTGTGCGAGTCCGGCCGATCGTCGCCTTTGCCACCACCGTCCCATAGGCAGATTGCCAGGTTCTCGCAACTTTCACCCGGTGCATTCTTCGTGAAGCAGTGAAATTCTTGCTGACCTTCGCCTTCGAGAGAGCCGGGACCATCGAGCTTGGTATAGCCTTCCGGAACAATACCGCCGACATCGAGCACACCGAATCGATCACCGACATCATCCGGGCCGAATCCGCATGCCGCATAGGCTGTATTTTTGTCTGCGTACTCCGCAAAGATCTGCAATACAGGTGGGTAAATCCACACCGGGTTCCAACCGCCGCCGAAGGCATGCTGTATGTCCGTATATGGCCTGCCGTCATACGGTTCAAAGCGATCAAAGATCTCGTTGACATGCAGAATGGACGGCGCACGCCCTTCCTGGGGCGGAAGTATCCACCGCAAATGGTCGTTGACACCTGCCTGATCCACGCCATCCATTGGCACCAGAGCCTTGAATAGGCCCGATGTTTCCGGATGCCGGGCCAGCGTATGAGACCAGAGACCGCCGTTCGAGTACCCAGTGCCGAAAATCTGGCCCGGGTCCACACAATGATTGTCCATGGTCCATTTGACGATCGCACGGGTGAAATCGATTTCTCTCTGCGTTGAGATTTCTTCATCTTCGGTATTGGAGCCACACCAGTCACAGGGTATGCCATCCACCATCAGGCAACCATCGACAGGATTCTGGCAGGAGGGAACGGCCCAATTTTCGTCTGGGCTAAATTTATAGTTGGTTATTGTGAAGTCTCCTGTCGGATAGAGGCTGATGAAACCCACTGCCGCACCCTTGGGCTCGAGACGAGACTTCCAGCTGTTTCTGCCTGTACCGGTCTGTCCGAATCCGTGATAACCGACCACCACCGGGCACGGGTCGCAATCCTCTCCATCGCAAAAGCATTGTTCGGGAACGGTCAGTTCAAGCCTGCGGGCCCCGTAATCATTTCCGTCGCCAACGTCGAAAGGGGCTGGAGGGGCATTTCCCGAGTCGCCCACGACGCAGCCGAGGGATTCCTGTTCGCACGGCAACTCGGATCGCCCGGTTAGTTTAGTGAATTTCGACTTAACTGCGTTGCATTTTTTCTCGGATGCAAACGGATCCCAGTCGCAGTCCAACGTCTCGCAGTAATTCTGGCAAAGGCGATTGGCCCTCCCCGATTCTGTGTCGCATACCGACGCCGCGGAAACGCCGCGCATCGGCACGATGAGCAGGAGCGTAATGCAGACACCTGTTGTCCATATTCCAGATTGGTTTTTGAAACTCATGACTTCTGTCTCCCCAAGTGAATGACTTCGGCAGCCTGGTAATTCCGGGTCCTTCGGGACGTCTTCCATGGCTTCTCGGAGGAAGCAAGGATCCTTGGCTCGCTCGTCCTGTGACGCGCTTTATTGTTAGTTGTTGTGAACTATATATACGCCGATTTGGAACCGAGCAATATACGTAGCAAAATCGTCACGCGAGCGTGGCCTTTATTTTACGTTTACGCCGCCGCGCAAATGAATTCTAATTATTTGGCGAAGTAACGATGTCAGAAATACAGTGACACCTGCGATCTAGGGGGATGTTCATGAAGAATAAAGCAAATCAATGCGCTACGCAGTGGGTACCGCAGATCAGCGCGGTATCACGCGCCGTACACGGTCAGATTCACGGCAATGCCCGACGTGCAATCGCTGCCGCATTGCTTGGTGGTGCGCTTGCCATGCCGCAAATCGGTGCAACTCAGGATTTGGTGCTCGAGGAAATTATTGTAACCGCCCAGAAGCGGGCGGAGAACTTGCAGGATGTCCCCATCAGTGTCACGGCATTGGATAGCACCAAGCTCAAACAGCTTGGCATCAGCAACTTTAATGAGTATCTGGCAATGTTGCCAAGCGTCTCGTACAAAGACGTTGGGCCGAGCACAGCAACAATCTTCATGCGTGGGGCCTCTGATGGTGGCGATGGTAACGCGTCCGGATCGCAGCCCAGTGTCGGGTTGTATCTCGATGAGGCGCCGTTAACCGCAATCGCAGCGAATGTCGATGTTCATATCTATGATATCGAACGGATAGAGGCCCTGGCCGGCCCACAGGGAACCTTATATGGCGCCAGTAACCAGTCCGGCACGCTGCGCATCATTACCAACAAACCTGATCCGAGCGCATTCTCTGCCGGTTTCGATGTCGGTGGCGCCAGCACGGATGG
>JADFHE010000070.1 GCA_022567295.1 Pseudomonadota bacterium | reverse complement strand
TCCAGCACCATCTCGACGCCGGATTGGCCGAAAGCGGCGAGACCCCACAGGTAGGGCCTGCCGATACACACAGCTTTTGCACCCATCGCCAGCGCCTTGAAGATGTCGGTTCCGCGGCGAAAACCGCTGTCAATCATGACCGGGATTTCGCCGTCCACAGCCTTGATCACTTCGGGCAGGCTATCCAGCGTACCCCAGCCGCTGGCTTCCGCCCTACCGCCGTGGTTGGAGACAATCAACGCATCGACGCCATGCTGCACCGCGCTACGTGCGTCTTCTGCGGTGACGATACCCTTGAGCACTACTTTCATGCTGGTGATGTTTTTCAGCCGCCCGACAAACTCCCAGGTCATGCCCGGCAGTTGGAATCCCGGCGTCGTTGCACCCGTGTCCTGGAACATGGGCAAGCGGTCCTCCACCAGTGAATCTTTGTCACGGGCCGGGTCATGACAAAACGAACTGTCGCGATCATCCATCCCGATGTAGCGCATCAATGTGACCCGATTAGCACCCGCGTTGAGATCCACCGTCAGCACTACGACCGGCGCCCCGGCTTTCTCAGCCCGCTTGACCATCTTTTCCAACACCGACCAGTTGGAATTGGGAAACAACTGGAACCACACGGGCCTGCCGCGTGCATCGATCACATCCTCGATGGATGTGCCCGTTGCGTTGGAAAGAATCTGCAAGTGATCGTGGGTGCTTGCCGCGCGCGCGGTAGCCAGCTCGCCGTCCGGGTGGTAAGTTCGCTGGATGCCGACCGGGGCGATCACGATGGGCGAAGACAGTTCCTGGCCCAGCAGTTCCAGGCGGGTATCAATATTCGCGGTATCAACCATTCGCAGGGCGCGCAAGTAAACCTTTTCGAAAGCCGCGCGGTTGGCACGCAGCGTTTCATCCCCGTCGGTGCCGGTAGCCAGGGCACCGTAGCGAGCTGGCGGCAATACCTGTTTCGCCACCCGTTGGAAATCGAATACGTCCTGCGCATCGTCAGCAGACGTAATCAGAGCGAGCAGCGAGTCCGACACGCTGGCCGGGCTGCCGGAGGAGACGCCGGGCGGCGTGCTTGCCAACAGGCCACTCGGGTTGAGGCCGAAGATCAATGGGCTGGTGGCGAGGAATTGGGCAAAGCGGCGTCGATTCATGGCTGTGGCCCTTTCTTGAGCGGCGATGCAGGCAAAGCATTGCACATCTTTTGAATACAGTTTAGTACAAGAGATTGACAGTCGCTTAGAATATAGGGTCTCGGGTCGCGCCTGCCTGTAATTTCTGGGCAGTACATGTGATAGACGATGTCCGCTTAGGGTCACTAGCGGCCCTTAGGACCAATACTAGCCTAATGTCTGCTTCCGCGTGTAAAGCGGCCACTCGGCAACCGGATTTCGGGAGTCCCAGGCTGAATGTCTGCTTTCACCGATAGCGGTCATTCAAATCGCTAGAAATGGTGTGGAATAAAGGGCTGCTTTCGGCCAAAAGCGGTCGTTCGCGTTGGGCCAAGTAAAGGGAATTACTACTCACTTCGGCTGTTTGAAATGACGAAAATCGCCGTACCCCTCACAGTTTTTGTTACCTCCCATGCTGGGTAAGATGTTCCAGCGTTCGGGTCGTAACGGTAAACCATTTCTTTTATCTCGCCAACCTCCCAGCCAATTACACCGTTCGCACCGATTTTTGCGGCTTGTTCCTTGAGTTCAGCAAACGCCCGCTCTAAGGCTGTCTTTTTATAAAACGGGAAAGCATCACTGGCCGCCTCGACAATACCAACTACTTCGTATTCTGCCGGTGGATCGAAATATAACGTCACGGCAGCTGGATCAATTGGACTGCGTTCCTGTCCAGTCGCGACCGCGCTACCAGTTGTGCACCCGCCGATACACGCGAACGCCAATAAAGTCACTGCGAGCTTAATGTCATTCCCCTTATTTCCGTAACGCCGGATGCGCCAAGGCATAGGATTTTGGTTGTATTGTTTGTCATGGAGGAGTCAGCGGCTGACGATTGTATTTATTCTCCGGGTAGTGGTAGTCCATATCCAATGAGACCGCATCATCCGGCATGATCCGAAGGAAGTTTCCTCTGGCCAGCTTTTGTATGAGCCCTGGGTCTCCGAGTGCATCGAAGAGGGCGTCGTAGATTCGGATCTGGTCCGGGTAGTCGCCAAATCTTCCTACGGCGTCAGAGCCAATCACAAAATTATCGGGGTACCTGTGGATCAGAGCGGACCAGCCATCAAGGTCCTGCAAGATGTAATTTGGGTAGACCACCCAAGAAAGATCAATGATCACATGATTATGGTGGTCGGCTAGTACGCGGTCCAGATGGCCGATCAAATCCCGGACCAAGATGCGTCGGCTGATCCCTGCGTGGCACCAGATAAACGTAGTGTCTGGAAACTCGTTGAAGGCGTCGAGAAGCTCCGGGAGGTACAGCGGCTCCTTGAGCCCATGATCAGGCGAGATGGGAGCGATATTGTGATGGATGCTAACCGGGATGCCATGCTCACCGGCGAAATCGAATATCCGCAAGAGCGCTGGATGGTTCGCGCGCGGACGCTCTCCGGTGGTCAGGTTGGTGAGATCGTCGTGCCTCGACATCACCTCGCCGATGCATTTGAACACACCGGGGAACTCCTTCATTCGCTTTGCAATCATGTCGACAGCACCAAGGTCAGTGCCGTCGAATCCGGACACGCAGGGATAGAGACGCTTGAGTTGCACGCGGGCGGTCTCGCCGCCTGCACGCTGAAAGTCCTGGATGGCCAATGCAACGTGGTAGTCCGTGTCTCGGGCGTGTACGACGCGCGAAGTTGCGTCGAGATAGTAAGCCGGTCGGAAGGACTCGTCCTCGGACCACTTCTTGAGGAAGGGCATTCCGGAAACCAGGGCGTGGCTCACGTTCGCACGGTCCATCGCCCAGAGCACTGCCTCGATCCGTTTTCCAGATAGTCGCCATTCTGAAGAAAATCTAGGAGATGGATGTGGGCGTCAGCTATTGCAACGTTCGCGTAGTCGGCAGCAGAAGATATCGGAGCAGCGCAAGTCAGCAACGCTACCACCGTAATCAGCCTAGGAATGATCGCTTTGACGCCCATGGAAGCCTCCTCGATTAGGATCGCCGCACCCTCTCTCAGCGTAGTCTGGATAGCCCGGACGTCGTAGGGTCCTTCGGAGGGGTCGTCCTTGGCATGTCGGAGGACGCGAGGACCCGTGCTTTCCATGGCCGCCTTCGGGCGGGTTTGGCTTTATCAGTGTTGCTAATGACCTAAGTATAGTAGCTGGAGGACAAATCGGTAGCTGGCCACCAACATCCGCTTTGGGTCATTAGCGGCCCCTTTGTTCAATTCTATCCCAATGTCTGCTTTCGGAAGTAAAGCGGCCAGTCAAACGGTTGAATAATTAGGTAAACTGGTCTCGCAGGAAGGCCGCGATATCGCTGCCGCCATCGGGAAGAGACATGATGCCCTCGGTAATGTGGTTGCTGTCAGCTTGATTGCAGCCGCCGAATTCAAGCAACATGCGCGCCTTCTCAAGCATTTCATTGTCGCTAAGAGCGTGTTCCGGATCACCACGTGCACCATCACGATCGGCGGCGTGTTCACTACCTTTTTTTGTCGTTACGGTAACGCGCGCGCCCCAACTTTCCGGGTAAGCCGACACCCAGGGTTCGGCTGCGGCAATTGAAATTTTTTGTCGAAGCTCAGCCAGCTCTTTGCGACTTTTAGCGTCGAACGACTGAAAGTCAACGCGCCCTTTTCGCAGCGCAACTGCAACAGTATGGTAGAGGGAAAACTTTGCCTCGTATTCACTTTCCGGGAGTGGCCGGTCACAAACGTCCAGTGCGGCCTGGTAGGTTTTGACATTGACGCATTCAATTTCGGCGCCGTTGAGTTCACTGTGTAGCTGGAGTGCCGCGTCTATCGCGGGGTGCGTGTGACGACAGCTTGGCCAGGGTTTTATGGATGTTTGCATCAGCTTCCACGGCGCTTGCGGATCCGCGGTTACCGCAGAAGGAATCGCATCCGGGCAGGCGGCGGCGAAAAAGCCTTTGTCACCCTCGAGTATTTTCGGTGGGCCGGTGAAGTCCAGTGCGGCAAGATCGGCAGCAATCATGCCGGATTCAGCCGCCCGGCCTGCATGCAGATGTTTGCTCATCGCACCGGTGTCGAGAAACTCCCACACGCCCGACGACTGAGTGCCAGCGTTGCCCAGCGCATGCATCGCCTGCGCGTCGTTAAGATTCTTGAGTGACGCCAGTGCCATCGCGGAGCCATAAGGACCACAGGTCGCAGTGTTATGCCAGATCCGGTAATGTGCAGGACCGACCGCATTGCCGATGCGACATATGGCCTCGTAACCCTGCAGCACTGCCTTGAGAATATCCGGACCGGTTACCGCTGCGGTATTTGCTGCTGCAATAACAGCAGCCACAACGACGCAACCAGGATGGGTGATAGAGGTGCGGTGCAAGTCGTCTGTTTCCAGTATGTGTGTCAATCCGCCGATAACAAACGCCTGGCGACCCGCATCGTGCCCATGCTGCCGGCCCCACGCCAGCAGCTTACGGCCGGGCTCGGTGTTGCGTCCCGCCATCGCGTTGGCAATCGCATCAAGAGTAAGAATTGCGGCGCGGTGCCTGTCTGAAGCACTCACTTCTTTGGCGCGAATCAAGCTGATGAGTTGCTGGCTTAATGTCATTGTCTGTCTCTATTCCACACCACGCATCTTTGCAAATAACTGTTGCCAGCGCTTGTAAGTTACGCCAAATCATACGATAAAGCGTAGCTTTGACGCAGTTCACGGTGGATCATTCGAAGATGGAGCAGGAAATTCTTATCCTTGGAATCGCCGTATTCGGCGCATCGGCGCTGCAGGCGGCAACAGGTATCGGCTTTGGTGTCATCGCCGGCCCGGTACTTCTGATCGCGCTGAACGATGGCTCAGCCATACAGATCAGCGTCCTGCTCAATCTCCTGATTGCCTTGTTGCTGGCACCGTCGTTGCGCCGGAAAACTGACTGGCGTTTGTTGAAAAGCCTCCTGATTGGATTGGCCATTGGCTCTCCAATGGGCTTGCTCATTTACCTGTGGATGGACATTGCCCTGCTGAAATTATTCGCAGGCCTTGTTGTTCTATTCACATTATTTCTTGTGATGCGCGGCGACCGTGCACTAACTTCGTTGCGGGGCGATGTGACCGGCATGTCTGAAAAAATTTCGGTCGGTGTCATTGCAGGAATAATGGGCGGTAGTCTCGCGATGCCCGGTCCGGTTACGGCTGCGTGGATGTCAGCCAGGGGATTCGACAAAGACACAATACGAGCCACTATTTTGGTCATGTTCGTTGTAGCCTATGCGATCGCCCTGTTGCTACAGTTTTCCATGGCGGAAATCAGCGTGGACACCCTGACGCTTACCGCTTGGCTCACTCCGCCAACCCTTGCGGGAATCGTCGTGGGACACGTCCTCAGCTCTCGAATTTCGGAGACAGTATTTCGTTGGTTGTTGACGGCTATTCTCGCATTTACGTCAATTTTTCTCTTCGCCACGCTCTACTAAGGACAAATGGGCACGTCACATATCGCGAATTTGCCCAAGGAACTTGGACGCATCGCCTCAATTCCCCGTACACAGCTTTTTTCGGGCACAACAGTGATCGAGTCCATGCCGAATCTCACGACTCATTGTGGCGGGGCGCAATTGCTCGTGAAGAGAGATGACTGTACGCAGTTGGCGTTCGGCGGTAACAAGGTGCGCCAGCTTGAGTTCTATTTTGGCGCGGCACGCGCGCAAAATGCTGACACGGTATTGATCACCAGCGCAGTGCAATCGAACTTCGTCCGTATGGCTGCCGCGGCGGCACGCAAGCTCGGCATGCAATGTCACATACAACAGGAAGAACGAGTAACAACAGACGATCCTTCATATCGAAACTCCGGCAACGCGTTCCTCGATAAACTGCTCGGTGCCACCATGCATTCGTACCCTCATGGCGAGGATGAGTCGGGCGCGGACCAGCAGCTCGCGGCTATTGCTGCGGAATTAGAGGCAGCGGGTCGTAGACCCTTCATCATTCCTCTTGGCCCTGGACATCCGCCGCTTGGCGCGCTCGGCTATGTCGTGGCAGCGGTAGAATTGTTGAGCCAGATCGAGGAAGGTGAACTCTCCATCGACGAAATTTTCGTGGGATCAGGATCGGGCGCGACTCATGCCGGCTTGTTGTTCGGCCTTCGCGCCCTCGGTTCAGACATTTCGGTTAGAGGTGTTTGCGTGCGTCGCGATGCCGCAAGGCAGCGCGTCCGAATTCAGGATATTTGCGCAGGAATAGCTAAGTTGCTGGGAGTGAACTCGAACGTCACCGACGAGGACATTAGTCTGATCGATGACTTTCTCGCACCGGGATATGGCATAGCGGGTGATGCAACTTTGAAAGCCATTGTTCTTGGTGCGCGAACAGAAGGCCTGCTTTTTGATCCGGTATACACGGGCAAGGCACTGGCCGCCTTCATTCAACAGGCGAGTACTGCAAACAAACATTCCACGTTTCTATTCCTGCACACAGGCGGGACGCCTGCACTTTTCGGCTATCAGGAATCCATTGAGCGAGCGCTGACGTTCAAGGCGGAATAATCCACGGCCTGATCCTTGTCCAGGCGCCGGGTCATCGGTGGCATTGGAAACTTGAGACCGCTGGCTGTATTGAAGACAACGACCCGATCAGCCGGGCCGACACGGCCAGATTGCCGTTCCATTTCCAGTGCTACGAGGCAAGCCACGCCTTCGGGGCACATGTGTAAACCCT
>JADFHE010000014.1 GCA_022567295.1 Pseudomonadota bacterium | reverse complement strand
AAGCAGCCGTAGTTGATCCCCGATTACTAGACAGCAACCTATCATTTTCTGAATGCGGAGACATGGATGGAGTCCCATTTGTAAGTCTGTGCGTCTGTGGTCAGGATGCGTCTTTCCATGAGTTTGAAACCGGCTTTCTGCACCCAGTCGATCAATTCATCAGGCGTGGGTCCGTCTGTCCCGCTGAAACGGTATTTCAGTTTTTCTTGGTATTGCTGTTCGGTGTAATACGTTCCGTCCCAACTTACATTGACCAGGTGACCGCCCTTGTTGAGAACTCGCCAGAGCAGACTCATCAGCCGATCAAACTCGTCGCCCCCAAACGTGGCAAACACGCCCACTCCAAAGACTGAGTCGAAACGAGCATCGGTCTCGGCTGCCCAGTCGAACACGCTTTCGGCGAGGAACTCGGTACGAATATCGTGAGACTTCACGTAATTCTTGCCTTCGGCGAGTCGGGGATGCTGGCTCTGTTCCAGGTACTCGAATGTGTTCGTATTCAGGTCGATGCCCACATAGTGCTGGGGCACTTCGCCAAAATGCCATAAGTCTTCGTAAAACAGCGGTCCGCAGCCGACGTTGAGCACTGATGCTCCCTTTACATAGCTCAAGAACGACTGGTAGAAGCCATATTCTCTTGGGAAGAGATCCGCCTTGCTCAGAGAGTCTTCATAGTAGTCCCGAATGTATTCGATCGGCGCTAGCTCTGGCATTGTCCGGCTTCCTTCATAAAGACCCTTACTATTTACTGTGGTCTGTCAGGCTCGACGATGGCTCTGCCAATATAATTTGTGTCGGTACCGAACCATACGGTACCGGAAGGCTCATGATAGTGCATATGACGGACGGTGCCGCCGCCCGACCGAATTTCAGTCGTGGCAAAAAACGACTCGGTCCCAGGGTCAAAACCCATAAATACGTTTGGCTGCACGCCTGTTGCGACCAGCCAGAGTTTCCCACTCGAATCAGATGCCATACCGTAGGGTCGCGAGCGCTCGCCCTGGGGAAGCGGCCACTCATGGAAGCTCCTCCCGACCGGATCGTAAACGCCGAGCATGCCCTTGGCATAGTCTACGTACCAGACACGCCCATCATCGAGCACCTCCAATCTGCGCGGTCGAGCGTCAGCCCGCGGCAATTCAATTTCAACCTGCTCGAGAGTACTCGGATCGATATGGACAAGTTTGTTCGAGCCAAACAGTACGGCCCAAACCGAGCCATCCGGGGCCAGCTTGATTCCGTATGGCCGTGATCTCGCTGTCCGCGATCGAATGAGATCGACTGAACGTGATTTGATGTTGAGGCGGCCTATCATGTTGCCGCCCTGCACTGTGAACCAGATGTGTTTCTCGCCCTTATCAAAAATAAGTGTGTGCGGATCTCGCGCCGCTTCGTCCGGCATGATGATTTCTTCAATTTTCTTTGTAACAGGGTCGTAGCGGCCGATCAGGCTGTTGAGATTCCCGGCGTACCAGACAACGCCGTCCGAGCCGACGATCAGATTATGCGGTCCCGAGCCGCCTTTCAGCGAAACGCGCATAAATTGGCCGGTATCGGTATCAAGATTCGCAAGATACCCGCCACTCTGGCCGACAAACCAAATAGAAGTGGCGCTTACTGCAAACGGATCACGCGGGACCGAATGTTCATAAGGCACCTGCCATTCCCTAATATCCAGACTGTCCGCCAGAACGAAAGACGATGCCAACGTGGTCATCAGACCCGCGAATAAACTGAGAAATGCTCGCATTGATTTCGCTTCCAAATTTGGCCGCTAAGGCAACAGCCTACTAAAACGAAAAATCTAGCACATTGCCAATAACTCTATCGCCGGAATCCATTCTTCTGGCAATTCCCAAGCCTGAATCGATAGTGTCCGCTTTGGGTCGTGAGCGGCCCTTAGGACCAACACTAGCTCAATATCTGCAAGCGGACGCTTACGCAGCCAGCAGCATCCAGGCTATCGCCGCCAACCCCCCATCAATCACACCCCTGTCCCACAACTCCCACACCAGATCAGCCAGTTCCTCATCAACCAGCAGGGCTTCGATGTAGAGTTCAGTGAGCATGGCCTAGGAATGGCCTGCCCATGAGTTTATTACTTGTGGTGAATATTGGCGGTTTGTCGAGAAATTATCGGATCAACTACTACAGGTAGGAGGTGTGCTTACTTGCGTGAACGCGATTGCGACGATTCGAATCTACCGGAATTGTAGGGATCGATGCCGGCGGGTGATTCGATAACGATGTACGACGATTCTTCGCGAATCCTGAGTACAGGCTGGGTGATGGTGTCGTGACTAGCGTCCTTATCGACGGGGGTATGACGCTCGTCCGCCTCAACGTCATCCGAATGTCGGGAAAACTTGGCTTCCAGCCACTTTAAAATCCGTTTCATTTGCTGTATCCGTCAGTATCGCTTTTTCGGCGAGGGATGGTACTGGGTGAAATCCGGCAACCGACAGCGTTACTTCATGTCACAATCTGACAGAGATCAGTTCTAATGTCGTCAGTCTGCATCACGCCCCAAAATATGAACTGCGTCACACTTTAATATTTAGACAAAGGGATTTAATAACAATCGGCCGATATGGGGGTTCCTTTTACCACTCCGCTACCTTACATAAAGCGGTCATTCGGCGGCCCGTATTTCCAAGACTCAGACCGAAGGTCTGCTGCCAATGTCCGCTTTATGTAAGGTGCGGATCCTGAGCTGCTAATATCAAAAAGGTCGGCTAACGATCCACAACGGTCCGTCGCAGTTGAAAGGTCATCTCTACTTTTGCATTCTAAACATTGTTAGGCGGCACCAAGCCTTAACGTATTTCAATAATATTTAGGAGTCATCATGCCGGCAACTAACGTTGCTCAAGAGCGAGTGAAAGCCATTTATGAACGAGAAACAAAACGCTTTCACAGAGACCGACCAAAATCAGCAGCCTTACTGAATAGAGCAAAGAGGCATATGCCTAATGGCGTACCCTGCGCATGGATGGAGGGCTTGTATTTTCATCAGCCTATTTTCGCCAAACGCGGCGAGGGTGCCTGTTTCTGGGACGCCGACGACCATAAATACCTGGACATGAATCAGGCTGATCTCAGTATGACCTGCGGCTATGGACCCAAGGCCCTCGTTGAGGTGATGCAACAACGGGTTGCTGATGGGTCACAGTTTCTGTTACCGGTAGAGGACAGTATTGAGGTCTCTGCCGAGCTGGCCAATCGCTATCGACTCCCCTACTGGCAATTTACGTTGTCGGCCTCGTCGGCAAATATGGAAGCTATCAGGATTGCCAGAGCGTTTGCAAAGAAGGAATACATTCTGGTTTTCAATGGTAAATATCATGGACATATTGACGACACGATGGGATATCAGAACAGTGGTGACGACAGTCTGGGCTTTACTAAGGACTTCAGTAAGAAAACCATAAATGTCGATTTTAATGATTTAGCTGCCGTCGAAAGTGCACTCAAAGATCATCCCATAGCTTGCGTGCTAACTGAACCCGCCCTGACGAACATTGGGGTAATTAAACCGGAGGAGGGCTTCTTCGATGCATTACGGAAACTGTGTGACCAATATCAGAGCCTATTGATTATCGATGAAACGCATACTCAGATTTGTGCCTGGGGTGGATTGAGCCGGGCTTGGAACATTCAATGTGACATGCTCACGCTCGGTAAAACGGTCGCTGCGGGAATACCGACCGGCACATACGGCATGACTAAGGAGATCGGCGAGTTTGTGGCCTCGCATCTAGAGGCTGAGGATGAGTTAGATTCCAGATCCATGAATGGTGGCCTGGCCATCGGCGGCACTTTATACGGCAATGCCCTTTGTATGGCTGCGACAAAGGTTGCGCTTAACGAGATATTAACCCCCGAGGCTTATGAGAAGAGCCATATTCTAGGTAATAGATTAAGCACTGGTTTGCAGCGCTTGTTTGATAAGTACGGATTGACTTGGTTGGCACAGCACTTGATGGGTCGTTCTGGCTATACATTTGGGCCCGAACAACCGAGCAATGCCAGTCAGTTGGCCGGTATAGCGATCCCTTTTTATATAACGCCATGCGCGCCTATTACATGGCGCTGAAGCGACCCGAAGCGAACATCATTGAGCTGAGACAAATTTGTTACAGTCTAATACCGGGAGCACGATTCATTCGCTGATTAGATTCGCAAGATAAGGAGAACAACAATGGCTAAGTCTTTTATGCAAATGGCCGAAGATGCAATGGCACAGGTGGACGGACTAAGTGCTGATGAAGTTCATAAACGATCAGAACAAGACTCCAATGTCTTACTTGTGGATGTCCGCGACGCCGCCGATATTTCATCGACCGGTTTAGCTGCCGGCGGCATTAATATCTCGCTCGGCATGTTACCGGTTAAGGCGGACCTCGAGCTGCCCGAAGAGTGGCGAGAAGCTCGGCTCCAAGATCGCTCGCGTCCGGTCGTTACTACGTGCCAGATTGGACCGAATGGCGCCATAGCGGCCAGCCTTCTTAAGGACATGGGCTTTACAAACGTCCACTACATGGAAGGAGGTATGGAGGCGTGGAAAGCGGCAGGGCTTCCGACCGAATAGAGGAAATTACTCTACTCTTGTCCACGAGTAACGAGATAGGCATCGCTAGAGTGGAAGTCGCGACGGTACCTAGCCATGCGTTGCGATCGGAATCGCGCGCTCGATGAACGACCGCTATTGGCCGAAAGCGCCTTTTATTGCAACGTCCGCTGTCCGCTGTTTTCTGCCAGCCAACTGGTAAGATTGGTGCAACGCAAAGGAGATCACGCAATGTCCAGCTACAAGCTTACCTATTTTGATTTCGACGGTGGGCGTGCCGAGCCAATCCGTATCGCATTTCACGCGGCAGGAATCGATTTTGAAGACAACCGCATATCGTTTTCCGAATTTGGCGAGATGCGGCGGAGCACGCGCTTCAATTCAGTACCTGTGCTCGAAATTGATGGCGCCGAGGTGGCTCAATCCAACGCCCTCAGCCGCTACGTGGGCAAGATGGCAGGCCTGTATCCTGACGACGATCTGCAAGCACTTTACTGTGATGAAGTACTGGGCGCGCTTGAAGATATTAGCCATTACATAGTGCAAACCTTCGGCCTGGAGGACGAAGAGCTCAGACTGGCACGCGAAAAACTCGTGGATGGTTGGTTGTCCGTTTATCTGCGGGGGCTGGACGAGCTACTGGCCCGCGGAGGCGGAGAGTACTTCGCCGACAATGGACTGACTGTAGCTGACCTGAAGGCCTTCGTGCAGACACGCTCGCTGCGCTCGGGGAATCTGGATTACGTCCCGAAAGATCTTGTGCAGCAACTGGCACCGGGCCTTGTGGAACACCAAGAGCGTATCGAGAGCGACCCTCGCGTGGTGGCATATTACGCCACTCGTCCGTAGTTCCCGCCCGGATGAAGCTTCGCTCCTGACGTTGAGCGGCCTGACATATCATCGTAACCTTTGTAGATTGAACGGTCGCTCTTCATCATGGGCCTCAGGCCTCGAGTCACCACTTAGGAATGCAAATGGGAACAGTACTAACCGCGATTTCATTGCAAGGGCTGATAATTGCCTTTCTGCCGGTGGCTGTCGTTATCGGCATCATGTTTCGTTGGTCCGCGGGCGCACAGACTGCGATTTACGCGACGCTGCGGATGCTGATCCAATTGCTGCTCATTGGCTATGTGCTCGTATACATCTTTGACTCCGAGCAGCCGGTATTCATCATTGCTGTCCTGGTGATCATGCTTACTGCGGCGAGCTGGATCGCGATTCGGCCACTACAGGAAAAGCAGCCACAGATGTATCTCAACTCACTCGGCGCAATATTCGTCGGCGGAATGTTAACGCTTGCGCTGGTCAGTCAAGTGGTTATCGGCGTTGAACCATGGTTTAGCCCACGCTACGTAGTGCCGCTGGCAGGAATGATTTTTGCAGGCTCGATGAATGCCGTCAGTCTTGCGGCCGAAAGGCTTCAGTCCGAGTACGAAAGAGGAACGCCGTATATAGAAGCTCGGAGAATCGCATTACAGGCATCGTTGATACCGATCACTAATTCGTTGTTTGCGGTCGGTCTCGTTGCGTTACCCGGGATGATGACCGGCCAGATATTATCCGGGGTTTCACCGTTTGTGGCAGCGAAGTATCAGATCGTTGTTATGACCATGCTGTTCGGCGCTTCGGGTATTTCGGCGGCACTGTATTTGGTGCTGGCCAATCGCAGCCTGCGGCATTCGGAGAAGAATCCAGAAATCGTTAGCCAATGAAAAGATGGTGCGCCCGACAAGATGGATTCAGATCGCCCTGGGGCGATCCACACCCTGCGGGCTGCGCGGCTAGCGCCGCTCCGTCGCCAATTGCATTCGCAATTGGTCGAACAAAGTCCTCGTCATCCCGGCGAACACACGAACACAACCAGGGGCCCCGCAAGGGGACCCTTGGTTGTATTGGTGCGCCCGACAAGATTCGAACTTGTGACCCCCAGATTAGGAATCTGGTGCTCTATCCGACTGAGCTACGGGCGCCTTGGCCAAGCGCGTACGATAATGTCTTCCGCCGCGTGTAGCAATCGATCGGGAATTTGATGCCATAATGGGGGAATGAACGGCATTTTCATTCGCACTTTGATTACCATGCTAGGACTCTTTCTCGCATCCCGCCTGATACCCGGCGTCGGGTTAGAGGGCGCAGGCAATTTCATAATCGCCGCGCTGTTATTAGGTCTCGCTAACGCATTTGTGCGTCCCGTGATGTTTTTGCTGACATTGCCACTTACGATCGTGACGCTTGGTCTGTTTATCTTTATTTTGAATGCAGCGATGTTTGGCTTAGTCGCCGCATTGCTCGATAACTTTTACGTGTCCGGATTCTGGTCCGCACTTTTCGGTGCCATCATTGTCAGTATCACGAGTATTGTGGCGTCGTGGTGTATCGGCCCTGATGGCCGATATGAAGTAATTGTCGTTCGCCGTCGCTAGAAAAACAACTCAACTGGAGTAACCCAAGTGAATTCTATTTCCAAAATAGTTCTTATTGTCGTAAGCAGTCTGTTATTCGCGTGCAGCAAACAGGAATCCGGTCTCGAATCGGAGCTAGCAGGCGCTGCAGTGGAGGGCGGCGATTCTGCAGCTGAGCAGGCGTCACTCCAGATTGAGGATAATTACATGCGCGGAATTATTGCGGAGATTTCGCACGACAGTTATGAAGGACGCGGGCCAGGTAGCCGCGGTGATGAAAAGACTCGCAAGTACCTGGCCGAACAGCTGGCGGCGTTAGGACTGGAGCCCGGTGCGGCAGAAGGTCGCTGGGAGCAACCCTTTGATCTTGTCGGCGTGAGCGCATCGCAACCCGATGAGTGGGTGTTTTCCGGGCACGACATCGCGATGACACTGAAGCAATGGGATCAGTTCATTGTTGCCAGCGGTGTGCAGGAGGAGCGTGTCGAAGTTGCGGACGCCGAAGTCGTGTTCGTTGGTTACGGTATTCAGGCCCCGGAATTTGACTGGGACGACTACAAGGGCGTCGACCTAAACGGCAAAATCTTGCTGATGATGAATAATGATCCAGACTGGAACCCGGAATTGTTCGCTGGCGAGACGCGTCTCTGGTACGGCCGTTGGGATTACAAATATCTGAGCGCGGCTCGACAGGGTGCGGTCGGCGCGATCATTATTCATACATCTTCGTCAGCGGGATATCCGTTCCAGGTTGTGCAGACATCGTGGACGGGCGTGCAGTTTGAATTGCCGGCCGGCGATGAACCGCGAAGCCAGGTTTTGGCATGGGTAACTGAAGATGCGGCTCGTGATCTGGTCGCGATGGCAGGGTTGGATCTCGATAAGCTTCGCGAACAGGCATACAACCGCGACTTCGAGCCCGTGCCGCTGGGCATCACCGCGTCGATGGGAATGGACGTTGAAATACAGCGCGTGCAATCCGCCAACGTACTCGGCCTGATCCCCGGCAGCGACCCAGAACTCAAAGATGAAGTTGTCATCTATACGGCGCACCACGATCATCTAGGCATCTCGACGCCAAACGAAGACGGTGATGCGATTTACAACGGCGCATTCGACAATGCGACCGGGGTTGCTCAGGTCATGGCGATTGCCAAAGCGATCAAAGCGCTTCCCAAAGCTCCGCGGCGCTCAGTTCTAATCGCACTGGTCGGTGCAGAAGAGCAGGGCCTGCTCGGTTCAGAATACTACGCGGCGAATCCCACCTTTGCGCCTGGAAAAATTGCGGCCAATATCAATTACGATGGCGGAAATATCTGGGGGCACACCCACGATGTAACGTACATTGGACTGGGCAAGTCGTCGATCGACGAGATCGCTATGAGTATCGCCGAAGAACAAGGCCGTGTAGTGAAGCCCGACCAGTTTGCTGACAAAGGCTATTTCTATCGTTCGGATCAATTCAGCTTCGCCAAGATCGGTGTACCCGCGATGTATATCGACACCGGCACCGACTTCGTCGATCGGCCGCCAGAATGGGGTCGCGAGCAGCAAAATCACTACACCGAAGTCAATTATCACCAGCCGAGTGACGAGTACGATCCGAGCTGGAACCTTGAGGGCATGATTGATGATGTGCTGCTCGGCTACTGGACCGGACTGGCCATCGCGAACGCCGATAGCATGCCAGTCTGGAATTCCGGCGACGAATTTGAAACAGTACGTCTCGACGCGCTTGCGTCGTCTGAATAGGGACGTACGTTGATTGACTATCGGATAATTGCTGCAACGCTGGTCATTACACTTGCGGCTGCCGCGAGTCCTGCGAACGCTGATGAAGGTGCGGCAGAACGGCACTTGGACGCGATCATTGCCGAGCATTGGGACTATTCATTACGCGAAGACCCGATCGAGGCAACGGCCGTTGGCGTAAGCGACTTCAATGACCGTATGCCGGGCGTTTCGCCCGCAGATCAATCGCGACGATTGGCTGCCGAACAAGCTTTCCTGCGGCGCACTCAAGATATCAGTAGCGAATCTCTGAGCATTGCCGGGCGCATCAATCTGGATCTGTTGCAATGGGTACTGGAGGATTCGATCGGTGCGTACGAATTGAATCTTTCGAGAATTCCATTTAATACGTTTTCGGGATTTTTTATGAACGCGCTGACAGCGAGCAGCGGCGTCTCGATGTCGAGCGTCGATGATTACGAAGACTACATTGCGCGATTGTCAGATATCCCACGATATTTCCATGAGAATCTGGACAACATGCGAGTCGGCGCTGCGGATCGTTTTGTGTTGCCGCAGATCGTGATTGATGGCGTCCTTCCGACCATTGAAGCACAGGTTAAGGACAACCCGGAGGACAGCAGTTTCTTCGATCCGTTCACGGATATGAGCGATCGTTTATCTGCTGCGGAACAGAACAGGCTCCGCGAAGCAGGCCGAGCAGTTATTCGCAACGAGGTTCTGCCGGCATTTGCTGCCGTGGCGGCATTTTTGCACGAGGAATATCAAGCCAGCGATACGGTCGGCGCCGAAGATCTGGAAGAGGGCAAGGATTACTACGCGTTTAGTATCAAACGATATACGACGCTGACCAACACCACTGCCAGCGAAATTCACCAAACCGGGCTCGCCGAAGTAGAACGCATTCGAGAGGACATGAACAGCATCATTGACGAGCTAGAATATGATGGCGACTTTGCCGCATTCGGCGAGTTCCTGCGTTCCGACCCGCAATTCTATGCGAACAGCCAAGAGCAGCTTCTAAAAGAAGTCGCCTATATCGCGAAACGTATCGACTACAAAATGCCGGGTTTTTTCGGCAAATTGCCGCGCCAGTCCTACGGAATTATTCCGGTGCCCGACGAAATTGCACCGAACTACACGACGGGTGCTTACTATGGATCGCCGCCCGGTGCAGCGAACGGCGGTGCATTTTGGGTCAATACATATGCGCTGGATCAACGACCGTTATATGAAATTCCAGCGTTGACACTGCACGAGGCTGTCCCGGGACATCATCATCAAAATGCGCTCTCTTGGGAGATGGAGAACGTTCCTGCATTTCGGCGCAATCTTTATTTCAGCGCGTTCGGTGAAGGCTGGGCACTGTATGCCGAAAAGCTCGGCGTTGAAATGGATGTTTACAAGACGCCGTACGAGCATTTTGGGCGGCTTAGTTATGAAATGTGGCGGGCGTGCCGATTGGTGGTCGACACTGGATTGCATTCACAAGGCTGGACGCGTCAGCAAGCAATGGATTTTTTCTTCGATAACACGTCATTGTCGAAGGGCAATATCCGCGCTGAAGTTGACCGCTATATTTCCTGGCCGGGCCAGGCGCTCGCGTACAAACTGGGGGAGCTGAAAATTTGGGAGTTGCGGCGCATTGCAGAGCATGATCTCGGTGATCGCTTCGACCTTCGAGAATTTCACGATGTCGTTCTTGGTAATGGTGCTGTTCCGCTGGCCTTGCTGGAAGACATCGTACTGCGCTGGGTGGACACGAAGCTTTCCGAAGCGTCCTAGCGTTGAATGTCCTTGCGTTTTGCTCAGCCGCCCGCGCGACTATTAGCGCTTGAATCGACTGAAGAAGCCGCCCTTGGACTCGTCTTCATCGTCCTCGTCGTCGCCAATAACCGGCGGACTGACATCCAGAGCTTTCAGAGTCTGAGTCAATGATGTGTTGATCTGGTCTTCGATCGAGTCTGGAGCTCCCGGGGGTTTTGCTGCCGGGGGTTTCGCTGCCGGGGGTTTCGCTGCCGGGGGTTTCGCTGCCGGGGGTTTCGCTGCCGGGGGTTTCGCTGTCGGCTCTGGCGCGGTCTGAACTGGGGGAGCCACCGCGACAGATGCTGCGGATTTGCGTGGCACCGGTTTCGGAACTGCATTTAACGCGTGCACAGTCCTTATGCGCTGCGATGCAGAGGTCATCGATGCGTCGTTTTTGACTTTGGGTGGAGGATCGACAGTTACCGCTACCTTGGCAGTGGCCTGTCCACTGGCCGCCGCATTCTCGCTGGTAGCCGGCCGCTCGGTAGCAACAACCACGTTCGAATCGTCATTCGCGGGTTCCGCAGATGGCGGATTCGCCATGAATTGCTCCGCAATGAGATTCAATTCCTCGCCAAACAGTGTTTCAGCCATCCTGTCGTCCACGTCTTCAATGGATTTTGCCTTCGCCAATTCAGCGGCGATCTTTTCGAGTTCTGCGTCAGCCTTTGTGTTCGTTTTTGGCGGCGGTTTGACGGCGGGCGTTTTCGCGACTGTCGGCGGTGCTGCGGGAGTATCTGCTGCTGGTGGGCTTACTTCGCCAGGCTCGTCAATAAGATTATCTGAAATACGCTGACTGATTGCGTGGTCCAGGGTTATCTCAGGAATTACCTCTGGCTCGTCCGGTACTTTCTCTTGCCGAACCTGATTTTCTGCCTCACTCGGTTCCGGATCGCTGCCTTGAGCCACTGCCATCGCCTGCTCAAGAGCATCGAGATCGGGTTTTAATTCCGCCATCGTAGGATCTCGGTCCCATGCCGGCACGCCATCGCCTGCCGGCTCTGCAGCTGCCTGCGGCGCAGCTGCAGCGACAGGTGCAGGCTCCGTAGCAGCTGCAGCGACAGGTGCAGGCTCCGCAGCAGTTTCAGGTATCAGAACTTTGAGATCGGGTAACGTGTCTTGAATCAACTCCGGAATCTCATCCTCATCCTGAGAGGGTTGCGGTACTGCTGTATCCGCTGCTGCGGCAACGGTCTCCGACTTTTGAGCGGCCGGTTCTTTTGCGGGTTCGGGTGCTGACGGTGCTGACGGTGCTGAAAAGTCGAATCCCTCGGCACTCAGTCCGTACTCGTTCTCGGCAACGCGGGACAGCAAGGCAGACGATACTTCCGGAATATCCTGATCCGCGGCAGCTGTCATCGCTGACTCGACCAGATTGTTTGCGATACGCGGTATGCCGTCAGAAAGGTGGTGCAAGAGAGGTGCTGCATTGGCATCGAAGACTTTTTCGAAGTCCCCGCCTGCCAGGCGAAAACAATGTCGGAGGTAGCCGCGAAGTTCTGCCGCACACAAGGCCTTTATGCTGTAGCGCCGTCGAATACGCTGGAGCATACGAGCGAGCTGAGGCTCGCCGAGGATCATGTCCAACGACGCGTCGCCCATCACGACCACGCTTGCACCTGCAGATTCTCCCGCGTCAGCGGCCGTCAATGCTTCAATTTCAGCCAGCGTGTCCGTACCGAGTCGAACACCATCCTCGATGGTAACGAATACGCGTCTGTTGTTCTCTTCCAGTTCTTTCAGGCATCGGCGGAACGCGCCGAATCTTTGGATTGTGCCGTCCGGCTTATCTTGTATCCCGAGTTCATCCAGCAGCAAATCCAAAACGTCATTGCTGTCGAGACGCATTCGGGCAACATGGATGACTATCTGGTTCTTGCCAATCAACTCCAGTGCCCGGGTTACAAGCGTCGTCTTGCCGGATCCCACAGGGCCCGAAACACTTGCGATTGCATCACCGGCCGAGAGCGACTTCTTCAGGCCCGCCATCGTCGCGGCGATTTGCGGTCCGACGAACACGTCGGTGCCGGTCGCGTTGGCGCGAAACGGCCGCTTCTTAAGCCCAAAGTGTTGTTCGTACATAACGATCCGATCACCGTGATTGCGACCGGAATTGATACCCGGTCTTACCAGACAGCCAGTTTGGGTCGAACTGAGATCAAATTCAGGGAGTTATGTCACAAAAACGGGCAATGAATGCACTACATTGGGCGATTTCGATGGCCGGCTGACTATTTCCACGAAACGAACAAAAGACTGTGATTGAGGTCAAAAACCTTCAGAATACGTGGGCCGCCAATCGTCGTAATTGAGATTTACCAGGGGATAGTACTTGAAACGTATCGGACTCATCGTCGGGATACTCGTGCTGGCGATTGTTGCCGCAGGAGCGATGATGAGCCTGCGCGAGCAACCACCGAAGAAAGAGCGTGTGGATATTGACCCTCTCGTTGCCACGTTGACCCTTGAAATTATGACCGCGAACTTCGAAATTCGAAGTCAGGGTACCGTGCGTCCGAGAACTGAAACGGTGCTTAGCGCCGAGGTTTCCGGAACAATCGTCAGCATCTCTCCAAAATTCGTCGCCGGCGGAGTTTTTGCGAAAAACGAAACGCTGTTGCGTATCGACCCAACGAACTACACGGTCGCAGTCGATCAGGCCGAAGCGCTCGTGACACAACGGCAGATCGAGCATGACGGCGCGAACAAACTTCGCAGCCAGGGATATCGCGCCGAATCTGAGTATGCCTCCGCGGTAGCGGCGCTGGCATCTGCACGAGCGGAATCGGTGCGAGCGCGACGCAATTTGGAACGCACCTTCATTCGGTTGCCTTACGATGGCATTGTGCGAGCCAAGGAGACCGATCTGGGTCAGTTCGTGAGTACCGGAACGCGAATTGGCGTCGTGTTTTCGACGGACTATGCGGAGATTAGATTGCCTCTGACGGATGTCGACCTGGCTTTCGTCGATCTTCCGGGACCGAATCAAACGACCGCTTCAGGTGGTGCGGATGGCCCCGTTGTCACGCTTACGGCGATACAAAAAGGCCGGCCAACAGAATGGCAGGCACGTATCGTAAGAACGGAGGGTGTGGTTGACGAAAAAAGTCGCGTTACCTACGCGGTTGCACAGTTGGCTGATCCATACGGACTGCACAATGACGGCATCGTACTTCCGATAGGCACTTTCGTAGGAGCTACTATTCAGGGCTCCACGGCAGAAAATATTATTCGAGTTCCACGAGGCGCGGTGCGCGGCTCCAGACAACTCTTGTTCGTCGACCAGGATAATAAAATTGAAATTCGGAATGTTGATATCGTGCGGTCCGATGCCGAATATTCCTACTTGCAAGGCGGTGCAGTCGAAGGTGAACGCATTGTTGTTTCAGCGCTTGGGGCTCCTATCAACGGCATGGCTGTACGCACAGCCGATGACGTTGCAGAGCGCGCAACCATCGCCGAGATCAAGGCCGCGGAATAGTGAAAAACCGACCGGGGATCACTAACGAGAAAGGTATTATCGCGTGGTTCGCCGCAAATCACGTCGCTGCAAACCTGTTGATGTTGTTTATTATCGTCGCCGGTTTGATTTCGGTTTTCACCATTCGAAAACAGACGACCCCCGATTTTGAGCTCAATAGTATTCAAGTGCGGGTCGCTTACCTGGGCGCGGCACCGCAAGAGGTCGAGGAAGGCGTCGTCATCAAGATTGAGGAGGCCATCCAGGACATCAAGGGAATCACCAGGATCACGGGGCGCGCCATAGAAGGCAGGGGGACAGTGACCGCAGAAATTTCGTCCGGGACAGATATCCAGGATGTATTGAGTCAGATAAAAACACGCGTGGACGCTATCTCGACGTTCCCTGCATTGACGGAAAAACCTGTCATCTATAAGCAGGAAATACCGATTCATGTTGTCTTCGTTGCGATTCACGGGGCATTGGACGAGTTTTCTCGAAAAGCGATTGCACAAGAAGTTCGCGACGAACTAATGCAATTGCCGGCTGTGTCGACAGTAGAATTTCTAGGTGATCGACCTTACGAAATCAGTATCGAAGTGTCGGAACATGTACTGCAACAATATGGCTTGACGATGGGCGAGATTTCACAGGCCATCAGGAATTCGTCTATCGACATGCCGGGTGGCACAATCAAGACGGAAAGTGGCGATATCCTGTTACGTACTGAGGGTCAGGTTTATACCGGTCATGAATTCGGTGCACTGGTGCTGCGAACTTTTCCGGACGGAACGCGCCTCATACTCAACGACATCGCGAACATTACCGATGGTTTCGTTGAGACAGATGGTTATGGACATTTCGACGGCAATCGAACCGCTACATTACGGGTTCTGGCGAGCGGCGAACAAAATGAATTGACGACGGCTGCCGCCGTACAGAAATATGTTGCCGAAAAATCACTGGCGCTGCCGGATGGCGTGAAAATGGATATCTGGGTTGACCGCTCACATTATCTCAAGGGTCGCCTGCAGATGATGAGCAATAACATGTGGCAAGGAGCGCTGCTCGTTTTTATCGTGTTGTCCATGTTTCTGCGGATGAAGGTCGCGATGTGGGTCGTGGTCGGAATCCCGATCACATTTCTTGGCGCAGTGTGGTTGATGCCGCACGGTCCGTGGCCTGTAACCATCAATATGATGAGCTTATTCGGGTTTATCATTGTCCTTGGCATCGTCGTCGATGACGCGATCATCATCGGCGAGAGTGTCTACACAAAAATACGAGCCGACGGACATACGTTAGACAATGTCATTCAGGGTGCACACCGGGTCGCAGTGCCAGCTACATTCGGTGTTTTAACGACCATAGCCGCGTTTGCTCCGTTACTGTTCATAGGTGGTATCGCCGGACCGTTTTTTGAGGCGATCTCAGTCGTTGTAGTTCTTTGTCTGATATTTTCTCTGATTGAATCCAAATTGATTTTGCCGGCCCATTTGGTACACGCGAAAATTGGGGCCATTGACGAAGCTGATCTGTTTAACCCGCAACGACCTATCGGCGCCTGGGAACGTATCCCGCGTTTTTTCCTCAAGATTCAGCGACGCATCCAGCACGGTCTGGCCGCGGTTATCAAGAACTGGTATCGACCGTGGGTCGAGCGTGCTGTGGACAATCGGGGTGTTACGGTCGCCATTTTTGTCGCCATGTTGATATTGACGTTTGGGACGTTGGCAAGCGGTGTTGTTAAATTTGAGATATTTCCAAGTCAGCCGGGTGACTTCATTCAGGTTGACTTGCAAATGCAAGCTGGCTCCGCGCCCAGCGAACGCGACAAGGTGCTTCGAGTTCTCGAGGATACGATCCTGGCAATGAACGCGGAGTACGTCGCAGAAAATCCTGACACGCTACCCATGGTGCAACATGTCGGCGCATTTACTCGTAGCGATACTGGTGCCGTGATGTTTGTCGAAATGCCGCAATCAGAGGACCGCCCTTTTAACGGCGACGAGATTAGCAAACGATGGCGCGAGCGCGTTGGAGAATTCGCAGGCGTCCGCGAACTCGATTTTAAAGATGCCAACAATTTTGGTGGCGGAGCAGCACTCAGTTTTCGACTGAGCGGCGCGAACACCGTGAATTTGGAACATGCAGCTGCCGAGCTTGAAGAAAAACTTGCCGAGTACGCAGGCGTTTTCGATATTCGGACGACGGCGGACGCCGGTGGCGAGGAAATTCGATTAAGTATCAAACCAGAGGCGGAAGCACTTGGATTGACCATGGCATCCCTGGGTCGGCAGGTTCGGCAGGCTTTCTATGGAGAAGAAGCGCAGCGCATCCAGCGTGGCAAGGATGAGTTGCGAGTTATGGTTCGTTACCCGCAAGACGAGAGACGCTCAATTGCAAATCTCGAGAACATGCGGATACGGACACCGGATGGTGATGAGGTGCCGTTTGCAGCGGTTGCCGACATATCGTTTGGCACCGGATATTCGAGCATTACGCGAATAAATCGCGAACGAACAATTACCGTGTCGGCGGATATTGACCCTGAAATCGTGCAGTCGGCTGAGATAATCAAGACGATCAGTGACGATTATATTCCCGTACTCCTGGCTAGCCACCCGGGTGTGAGCTATGGACTTGAGGGCGCCAGCCAAGAGCAAGTCGATCTGATCAGAAATCTGACGGTAGCGTCGATTGCTGCCCTGTTTTTGATATATGCATTGATTGCGATACCGCTGCATTCATACAGCCAACCGCTGATTATCATGTCGGTCATTCCGTTCGGTATGATTGGTGCCGTGATCGGCCATCTCATATTAGGTATATCGGTCAGCATGTTTTCGCTGTTTGGACTGGTTGCATTAGCGGGAGTCGTCGTCAACGACAGTTTGATTATGATTGACTTCGTTAACAAGGCGCGTGCGCGCGGCATGGCTGTCAAGCAGGCAGTGATCGAGTCCGGGGCGCAACGATTTCGGGCAATCATTCTGACATCGATAACGACGGCTGTCGGCCTCATGCCGATCATGCTGGAGAAAAGTTTGCAGGCTCAGACGGTTATTCCAATGGCCATCTCCTTGAGCTTTGGCATCATTTTCGCGACCGTTATTACCTTATTCCTGATTCCGTCGTTGTACATACTGCAGATCGATTTCTTCAGTCGCATGCGCCGCATTGGAAATTGGTTGACCTATCGCCCGCAGGACCAGGCTCTGACTGACAGCCCCACAGCGGAAAGCGAACGATCATAAATTTTTTGTCGCAGCAGGAAGAGGACGCCCGAGACGGTGTGTTCGCCGGCCTCGCCGCGTATCTGATCTGGGGATTCTTGCCGGTCTACTTTAAGATCGTCAGCGACATAGATCCGCTGGAAGTTCTGTCCCATCGCGTCATTTGGTCGATTCCATTCGGTGCGTTGATCCTGCAGTTCCGTCACCAGTGGCCGGAGGTGGTGCGTGCTCTGTCCCATCGCGAGACGCTTGGCTGGTTGTTGGTGTCAGCGCTGTTGATCGGGATGAATTGGTTCGTCTACATTTGGGCCATTCAGGACGAACGTATCTTTGAAACCAGCCTTGGTTACTACATCAATCCATTGACCATTATGCTCGTTGGTGTGGTCTTTCTGGGCGAACGATTGCGGCGACTTCAATTGCTTGCCATGGTGCTCGCAGCGACCGGCGTCCTGGTGTTGACGACTAGCGGGGGTCAAGTGCCCTGGGTATCGCTGTTCCTGGCGATCAGCTTCACCGGCTATGCCTACGTTCGGAAGAAAGTCGTTGTCGGCGGCATGCCCGGCCTGTTTATCGAAACCGTGTTGCTACTGCCCCTGGCAATCGCGTGGTTCATCTGGATTCAGTCGACCGGCCAGGCGGCCTTCGCGAGTGGTGGCACCGAACAAACATTCTGGTTGGCCATGGCTGGCCCTGTGACAGTGGTACCGCTGCTGCTGTTCGCGCTCGCGGCTCGACGTCTGCCGCTGACGACTATCGGCTTTATGCAATTTCTGGCCCCGACCCTGCAATTCGGCACGGGCATTTATTACGGTGAAACCCTGACTACAGCACACTTGATCTGCTTCAGTTTCATCTGGGTGGCCGTTATATTCTTCAGCTACGATGCGTTTCAATCGAGCAGAAAAAAGCCCCTGAGAGAGAAACCCTCAAGGACTTAGGAGCTATCGTAGGAGGCCGCCATGCGGCCGACAGTCTTGAAGCAGCCTTGCGGCTGCCGCTCGCTCCCGTCGAGCGGGACCGAGGTTCGCGCGCAGGGCGCGCTCCTACGGGGTGGTTATTTGTTCGCCTTTCTTTCAGCCGCTTCTTTAATGACCTCGTCAGCAACATTTTGCGGACACGGTGCGTAGTGCGAGAACTCCATCGAGTACTGACCACGACCGGACGTCAACGTGCGCAGGTGACCGATATATCCAAACATGTCGGCCAGCGGCGCTTCTGCTCTTACACGTACGCCTGTCGGGCCTGCTTCCTGAGATTTAATCATGCCGCGACGACGGTTCAAGTCACCAATGACATCACCCACGTTATCGTCAGGTGTAAATACGTCGATTTTCATGATTGGCTCAAGCAACTGCGGTTCCGCTTTCGGAATCGACTGGCGGTAAGCCGCTCTCGTCGCGATCTCGAAAGCGAGTGCAGAAGAGTCAACGGCGTGGAAGGCTCCGTCGAGCAAGGTGAACTTGACATCGAGCAGTGGGTAGCCCGCCAACGTACCTTCGTCCATGCATAATCTGAACGCTTTTTCGATAGCGCTCCAATATTCACGCGGAACATTACCGCCCGTTACTTTGGATTCGAATTCGTAGCCAGCATTCTGCTCTGCGGGCTCGATCCGATATTCGATCTTGCCGTATTGGCCCGAACCACCCGATTGCTTCTTATGAGTATAGATGTCTTCGATCATTTTGGTGATGGTTTCACGATAGGCGACCTGCGGCTTGCCCATCGAGACATCGACGTTGTGTGTACGGCGCAGAATGTCGACCTTGATGTCAAGGTGCAGTTCGCCCATACCCTTGATCAGTGTTTCACCGGAGTCTTCATCAGTTGCGACCCGGAATGAGGGGTCTTCCCGAACCATCTTGTTCAGTGCAATGCTCATCTTCTCGGTACCCGCTTTGTCCTTCGGCGAGATTGCGATAGAAATCACGGGGTCCGGAAATACCATCGGCTCAAGTGTTGCTGGATTGTCGGCGTCGGCCAAAGTGTGGCCTGTCCGTGTGTTCTTCATGCCGAGGAGGGCGACGATGTCGCCCGCTTGTGCCGAGTCGAGTTCTTCGCGTGAGTCAGCATGCATCTCGACAATACGGCCTATGCGTTCGTTCTTGCCGGTAAATGTATTGACGACGTTGTCGCCCTTCTTGATGGTGCCAGAATAGATACGCGTGAAGGTCAGGGCGCCGTAACGGTCGTCCATGATCTTGAACGCCAGTGCACGCAGCGGCCTGTTCGGATCAACGATCGCGAAACCGCCGGTCGGATTACCCTCGAGGTCGATTTCCGGCTGCGGTTTGACCTCGGTTGGGTCCGGCAGATAGTCAACAATTGCATTAAGAATATTCTGTATAGCCTTGTTTTTAAAGGCCGATCCACAGTACGTTGGGAAGAAGTCCAGCGCGATCGTACCCTTGCGGACACAACGCTTGAGATCGTCAACCGACGGCTCGTTGCCATCGAGATACTTCTCCAGAAGGTCATCATCCTGTTCCACGGCGGTCTCGATGAGCTTCTCGCGCCATTCAGCGACCAGTTCCGCCATGTCTTCCGGAACGTCACCAATTGTGTAGGACTCAAGATCGCCCGCATCACTCCACGTCCACGATTTCTGTGTCAGCAGATCAACCACGCCAACAAAATCGTCTTCGATGCCGATGGGCAAAACCATAACGAGCGGGTTGGCCGCGAGTACGTCCTTGATCTGCTTCACAACGCGGTAGAAATCTGCGCCGACACGATCAAGCTTATTAACGAAAATGATGCGCGCAACTTCCGAATCGTTGGCATAGCGCCAGTTCGTCTCTGACTGCGGTTCCACACCGCCCGAACCACAGAAAACGCCCACACCGCCGTCGAGGACTTTCAGCGAACGATAGACTTCGATCGTGAAGTCAACGTGTCCAGGGGTGTCGATGATATTCAGGCGATGATTGTCCCACTCACAGCTGGTCGCGGCGGACTGAATCGTTATGCCGCGCTCCTGCTCCTGGTCCATAAAGTCTGTCGTGGCTTCGCCATCGTGGACTTCACCGGTTTTATGAATTTTTCCGGTTAACTTCAGGATTCGTTCGGTAGTCGTTGTTTTGCCCGCATCAACGTGGGCAAATATGCCGATATTTCGATAAAGGTAAAGCTCTTTCTTTTCCATTCTTCAGCTCTGTCGGTTGTTTCCCGGCACTGACCTCTGTCTATCACCATACCGTCAGATGCTCTCATAGCCTTGTTACAGCGAGAACCCTGTAATAAATTGAGGTGGGTGCACGTCCAAATCCTTGCCGGTCCTTGAGGCGCTTCCGGGCAGCTGGTGCGGCGCTGCAAGTCAGATAGGACGGGCTTTCGGGCGCGGATGATAACAGTGCGGAGCGCCCTAAACCAGCGAAAATGTCGGCAGCCGCTGTACACAGCCTGGAATTGTTGGAAAGGCTAATGAAAACAACTATATATAGCTTCCGGATCAGCGCCGCAAGATCGCGATCCAGCGGGCGATATTGAGCAGGCTCATCAGCGACGCAGATACATAGGTCAGGGCTGCAGCCGTCAGCAGCCTGCGGGCGTGGGGCCGGTCTGATGATTTTAATATTTTGTACTCGTCGAGCATGGGCAACGCGCGGTTGAAACTTGCGTCAAATTCGGTAGGTAGCGTGACGAAATGTACTATCGCCGATGTTCCAAGTATCAACATTCCGGCAAGAATGGTCAGCAGGCCCAATGCAGGTACACGTGTGAGGAGACCCATAAACGGCGAAATCACCAGCAAGCCAGCACCAATCTTTTCGATGCGACGGGTCGCACCCACCAACCGCGTACGCCACTTCAGCGGCGGATAGCTTGTTTGATCCTGCAACGCGTGCCCGACCTCGTGTGCCGCAACCGTGATTGCGGTCAGGGAACAGCCATCGTGGTTGTCCTGAGTTAGTCGAATCGCCTTGGCAATTGGATCGTAGTGGTCTCCGGTCTCGGTCGGCTCGACGACGACGGACTGCAATCCGTGCTTGTCGAGGAGGTGCCGCGCCAGACTGGCACCGCTACCGGCGTAACGATCAGCGGGCTGACTGTACTTCTCGAGCACCCTGCGCACCCAGATGCCAGGGCCAAATACCAGGGCCAAAATTATCGCTATGACGAATAGGTATGCCATCGACCCATCCTATCGCGGCAACAAGACGAACACCCGTTCACGAGGTGTTCAGAGTCTACAGCCCCTGGCAATAATCTATAGCCTCTAATGTGGTAGTCCGTAGTCAAAACGTGCCGTCGACATTGCAAAAGGTCATCTGCAGAGTAGTCTTGGCGGTCCGATAATAATCAATTAAGGGCGTAACTATAATGACCGGATGTCGTGCACCCAATCGCTTTGTTCTCCTGCTTCTGAGTTCAATGATTGCAGTCGCCTGCAGTCAGGAGCAAGGCGACGAGCCAGAAAAAACAACCGCGACGGCTGGCAGCACAGCCAGGTTCGACTGGTATATGCAAGGCACAACGCCTGCCGGGCAAACGACGATTACCAAGAACGGCGACGGCAAAATAACAAACGAGTCTTTTGTGCACTGGAACAACCGTGAATGGACGGTCCATTCGGAACTGCAACTGGACAAGAATGGCCGTATAGCATCGCAAAAAATCACTGGCATATCGCCGTTCAAGTCTGTCATTGATGAATATTTTAGCTATGAGAACGGTGTAGCGTCGTGGGGTACCCCCGGCGAAAGTGGTTCGGCGACCACAGATGAACCTGCGTTCTACCTCCCAAACGAGAGCATAACGTTCGGTGCGGCAGGTGCTCTGGTAAGGGCCGCCTACAAAAACATGGATAACTCAATTGATTTATTCCCCAATGGTCGTGCGCGCGTTGAAAAAGTCAAAGAAGTGGCAGTTGATACGTCGGAAGGCGAGCAGACCCTTTCGTTATTTGCGATTCACGGCATCGGCTTTACGCCGACCTATTTGTGGTTCGACGAGAATCTGGATGTGGTGGCATTCGACTTCAGCGGTTATTTGGGAATGATCCCCGAAGGTTGGGATGTATCAATACTCACGGAGTTAAGCGGCGTCCAGTCTGAGGCTGATGGTGAGTTCATTAAGCAACTGGCCGGCGACCTTGCAACCCGTCCTGATATTCCCGTCATTTTCGAGAATGTCGACGTTGTCGATGTTGTGAATGGTCGTTTGATAGAAGATCAAAACGTCCTGATTGACAACGGCGTGATTAGGGCAGTGTCAGGCGACGCGATAGAGAGTTCGACAGCGCTGCGTATTGACGGCAGCGGCAAGTCATTAATGCCAGGATTGTGGGACATGCATGGGCATTTCTCTTTGTCGGACGGCGTATTGAATATCGCCGGTGGCATTACTAACGTCCGCGATATCGGCGGCGTTCATGAGAAAACAACGCAGCTGATAGCGAAGTATGACTCCGGTGAGATCATTGGCCCGAACACCGTCCGCGCTGGCTTCATGGACAAAGCCGGTCCTTACGCATCGGGATGGGCAGCCGAAACACTGCAGGATGCGTTGGATCGCGTCGACTTTTATGCCGAGAATGGTTATATCCAGATCAAGCTTTATAGCTCTATTGAGCCCGAATGGGTTGCTCCAATTGCAGAACGTGCGCATTCGCACGGTATGCGGTTGAGCGGACACATTCCGGCTTTCATGTCGGCAGAGCAGGCGATCCGGGCTGGCTACGACGAGATACAGCACATCAACATGGTGTTTCTGAATTTCCTGGCGGGCGATCGCGAGGATACGCGACAGCAACTTCGATTCACATTGTATGGCGATGAAGCTGGCAATCTGGATCTGAACAGTGAAGCGGTACAGGAATTCTTCGCACTACTCAAAGAAAACAATGTCGTTATTGATCCTACCGCGGCGATCTTCGATACTTCATTGCGACACCTTGATGGCCAACCGGACCCGACGTTTGCGGCGGTCGTGGACCATCTGCCACCCAGCATCGCACGCAGTTTGTATAACGTAGAAATGAACAAACGTGGTCAAGAAGATGCGTGGCTTCGGTCTGCCGAGAATCAGGCAGCGATGCTCAAGGCGCTACATGACTACGGCATCCAACTTGTGCCGGGTAGCGACAATATGGCGGCATTCACTGTGCACCGGGAGATCGAACTCTATGCCGAGGCCGGTATTCCGTTAGTGGATGTGTTGCGGATCGCGACTCTGGATTCTGCCAGAGTCGCGGGTGTCGCCGATCGAAAAGGATCGATCGAAGTAGACAAGGACGCAGATCTGATTTTGATCGACGGCAATCCTTTTGACGATATCAGCGCAATTCGACGTACGGTGCTGGTCATGAAAGGCCACACTTTGTATCGCCCTGAGGACCTGTACAGGGCAGTGGGCGTCAAGCCGTTCTTGCCGTCGACAGAGATGTAGGGAGTGACAGCAGATCAAGTTACAGTATTCGGACTGCTGTTTTTCGTATTTGTCTTCTTGATCTGGGGCCGTTGGCGTTACGATCTGGTTGCATTTGTAGCACTTCTCATCGCTCTGCTGACGGGCGTCGTTCCCAGCGAGCAGGCGTTCTCAGGGTTCGGCCACCCTGCGACCGTGATCATCGCGCTGGTTCTAATTATTAGCCGGGGTCTGTCCAACTCCGGGGCAATAGAACTTGTCGCTCGCTATCTCGTTGACGCGTCGAGAAGACTCTCTACACACATCACGATAATGTCCGGGCTCGCGGCGTCGCTGTCCGCGATCATGAACAATGTCGCGGCCCTCGCCTTGTTGATGCCGGTCGATATGCAGGCGGCGAAGAAGGCCGGGCGCAGTCCGTCGCTCTCGCTGATGCCGTTGTCTTTCGCATCCATCCTGGGCGGCATGATCACGTTGATTGGCACCCCGCCCAATATTGTCATCGCCGAGTTTCGCGGTGATGCTTTAGGCGAACCGTATCGCATGTTCGATTTTGCACCCGTTGGCCTGGCATGTGCCGTAGTAGGCGTAGCCTATGTCGCTCTCATCGGCTGGCGGTTATTGCCCACTGACCGGAAGTCAGCGGATGCCGGGAGAGAGCTGTTCGAGCTGGCAGATTACATCGTCGAAGTAAGAGTGCCGGAAGATTCCGCGGTAATCGGCAAGCAGGTTCGCGACCTCGATGAGCTCGCGGCGCGCAGCGACGTCGAAATTGTCGGACTCGCACGCCGCGGGAAACGATTGCCCGGGCTCGCACGAGCCATCGAAATCAAAGCGGGTGATGTGCTGGTTATCGAGGCCAGTCCCGACAGCCTTGAAGAGGCGTTGGGCAATTTGAACCTCGAATACGTTGGCAGAGGGGAGCAGCAACTCGGCAATGACGACCTGATTCTTACCGAGGTCGTGGTGCAGGAATCCTCTCGTCTCGCCGGCAGATCGGCAATGTCGCTGCGGCTCTTATATCGCTACCGCGTTGCGCTTGTTGGCGTTTCTCGCCAGGGCACGAGGCTTCCGTGAAAATGTAAGGAAGCTTTTGCTTGCGCCTGGTGACGTTCTTCTGTTGCTCGGAGCGGATGAGCGCCTGATCGACATTACGGGCCGCCTGGGATTGCTACCGCTGGCGGACAGAGGACAGCGCGTAATTCAGCGTGACAAAGCCTGGTGGGCCGTCGGTATATTCGGCGCGGCAATTGTCGTCGCAAGCTCTGGTGTTGTTTACCTGCCTGTCGCGCTTGGGTGCGCAACAGCACTTTACGTATTGTTCAACATTGTGCCGATTCGGGATGTCTACACGTCCATCGAGTGGCCGGTGATTGTCTTGCTGGGTTCCATGATTCCGATCGGCGGGGCACTGCAAGCAACCGGTGGTACGGCACTCATTGCTGGCGGCATTGTCGATTTATCCGCTGGCTTTTCTCCGGTGGTTGTTCTGACTTTGCTGGTGATCGTTACGATGACTTTATCCGACGTCATGAACAATACGGCGACGGCCGTCATCGCGGCGCCGATTGCACTCGAGATCGCGTCGCGGCTGAATGTTAATCCTGACCCGTTCCTGATGGGAGTTGCTGTTGCCGCATCCTGCGCTTTCCTGACGCCCATCGGGCACAAGAACAACACGCTGATCATGGGTCCGGGCGGTTATCGATTCGGGGACTATTGGCGCATGGGGCTGCCTTTGGAAATACTGATCATCGTCGTGTCCATCCCGGCGATAATTACTTTCTGGCCGATGTAGCGCCAGGCCTTATGTAAAGCGTGTGTCGCAAAGCCGCTGAACTGGCTGTCAGATACTGACAATTGTTGTTGATCCAACTGTCGAATCGACATGAAGAAAGTCATTTAACTCTTTGAATTATAAATCTATTCTAAAAATCAATGTTTTGGCACAGCGCTTGCAACACTGTCGGCAAGTTAGGAATTACAGGGAGAGCAACATGGCCAGAGCGACGATCCTCGATTGGACCGATGCCCAGGTGCTGATGAAACGTGACGAGCACCGCGATGTGAAGTACACGGTTTACAGGGACGGCAAGAAGCACTTTCTGGAAATACGTGGCGCTGATGAAAAGCCCATCCACACGCTGGAATTGCCCGTCGGCATGAGGCTAGACAAGAGCAGCTACGAAGTTTTGCTGCGCTATGTACTGCTGGATGTTGTCGCCGCGTAGTCCTCTACAGCTATCCAGACGCGCAGCAAGTTCTTGCCGAGAATTTTCTGAACATCCTCCTCGCTGTAGCCGCGTTCCAGCAAACCGTTGATCAGATTCGGGTAGGCAGCAACGTCTTCGAGACGATACGACACGTCGATATGGGTGTCGACGAGTATGCTGGCCTGCGCGATTCGACTGGCATCGGCGGCGGTATCAATGTCTACCGACTGGTTGCAAGCGATCAAAACCAAGGCTGTGGTTACGGCACATGGGATTCTGTTTGTCATGCGGGGATATTTCGCTGGTTCGGACGGTCGAAGCTTGTAACAATATGTTGAGGATCGTAAAGGAGAATGCGATGAGTGACGACAACCCGCCAGCGGATCATGCATTTGTCGATGACAACAAGACTGGCAACCCGCTTGAGGAAAATCTAAAGTCCGGAACTACCTGGATGCGTTGCCTCTTCATGCTGATCAGCTGTGTGCTTGTCAGTGTTGCGAGTCTGGCGGGAACCGTCATTGTTGTGCTCGGTTTTTTCTGGGTTCTGTTTACGGGCGAAAAAAACAGCCAGGTGCAACAAGTGGGCCAGAGCGTGGCGACGTACATATACGAAATTATTCGCTACCTGACATACAACAGCGATGTGAAGCCATTTCCGCTGGGCGGCCCATGGCCTTCGGGTAGCAACGAACAACAGCAGGGCGGGGCCGCCAGGTCCTAGACCGACAGTTCGCGCTGGCTCGGCTGCCAGTGGGTCAGATTGATGTGCGCCGCTCCGATGCCGAGGCCGCGCACCCAGCGAGCAGCAGCATCCAGAGTGACCCACGTTCGTATTTTGCCCTTGCGGGTTTCCGCTGTAACCGGGCCATTGGGCGTTCTCGCCTCGATATGAAATCTTGCACCATTCGCAATGATGTTGATGTTCTTGATAGCGCCGGCCGCAACCATCGCTTTCAACATACGTTCATCCATTAGGGGTCCCCGGGAAAAAGTCGTTTTGTTCCGGAATCGTGATACCGCTTTGATCACAGTGCCTGCGGATTAGCATTTCAATCATATTGGCGACGCTGCGGTGCTCCCGCGCAGCGGCTTCCCGCACGGCTTCTTTGATACCAGGCTCGATGCGCAGATTGAGGGTCGATATTTTGGTCTTCGCCATGCGTTACATTGTAACTCAAATATAAAGGATTTGTAACGCGCTTAGCTTCAATATTGCCTCTTGAGTGCCATTCGGCCTGTTCTCAATAGGCGACTGCATCGTTGCTGATTGCCATGGGCAGAATTGACGTCTAGCGACTGGCCGGTATCGATCAGCACCTCTCCGCGCACACCCCTGCAAACGTTCGCCGCGAGAATTCCGGATTCAGGAATTGGTCTGGCGTTTCGAAAGTGCACTGCGTTGAGTTGATTAGACGCAGACAGGTAACGCGGGTGCTAGCATGGCCCAATGAGTACATACCTGCCGTTTATCTTGGTTGGCCTCGGCGTTTTTTCCGCTGTCTGCGTTGCCTTTGTCGCTTGGGAACTCACCAAGGAAGCGTCAGGCGAGGGCGATTCGGCCGATCAGGATTAAGTCCTAATGCCGTCGGTCCCGGGACCGGCCATGATTGTCGCTGGAGTGGCTTTGAGACCTCTCGGCGCTGCGTCCGCTCGCCTGGCTTCTCGATTCGTGCGACCCTGACGACTGCGACCTTGCAGACGGTTGCTGATGCTGACGGGTTTGCGCTTGCCGGTGCTGCTGCGGAGCGGGTGCGCGTTGGGTCCGAACGACTGCGTGTTCATTCCGGACGACTGCACGTTCGTTCCGGACGACTGCACGTTCGTGGGACTGGCGAACCGGTTCCTGCCGATGAGTGTCACGAGAACGGACAACGGGTTGCTGGCGATGTGTAACCTGTGCTCGGTCACGCGGCTGTTGTCGATGCGTATCGACAGATCGGCCGGCTGCTTGCTGTTGCGGTCTATCCCGAAATCGAATCTCGCTTTGATCGCGACGATCCCCTCGGTCTGCGGAACGCGTACGTGCAACCTGACCACTATGATCCTGACTGCGTGGCGTGACTCGTGCATCTCTTTCGCGGAACGTAATCGGTTCATATTGCCCGGTTCTTACCTGGGTGCGGTTTGCCGATTGCGTGTCTGTTCGCGAATAGCCTTCGCGTCGCACGTACGCGCGGCGAGTGTTGCTGGGGTGCCATCGGTCGCCAGTAGAATGGCGGATGTTTACCGTTACATTCGTGCTGGTCGCGTAATGCGTGTCGTAAACACCGTAATGCGTGTCGTAAACGCTGATAGACGGACGACGATACCAATGATGGTCCCAGTACGAGTGGCCATAGTATGGGTGTCCAAGATAGCTGTGATGGTAGACGTGGAGACTGTCTGAGTGCCAGCCGATGGTAAATGCGGTCGTCACACCCCAGAAGAATCCGTGCTCGAAGTAATGGCCCGCCGAGTAGGGATAGTAGTAAAGCGGGTAGGCTCTCGGATAGTAATAATAGACCGGCCGTGGCTGATAATAGACGACGCGTGCCGGCTCATAATACGGCACATAGATAACGTCTTCGGCAGTAGGCGATATGTAGATCACGCCTTCGTCGCGTGACACTGTTTGGTAGGCATCACTCTTCAGGTTACCGGCTGCATACGCCCGGTCGCGAAAAGACTCTACGGCAGCGATCACGTCAGACTGCTGCGCGACCACGGCTTCACCCAGGCGCAATGTCCAGTCGAGATCTTCGTTGAGGAGTTCGATAACTTCCGGATAATTGGTCAGCGCGACTACCGAGTCATCCCAGTCGGGATCTGGCTTTAGCGTCGAGTCGTTCTTAAGCGCTTCGAGGAAACGGGCTGCCTCAACGATTTGTAACGGATAGGCGGAAGCGGGCAGCACGATGGCCAGCAGATCGTCAGGATACAACGCAATCGGCCCCACTAGTTCCTGCAATTCGGTATGGGACAGGAGTGGAATGCCGGCTTCACCGATTTTCATTATGTCCGATTGCGCCGCGTTATTGCCAACGACATTGCCATCGTCGTCCACGGGTACCTGCGCCAGAGTTACGGCGGATATCAGCATCAGAATTACTGTCGTTAATCGAGCTTTCATGCGGCCTCCCGGGCCCAAAGGTTACGGACTTGTCTACATTGGCGCCAATTCTACAGCGACGTAGCTGAACAAGCCCTTAACAACGTGAAAATATCGATTTCGTGCCTAGTCGTCACCGCCATGCCAGGCAAGAAATTTCCAGCCGTCATCGGTTCTGACGAGGACGTCCGTGTAGCGGCCATTACTCATCTCGATTTCGCCGTCTTTCGACTGGAAAGCATTGCTATAAAGGTAATGCGCAACTGCGACGTCATCGTGCACAATAATTGAAAGAGGATACAACTCGTGAGCAAGCGCTTTGCCGGTCTGATCGTTGAATCGGTCCCACATCTTGGTGGATGACTTGTCGCGAGGCGCCGGCGAATTCTTTCCCCACCCGGTAAAATCGTCGGACAGCAGACGGTCCGGCCACTTCTTGTCACCTTTCTCATCCGCGTTCCATTCATCTTCAATGACGGACCATACGTCGGCCGGATCATCCGGGGCCTCCTGCGCCAAAGCAGATGCAAAACTCAAACACATTACGCCTGTCAGAACCACCTTGAGTACTTCGTTGGGTTTCATAGCTCATACCTCATTCATGTATCGCCCTAATGCGTAATCGGAGTTTAGTCACATTGCTTCAATACGACAATCATGACGCGGGCGCGCGCGACGAGATAAGGGTTACCAGTTCGGTCAGGGACTCGGTCGACAACGACTCCGAGTTGTCGTAGTGATAAAAATCGAGTAGATCGGATTCCACCAGATAATCCGGATGATGGGCCTCAATAATTGTCGCGTATTCGAAAATCTGATTGCCCCTGGCAAGTAGTAGTTGGTAAACATGCAGCGCCACAACGCGACCGTCATTGAGTCGCATTAGTGTGCCGATTTCGGGACGTTCCCCTTCGATCTTAAACGAACCTATGTGCAGCGTTTGTTTATGAATTTTCCAGCCATTGGCTTTGAACACTTCGCCAAGAGAATTTCCGGCAAGAACTTTCGCGTGCTCCGGGCTGTAGCTGGTATCGGGCTGATCGGTGAAGCGCACAACCGCGTAGGTTCGGCAAATCCGTTCGCGGCCCGCAGCACTGAACAGGCTGGAACGACGCAGGCCAGCCTCGCTTGCCAGCACATTGATGCCATAGCTACCAAATTGCTGCTCGATACGCTCGCTGTTCAGAAGTACTGTCTCGGTTGCGCAAGCGCTGAGAGCCGCCGCCAGGACCGCCGGAGTTAGTTTGCGGTTCCGCGATATGTCTTCAATAGTGTCCAGCAAACGTGAATCCTTTTCAGCCTTACAGGCATCAGGTAATTATGATCCCGTACAGGGGAGAATATTACATGCGAAAACCAACCACTACCGGCCTAATTGCTGTTTTTCCATGGCTATTTTGATGCCGCCGCACAGTCTGAAAGAGGCCGTTATGACCGAGTTGCTCCCGCGCCAGTCGCACTGACAAGGCGCTATACTCCGGTTTCCCGCGCATCTGAGGGCAACCGGAGTGTCCCACAACATTACTTGTTTCCGCTGCGACGGATCACTCGCCACGTTTTCATTACCGCTATCGCGGCGTGACCAATGCCCACAGTGCAGCGCTGATATTCACGTATGCAAAATGTGTGTCCACTTCGACGCGAGTGTCCCTCGTCAGTGCCGCGAGGACGGAGCAGACGATGTAACTGAGAAAGAGCGGCCGAATTTCTGCGATTGGTTTGTGGCCAGCGAAAACGCCTTTAACCCGGATCGAAACGCGGATGCCGCTGCGGCGCAGGTCGCCCTCGAAGCACTGTTCGCAGGTTCCAGTGAAGATTGATCGCCGCCAGTTCCTCGGCTATGCAGGGGCGTCACTGACCGCCAGCCAGCTTGTTGGCTGCAGCAGAAGCAGGACGGATGTCGATGGTGTTCCGCGCAGCAATTTCGATGCTGAGTCCACTGCCGATGAAGTTACTGCCGGTATTGATCTGAGCGGCAAGGTCGCCGTCGTAACGGGTTGCACGTCGGGCATCGGTTTGGAAACCATGCGGGTACTTGCCAGCTGCGGCGCCACTGTCGTTGGCAGCAGTCGCTCGCTCGAGCGCGCTCGGCAGGCATGTCGTAGCGTCACTGGTGTTACATCCCCGGTGCAACTGGACTTGGGCGATTTTGAGTCGGTTGTCGCTTGTGCCGAAACAATCCGTTCATTGAATACTCCGATCGACATGCTGATCTGCAATGCGGGTTATCTTGGGGGCGGCAATGACCGCGAATTGATCAATGGCATTGAGAAGCACTTCGTCATCAATCATCTCGGTCACTTCATTCTTGTCAATCGCCTACTGGATCGATTATTCGCCGCCCGGCGAAGCAGGATAGTGGTGGTTTCCAGCCGCACCTCATACACCGACGCACCGGAGCAGGGGATCCTGTTTGATGACCTGGAATTTGGCCGTAATTATGGCGATTTGCTTGCCTACGGGCATTCGAAACTAGCCAATGTTCTGTTCTCATTACGGTTGTCAGAGTGGTTACGCGGGACGCGAATAACCAGCAACTCGCTGCACCCGGGCATCATTGATACTGACATCGACAGACACTTCAATGCCGTGATGCGGTTCGGACTAAAAATAGTGGCAGCGATCGCTGGCAAGACCATCGAACAAGGCGCGGCGACCAGTTGCTACGTTGCGACCAGCGCGGCACTGGACGCTACAAGCGGTGCGTATTTCGAGGATTGCAACGCGGTCATCGTCGGGGGGCATAACCATCTTTATAATGTCCCGATGGCTAAAAAGTTAATGCAAGTCTCGGAGCAGATCACGGCTGAATACGTCGTCGATCAGGAACCTGCGCATTGGAAGGTTTCCAGGCTATGATGGATCAGGCACTCGTGGTGCTGTCAGGCGGTCAGGACTCGACCACATGCCTTTACTGGGCAATCAAAAAGTTCGGAATCGAGTGTGTTTCGAGTGTTACGTTTGACTACGGTCAGCGGCACCGCATCGAACTGGATTGTGCGCAGGAGATCGCTGCTTTCGCTGGCGTGCCAAATGTCGTTTTGCCAATCGACACGTTTGCGGCACTGGGCGGCAACGCGCTTACCGATACCAGTGTAGACGTCGAGACTCAAATTGATGCCGAAACAGGCCTGCCCAATACGTTTGTTCCGGGACGTAATTTGATCTTCCTGACGTTCGCTGCGGCCTTCGCGTACCAACGCGGCATCGCCAACCTCGTTACTGGCGTCGCACAAACAGACTACAGCGGCTATCCGGATTGTCGCGCCGAGACCATGACCGCACTGCAATCCGCACTGCGCGCGGGAATGGAATCCGATATTCGAATTCACACGCCGCTGATGCAGCTTTCGAAACAGGAAACTGTAGAACTCGCGCGAGAACTTGGTGCACTTCCGGCGCTGGCCATGACCCACACCTGTTACAACGGCGAGCGCCCGCCGTGCGGCCATTGCCCGGCTTGTGAATTGCGCGCCAAAGGTTTCGCTGACGCAGGCGTGACAGACCCGTTAATATTCCGACAATGACGTATTCGGTTAAGGAAATTTATTACACGCTGCAGGGCGAAGGCGCACATGCTGGACGTCCTGCCGTCTTTCTTCGCTTCGCGGGGTGCAATCTGTGGTCGGGTCGTGAGGAGCACCGCGAACAGGCGGTTTGTCGTTTCTGCGATACAGAATTCGTTGGTGTGGATGGTCCGGGTGGCGGAAAATTCGCCACAGCAAATGATCTTGCAGCTGCCGTTGCCGGTCATTGGCCGAAGACGAAGTCAGGCATTCGGCCATACGTTGTGTGTACTGGCGGTGAACCGTTATTACAACTGGACGAGGCGGCGATAGAAGCTTTGCACACCGCGGGATTTGAAATTGGTGTCGAAAGCAACGGTACGATCAAAGCGCCGGATGGAATTGATTGGCTATGCGTCAGCCCAAAAGGCAGCGCGAAATTGGCGCAGCGGTCTGGCGATGAACTTAAACTCATTTATCCGCAAGTAGAGTCGCAAGTCCAGCCGATCGAGTTCGAATCCCTTGCATTCAAACACTTTTACCTGCAGCCGATGGACAATCCTGAGGTAGATGAAAATACGAAACGCGCGGTCGATTTCTGTTTACAGAATCCACGTTGGAAACTTAGTCTCCAGACGCACAAGATTCTGGGTATCGACTAGTGGATCATCGTGTCGGACGTATTGTATTTGCGTTGTTTATTGGCTTGTTGGTCGCGCTGTTTTCTTACCAGTGGATAACGGACCCGGCCGGCCGGGCAGAAAGGAAACTGCAAGAATACGTTGTCGAGGTTGCACGTGGCCAACTCAAGGATGCCATTGGCATGGAGATGCTCGAAATCGTCGATCCACTATCGCCCAATAGAAAGGTAGGAAAAGTCTATGTGTTTCCTGAGGGCGACGCCTGGGCTGTTTCGGGATACTACCGCCGCGCGGCGGATGATCGTTGGCACCCTTATTTGATGGCATTGAGTGCAGATCTCAGCGTGACCTCTCTGAAGATCCAGGACAAGAACCAGCAGCTGATCGAGCGGGCCGCCCTCGACCCGCAGCTCGAGGTCAGTCCTTAGAGAGATGCGACCCAGCCGATCGCCAGCAGAATTGAGCTTGCGTAAACGAGGCCCAGGATGATGATCGTGGGGTCGAGATCCAGTTTCTGTTCGTCGTAAGTCATTATTTCAGTCCCGTGTTGTGTTTGCTGAGACTGAATCTTCTGCGAACGGCCACGGCACGACATGACCGGGCCCTGATCCTTTAATGACTATTTCATGATGTTGCCGTGATCTGGCTGTGTGCTGCGGATTCATTGACTTCCTGTCGCCACTCGAAGACGTTAAGCTCGATGAAAACGAATGCTACGAGCCATAAGAAGGCATCCCAGAAGTCGACGAAATCGCCGTTAAATCCCCAGTAGACCGCCGCAAAAAGCAAAACTGTGTACAAAACAGACTTGATCGCCTGACTGGTCCGAAGCGCGAAACCCTCGAAGCGATTACGTTCCTGAAGCCAGACGTCAGCTTCGAGCACTAACACCACGAGCAACCAAACCGCCGCGTTGATTACGTCGACCCAGGCGAGATTCCTGATGTCAACAAGCCCTGTTGCATCGACAACCGCAGTTATTCCCTCAAATCGGAGATACGCGCTGGCGTTCGAAAATGTGCCGCAGTTTGCAGCGGTCAATTGGGTGTATTCATCGAGATCGATGGCGTATGACCACCCGTCCGACACCAGCACACAAACGTCAGATACGCCCGTTAGTGGTACTGCCTGAAAGATAAACGTCAGATTGATGATGTAGCCGTAAAAAGCATAAACGATGAATACATAACAAAGAAATCGAACGCCATGCAATGACCAGGTCACGGCGGTGCTGTAGTGATGATCTTCGAGCACATGAGTTTCGAGCTCGAACATCAACAATAGGACGACCCAGGCTGCCGTGTCGATCGTTGCGGAGTACGCACTAATAACTTCGGACAGGCTGACGCCATGGGGGTACTGAATTGCGTTGGCGAGAGTCTCTTCGCTCCAAAACACGAATACGTTGAATGCAAGCAAGACGTATACGGCGTACTTGAATAGCTGAAACAGCCGATTGCTGTTAATGCTCAAATGCTGGCTCCCGACGCTGGATCGGAGATTCTATGATCGAACCTCAAGCGATGGCAATGGTTCTCGGTCAGGCACTCTGTTCGGACTGTGCCGCGGTTTCAGTCTCAATACCTGCGTAATATACCCAGACGTTTTCCTCCCCTGTCAGCAACTCCATGTATTTCGGGTGAACAAACAGGTTCTCACGACCGGACTTAATCTCCCGCAGTACCCCAAGCTCGCTAAGCTGCTTCAGGTAAACCGATGCTGTTTGCCGTTTCGCGATGCCATTATCAACCAGGTTGCCGATTCGACAGTAGGGCTGCTTGAACAGTAACTCGACAAACTCCCATGAATAGATTTTCGGCAGACTCTTTTGGACGAACTGAGCGGTGTGCTCCATGAGTTCGCGTATCGACTTGATCTTGTCGGTGGTCCAGGTGCAGGTTTCTTCGACACCGTCGAGAATAAAGAGTATCCACGACGCCCAGTCCTGATCTCTGGTTACCTTTTGCAGCAAGCGGTAGTAGGCCGCCTTGTGTTGGATGATGTAACGACTCAGGTACAGAATTGGTGAATCGAGCAGTCCGTGCTCGACCAGGAATAGAATATTTAAGATACGTCCGGTTCGACCGTTGCCGTCCGCAAACGGGTGAATGGCCTCGAACTGATAGTGTTGCACCGCCATTCGCACCAGCGGATCGATTTCAGTATGGCTGTGCATGAAATCGGCCCAGTTATCGAGTTTTTCGATCAATAGTTGTTGGCCGGTCGGGGGCGTATAGATTACTTCGCCCGACATGCGGTTCTTGAGCGTCGTTCCGGCTTCTGCTCGGATATCCAGCTCCACGCCTTTAACGGTGCTGCATACCTGTATTGCCATATCCGTGGTCAGCATGCGTCGCTGTACCATCTTGGTGCCCTCGTACAACGCCGTGCGGTAGCGCAGAGCTTCCTTGGTCGCGGCGTCCGCCCGGTCGTCGGCAATATCGGCGAACTCGAACAGCTTGTCAGTCGTTGTCACTATGTTCTCAATCTCGGAGCTGGCGCGGGCCTCGAGCAGGGGCAATGCATTGACCAGCACCGCCGAATTCGGAATCAGCTCGGCAGCCTGCTTGAGTTCAGCCAGGGCGACGCGCGCTTTGATGCATCGTTTCAGGATTTCAGTCGTTTCGATCTGGTCGCTGGGCGGTGGCAGCGAAGGCAGGCTGTTGTAGGGGGCTTCAGGATTAAAATCAGTCACTTGGAGTTGCTCCTGGTTGATGATCGTCGTGTCGATTCGATCGACATGCCGTAGTGATAAGTCGAAAAAACACTGATAAATCGACATATTCGTCCAAACTGTCGCTTTCATCGACACGTTTCACTAATATGTCGATAAATCAAAGAAATTTCGACAGGTCTTGAGTATATGTCGATTTCGTCGACACGTTTGTGACTTGTGTCGAATAATCGGATATTTTCGACATCGGCCAGGAATTCGTGGCATCTCGAAAATTCCTATAGACTCCGCTGCCAAATCCGATAGCAATCCATGTAAAGGGCGTGAAGTGGCAGTTAAAAGTGATATCGAAATCGCACAGGCGGCGAATGTTCTACCCATTCAGGAAATAGCGAAAAAGCTCAATATTCCTGCTGATGCATTGATTCCCTACGGTCACGACAAGGCCAAGATCAGTGCTGATTTCATCAAAGCAAACGGTAAGGTGAAAGACGGCAAACTTATCCTCGTCACCGCGGTATCCCCGACACCGGCAGGAGAGGGCAAGACCACTACGACGGTCGGCCTGGGCGATGGGCTGAATCTCATCGGCAGGAAAGCCGTTATTTGTTTGCGTGAGCCCAGTCTTGGTCCGTGCTTTGGAATGAAAGGCGGCGCCGCTGGCGGTGGCTACGCGCAGGTCGTGCCGATGACCGATATCAACTTGCACTTCACGGGTGATTTTCATGCGGTTGGTGCCGCAAATAATCTGCTCGCAGCGCTGATTGACAATCACATGCACTGGGCCAATCAGTTGAATATTGATCCGCGGCGAGTGACCTGGCGTCGTGTTGTTGATATGAATGACCGCGCGTTACGCACGGTGACGTCCGGCCTCGGTGGTTATCACAACGGCGTCGTTCGCGAAGCAGGATTCGACATCACCGTGGCGTCAGAGGTTATGGCAATTTTCTGCCTCGCCACCGACCTTGCCGACCTCGAAACCCGGCTCGCAAACATTGTGCTCGGCTACACACGTGAGAATGCACCGGTTACCGTTCGCGAATTGAACGCACAGGGCTCGATGACCGCATTGTTACGTGACGCGTTTCAGCCGAATCTCGTGCAGACGATGGAAAACAACCCTGCGTTCATGCATGGTGGTCCGTTCGCCAACATTGCACACGGCTGTAATTCCGTGATCGCGACCAAAACGGCGCTGAAACTGGCTGACTATATTGTCACGGAAGCTGGCTTCGGCGCCGATCTTGGGGCTGAAAAATTCTTTAATATCAAATGCCGTAAAGCCGGGCTGTCGCCCGATGCCGTCGTGCTTGTGGCGACCGTCAGAGCGCTCAAGATGCAGGGCGGCGTCGCCAGGGATAATCTCAGCAACGAAAACGTTGAGGCGCTGCGTGACGGCTGCAAGAACCTCGAGCGTCACATCAGAAACCTGGGCAAGTTCGGCGTGCCTGTCACCGTTGCGATCAACCATTTCACCGCTGACACCGACGCCGAAGTTCAGGTTGTGCAAGAGTTCTGCGAGAAATACCACATTAAAGCGTTTAAGTGCACACACTGGGCTGATGGCGGTAAAGGCGCGACGGAGTTGGCCGAGCATGTTGTCGAACTGTGTGACGGCGGCTCTGCCCAGTTTCGGACTTTATATAACGATGACCTGTCGCTGTGGGACAAGGCAGCGACAATCGCCCGCGAGATATACGGGGCCGACGACATCATCGCCGATAAGAAAGTCCGGGACCAGTTCGCGAAATTCGAGCGCGAAGGATATTCGAAATACCCGATCTGCATGGCGAAAACCCAATTCAGTTTCTCGACGGATCCGAACTTGCTCGGGGCGCCATCGGGACACGTCGTACCGATTCGCGAAATTCGTCTGGCTGCAGGTGCAGAGTTCGTTGTCGTCGTCTGCGGCGACATCATGACCATGCCTGGATTGCCACGAGTTCCGGCAGCCGATGCTATTCGCGTAAATGCAAAAGGGCGTATCGAAGGTCTGTTCTAAGCTGCAAGATCCGGATTTGGGATTTTGTCCGGGAGCAAAAATCGCTCCCGGGCACGATCCGAGAACAGATAAGCGTCACTGTAGTAACGAGACAATACATCCCTGCTGCCCCCTACGATATCCGCATTGCGCCGCTTGAAGTCGTGCCAGGGCTCGTCTGCTTCGCAGCGCTCACTGATCAGAAACAGGAAAAACCAGGTGATGGTCGCATGGTATTTGCCCTCGGCACTTAGCTTGATGACCAGCCGCTTCAGCCCCGCATCAAACTTCGCCAGGGCTTCTGGGAGTTCGTATTCGCGAACGTACAACCAACCGATGTAAACATGCGCCTCGTGATCGAAATGATCGGGGTCGATATCGCTTGCTTCGAATTTTTCAATTGTGACCTCAGGGTAAGCGATGGCGTTCATGATTCAGACTCCACCATCTGATGGCTGTCGGACGCAGTTAACTCGCAACCGTAAACGGCCTTTAGTTGCTCAATGACTTGCCGTGTTTCAGGCGAAAAGGGCGCCTTACCCTCGAAGGCGTGCAATACGATGCCCTCCAGGAGATCGCCCAACGAAATTTCAGCGTATTCCGCAACACCCTTGAGGACCTTGAGCAAGGAAGATTCGATGCGAACACCCGTCTGGGTCCTCTTCACCATGTTTTTCGGCACGTTCTCGATCTCATTGGTGGTAAATAGGTAACATGGTAACAATGTACTAATTGGTGTGCAAGTTCAACTTTCCCGCTAATGTTCGGGTGCAGTAGACGCACCACAGCGTGGTGTCTCAAAAGGGGCGGCCCGGATGCCGACAGAAGAAGAACTTCAGGAAGGATTCACGCTCGGGGATTGGGACATTCTGCCGGGCAAGGGAGTATTTCGCCGTGGAGATCAGGAAGAGCGGCCGGAACCCAAAGTGTTCGCTGTACTGATTGCGCTCGCGAAGCGCGACACAAATCTGGTTACCAAGCAGGAACTGATTGACGAAGTCTGGGACGGCCGTCCTACTGCGGATGAGCCGATTACACGCTGTGTCTATCAACTGCGTCGTCATCTGGACGATAGCGAGAATCGGCAGCTCGTTGAAACGCTGCAGAGGCGCGGCTACCGGCTAAAGCAGCGAGTGGAACTGCACCAGCGCCCGGATCCCGTGCCTGCACCAGTGCCTGAGACCGGTCCGAACCTGCGGCGTTGGAAACCCATGGTAGCCTTTCTTGCGGTCGCTATTGTCGCAATAGTCTGGTTCATCGGGCCGCCGGGGCCGGAAATGCAGCCACAGCAGCTACCGCCTCCTGTCAAGTCAATCGCGGTTTTACCCTTCGAGAATCTGAGCGGCGTGGAAGACGATGAATACATTGTGTCCGCGTTTCAATTTGCGCTTGTTCAGGCGCTGCATGGAATGAAGGACTTCATCGTCAAGCGCAGCCGGGTTAGATATGAAATGGAATCGGAAGAAATTGCGAAACTTCTGGGTGTCGAGAGCGTGCTGATCGGATCGATGCAGCGAGACGGCAATATCCTCAAAATCAGTTATGAAATTTCGAAACGTGGAGAGGTTGTATTTTCGGAAACTGTGGACGGAACAGCTGCCGACTTGTTCTCATTACAAGAGAAATTGTCGAAGACTGTCAGATCCGATCTGGGAGACAATTTGTCGCCGGCGTTAATCAAAGGCCATCGCCCGGAAAGTGACGCTTACGATAGCTACATGCGCGGAATGTATGCATTGGAGCGTCGCGGCGATCCGGGAAACCTGGAACAGTCGATCGAGCTCTTTGAGACCGCAATTCGCCGCGACGATCATTACGGCCCCTCGTATCTCGCGCTGGCGACTGCCTACGCCCTCATGGTCGACTACCGCCACGCGCCGCTGGAAGAGATGAATCGACGCGCGCGCGAAACTGTGGAACAAGGAATTAAGCTCGATCCGATCATTGAGGACGCTGCCGGCGCCATATATGGCTACGTCTACCACAAGGAAAAACGTTGGGCTGAATCGGAGCAGGCATATTTCAGAGCCGTTAATGCCGACGTCGTAGATTCGAACGCGTTCAACTGGTATTCGCGGATGCTCGCGAGCGTAGGGCGACTCGATGACGCATTGGAGCTTGTACAAAGAGCGGTCAAGATAGATCCGAGCTCGGGCCTTTTGAATAGCCGGCTTGCGCTTGCGTATACGTGGGTTGATGACCGAAAAAATGCGTACGAATATTTTACGCGATCAATAGACCTGGGATGGGGTGGCTCGACACATCTAATTGGCTACGCGCTACTGTTGGCAAGAGACGGGCAGATCGACAAGGCGCGCAATGAGACGATTTCCGGCATCAAAATGTTTGGCGCCCGCACCGATTGGATCGATCCCTTATTTGCTGCGATGGCAGATTCCTCACGAGTGCCTGAAGCATTGCAAGCGCTTGATGTAGCTGCTGCCGAGCGCCAGGTGGAGCCGTTTATCGAGTTTGTCGCTCGTGCAATCCTGGGCGACCTTGATGGCGCGATGGGTGTTGCGAGATTGCTCGAACAACCAGGCGAAATTTTCGAGATGGACCTGCTGTTTATTCCCGAGTTGCGGGCTCTTCGCCAACACCCGGAATTCATGCCTTTGCTTGAACGCCTGAGAGTTCTCGACTACTGGGAAAGTGCCGGCTGCGAATGGTCCGAGGACAGCGTGATTTGCGGAGCGGATTTATCGTCGAAAAACTAGTCGTCGACGATTTGTTGCCGTGATTTCTTAACTTCGCCGCGCCGGCTTTTTTCGTCAAGCCGTTTCTGCTTCACTTTCTTGCCGGGCTTGGTCTTAATGCGTCGCTTTGGTTCGTGCATCGTGATCCTGATCAATTCCGTCAGGCGGCTGAGGGCCGCCTGCCGGTTTCGCTCCTGACTTCTGTGTGCCTGTGATTTGATTACAATGACGCCGTCGCCGGTGATTCTGTGATCGGACGACAGCGACAATCTGAACTTGATTCGGTCCGGAATGTTGTCGCTGTTCTGAGCGTCGAATCGTAGATGAATGGCGGTGGCAATTTTATTGACGCTTTGCCCGCCCGCGCCTTGTGAGCGGACGGCCGTCATCTGAATCTCGGACATCGGAATTCGAATGTCGTCCGAAATGTCGAGAGTGTCCACGTTGCCTCCAATGTGTGAAAATGCGCCTCCATGATCCTCATCGGCGCAGTGAATGCAAGTTCGTAATCTCGTTGTTCTCGTTTTTTGTCAGCTGATTTCGGCGACGGGCTCTATCGTCATGGTGACTCTGGGCGGAATCATCGGGTCCGAGCTGACCAGCAACAAAGCGTTTGCCACATTACCGCTTTCTGTCATGGTCATAGCCGTGGCAGCCACTACCGTTCCTGCGACAATGTTGATGCGCAAGATCGGCAGACGTAAGAGTTTTTCATTGGCGTCGTTGTCCGCGGTTGTAGCGTTGGTCATCGCTGTAGTCGCACTTCGTGAGTCCAGTTTCCTGCTGTACAACATTGCGGTGATGTTGTTCGGTATCAACATGGCGTTTACGTATCAGTATCGCTACGCTGCTGCGGAAAGCGTAGCGGCTGAACACGTGCCGCGTGCGGTTTCACTTGTTCTTACCGGATCAATCGGTGCCGCATTTGTCGGCAAAGAACTTGCGACGCGAGGGCAGTTCTGGATCGAGGACATACCGTATGCCGGCACGATGATGGTACTTGCTGCGATGTTTATCTTGCAGGCACTGCTTTTCCTAACGATGGATGCAGCAAAGGATCAAAGTGAGGACGATGTAGTTGAGTCGCACCGATCAATCGGTGAGGTCGCACGTCAACCAGTTTTCATTGTTGCCGTGCTCGGTGCGGCTACCGGCTTTGGACTAATGACGTTGATCATGACAGCAACGCCACTCAGCATGCACGTCAATGATCAAATCTCGCTCGAGCAAACCGCCAGTGTTATTCGTGCACACGTACTGGGTATGTACTTGCCGTCTCTGGTAACCGGATTCCTCATTGAAAAGGTCGGCGTCGCGAAATTAATGTTCGTCGGCGCCCTGGGCCTGTTTGCTGCATCAATCATCGGACTGCAAGGTCACTCGGTGTTGCACTATTGGTGGGCCCTGGTACTGCTCGGCGTTGGATGGAATTTCCTGTACGTCGGTGGCACAACAATGTTGACGTACACGTACAGTATGGCCGAACGATATCGTGCTCAGGCTGTAAATGAATTTATGGTGTTCGGTACATCGGCGACGGCATCGCTTCTGGCGGGCACGGTCATGTACTTCTATGGCTGGAGTACGCTGATGTTAATTCCCATACCCTTCCTGATCGTGATTTGTATTGCTCTTGTCGTCTTAAGGGGAAACCCGCAATTGCATCGTCAAGGCCCAGCTAATGCCTGACAATTCGAAAATTCGCAGCCTGTTGATCGATGCAGCGGCGCGCGGTGCAGACTACAGAGAAAACGCTGCGGAGCGTCATGTCGCGCCGTCACGCGAAGCTATCGCCGGTGTCGAGCGATTTATCGAGCCAATGCCTGAGGCCGGTACTGACGATAATGAGGTGCTGGCGATTCTGGATGAGGTCGGTTCCCCGGCGACCGTCACGATGGCAGGTCCGCGCTATTTTGGATTCGTCATCGGCGGGTCGTTACCCGTAACCGTCGCTACGAACTGGCTTACTACGGCATGGGATCAGAACGTCGGCATGCACGAGGTTACGCCAGCAACGTCCACACTCGAACGCGTCGCGATGGATTGGATGATCGAGCTATTCGGTCTGCCACAGGGCTCTGCCGCTTCCTTTGTGACCGGTGCCACCGTTGCAAATTTCACAGCATTAGCGGCGGCTCGCAATCGTGTCTATTGGGATATCGACTGGAATGTCGAAGCCGATGGTTTGATTGGCGCACCACCCATAACGATTATTGTCTCAGAGGAAACTCACCCGACAGTATTCAAATCGCTGGGGTTGCTCGGTTTTGGGCGCAATCGTGTTGTCAGGGCGCCAGTCGATGGCCAGGGTCGAATCGACGCAAGCCGGTTTCCTGCGATTAACGGCCCGACGATCATCTGCACCCAGGCCGGTAACGTCAATACAGGCGCGTTCGACCCGGTCGGTGATATTTGCGAGTTGGCCAAACCCAAAGGCGCCTGGGTGCATGTTGATGGAGCATTCGGTCTGTGGGCGGCTGCATCGCCAAATCGCGCTCATCTATGCTCAGGTTTTGCGGCGGCGGATTCGTGGGCTACCGACGCTCACAAATGGCTGAATGTGCCATACGACAGTGGCGTCGCCTTCGTACGTGATACGGCAGCATTGAAGTCCGCCATGGCGATAACAGCCGAATACCTGATGACAGAAACTGAGTTTCGGAACCCCTCCGACTTCACTCCGGAACTGTCGCGTCGTGCGCGCGGTGTGGACGTATGGGCTGCCCTGAAATCACTTGGCAGGCAGGGCGTCGCCGAAATGATCGATCGATGCTGTAGTAACGCACGACGCTTCGCTAACGGATTGAGTAAGGCTGGATTTGATGTATTGAACGATGTGGTTCTGAACCAGGTCCTGGTGTCGTTCGGCGATGATGCGACGAACCGCAGCATCATCGAGGACATTCAGGATGACGGCACCTGCTGGTGCGGTGTCACGGTATGGCAGCAAAAAACGGCGATGCGAATCAGCGTGTGCAACTGGTCGACGACTGAACATGATGTCGATCGAAGTCTCGAGGCGATCCTGGCGATCGCACAGCGGCATAAAAACCGCGAAAAGGATCGCCGCGGCTAACTAGAAGTTGTAAATGAAGGCCAGCGAAATAACCGGCCAGGCTTTGAAGTCGCTGATTTCACCTTCAAGTTCGAGACGCTCGGCTTCAAGAGCTGGTATCAGCAATGCTTGAACTTGCGTCGGCGCCGATTCGAGGCCGCTGGCGGTCAAGGAGACGGATGGTTCGCCTTGCCACAACACACCCAGGTCAAAATTCAAACCGACTTTGCCAAATACTTCAAAATCGTATCCAAAGCCCAGGTAGGGCGAAGTTTTTTCAAAAGAAGATGTGCTTTGCAAAGTACCAAAATCGGCTGCCGAGAAGGAAATACCGCCAATCGTTAAGTCGGCGCCACCGGTGTCTTGACTCGTCATTTGCAGTTCGTTGCCGTTCGAGAATACACCGGCCGTCACACGAAACGGACTCAGCGGAAAACGAAAATTACCGGTCACGTAGTAAGTGTCCAATGCAAGTGTAGAGTCGTACTCGATACCAGCTAGCGATCCCGAAACGTCGTAATCGAATTGGTTCACGCCTATGCGTACATCAACCCACGGCAAAGGACTCCAGCGTCCCTCAAGACCCAGACCTAGTGTTCCGGCTTTCGCTCCGATCCCAAAATCGGCGTGCACGGCGCCCGACGCCGATAAAACCAGCGCCACAAGCGCTGCATTGATCACTGATCTGTTCATGATAATTCCCATGTGCCCAAGCCAAGATATGCTAGTGGCAGCGTATATGGCCGTCACGGTTCCGGCTGTGCGACGCATCACAGGGCGAGGAAGAAGGATGGAATATGTCAAATCTGCAGTAATTACGCCGATTCGGGTGCGGCGCTACGGTCACCAGCGGGCTAGATTGAGATGGCGCAGGACGCGCGTACAGCGAATCAAAAGGAGATTGAAATGCGAGAACTTACAATGAGCGAGATGAGTATGGTATCGGGTGCCGGAGACGATTGTTCTTCGGGCGATGGAAATACCTACGGCGGGGTTTCCGACACGACGACGATTGGCGACGATCTCATCAACATTTACGAAGGCTTGGTAGCGGCAACTTCGCATATCATTGAGCGCGTGGCTAACGCACTTTGACGATTCGCTACCGGGGCGTCTCGTGCGCCCCGGTAGCCATTTTCCGTAGCAGGACATAAAGAGTCAGAAGGCAGCCTGCGAGCGTTACCAGCGCCAGGACTCCCGGTATCACGACCGGTATGTCAGCGGCTTGCGGATTCCATTGTCCCGACATACACCGCCAATCGATCTGGACTAAGCCGTTCATCGTCGCGTGAGTCAGCACAGACGACCATAGAGAACGAGTAATCCAATACTGCGTTCCAAGAACCAGGCCGGCCAGAAACACATACGGCAGCGAGGCAACCCGGTGCAGGACGGCGAAAATGAGTGCCGAGATCAGTATTGAAACGAAAAATCCTCGCTGACGAAAGGCGGTCAAAAAGTAGCCGCGATGCACGACCTCTTCGATAACTGGCACTAGAATCGCCATTACGACGAATCCCAGTACCAAAATATCAGGGGCTGCGCATCGGAACGAAAAAACCGGTCCAACAATCGCACCAGGGTCGGCCGAGTAGTAAATCCCGAAAGAGACTCCAGCGATCAACTGACTCCACCAAATGAATCGCATAATAAATCCGATAACGATCGCATTCACGACCACACGATAGCTGAGGTCCGCCCGGTGAAACTGCTTCGCGAGGAATGATCTCTCCGTCCGCCAGAGCGGAAAGAGCAGCAAGGCGAGGACGACCGGAACGATCAGGTAGGAGACATCCGCTGCAATGTCAGGGGATATTCCGGCTTTGGTGAACTGGCCCTGAATTACGGTGCGTGCAACCAATCCCGCTATCGTCGCCAGCAACACAGCGACTAGTGTTCTTGTTGGAATACGGCGAGCCGTCATTCGCGCAAGGGTACGATTACAAGTTCAGCGATGGCTCATCCAAATCTTGGCAATTGCACTGGATTTGGACTGCGGTTCTATAATCCCGGAAGGTCGGTATAGGTAGGCTCAGTCATCTGGTTGCGGCCCCACTTCAGAAATAGGGAGGGGTGAGCAGCGGGATCAATGTTCACATTATCCAGATCGCCAGCAACGTGGGGAAGCGCCATGAGGCGTTTGTCCATCACTCTAAACCAGAGCCACGGCAAATAGGCGAGCACGTACATGCCGAAATAGCCATTCGGCAGCCGCGGCAAAGCATCGAAATGCCGCAGCGACTGGTAGCGCCGCAGCGGGTGAGTATGGTGATCCGAATGCCGTTCGAGGTGAAACAACACCAGGTTGCTGAAAATATGATTGCTGTTCCACGAATGATGGGGCTCACAGCGCTCCGGCTTGCCATCGTTGCCCATGTTGCGGAGCAGGCCGTAATGTTCGATGTAATTTGCGCTCGTGAGCTGCCAGTAGGCGAACAGGTTGTGAATAATCAGGAACGGAATGACCTTCCAGCCAAATACGAGCAACATAGTCAAACTCAGCGCCGCGGTTAGCGCATAGGATTGCAGTATTTGATTATTCGGGTGCCAGATCGACTTGCCGCGACTGGTTAGCCGCTCTTTTTCGATTGCCCAGCCACCCTTGAAAGCGCCCGGAATTTCCCGCAGTGCAAATCGGTAGATGCTTTCCCCCATGCGCGCACTTGCCGGATCCCGATGGGTTGCAACGTGCTTATGATGTCCGCGATTGTGCTCGATTGTGAAATGGCCGTAAGCGGGAACCGCAAGCACTATCTTCGCGAGCAGTTTTTCGAGTCTGGAATTCTTGTGCCCGAGTTCGTGGCCCGTGTTGATCGCCAGTCCTGCAATAATGCCGGTAAATGCTGCCAGCAGCAGAAACGCCCACCAGCTCAGGGGTTGCGCGGTGGCATACCAGGTTGCGCCAATCAAACTGATGAAGTGCAGTGGCATAACGATGTAGGTTAGTCGGCGATAGTAATGATCCTGATCGAGCTGCATCACCACTTCTTCGGGAGGGTTATTACTGTCCTCACCGATTAACCAGTCAATGACAGGTGCGATCAGATAATTGGATAGAAAGGGTAAGATGAACCATGCCTCGGCACCGCTGCGGGAATGCAGCCAAATTGCGATAAATGGTTGCAGCGGATAAATGACAGACAGGATCCAGAGCCAGCGTTTCTTGTCAACATAATGTATGGCTTGCCCATTGGCCAAAATACCCGTGTAGCCCTTCATCGCACCGTATCCGATCAACCCGTGTCGGCAAATTATACAAAACATCCGGGACCGAAAGCGCACTAAAGCAAAATTGAGCATCAAATCAAAACGATGGGGCACTGGCCCAGAAATTGCTTTATATTTCATACAGGGACACGCTCTAGAGGGTTTGCGTAACGGAAAACTTTCGAGCGGGTGGCGGTCATTGCGGTGTCAGTGGTGCTCGGCAAGTGCAAATTTGCAGGGCCTGTCACAGTTTCAACGTGGGTGATCCCAATATGATTCGTCCAGCGTTATTCGGTTTTTTGGTCGGCAGGCCCGTGAACGAAAGGCATTCGAGTATTCTCCGGTATTGCAAAACGCCGGTGGAAATGACTATAGACAGTAGAAGGAAACAAAAGCCCATGGAAGCAGGCAGGTCAGAAACTGATAAACGTGCAAGCTCTGAACGCCGCGATTTCTCTTGGCGAACGGTCATATTCGGTTTCGCACGTTCACGCCGTCGTGAGCATCGTCGGACAGCCGATGAGGACGTGGTGTTTCTCGACTGGCATCATCCGTGGTTGTTTTTCCTCGCAACCGGAATCATGTTGTTGTCATGTGCCGATGCCTTTCTGACGTTACAGCTGCTGGAACTTGGCATGATCGAGGCCAATCCGATCATGGAGGCAGTCATTGCGCAAAGTACCGTGTTGTTTACGAGCACCAAACTGGCTATGACGGGATTCGGAATATTTGTACTCGTATTCCTGGCGAAGTCTCGTTTCTTGAACCGCTTTCGAACCGGCATGCTGCTGACGGTATTCTTTTCATGCTATGCCTGCCTCGTTTGCTACGAATTGGTCAGTCTCTTCAGCAAGTTGTGACTCGAAACGGCGCACAACAGATTCCTTCTGCAGTGCGCTTGGGATAAACTAGCGCCCCCTTTTTGAGCCCCGGCAGGAGTCTTCGGACTTAGGTTTACCGGTCCGCATAAACCCTTGAAAAGATGAGTCATTCCCTCAAAGAACAATTGGCATCAACGCCACTGTTCGGTGCTAACGCGAGTGCCGTTGAGTCGCTGTACGAGCAGTATCTCGAACAGCCACAGTCGATACCTGAGGGGTGGCGCGAATATTTTGAATCTATGGGAGATTCAGCGACCGAAATTGCGCACTCATCAATCCGCGATCAGTTGCGCCGGGAATCTCGCGCAGGTCGAAAAGCGGGTCTGGTCGTCACGCGCTCCGCGGCGAAAACTACAACGTCAGGTGAAAAACAAGCGGCGGTGTCGCGACTGATCCAGGTATACAGTCTTCGCGGACACCAGATCGCCGATATCGATCCATTGGGTTTGATGGAACGTCCGACGCCCGGCGTTTTGAAACTAGATTACCTCGGATTGGCCGAGTCTGACATGGACCTGGAATTTTACACAGGAGTCCTGGCAGGTACCGTCAAAGAGCGCATGAAGTTGCGTGACATTCTTGCTTTGTTGCAAAAGATTTACTGCGGGAAGATAGGCGCCGAATTTGCTCATATCTCCCGTGCCCGCGAACGCCTCTGGTTACGACAGCGATTCGAACGAGGGGCGGCGGCTGACACGCTCAGCGACGAAGAGCGGCTCTACATACTGGAGAAGCTAACGGGCGCAGAAGGCATCGAGCGTTACCTGCACACACGTTATGTCGGACAGAAGCGTTTCTCGCTGGAAGGTGGCGAGAGCCTTATCCCGCTGCTCGATGACATTATTCAGCAGGGCGGAGCATCGGGTATCGAGGAAATAGTATTCGGCATGGCGCACCGCGGCCGCATCAACGTTCTCGTTAACATTCTTGGCAAGTCCCCGGAGGAATTGTTCGAGGAGTTCGAGGGCAAGTACGACGCCGATGAGCTCAAAGGCTCAGGGGATGTGAAGTACCACAAAGGATTCTCGGCGGACATGAAGACGCCGGGTGGCAACGTGCACATTGTGCTCGCATTCAATCCGTCGCATCTGGAAATTGTTGATCCCGTTGTTGAAGGATCGGTGCGAGCTCGCCAGCAACGCCGCGGCGACAAAGAGCGGCAAGAAGTCTTGCCGGTTCTAATCCACGGCGACGCCGCGTTCTCTGCTCAGGGCGTTGTTACAGAAACTTTTCAGATGTCGCAGACGAACGGTTTTCGTACTGGCGGTACTATTCACGTTGTCGTGAATAATCAGATAGGCTTCACAACCAGCCGCCCGTCGGACGCTCGTTCGACTGACTATTGCAGCGATGTCGCCAAGATGATCGAGGCGCCCATCTTCCATGTGAATGGCGATGATCCGGAAGCAGTAATTTTCGTGACGCGCCTTGCCCTGAAGTATCGGCAAAAATTCAATAAAGACGTCGTGATCGATCTTGTTTGTTATCGGCGCCATGGCCACAACGAGGCCGATGAGCCCGCCGCGACGCAGCCGATCATGTATGGCCGGATCAAGAGCCGCAAGACGACGCGGGAATTGTATGTGGACCGGCTTGTCGAACTGCAGCTGGCAACGGCGGCCGGTGCGTCGAAGCTTCAGGATGAGTACCGGGATCGCCTGGATCGTGGCGCGCCGGTGCAACAAGCGTCTCTCGGAATGATCGGCAACGCGTTCACGGTTGACTGGACGCCGTTCCTGCACACGCAATGGGACGATCCACATGATACGGCGATCAGTCCAAAGACGGTTGCCGATCTTGGTACGCTGGTGACGACACTGCCGCCGGACATGAAACCGCACGGTCGGGTACAACGCATAATGGACGAGCGTGTGAAAATGGTCGCCGGTGCTGTACCCATGGATTGGGGTTTTGCAGAGACGATGGCATACGCTTCTTTGCTGCGAGATGGCCACGATGTTCGGCTGGTGGGTCAGGATACTGGTCGCGGGACGTTTTTTCACCGCCACGCGGTAGTGCACAACCAGTTGAATAATCGTGAGTACACACCATTGGCGCACGTTGTTGACCGGCCCGACGCCTTCCGCGTCATCGACTCACTGCTGTCGGAAGAAGCGGTGCTTGGTTTCGAGTATGGCTACGCAAGTACCGAACCGAATACGTTAGTAATTTGGGAGGGCCAGTTTGGCGACTTCGCCAACGGGGCACAGGTCGTTATCGATCAATTCATCAGCTCCGGCGAGGCGAAATGGGGTCGCCTCTGTGGGCTAACGATGTTCTTGCCGCATGGATATGAAGGACAGGGACCAGAGCACTCGTCCGCGCGTCTCGAGCGTTTCCTGCAGCTTTGCGCCGAGCACAATATACAGGTCTGCGTTCCATCTACGCCGGCGCAAATGTTCCACATGATCCGTCGCCAGCAGGTACGCAATTACCGCAAACCGCTCATCGTGATGACCCCGAAAAGCTTGCTACGCCACAAGCAGTCGGTATCGTCAATCGATGAGCTCTCAAACGGTCAATTCGAATTGATTATCCCCGAGAACGAGGCGATCGACACAAAGAAAACTCGTCGCCTCGTATTTTGCAGCGGTAAGGTTTATTTCGATTTGCTTGAGGCACGCGAAGTGCATGACATTAACGACGTTGCGTTAATACGCGTCGAACAAATTTATCCTTTCCCCATCAACGAATACGCTGACCTAGTGAAGCGGTATGCGCACGTCGAAGAAGTGGTCTGGTGCCAGGAAGAACCCCTCAATCAGGGCGCCTGGTATCAAATAAAGCATCGCCTGCAGGATCCCCTGAAGGATCATCAGCAGCTTTACTATGCAGGGCGGGCCAGTGCGGCGGCGCCTGCTTCTGGTATTTTCAAAATTCATCTGCAACAGCAGCAGGCCCTGGTGGAAGCCGCACTCGGTATAAAGTCTGAGGCGAGCCGAGTGACCACGCCAGAGAAAACGAAACGGAAGACCCAATGAGCATAGAAATCAAAGTTCCGCTTCTGCCGGAGTCGGTGAGCGACGCAACATTGATCGCGTGGCACAAGAACGCCGGCGAGACGGTTTCGCGCGACGAAAACCTGGTCGATTTGGAAACAGACAAAGTGGTGCTCGAAGTCCCTGCACCTGTATCCGGCACAATCATGAAGATCGTTGTAGATAATGGGACCACGGTCGTGGCGGGTGATGTGCTCGCGATACTCGAAGAAGGTGAAGTAGCCGCGGCTGCACCAGCCAATCCCGAGCAGGCAGCAGTCGAAAAGGTCGCCTCGACGGCAAAGAAAGAACCGGCCGGTTCTGTGAAGACCAGTCCTGCCGTTCGTCGCTTACTTGACGAGTACGATCTGGACGCAACCATGGTCTCGGGAAGCGGCAAGGATGGCCGTATAACTAAAGCGGATGTGATGGCATTCTTGAAGTCGAACGATAGCGGCAATGTCACACCGGGTGACCCGGCACCAGCTATCGAGGAAAGCGTTGTTACTCGCACGGCACGGACAGAACAACGTGTGCCGATGACGCGGCTGCGCGCGCGCATTGCTGAACGGTTGGTTGATGCGCAACAAACCGCAGCGATGCTGACGACGTTCAATGAGGTCGATCTCACTGAGGTTATGGCGCTCCGTAAGCGCTACAGAGATTCGTTTGAGAGGCAGCATGGTGTGCGCTTGGGTTTTATGTCGTTCTTCGCGAAAGCCGCAGTCGAAGCATTAAAGAGATTCCCGGTCGTCAACGCGTCTGTGGAAGGTACCGAGATCATCTACCACAACTACTTCGATATCGGCATCGCGGTTTCGAGTGACCGTGGTCTGATGGTGCCGGTGATACGCGACGTCGATCTGATGAGTTTTGCGGAATTCGAAACCACGCTCGCCGAAATGGCTGGCAAGGCGCAGGCTGGCACGATCGGGATGGACGACTTGACCGGTGGAACGTTTACCATTACTAACGGCGGCATTTTCGGCTCAATGATGTCGACCCCAATTCTGAACCAGCCGCAAAGTGCGATACTCGGCATGCATTCAATTCAACAACGCCCCGTGGTTATTGACGATGAAATTGTAGCCAGGCCGATGATGTATCTGGCGGTGACCTACGACCATAGAATAATTGACGGTAAAGAGGCGGTGCAATTCCTCGTTGTGATTAAAGAACAGCTTGAGGATCCGGGACGCCTGTTGTTGCAGGTCTGATCGACTCCACGCAAAAGGATTCACGCTGATAATGAGCAGAAGTTTCGACGTAGTCGTTATTGGTGCCGGACCGGCAGGATATGTCGCGGCAATTCGTGCAGCACAACACGGCAAGTCGGTTGCCTGTATTGATGAATGGAAAAACAAGGACGGCAAAAATGCGTTTGGCGGAACCTGTCTGAATGCAGGTTGTATTCCGTCCAAGGCGCTGTTGGAGTCGTCCGAACTATTGCATCGTGCGCAGCACGAATTCAAGAAGCATGGCATCAACGTTGGTAAAGTCGCGCTGGATTTGGACGCAATGCAGAAGCGTCGTGCCAGCATTGTCCGGCAGCTGACTGGCGGTATCGCCGGCTTGTTCAAAGCCAATAAGATTGAGGGCCTGGTAGGCCATGGCAGGTTACTCGCAGGAAAGCAGGTCGAATTCACGCCCGTCGACGGTGATGTCGAAACCATAGAAGCCGGGAACGTAATTCTGGCATCGGGTTCGTCGCCGATCGAACTTGGAATTGCACCGTTTGACGATGACAAGATAGTAGATTCCTGGAGCGCGCTGGAATTCGACGCTGTACCTGGCCGGCTTGGTGTCGTCGGCGCCGGTGTGGTCGGGCTGGAGCTCGGCAGCGTTTGGGCACGTCTTGGTTCGCAGGTTACCGTGTTGGAGGCGATGGACGATTTCCTGTTTATGGCGGATCGCGACATCGCGAAGGTCGCGGCGAAGGAATTTAAACAGCAAGGTCTGGACATCAAGCTTGGCGCGAAAGTGTCTGCAGCCAAATCCGGCAAGCAGAACGTGCAAGTCTCTTATGACGACGCCAATGGTTCGCAGTCAATAGAATTCGACAAACTCATCGTCGCCGTTGGACGCCGCCCACACACGGACAAGCTGTTTTCCGACGATTCCGGAATCCAACTCGATGAACACGGCTTCATTGTCGTCGACGATGAGTGCCGAACCCGGGTCAGAGGGGTATTCGCAGTCGGCGACTGTGTTCGAGGGCTAATGCTTGCCCACAAAGGTTCTGAAGAGGGAGTGATGGTTGCCGATCTGATTGCAGGGGAGATCGCCGAAATGAATTACGACATCATCCCTTCTGTGATTTATACCGCTCCTGAAATCGCCTGGGTTGGCAAAACCGAGGAAGAGGTCAAGAAGTCGGGTCGCGCTTACAAGACGGGTTCCTTTCCGTTCGCCGCGAGCGCGCGCGCAAAAGCCATGGAACAGACAGTCGGTATGGCCAAGATTATTTCATCGAAGGATGATGACGAGATTCTTGGAGTGCACATTGTCGGGCCGATGGCCGGCGAGCTGATTGCAGAAGCCGTATTGGCCATGGAATTTTCCGCAAGTACCGAAGATATTCAGCGCACGATTCATGCCCACCCGAGCCTGGCCGAGGCTATGCATGAAGCGGCGTTGGCCGTAGACAACAAAGCGCTGAATTTCCCGAATAAACCGTAGGAGCGCGCCCTGCGCGCGAAGCATCGCGGCGGCCGTCAGGCCGCTACAAAGCCGACGCACATGACACAAGTCCGGAGATGGTCGCGGGCCATGGCCCACTCCTACAGTTGCTTGGTCCAGAAGTCCGCGTTCTTGATGCCTAGTTCTTCAGGGTTGAACGTGTATCTCTCGACGCCGGCCTTTCTCTGCCGCTCATAGTCTTGCAGGGCCTTTAATGCCGGACGACCCATGATGAACAGAATCAAAATGCCGATGATATTGAGCCAGGCCATCAGCCCCACGCCGATGTCGCCCATCGCCCAGGCAATATCCGCAGATCGTATCGTGCCGTAGAACACTGAGGCCATGAGTGCAATTTTCAAAACGGTCAGTTCTCCCGGAAATCTGAATGTTCTCCGCACCCACGCGACATTGGTTTCCGCAATGTAGTAGTACGCCAGCAATGTCGTAAACGCGAAGAAAAACAGCGCAATCGCAACGAAAACCTTGCCGAATCCGCCCATCACGCTTTCTAACGCAAGCTGGGTGAATGCCGGGCTACTGATAATCACGTCACTGCCCAGCAGGCCACCACTCACTGACGAATCGATACCGGCTACGTAATATTGGTTGGTGATCAAAATCATGAACGCGGTGGCAGAACAGACAAACAAAGTGTCGACATATACTGAAAATGCCTGCACCAGTCCCTGTTGTGCGGGATGATCCACTTCAGCGGCCGCTGCCGCGTGAGGTCCGGTTCCCTGGCCCGCTTCATTCGAGTAGACACCGCGTTTCACTCCCCACCCGATCGCTGCGCCAACGCCTGCCATCGGTGTGAACGCGTCTGTGAATATCAAAGAAAGGATTTCCGGAAGCTCAGAGATATGAAAACCGATAATGCCGATGGCCATTAGAACGTAACCCAAGGCCATGACCGGCACGACAATCTGTGTGACGTGTGCGATACGCTTTACACCACCAAAGATGATGAAACCAAGAATGCCCACGATGACAACCGCCGCCGTCATCTTGGTGGCAGAAACACTGTCGCCCATGAAATTGATCATCGTTTCGCCGCCGAAGGCGAGTTCTGCGGCGTTACCAATGCTATTTGACTGCACACCTGGCAACAGCAAGCCGGTCGCGATAATCGTAGTAATCGCAAATATCCATGCGTACCATTTCTGGCCCATGGCTTTTTCGATGTAGTACGCAGGACCACCGCGAAGCTGGCCTTCGTCTTCTTCCTTGTAGATCTGTCCCAACGCCGATTCGATATAAGCCGTTGCAGCACCGAGAAATGCGACGACCCACATCCAGAAGACTGCGCCGGGACCGCCAAAGCCGATGGCGGCAGCAACTCCAGCAATATTACCGGTACCAACACGGCCCGAAAGCGAGACAGCCAATGCCTGAAACGAGGAAATGCCACGCTCCGACTCCTTGCCCGAGAACAACAAGCGAATCATTTCCTTGAACATTCGAACTTGTACGAATTTCGTCAGGATTGAGAAGAACAATCCGGTACCGAGGCATAGATAGATGAGTGCCTCGCTCCAAATAATCCCGTTGACACAACCGACGTAGGCGGTAAATTCGTTGGCCCCTTGAAAACAAAGAGCTGGATCTTGCCAAAAGACTCGTGCGATCCAATTGAAAACTGCCTGCATGCCGATCCCCTGTTTTTCGTTTTCTGGCGGCGCACAGGATGGTACCCCATAATGTGGCTATGTGACTCGCTTTCAATCTGCCGCTAAAGACGAAACCGCGATATAGTATGGGCTTGAAATCAGAGGAGTACGGTTATGACCTGGTGGAGTTGGCTGGTACTTGGCGCAGTCTTACTGGGTTTAGAACTGTTCGCGATCGATGTGCAGTTTTACCTGGTATTTCTGGGACTCTCGGCGGCACTTGTGGGCCTCGCCGGTTTATTTGGCGTGTCGATGCCCGAGTGGGCTCAATGGACGCTTTTTGCCGTACTCGCACTGATTTCGTTTTTTACGTTTCGCAAAAGCCTCTATGAAAAAATCCGCGGCGGTGCCAGGGGATTTGGTGACACGATCTCAGGTGACACCGTCGGTATGGATGAAGACCTGGCGCCGGGCAGCGAAACCCGTGCGGAGTACCGCGGCACCGGCTGGACAGTTCGCAATACCGGTACCGCTCCGATTATCGCGGGATCGCGCGCGAAAGTCGTCAAGGTCGATGGTCTGACGCTGCACATCGAAGCACAATAATTTCAATTCACATAGGAGCTTATTATGGACAAAGGTACTGTCGTTGCGCTGTTTTTCGTTTTTGTTGCAGTTGTTGTTTTATTTAAGACGGCCGTTATTGTGCCGCAGCAGAATGGATTCGTCATTGAGCGGCTGGGCAAGTACAGCAAGACGCTCAATGCGGGCTTTCACATCCTCATTCCGTTTCTTGAGCGAATAGCCTACAAACACACGCTGAAAGAGCAGGCGATCGATATCGACGAACAAATCTGCATTACAAATGACAATGTTCAGGTGGGTGTTGACGGCGTTCTGTACATGCAGGTATTGGACCCAGCGCGCGCGTCTTACGGCATCGGAAACTACATGTTTGCTATTTCCCAGCTCGCGCAAACGACCTTGCGTAGCGAGATCGGCAAGATCGATCTTGATCGCACCTTCGAAGAACGCGGCACGATTAACCAGAATGTCGTTTCAGAGCTGGATAAGGCCAGTGAACCCTGGGGCGTGAAAGTTATGCGTTACGAAATCAAGAACATCAATCCGCCGCACGATGTGCTGAACGCGATGGAAAAACAAATGCGTGCCGAGCGCGAAAAGCGTGCCGTCATCCTGACATCCGAAGGTGAACGTGACGCCAAGATCAACGAGGCCGAAGGTGACAAGCAACGCCTGATCAAAGAGTCAGAAGCTGTGAAGATGCAGCAGATCAACGAGGCTCAGGGTGAAGCCCAGGCCATTCTCGCGGTTGCGACGGCAACGTCGGAGGGTCTGAAGAAAGTCGCGAGCGCAGTGATTGAGCGGGGCGGACCTGAAGCGATGCAGTTACGCATTGCCGAGCAATATATTGGTGAGTTCGGCAAGCTCGCGAAAGCTGGCAACACATTCGTTATTCCGGCAAATCTTGCCGATCTGACCTCAATGATGGCGCTTGCAACGGATATCGTCAAACGCAAACCAGCCGAGTAATTCCAGAGTTGTCGAACACCGATCAGGCCTTGCGCCTGACCGACACGACGTTGGGCAACTGCTCCAGCCTCGTGATCGCCGTACTCAAAGTCGGCAGGTCCTTGATCTCCACGCTGAGTTCCATGATCACCTGCATCGACTCCTTGTCGGTCCGACTCTTGAGTTCCAGCACATTCGCGTTTTCGTCGGCCAGTACGGCCGTGATATCCCTGATTAACCCACTGCGATCGAAAGCATGCAGCGTTAGATCGACCGGGTACGAGCTGTCGGATTGCCCCCAGCTTGTTTCCAGCACACGTTCGGGGCTTCTCTGGTTCAAGGCCAGGAAATTGCCGCAATCCTGACGATGTATGCTGACGCCACGTCCTTTCGTGATGTAGCCGATGATCGGTTCCGGTGGCACGGGCCGGCAGCATCGCGCGAAATTGCACATGAGGTCTCCGACTCCGCTCACGGCGATGGAATCCGGTTTCCTGTTTTTGCGCCTGGCCTGGCGGCGTGATTTGATCGCCGGCGGTTCCGGACCGCGAAGGTGTTGCAGCGCTGTCGCAATCGATGCTGCAGTCAAGTCACCGGCACCAAGAGCGACGCACAGTGCATGGGTGTCTTTGTGTTTCAGCCTGTTTGCGATGGCATCCGTCGGAACATCTTTTTCATTGAGTCGCGCCAGTTCACGGTCGAGAATTTCCCGGCCTTGCCGCAAGTGCTGCTCGCGGTCTTGCTGGCGGAACCAGTTGCGCACTTTTGCACGCGCTCGCGCACCAGCGAGGTATCCAAGTTTCGGGCTTAACCAATCGCGGCTGGGTTGCGCCTGACTGCCCGTTATAATTTCTATCTGATCGCCGTTTTGCACATGGTAGGTGAGGGGGACGATGCGACCATTGACCTTGGCACCACGGCAGCAATGCCCTACTTGCGTGTGCACGTGATACGCGAAATCCAATGGTGTCGCGCTTGCAGGGAGTTCGATAACGTCGCCCTTCGGGCTGACCGCGTATACCCGGTCGTCGAAAAAATCATCGCGGATCTGTTCCAACAGGTCCGCACCGTCGTCCGCCGGCTCAAGCAGCTGTCGCAGAAAACGAATTTTCTGGTCAAAGGCGGCGGGCGTGCCACGGCCTTCCTTATAGCGCCAATGAGCAGCAACTCCCAACTCGGCATGGTTGTGCATGTCGTGCGAGCGAATCTGAATTTCGACGATTTTCCCCTCGGGCCCGAGAACCGCGGTGTGCAGCGAGCGGTAATCGTTCTCCTTGGGATTTGCGATGTAGTCGTCGAATTCACCGGGAATGTAGGACCAGAGGCTGTGCACGATTCCGAGCGCGGCGTAACACTCGTTTACGTCCGCGACCAGAATACGGACGGCCTGAATGTCATACAGGGAATCAAGGCCGCGATCTTTGTGCTGCATTTTGCGCCAGATACTGTAGATGTGTTTGGGTCTGCCGGAAATCTCTGCGCTGATTGAATTGGCACCGAGTTCACTGAGCAACCGGACTTTGACCGCTTCGATGAAGTGCTCCCGTTCGACGCGCTTTTCCTTCAGTGCTTTGGCGATGCCGAGGTAGGAATCGGGATCATCGTAGCGGAATGCGTAGTCTTCCAGCTCCCACTTGAGTTGCCAGACACCCAGGCGATTCGCCAGCGCAGCGTAGATTTCGCGCGTCTCGATCACAAGTGACCGCTGCACGGCTCGCGGTGATTTTCTCGCTGCACGTAAGCGATACAATTGCTCGGCTATTCGGACCAGCACGAGCCGAACATCGGAGACAACGGCTAGCAGCATTTTGCGCAGTGCCTCGGACTGTTGAACCGCAAGCGCTTCGCCCGGTTGCCAATTGCCCGGCAGTGAAAACTGATTTAGCTGCTCTAATCCTAGAACAAATCTAGATATATCTTTTAATAGATTGTTTTGTAAGTGTTTATCTTTTAGAATTTTCTCCCGGAATAACGGGTATACATGAACCGCCGCGACGATCCCGGGCGGCAGTCCCAGCGGCTCGATGATCGCCGCGATCTGCTCACCTTCGTCGATCGCCAGATCCAGCCCGTTTTTCGTCGGCAGCGTGGCCAGATAATCGCGTACTGCGGAGACGATATCGTCCAGATCGCTGTCATTACTTTGTTTTTCAGCATCGCTTGGCGACATTTTCCGTGCTTCTCGTGAGTGCCTGTTCGTGCAATACCCGTTATCATACGCGCAGTTTCGACCAGCCTGTCTGGTCGGAGTTTTACTTGGGCACTGTAAAATCAGGACGTCATGGCAGGACATAGTAAATGGGCGAATATCCAGCATCGCAAGGGTGCGCAGGATAAAAAGCGCGGCAAACTCTTTACCAAGCTGATTCGCGAAATCACGGTCGCGGCGAAGATGGGTGGTAGCGATATTGACGCGAATCCCCGGCTTCGCGTGGCGGTCGATAAGGCGAAAGCCCAGAGCATGCCAAAAGACAATATCGAGCGTGCTGTAAGGCGCGGGGCGGGCGAGATGGACGGCGCGGATTATCACGAAATCCGCTACGAGGGTTATGGTCCGGGCGGTACGGCTGTCATGGTCGATTGCCTGACGGACAATCGTAATCGTACGGTCGCAGAGATACGCCACGCGTTCACTAAATTTGGTGGCATCCTGGGCGCGGACGGTTCGGTAAACTACCTGTTCAACCAGGTCGGGCAACTTATTTTCCCGGCCGGCAGCGACGAAGACGTGGTTATGGAGGCGGCGATTGACGCCGGGGCGGAAGATGTTATCGCCGAGGAAGACGGCTCTCTGGAAGTTCTGACATCACCCGGCGATTTCGAGCAGGTTCGAGACGCGATGATAGCGGCCGGCATCAATCCCGAGCATGCTCAAGTCACAATGCGCGCCTCGACGAGTGCGGAGCTCGATATTAAAGCAGCGACATCCATGATCAAGATGCTCGACATGCTTGAGGGCCTGGACGACGTTCAGGAGGTCTACAGCAACGCCGACATAAGTGAAGAAGTGCTCGCACAGATTTGAGACTGAATTGACAAGCAAAATACGCATACTGGGTATCGATCCGGGCTCTCGGCTGACGGGCTTTGGCGTGGTCGATTTTGACGGCGATCAAGCGCTGTATGTCGCTAGTGGTACCGTAAAGAGCATTGACGGCGCGTTTGCCGACCGGTTGCGACAGATATTCGAAGCGGTCGGCGGCATCGTTGATGAGTTTCGTCCGGATATAGTCGCGATCGAAAGCGTATTCATGCATAAGAATGCGGGCAGCGCCTTAAAACTAGGGCAGGCCCGCTCGGCCGCCATTTGTGCGACATTCAAGCACGGTGCGGAAGTGTACGAGTATGCGCCGCGCGCGATAAAACAGGCCGTAGTCGGCACCGGCGCGGCGACAAAAGAGCAAGTGCAGCACATGGTTGTGTCCATTCTGAGTCTCGACGGTGTTCCTGCCCCGGATGCAGCAGACGCCCTGGCGACGGCGTTGTGCCATGGCCACCAACGGCGTATCCACGCGCAACTTGGCACGGGTGCAGCCATAGCAGGTGCTCAATGATTGGATCAGTGCGTGGCCGGCTGACATTTAAACAGGCGCCGCGAATCGTCGTTGAATGCGGCGGGGTCGGCTATGAGCTTGAGACACCGATGTCGACCTTTCTTGATTTGCCCGAGACCGGGGCCGATCTGTTCCTGTATACGCATCTCCTGGTCCGTGAAGACGCCCAGATTCTTTACGGCTTTTCGACCGAAGACGAAAGACTGATGTTTCGGACTCTGCTAAAGGTTAATCGTGTCGGCGCTAAACTGGCGCTCGGTATTTTATCGGCCATGACAACGAACGATTTTCGCCGCTGCGTCGAACTTGAAGACACGACAGCACTATCCAGGATTCCCGGTGTTGGCAAGAAAACCGCAGAGCGTCTAATCATAGAAATGCGCGATCGAATTGGTGCGTCTGCGCCCGGTGGTGCCACAGCTGCGCCGCTAACGGTTGCGGCAAGTGCACGCAACGAGGCGGTCGATGCGCTGGTCGCCCTCGGTTACAAACCGCAAGAAGTAAACAAACTGATCGCGAAGCTTGATATTGAAGAAAAGTCGGTCGAAGATATCATCCGCCTCGCGCTCAAGCAGGCGGCGAATTAAATGTCGAGCGTTGAACACGATCGTCTGACCAGTGCCGAATCGGGTGGCGACGATAAAGCGTTTGACCGCGCTTTTCGACCGAAAACCCTTGCGGAATTCGTCGGTCAGCCTGACCTAAAACAACAGATGCGCATCTTCATCGAAGCGGCTCGACGCCGTGAAGAAGCGCTCGATCACGTCTTAATTTTCGGTCCGCCAGGACTTGGCAAGACCACATTGGCTCACATCATCGCGAACGAGATGGGAGTGGGTCTGCGTCAGACATCGGGCCCGGTACTTGAGCGTCCTGGCGATCTGGCCGCGATACTGACGAATCTCGAACCGAATGATGTGCTCTTTGTCGATGAATTACACCGGCTTAGCCCGGTTGTGGAGGAAGTTCTGTATCCGGCACTGGAGGACTTTCAGCTGGATATCATGATTGGGGAAGGTCCTGGTGCGCGTTCAATAAGACTGGACCTGCCGCCGTTCACGCTGGTTGGCGCAACGACACGCGCAGGGTTGCTGACGTCACCGTTGCGGGATCGCTTTGGCATCGTGCAGCGGCTCGAGTTCTATTCGGCCGATGATCTGGAGGCGATTGTGCGACGTACTGCCGGGATACTGAGTCTTCCTACTGACGACGACGGTGCCAGGGCGATTGCGACCCGTGCTCGTGGTACTCCGCGAATTGCCAACCGTTTGCTCCGCCGCGTTCGTGACTTCGCGCAAGTTGAAGGCGATGGCGTCGTCACGGGCGAGGTCGCTGAACGTGCAATGGATGTTTTGCAGGTCGATCCTCATGGCTTCGATGCGCTTGACCGTCGCCTGATGCGGACGATCATTGAGAAATTCGATGGCGGGCCCGTTGGAATTGAAAGTCTGTCGGCGGCGATTGGCGAGGAAAGAGGGACAATCGAGGATGTGCTCGAGCCTTATTTGATCCAGCAGGGATTCATGATGCGTACGGCGCGAGGCCGGGTCGCGACCAAGAATGCCTATTTGCATTTCGGGTTGCAGCCGCCGACTTCATCGGTAACGCAGGACCTGCCCTTTGATAATGACCGAGAATGATGAATAAACCCTTTGAGTGGCCGGTACGCGTTTATTATGAAGACACGGATGCTCAGGGCGTTGTGTATTACGCAAATTATTTTCGCTTTATGGAGCGCGCGCGGACCGAATGGTTGCGTGCACTCGGGATCGACCAGGTTGCAATGCTGGCTGACGAACGACGGATATTCGTCGTGACTGAAGTTCAGGCGCAATTCCTGGTACCGGCGAAACTTAATGACGAGCTGATCGTTACGGCTGCGCTGCAGCAGCTTACGCGTGTCTCATTTGATATAGAGCAAAACATTTACCGCAATCGCCTGGACGGCGAACTCCTGGTCCGCGGAGGCGTTAAGGCCGCCTACCTGGATGCCGACACGAAGAGGCCGAAGCGAGTTCCGCCGACATTTTTCGAGGAAAACCCATCATGACCGCAGATATGTCAGTCATCAGCCTCCTATGGGACGCCAGTATGCCGGTGCAGATCGTAATCCTTCTGCTGATCGGTGCTTCAATTATGTCGTGGAGCATCATCTTTACCAAGCGACGCCTGATTCGGCGCACGAAGGACGCTTCGGACGAATTCGAGGCCGCATTCTGGTCCGGTGGTGACCTCAATACGCTGTATCGCAGCGCAACGCGCGCCAAAGGCGGCAGTATCGGGATGGCCGGCATATTTGAATCCGGGTTTCGGGAGTTCAATCGAGCACTGCAGGCCGGTGACAGCACGACCGATAAAATGATTGACGAGTGTCGTCGCGCCATGCGCGTGGCGCAGATGCGTGAGGTCGACCGGCTCGAGCAGGGCCTTGCGACGCTGGCGACAATTGGCTCAACCAGTCCTTATGTTGGATTGTTCGGCACCGTCTGGGGAATTATGGGTGCTTTCATGGGTCTGGCGAATGTGCAATCCGCAACGCTCGCCGTCGTTGCACCGCCGATTGCCGAGGCGCTGATCGCGACGGCAATGGGACTGTTTGCGGCGATTCCCGCCGTGATTGCATACAACCGCTACGTAGACAAGGTTGTGCGGCTCGAATACCGTTACGACGGCTTCACGGAAGAATTCGCGAGCATCCTGCAACGTCACGCGCGCGCCAAGCAGGGAGAATGAAATGGCCACGCTGCTACAAAAACGCAAACTGATGGCTGAGATCAACGTCGTACCCTACATCGACGTCATGCTGGTCTTGCTGGTTATCTTTATGGTGACAGCGCCGATGCTGACACAGGGCATCGAAGTGAACTTGCCAAAAGCGAGTTCGGAACCGATCAAGGACATAGCCAATCACCAACCACTGGTCCTGAGCGTCGATGCCGAGGGCAATCTTTACCTCAACGTTGGCGACGATGAAGACCAGCCAACGACGGGAAAAGAGGTTGTGGCACGCGTGGGTGCTGTACTGAGGAACCGACCGGATACACCTATTCTTGTGAAAGCGGATCGCGCTGTGCCATACGGTAACGTCGTTGGTGCCATGGTGCTGTTGCAGAAGGGTGGCGCACAGAATATCGGCTTCGTAACCGATCCGCTGGACAGTTACCCGGTACCGGAGTAGTTCGACGAGTGGCTCGTAACGCCAGCAATTTTGCTCCAATCAGCATGGCCGTGATCCTGCATGTCGTGCTGTTTGCCTCAATGCTGGTCGCATTCGATTGGGCACGGCCTGCGCCGTTCACACCAATGATGATCCGGGCAACTCTCGTTCCCGAGATACCGGACGCGGCACCGCCTGTGGTCGAGAAAAAACCCGATCCGGTCCCACCGCAACCCGATAACAGTGAAGAGCTGCGCCGGCAGGCAGAGGAAGAGAAGCGCATACACGACACGCTGATCGAAAAACAACGGCTGGAAAAAATTCGCCGGCAGAAAGAGGCCGAGCGCGAGAAGCAGAATGAGGCACGCAAGGAACGCGAACGACAGGAAGCGGAACGGAAGCGCCAGGAAGATATCCAGCGACAGCGCGACGAAAACGAACGCATTCGGAAGGAACTGGAGGCTGAGGCACGTCAGGCGGAAATAGACGCGGAAGAAAATCGCTTTGCCGCCGTCAGTTCGGGAGAGCTGGCAGTCTATATGGCCCTGATTCGGCAAGAAATTGAACGCAACTGGGCTGCGCCAGCGAGTGCGGGGGCCGAGCTGAAGTGTGCCGTGCGCGTGCGACAGGCTCCAGGTGGCGACGTAACCGGCGTGACCATTCTGACGTGCAACGGTGACGATGCCGTCAGACGGTCGGTAGAGGCCGCGATTCATAAATCCTCACCGTTGCCGGAACCTTCGGATCCCAGTCTGTTCGATAGAAACATCTTGCTAAACTTAAGTATTCGTCAGTAGGGTTGGCAGAAATCAATGAGGATAGTGTGCTGAAGAACTTCAAAAGATCACTGATTATCGTAACTCTGATGTCCGCGCAGGCGAATGCAGAGCTGGTTATTGACGTACAGGGCATCGCGCAACCGACGCCAGTTGCCATCGTGCCGTTTGGGTGGGAAGGCAGTTCAACGGATATGCCACTCGACGTGGCCGCCGTGATAACGAGCGATCTGTATCGCAGCGGAAGATTTGCGCCAATCGCCGCGAACGATATGCTGCAGAAACCTACGGACGGCTCGGACGTCGATTTCGATGACTGGACGATTCTCGGCGTGGAGGCCGTTGTCGTTGGTAAGGTCACGCAGACCGGCGCGAATGCGTATACATTGCAGTTTCAGCTGTTCGATACGTTCCGGCGCAGGCAATTGGTTGGTTATCGCATGCCGGCGAGCAGTGGCACCATGCGAGGTGCTGCCCACCGTGCGGCAGACATGATTTACGAGAAGCTGACCGGAATTAAAGGGGTATTCGGCACCAAAGTTGCCTACGTGACGGCGGAGCAGCGTGGTGATGAACGACTGTACTCACTGATCGTCTCCGATCAAGACGGTGAGAATGATTACAAGATCATGGAGAGCAAGGATCCGATTATGTCGCCCGCATGGTCACCGGACAGCCGCCAACTGGCCTATGTATCATTTGAAGGTTCGAAGTCGTCTATCTTCGTACAGACTTTGCGTTCGGGTAACCGCTTCCGGATCTCGAACAAGCCCGGTATCAATGGTGCGCCTGCGTTTTCGCCCGATGGTCGAAAATTGGTTATCACACTGGGTGGCGTTAGCGGTAACCTGGATATCTATGTGCTGGACATCACATCCCGTCAGACAAAGCGTCTGACAACACATCGCGCCATCGATACGGAAGGCACCTGGTCGCCGGATGGCCGGAACATTTACTTCACGTCCGATCGCAGCGGCGGTCCTCAGGTTTACCGAATATCAGCAAATGGTGGAACTCCGGAGCGCATTACGTTTGAAGGGAGTTATAATGCGCGGCCGCGGCTGTCGCCGGATGGTACGCGACTGGCAATGGTGCACAATGATCGTGGCAACTTTCGTATCGCTGTTATGAATCTCGAGCGGAGGGATTTGATGGTACTGTCGACTGGTCGACAAGACGAGTCGCCGAGCTTCGCGCCGAACAGTGATATCTTGATTTACGCCACACGGGAGGGTCGTGACGGAGTACTTGAGACCGTATCAGCCGATGGCCTGATACGGCAGAAAATGGCGTCAGGGCGGGGAGATGTCCGCGAGCCGGTATGGTCGCCGTTTCCACGATTCTAAATTTATAATTAACTTTAAATAACATACTTTAGTTACTGTTTTTATTAACTAATTACCTCACTTAAAACCACAAGGGTTTAGCTATGTCTTACTACAAAATATTCGCAATCGCGCTACTGGGCGCAATGCTCGCTGGCTGTCAGCAGACCATTCCCGATCCCGACCCCACCGACACAACGTATGGCGGCGACAGCGGCGCCGATACGTCGGGAGCCGGGACCGATGGGCTCGGTGGCGGCGAGTTCTTCGACACCGAAGAACAACTGGGCGACGTTATTTACTTTGATTTCGATTCCTCCGAGGTCCGCCCTCAGGATCAGGACCTGGTTGCAGGCCACGCGATCCGGCTCAACGACAGCTCATTCAGCAGCGTGCGACTCGAAGGTCACGCGGATGAGCGGGGTTCTCGCGAGTACAACATTGGCCTCGGCGAGCGCCGGGCGCAGGCAGTCCGCCGAATACTCATGATTCAAGGTGTCGCTGGGTCGCAAATTCAGACAGTCAGCTTCGGCGAAGAACGTCCGCAGGCGATGGGCAGCTCCGAGAGTGACTACGCTCAGAACCGCCGCGTTGAGTTTGTGTACTCCCAGTGATATCTGAATGACCTCGAATATCAACAGAGCCTTTCTGCTGGTGTTGCCGGCGCTCGTGTTCAGCGGTTGCGCGTTAATGCCGCCGTCCGAAGACCCGGTATTGATCAAGCTCACCGAACTGGAACGCAGGCTGCAGAGTATCGAGCGCGTGGTTCGGAACCAAAGCCTGGTGAATCTGACCCAGCAGGTCGGCGCGGTTGAGCGACGCGGCGACGAAATTCAGGGGCGTGTTGAGGAGCTTGAGCACAGCTCGGCAAGCACCGCTGATCGACAACGGCAGCTATACGTGGACCTCGACACGCGTATTCAGGAGCTGGAAACGTCAATTCAGGCACGCAACTCGGTCAGTGTTATGGACGGCGGTACATTGACACCCGGCCAGTTACCGATGCCGGGAGGATCAGACCGAAACAATTATCAGGCGGCATTCGAGTTGCTGAAAGCACAACGCTACGAGCCTGCGGCACTAGCGTTCCAGCAGTTCCTCGTGACGTTTCCGGAGAGCGAGCTCGCCGATAATGCTCAGTACTGGTTGGCTGAGTCACACTATGTGACGCAGCGATTCGACCAGGCATTGAGCGAATTCGAAATCGTTATCAGGAAATTTCCGAGTTCGCGAAAAGTGCCGGACGCGTTATTGAAGATGGGGTATTGCAACTACGAGCTGAAACTTTGGAATGCTGCGCGTAGCTCTCTGGCTCGCGTACAGACGGAGTATCCAGAAACAACTGCCGCCCGTCTTGCGGGCCAGCGATTGCAACGGATGAAAGAACAAGGCGTCTAGAGCGCCTTCATTCAAGCGCGCCTTTTGGCGCTTGTTATTTGGCAATTATCGGGTATTATGCCGCCGGCGTTCGGGTGGCATCTCTGCCACCCTTTACGCAGATGGGGCGTTAGCTCAGAGGTAGAGCATTCGGCTTTTAACCGACCGGTCGTAGGTTCGATCCCTACACGCCCCACCAC
>JADFHE010000042.1 GCA_022567295.1 Pseudomonadota bacterium | reverse complement strand
CGACTTCGCGATATGCCGTCCGTTCGAGAAATTCGACTGATGACGCACTTTTCCTGCGCCGACGATCTGGACAGTAGCGTGACGACGCGGCAGCTCAGGCGATTTCAGGAAATCGCTACCGACACCAGGGTTGCAGTGAGCATTGGCAACAGCGCAGCTGCATTGGGTTGGCCGGACATCACGGAATATCTGTCGGGCAGCGAACGCGACCACTGGATTAGACCGGGAATCGCGTTGTTCGGAATTTCACCATTTTTGAACAGTACCGGGATCGAACTCGATCTAAAACCTGTCATGCAGTTTGAAGCTCGTCTGATTGCGGTTAAACCACTCTCGAAGGGCGCTCATGTAGGGTACAAGAGAGCCTACAAAAGCGAGTCCGATACTGTGTTGGGTGTTATTTCTGTCGGCTACGGCGACGGCTATTCCCGGCATTTCCAAACCGGAACGCCAGTTCTCGTCAACGGCCGCAAGGTACCACTGATCGGTGTTGTGTCGATGGACATGATCGCTGTTGATCTGGGTGCAGACGCCGATGATCGGGTTGGCGACATTGCAACACTCTGGGGAGACGGCTTGCCGGTGGAAGAGGTTGCCCCGTGGGCGAACGAAATTCCTTATGAGCTGGTGTGCGGTGTCATGAACCGCGAGGCGAGCGAAATGGTCGACTAAGCTTTCATCAAGAGGCGAAGAATCCCATCTTGACGCCGGCCAACTGGACGACATCGTTGTCCTGGAGCTTGCGCGCTTGCGCACCGATGGGCTGACCGTTGACCAGCGGGAAATCGTCTTCTTCACCAGATTCCACATGCACGAGGTAGTAACCCTCAGCGCGACGCGTGATCGCGGCAACCTGCACTCCCGGTCGGCCAAGCGTCGTGAGCGCTTTGGTCAATTCCAGTTCACGTCCTGCGAATGCGCCACTCAAAACCTGCAGCTTGGCAAGTGGCAGGGCGTTGGGCGCGTTAGCGGCATGGACTCCGCGCGACGTGTCTGTGAGTGAAACGGATTCGCCAGCGGAAGGTGCCTTCGGTTTTTCATCAAGCGCTGCCGCCTCATCAGGGTCCAGCTTGACTGCGGCCGCAGCATCGGACCGATGATCCTCCGGTTGTTCGCTCTCGGCGGCTACGGCCTTTTCTGCGGCTGCCTCAGCTTTTGCTAATTGTTCTGTGCTTTGCTGCCCGGCCGGAATGACCATCGTTTTTTCAAACTCATCCTGGTCGGATTCGGTCACCTGTTGATCGGAGAAGCGCAACTGGTGGTGGCCGATTGTGATGACGTCTCCGTGCTGCAACGCGTGCTTCTTGATCAGTTTACCGTTGACATATGTGCCGTTGGTGCTGTTCAGGTCTTCCAGGAAAGAGTCGTTGAGAATATTGATGATCAGCGAGTGATGTCCGCTGACTGCCGGATTGTCGATGCGAACATCGTTATCAGGAAGACGCCCGATGGTGTAGCGTTCCTTGGTCATGTTGTATTCAGCCAGGACCTGATTGTCCAGACTTAGAATTAACCTTGCCATGATTTCTCGCTCTTGATTCCTTGCCTTCCTAGCTCACTGCCTAGGAACGAAATAAGCCGGCAATCCATGCAAACAGGCCCTTCTTTGCCGGGAAGGCTTCCTTAACCTGTGCAAGCATAACCGACACATTATCACGCCCGCCGTGGTCATTGGCTAGGTCCACTAGTTGTTGACCAACAACGTCCAGACTATCATTAAAAGTACTGATAGTTAAGTGAATATCTTCATCCTCGACCATGTCGGGAAGGCCATCGGAGCACAGCAAATAGATGTCTTCCGGCAGCACGTCGTACTCATGCACTTCCACCTCCACAGTTGGCTCAACACCCAACGCGCGGGTCACGTAATTACGATTGGTAGAACGTTGGGCTTCCTCTTCGGAGTAAAAACCACGGTCGACGAGTTCCTGCAAGAGAGAGTGATCGAGTGTCACCTGATCGAGCTTCCCCTGCCGTAAGCGGTAAGCGCGTGAATCGCCGACGTGCGCAATAGAAACTTTATTATCGTAGAACATGCAGGCAACGATCGTCGTGCCCATGCCTTCGCAGTTGGTCTGGCTTTGCGCCGTCTGATAGATGATTTTGTTGGCTCGATAGACTGCGTCGCGTAAAACAATAGACTGGCGCATCAAGCCACTGTGCGAATCGATGCCATGACGTTCTTCGCGGGCGGCGCCCTCGGACGCCAGATCGGCGACGATTTGCACGGCGATGCCACTGGCAACTTCACCCGCGTTGTAGCCACCCATGCCATCGGCCAAAACCATAAGGCCAATGTCAATATTGGAGGTGACGGCGTCCTCGTTATGTTCGCGGACACGCCCAGTATCACTGAGTTCTGTTATCTCTATTTTTCCGCGAAGATTCATGTTCGTTTCCCTATCGCCCAATCAGTCGTCAGGAAACTCTAGCGCAATTCCGCAGCGCGATAGCCATTTCGGCGCCGCAAGAAAAGCGATCTCGTGGGCGTTTCGCCAACGCCTTCATAAGGACGGCGTCAATGCTGGGGGGTAGGCCGGCGCGACGGGATGATACCGGTGCCGGATCTTCGGTTGTTATCTTCGTCATCAATACCGCGATATTCGATGCTTTGAACGGCGTCTCGCCAACCAGGAGCTCGTACAGGGTAACACCAAGTGAAAACAAGTCCGAGAGTCCTGTTAGTTCTTCGGCGCCGAGTTGCTCTGGTGACATGTACATAGGCGTTCCCAGAACAATGCCGGTCTTCGTCTTGTTGTTGTCCGTCATACGTGCAACGCCAAAGTCGCTAATCTTGATCGAGCCGCCTTTTGGATTATAGAGCAGATTGGCCGGCTTGATATCACGATGAATTACGCCCTGATTGTGTGCGTAATCGAGGCCCTCTGCGGTTGCAGCCGCTAGTTCGAGCGCCCGCTTCGGAGCCAGCAATTTCTTCGGGTCAGTATAATTCTTGAGTGATGTGCTCTGCATGTATTCCATTGCGATATAGGCAAGTCCCTTATCCTCACCTGCGTCAAAAACGGTAATAATATTGGGATGTGTCAGGCGACCGGCCGATTCTGCTTCGCGGTAAAATCGCAGTCGCGCTTCTTTCAGTTCTTCGTCCTCGAATTCTTCTTCGATAGGCATCGCTTTGAGGGCCACGGCCCGATTGATTCTTGGGTCCTTTGCCAGGTATACCGATCCCATGGCGCCCCGCCCAATACGCCGTTCGATAACGTAGCGCCCCAGCCGTTCTGGTGTGCCACCCGTCTTATGGTTGGAAGATTTTCCGGTAGGATATCCGCCCACGGTGCGTTTCATCCATTCCAACACAGCTTCGGCGCGCTCGGGCTTGGCTTGTGTTTCAAATGCCAGCGATAGCTTGTGCATGCTCGCTGAAACGGGTTCTGATGGATTGCAGCGGCGAAATTCTGCGAAAGCGGGTTCGAGACGACCCGCAGACAGAAATTCGGAGCCCTTGCGGAACGCGTCGCCAGACGCCTTCCTTACATCAATAACCAACCAGGCGCTGAGTATAGCGACACCGACGAAGATAAGGATCGGACGACCCAGGTCCATTCGTAATTGCAGGCCGTAAAGCATAGTTGCTTCGACTAGCAAGAGTATTGAAATAACCGTAACGGTTAAAACTGCAATCTCACGACGGTTCCTGTCCGGTAAGAACAGTACGGCGATAATGGCGAGCATGGCAGGTATCAGAAACTCTAATGCCTTAATGCTCGGCGGCGAGCCGATAGTGCGATTGTTCTCGAGGTCGGCCAACAGAGCAGCTGTAATTTCCGATATCGTCACTAACTGCCCCGACGGTAACATCGCGGCGGCGTCGACATAGGGCTTATCTGAGTCGACGAACACTGTTGCGCCTTTTAGCGAGATATCTCCATTCGCGTTCAACAGGCCCATTACGTCAATGCGCGGCAACTCGACATAGCTCGAAAAAAAGATTACGTCATCAGCTTTGGACAGCATGCTTCCAGTGCCGCTTTCCGATGATTCAAAATCGATGGCAAGCGGCAATGACGGAGACAAAAATCCGGCGTTGAGTTGCCACAGGTCAGATTTCCGCAGCACCCGGTCACTGTCGGGTCGTATCGTGACGAATCCATCGTGCGTCGCAATGTCGGAAAATCTGTGTCGTGTCGGTACAAATACCGGACTGGGATTATCTAGCAGGGCGGTCCACCCTGGCAGGTCATCCGCCGCGGCAATAGCCGGTGGATTCGCTAGAATGATTCGGCTAACACCTGAGTTTTGCAAGACCTGAACCACCTGTCCGTACTGCTCAAGGAGTTCTGCCGGCGTCGACCGTTTTGCATCGATACTTGCAATATAAGTATTTTTCAATGCCTCATTTGGCATTCCACCAGCGAGTTGATCATAGAGAACACGATCCGCAGCGACAAACCAGTTTGCCAAGGGGCCGTAAAGCAGCAACAGCAAGAGGCTCGCAAATGAAAGCGAGATAATGCGGTTACGTTTTTGCTGTGAATTCGTGTCCAAAGTCGGTGAGGTCCCGGTTTCAAGGGCAAAAGTATAGGCAAATACAAACATTCTTAATGAGATAGGGTTGGCACTTTTTATGTAATATCGACTCTGGATGCGGTGCTATTATTGACGCTCGTTAAATTTCGCGAATTTAACAATAATCGGTGCGTCGGTCGCGAAATAGTAGCGGTCAATGGAATAATAGTATTATAAAACAACTAGTTATCAAATACACGCGGATCACTTTTCGCCGCGTGTGCGCTTGATCTGGCCCATATACAGCTTCCGTAAGGTTAAGACACCGTGACCAAGGCAAAAATCGCCTACCTTTGTTCCGAATGTGGTGCACACAGCGTCAGATGGGCCGGTCAGTGCCCCGACTGTGCGGCCTGGAACACGCTGACTGAGACGAAATTCACTGTTTCAAAGGCACTGCCGGCGGCGGCAACGACGCTGGGGCGTCTGCAGGACGATATCGAATACCGTTTTAGAACAGGATTCGAGGAGTTCGACCGGGTGCTCGGCGGTGGGCTGGTGCCGGGGGCGGTCGTGCTGTTGGGAGGGGACCCTGGCGTTGGCAAATCAACTTTGTTGCAACAAATCGCCGCGAATCTAATGCAGGAGGTGCCCGTCTGTTATGCGACTGGAGAAGAGTCTTTGCGCCAGATCGGACGGCGCTCAATGCGCCTTGGGCTGGCTGCGTCGTCGATGAATCTGCTGGCCGATGTCGCTATTGAAAATGTTTTGGCGGAAGCCCGCAAGTGCAATGCTCGCGTTCTGGTCATTGATTCGATGCAGACTATGGTCAGTGACGGAGTGCCGTCGGCACCTGGATCGGTTGCGCAACTTCGCGATGGTGTCGGCAAGATCGTGCAGTTTGCCAAACAAAATGATGTGGCTGTGTTCGTCATCGGTCACGTGACAAAAGAGGGCGCAATTGCCGGTCCGCGTGTTGTAGAACATATGGTGGATACTGTCCTGTATTTCGAAAACGACCCCACGAGCCGCTACTCGATGATTCGTTCAGTGAAAAATCGATTCGGTGCCTGCGGCGAAATAGGCGTATTCGCAATGACCGAAACCGGATTTCTCGAGGTTAGTAATCCGTCGGCTATTTTTCTGTCACGCGAATCGGTCGATGCACCCGGTAGTGTTGTTTCCGTGGCCTGGGAGGGAAGCCGCGCGTTACTGGTCGAAATTCAGGCGCTGGTCGCTGACGGCAACACCAGTCATCCGAAACGTCTGGCGCAAGGTGTTGATCAGAGTCGTCTCGCGCTGCTACTCGCAGTCCTGCAGCGTCACGGTTCGTTGTCGGTGATTGATGAGGACGTATTTGTAAATGTCGTTGGCGGATTGCGCATCAATGAGACGGCAGTCGACTTACCGATACTACTTGCCATCGTTTCCAGCTTTCGAGATCGAGTCGCCCCGAAGCGGTTAGTGTGCTTCGGTGAGATCGGTCTGGCTGGAGAAATTCGACCCGTGCGATTTGGCGCGGAACGAATCGCCGCCGCGGCAAAACAGGGCTTCACTCGTGCCATCGTACCGCACGGAAATCTGCCGAAAACGAGCCCCGAAGGTATCGAAGTAGTTGGCGTTCGCAGGCTAAGCGAGGCTCTTGACGAAGCTATCTAGCCTTCCTGGTCCTGCGCTATGTCGCTTCTTACTCGCCGGCCAATTCGGACGGTACGGATCCGATTGTCGTCAGTTTCGATAATTTCGATTGGGTAGCCGCTGATATTGAGACACGTCGTTGGCTTGGGAATTGTCTCCAGCAACTCTACAATGAGCCCATTGAGTGTCTTGGGACCGCCGGTAGGAAGTTCCCAGTCCTGAGATCGATTTAATTCACGTATGTTGGCGGTCGCGTTGACGATATAGGTGTCGGGTCCGTCTTTCACAACTTCATTTTCGTCGTTGGCCGGGTCGGTCGTGAATTCGCCGACGATTTCTTCGAGGATATCCTCAAGTGTTACGACACCCTGAATGTCTCCGTATTCATCCACGATCATCGCAATGCGTTCACCCCTGCGTTGAAACTGAACTAGCTGCGTACTCAGTGGAGTGCCTTCGGGAACAAAATACGGCTCGGTGAGCATTTGTTGCAGTGCGTCTTTGCTGATTTTCCTGTGAGAGAGATTCGCGAGGCGTCGTAAATGCAGAATGCCGATTACTTCGTCGATATTGTCCCGGTAAACCGGCAGACGGGTGTACTGGCTTGCAGCAATTGTGTCTTCAATGTCGTCATCGTCGTCATCAAGGTCGATTCCAACAATTTCATTGTGTGGAACCATGACATCGTCGACCGTAACCTTTTCAAGATCGAGGATGCTCAGCAGCATCTGCCGGTAGCGCGACGAGATTCGGCTGCCTGCCTCGTGCACGACAGTTCGCAATTCCTCTCGAGATAGCGATTGCAGGTCATTACCTTTGTCACGAACACCGAACAGCAGCAAGATGCCATTCGATGCGGCGTTGATCAACCAAACGACCGGGTAGGCGATCTTGAGCAACGGGTAGTAGATCATCGCGGCCGGAAACGCGAGCCGCTCGGGGTGCAGCGCCGCCAGAGTTTTCGGTGCGGTTTCCGAAAATATCAGAACTGCGAGTGTTAAGAACAGAGTGCCAATGGCGACCGCCGGTTGACCGCCGATTTTGTAAGCGATGACGGCAACCAGAGATGCGGCGGAGAAATTGGCGAGATTGTTGCCGAGCAGAATCAGACCGAGCAGTCGGTCAGGCCGGCTCAACAATTGTTCCGCTATTCGTGCGCCGCGGTGGCCCTCGCGGGCTTTGTGCCGGAGCCGGTAACGATTGAGGCTCATCAGGGCCGTTTCCGAGCCCGAGAAAAACGCAGAAAGCAGCAGTAGCACAACAAGCAGACTTAAAAGACCTGCTAGTGGAATGTCATCGCCCAAAAGTAGGGCACCTCCAGATCAACCAATACAACGCCAGTTCATCAGCCGCGCCAGGTACTGTCAAGAACGCGCTTCTCAACTCCAACTTCGGTTCAAAAGCTGCTCGAGTATGACGCGCGTACCAAAATAGGCGACACACAGCAATAAGAAACCGCCCAGATAAAGCCTGATGGCACGGGGTCCACGCCAGCCGGCGAAATATCGCCCGGCGAGCAGGGTGCCGAATACCATTAGTGCGAGTAGCGAGAATGCTGTTTTATGGGCTAAATGCTGTGCAAATAAATTATCGACAAACGTCAACCCTGAGACTATCGCAAGTGCGAGTCCGGCAAATCCGGTCGCGGCGATGCCGAACAGCAATTTTTCTGTTGTCTCAAGAGGCGCGAACAGGCGGTTAATCGTCGATAGCTGTCCAGCCTGGAGGCGTCGTTCCTGAATCATTGCGTAGACCGCGACGATGGCACCGACCGTTAGCAATCCGTAGGACAGCAGTGAAATGAGCACATGCGCACCAGTCTGCCAAGCGAGCGTCGCCGCCGCTACCGGTGCGCCGTCGATGCCGGTCAGGGTGGCCGCGAACGCCCCGAGTATCAACAGGCCCGCGCTGATACCCCGAAGAGTTGGTACGATTGCCGCAATCAGACTGATCAGTGCGATTTCCAGACCGATCATCGATGCGATGTTCGATAGCGACCAGTTAAAGCCATCGCCGATGACTATCGCCGAATAAAGCGTGTTCCCATGCAGCGCTATCGAGATCGCGACCAGAATGCATGCGGTGATGAAAAGCGGACGGTCCTGAGTCTCGAACTGGGGCAAGCGCGATGCGCCGAAAGCCGCGGCAGCTAACAGGTATAGCAAGAAAATTGTGATTTCAGACACAGAAACCTGGCAGGCACCAATCTAATTTCAGACTCCGTTAATCATCCCATATGGCGTAGTGTAAGAGAACCCTCCTACGATAGAATCCCTCCATGTTTGACAACCTAAGTGGTCGTCTGTCCGAAGTCGCCCGTAACTTGACGGGCAAGGGCCGGCTTACCGACGCCAATATCAAGGACACTCTGCGCCAGGTGCGGCTCGCGTTGCTTGAGGCTGACGTCGCGCTGCCGGTCGTCAAGACGTTTATCGAGCGTATCCGCGAACGTGTGCTGGGTGAGGAAGTCGGCAAGAGTCTCACGCCCGGTCAGGCGCTGGTCAAAATTATCCACGCGGAACTGGTGCAAATTCTGGGCAGTGAGTCGTCGCCACTGGACCTCAGAGCACAACCCCCGGTCGTTATAATGCTTGCGGGTCTGCAGGGTGCCGGTAAGACGACAACGGCGGCGAAGCTTGCCAAACGTCTGATTGAAACCGGTAAGAAGAAGGTCATGCTCGTTAGCGTTGATGTGCATCGTCCGGCGGCGATATTGCAGCTGCAAACCCTGGCCGGCGAAGTCGGTGCATTGCATTGTTCCAGTGACGCGAGCGAGCAACCTGTTCGCATCGTCGATCGCGCTCTGGATGCGGCGCGGCGCTCACATGTGGACGTATTGATCGTCGATACGGCGGGCCGATTGCACGTGGACGAAACCATGATGCAGGAAGTCATTGCTGTACACGAGCAGGCCCAACCGCGTGAGACGCTGTTTGTTATCGATAGCATGGCGGGCCAGGATGCGGTGAACGCTGCAACGGCGTTTAACCGAAGCTTGTCTCTGACGGGCATTGTGCTGACCAAGACCGATGGCGATGCGAAAGGGGGCGTTGCTCTGTCCGTACGGGAAGTGATCGGCAAACCGATCCGCTTTATAGGGGTGGGGGAAAAAGTGGATGCGCTCGAAGCGTTTCACCCGGACCGAATGGCGTCACGGATTCTCGGCATGGGCGACGTGCTGACTCTCGTTGAGGAGATTGAGCAAAAAGTCAGCAAAGACAAGTCCGAGAAACTGGCGAAGAAACTCAAGCAGGGCAGAGGTTTTGACCTGTCCGATCTGCGTGATCAATTGGAGCAGATGATGGATATGGGTGGGTTGGCGTCAATGCTGCAAAAACTACCCCGCTCCGGCAACCTGAATGCGGCGGCCCTGCAAGACGCAGGCAATGAGCGGAAGGTTCGCCGCCAGATCGCGATCATCAACTCCATGACGCCTGGCGAGCGACAATTTCCCAGGAGGATCAACGGTTCACGCAAGAAACGGATCGCCACGGGCGCCGGGCAGCGGATTCAGGACGTCAATTGCCTGCTGAAGCAGCATTTGCAGATGGACAAGATGATGAGAAAAATGTCCAAAGGCGGCATGCAAAAGATGTTGCGGGGTCTGTCCGGCGGCGGTCTGCCGCCGGGATTTGGCTAGAAAACAGCGGATTTTGAAGCGGACGTGGACCGAATCCGCTAAGGCCCGGAAAAACTTAGGAATTTTGGTCGCGGAAACGCTTCACATTTGGCGCAAAACCCGTACAATGCGCCGTCTATTCGGGTCGGCCCGAATCAAGGCATGTCTGCCTCTCATCAAGGCATGTCTGCCTCTCATTGATATTTATTCGGAAGTGTAATGGTAAGTATTCGACTTTCGCGCGCTGGTGCGAAAAAGCGCCCTTTTTATCACCTGGTGGTCACCGATTCTCGGAATCGCCGTGACGGCCGGTATATCGAACGTCTTGGTTTCTTCAACCCGCTTGGTAAAGAACACGAAGAGAATCTCCGTATTGATCTTGAGCGCGTGGATTATTGGGTTGGCCAGGGTGCGCAACCGTCAGATCGCGTTGCGTCACTCCTGAAGAAGCATCGCAAGGCGGTCGCCAGCAATTAATCCATTGGTTTCCGAACCGGTAATTCTGGGTCGCATTGTTGGCGTGTTCGGTGTCCGGGGATGGGTGAAGGTGTTTTCGTACACCAAACCGCGTGAAGCGGTATTGCAATACAAGGGTTTGTTGCTCGGCCGTAACGGCGTGTGGCAGCCCACCGAAATCGCTGCAGGACAGCGACACGGAAAGTCGGTTATCGCTCGCGTCGATGGCGTTGATGATCGGGAGCAGGCAGCGAAGCTGGTTGGCGCCGAGATCGGTGTGCGCCGAGACGCGTTACCTGAACCAGAGAACGGCCAGTACTATTGGTCCGATCTCATCGGATTGAATGTCGTTCATCGCGACGGCACCGTGCTCGGCAGGATAGATGCCATGCTCGAAACCGGTGCACATGATGTGATGGTCGTGAAAGGCGAACGAGAGCGATTGATTCCGTTTGTGAAAGATAAAATAGTCATTAGCGTTGATCTGAGTGAAAAACTCGTCAACGTTGACTGGGAATGGGACTGAAGCGATGCAGTTTAATGTCGTCAGTCTGTTTCCCGAAATGGTTGGCACAATCGGCGAGTTCGGTGTTGTCGGTCGAGCGCTGCAGCGCGAGTTGATATCGCTTGCGTTCGAAAATCCGCGCGACCACACGACCGACAGGCACCGTACCGTCGACGACCGGCCGTATGGCGGTGGCCCCGGCATGGTGATGAAGTTCCAGCCGGTCGCGGACGCTCTGCTGGCGGCAAAGGGAAAATTACCCGACGGGTGCCCAGTCGTGTATCTGTCACCGCAGGGCCAGGTATTTGACCAGGCGATGGCAAAACGATTTGCGGCGTTACCCGGAATGGTGTTTCTTGCGGGGCGGTACGAAGGAATCGACGAGCGCCTTGTTGAGGCGCATGTCGATGTAGAAATTTCGCTGGGCGATTTCGTGCTCTCGGGCGGTGAGATTGCGGCGATGGCAGTAATAGATGCGGTAGTTCGATTACTGCCGGGTGTGTTGGGTGATGATGAGTCGGCAGCACAGGACTCCTTTATGGAGGGCCTGTTGGATCATCCGCACTATACGCGCCCGGAAGAAATTGCAGGCCAGCGGGTCCCGGAGGTGTTGATCTCCGGCGATCACGCTAAAATCGCCAGATGGCGAACCAAGCAGGCGTTGGGACGTAGTTATTTGCGGCGTCCCGATTTGTTGGAAAAACTGGATTTAAATGACGAGCAACAGACGTTACTCGACGAATTTCTGAAAGAGCAAAGTCAATGAGCAAAATTATCGAAGGGATCGAACAAGAGCAGATGGGGAAGAAAATTCCTGCGTTTGCTCCAGGCGACACTATTGTTGTGCAGGTTAAGGTGAAGGAAGGTACTCGTGAGCGTCTGCAGGCGTTTGAGGGTGTCGTAATTGCCAAGCGCAACCGGGGTTTGAACTCTTCGTTTACGGTCCGAAAAATTTCGCACGGTGAAGGTGTTGAACGTGTGTTCCAGACGTATAGCCCGGTGGTTGACTCGATCGAAGTGAAGCGTCGCGGCGACGTGCGTCGTGCCAAACTGTATTACCTGCGTGGACGCACGGGCAAGGCCGCGAGAATCAAGGAAAAAATCTGATTTTCATCAGGAAAACATCGCCCCGGCCACGTAAGTGCCCGGGGCGTTTTCGTTATACTGCGCAACAGCCAGATATGGAACAGCCGTCCTGGTACTTAAACCTGAACCATTTGTCTGTCACTGGGTCCTTCGAGATATGAAGAAAGTACTCTCTATTGTCGCTTTTTGCCTGCTGTCCAGCGGCTGTTCGATCCTGTTGTCGTCGGTTGCGACCGGGCTGTCTGACAACCTGGCGGCGGCGATACTCAACCAGGATGATCCCGAACTCGTCCGTGCCGGTGCGCCGTCGTTCTTATTGATGCTCGACAGCTTTATCGAAGGCAGCCCCGGCGATCCGGACATCCTTGCGGCAGGCGCGACTATGTACGCGACCTACGGTGCAGTATTTGCGGACGATGCGATTCGGGCTTCGCGTCTGACGTCCCGTGCCCGTCGTTACGCGCTAACGGCAATGTGCGAGACCTACAAACCGTCTTGTCGTTGGCCGGATGCAACTTTTGATGAATTTGTCGCTTCACTCGACGGCATTGGCCCCAGGCATGCGGACCTCTTGTATACCTACGGGTTCGCGTCTCTGGCGTTTTTGCGGGCCCACAGCTCAGACTGGAACTCGCTCGCCGAATTGCCGCAGATCGAGGCATTATTCAATCATTATCTCGACATAAGCGGTGACGAGGTTAACGTCAGTGTCTATACGTTTATGGGAATATTGCTGACGCTGCGTCCGCCTGCGCTCGGTGGTGAACCAGAACGCGCGCGCGAGTATTTCGAGCGTGCGATCGCGGAGACTAATGGTAACGATCTGAACGCAAAAGTAGAATTTGCTCGAGGATACGCCAAGCTTTTGTATGAACGGGAGCTGCATGACCAATTGCTTAACGAGGTAATAAATGCAGATCCATATAAGGACGGCTTTGTATTGAGCAATGTCATGGCCCAGGAAGAGGCTGCCACATTGCTTGCCGAAGCGGATGACTATTTCTGACTATTGAGTCGAGCAACGGGAAGCTCGACCACAGGATGTGTACGCTATGAAGAAACTCTGTTTATCAATCGCTGTGTTGTTGTTCAGTCTGCCCGCGATGGCGGTCACTCTGAAAATCGCCACTGTAGCGCCGAACGGCTCACAGTGGATGAACGATATGCGCGCGAGCGCCAAGGAAATTAATGAACGAACGGACGGTCGTGTGCTGATCAAGTACTACGGCGGCGGTGTGAAAGGCGACGATGCCAAGGTGCTGGGCCAGATTCGTATCAGGCAACTGCAGGGCGGCGCGTTTACGCCGTCAGCATTGTCTGCGCAGTATTCGGATTTGAATCTTTACGGCATGCCGGTTGTTTTCGATTCGGAAGAAGAGGCCGCTTATGTTCGCAGTCGAATGGACGCGCGTTTGCAGCAGGGGTTGGAAGACGCCGGGTTCGTGAATTTTGGCTTCGCGACATCCGGTTTCGCCACTCTCATGTCCCGTAAGCCGATCAAGACATTGGCCGATCTGAAAGGCAAGCGCGTCTGGGTACCGGAAGGTGACACGATGAGTTATGCCTCTATGCAAGCGCTTTCACTGAATCCCGTGACGCTGCCATTGACTGATGTTCTCATGGGCCTGCAAACAGGCCTCCTCGACATTGTCGCAATCCCGCCGATCGTGGCACTGATCATGCAGTGGCATACGAAAATCAAATACGTAACACAAGTGCCGCTGGTTTACACCTTTGGTTTCATGGCAGTCGATAAGAAAGCCTTCGACAAGATCAGCCGTGAGGACAGAATAATCGTCCGTGAAGTGATGACCAAGACCTACAAGAAATTCGACAAGGTCAATCTGGTCGATAACCAGGGCGCATTCGAAGCGCTGCTAAAAAGCGGTATCGAAGAGGTCAGATTCGACGACGAAGAATTCGTCAAAGTACGCAAGTTGTTGCTGGCATCGAATTTGAGGCTGGGGTCCGATGGGGCGTTTACTCTCGAACTGTACGAGGAAATGCTGCGCCACATCGACGAATATCGCCACGAGCACATTGCAGCAGGCGAGTAAGCTCAGCGTGAGCCTCAAGTCCGCACTGGGTCGACTCGAAAAGGCGGGTACCGCCGTCGAAACGATCATGCTGGTGTCGATGCTGACGATCATGATGCTGGTCGCCGTCAGTCAGATCGTTATGCGTGAAGTATTCGGCACCGGCTTTGGCTGGGCCGATGAACTGGTTCGACTGATAGTACTGTGGCTTGCGTTGGTTGGATCGATTGCTGCTTGTCGTGAAAACCGCCATATACGTATTGATGCGCTCTCGCACGTATTGCCGGATGCAGCGGTAAATCTGGTGCGAGTGTTGGTCGAAGTCTTTGCGGCCGTCGTTTGCGCCATTATTGCCGTTCATGCGTGGCGCTACCTGCAAATCGAAATTGAATATGAAGTTACTGTGCTCGTCGATACGCCGGCGTGGATTGCGCATATCATCATGCCCGCCGCATTCGCACTGATTTCCTATCGCTTCTCCATATCTGCCCTCAAACAGGCGGGCGACATATTGACCGGCAGCCGACCTGGAAACGAGAGTTGATTCTCTTTGCCCTCATTCTCGCGCTGCTGGCTGTCCTCGGTGCGCCACTGTTCGCTGTCATCGCCGCAAGCGCGATGCTGGGCTTTCACGGTCAGGACACTGACTTGATGATCATGGCGCTGGAAGTGCAGAGCATCGGCAGCATGCCGTTTCTCTCGGCCATACCGCTGTTTACGTTTGCCGGTTACTTGCTGAGCGAGAGCAATGCGCCAAAGCGACTAGTGAGGCTTACCGGCGCAATGATGGGATGGATTCCCGGAGGTCTCGCGTTAGTCTGTCTTGCTGCATGCGCATTCTTCACCGCATTCACAGGCGCTTCAGGTGTAACCATTATTGCGCTCGGAGCAATTTTGTACCCGGCGTTGAAGCAAGATGGATACAGCGACAAATTTAACCTGGGGCTCGTGACATCGGCCGGTAGTCTGGGGCTGCTGTTCGCGCCTTCGTTGCCGCTCATTCTCTACGGTGTCATCGCCGAAGTCTCTATCGATAATTTGTTTCTGGCCGGGATCTTGCCAGGCTTGCTGATGTTGGTGATGCTGTCCGGCTACAGTCTTTGGGTAAATCGAGGAATTCGCAAACCGCTGAGTTCTTTTTCACTGCAGGAAGTCGGCGCAGCCCTGCGTGAGTCAATCTGGGAACTGCCGTTACCGGTCGTCGTACTCGGCGGCATTTATTCGGGATTTTTCGCTGTATCCGAAGCCGCTGCCGTTACAGCGTTGTATGTGCTGCTCGTCGAGGTCTTGATTCTGCGGGAAATACCGTTTCGTAAATTGGCTGGAATAATGCGTTCTTCCATGGTGCTCGTCGGCGGCATCCTGATTATCTTAAGTGTTTCAGTCGCATCGACCAGCTACATGATCGATGCAGATATTCCACAGCGCTTGTTCGAATTGGTTGCCAGCACAGTTAGCAGCCAGACTACCTTCCTGATTCTCTTGCTGTTTTTCCTCCTGGTTCTCGGTGCGATTCTGGACATATTTTCCGCCATCGTACTGGTCGTACCACTCATTCTTCCGGTCGCGGCCGGGTACGGCGTCAATGAGGTCCACTTGGGAATTGTATTTCTCGCGGCCATGCAGCTTGGATACCTGACGCCACCGGTTGGCTTGAATCTGTTTATCGCGAGCTATCGATTTGAGAAGCCGATAATGGAGGTCTACTCGGCGACGTTCCCGTTCCTTGTTATTTTGACACTATCGGTTATCGTGATCACATTTCTGCCCAAGTTGTCGCTATTTTTTCTCTCTAGCTGAGGTCGGCCAACGATGAAAGCCATTTTGTATGGGTTTATAATGTTGTTCGTAGCATACATTGGCTTGCCGAACTGTTGGGCACTCGATGAAATCGAGCTGCCACCCGGATTCATTATCGAGGAATATGCGACAGTGCCAAATGCACGCGCACTGGCGTTGGGCGATAACGGTACGATTTTCGTTTCAAATCGCCGCGGCCGATCCGTCTTTGCCGTGGTGTCGGACGATGCGGGCACACGAACCATTGAGATTGCAGATGGTCTGAAGTCGCCAAACGGGATTGCGTTTCATGATGGCGATCTGTATGTCGCTGAGATAAGCCGCGTAACACGCTACCGCGACATCGAGCAGCATCTGCACGACGTGCCGAAAGCAGAGATTCTCGACATCGATCTGCCGTCAAAGGGACATCATGGCTGGCGATACATTGGATTCGGTCCGGACAATAAGCTCTATATCAGCATAGGCGCGCCCTGCAACATCTGCGACGAAGAGGGCTTCGCACGCATCATCCGGTTGAATCCTGATGGTACGGATCGCGAGACCTATGCAAAAGGAATTCGAAACTCTGTTGGCTTTGCGTGGCATCCGGAGACGGGCGAGCTGTGGTTCACGGACAATGGGCGCGACATGCTGGGCGATGACTTGCCGCCGGATGAGTTGAATCATGCCACTGAACCGGGACAGCACTTTGGATATCCGTATTGCCATGCCGGGGAATTGCTCGACCCCAAATACGGCCAGGGCAAAGTCTGTGCAGACTATCGTGCACCTGCGCAGAAACTGGGCCCACACGTTGCGGCGTTAGGCCTGAAATTCTATACCGGCGACATGTTTCCGGAGAAATACCGCGGGCAAATTTTTGTTGCGGAGCATGGCTCGTGGAACCGGTCCGAGAAGATAGGCTACCGCATCACCATGGTAAGATTGGAAAATGGTGAACCGGTCTCATACGAGCCGTTCGCGACGGGGTGGCTACGGAATGGGTCGGTGTCCGGGCGTCCGGTAGATCTTTTGGTACTTGCGGACGGATCTATGCTGGTAAGCGACGATCACTCCGGAAAAATATACCGCGTCAGTTACGCGCAGGGTTCAAACTAGGAACGGATTAATATGAACAGCAGCAATTTTATTGTTAGATTCATTTCGGGTATCTGGCGCGGACTGGATGGCGTCAGGAAAGTTCTGCACCTGCTGTTGCTTGTTGCACTGTTCCTGGTGTTCTTCGGCGCGATATCGGGTACGTCACCGCCAATGCCGCAGCGAGCAGCGTTGTTTCTGCATCCCGCTGGTGCGCTCGTTGATCAACTTGACGGCGACCCATACGACAGGGCGTTGGCCGAATTACTGGGCGACATGCCGCCGCAAACGCTGGTACAGGATGTTGTTGACGCGTTGGCGTTCGCCAAAACCGATGACCGAATTTCGGCAGTGCATCTGGAATTGAGCGCATTGGGCGGCGGCGGTCTGAGTAAATTACGCAGAATCGGCGCGGCGATCGATGATTTCAAGACGTCGGGCAAACCGGTTGTTGCCAGCGCCGACTTTTTCAGTCAGTCGAGCTACTATCTTGCCGCGCACGCAGATGAACTCTACATGCACCCTGAAGGGATGGTTTTCGTGCAGGGGTACGGAGTATTCAGAAGCTACTACAAGGAAGCGATCGATAAGCTGCGCCTGGACTGGAACGTGTTTCGCGTCGGTACACACAAGTCATTCGTCGAGCCCTTTACGCGCATGGACATGTCCCCCGAGGATCGTGAGTCGCGGACGCGGTTGATCGAGCAGTTCTGGTCCATGTATCAACAAGACGTCGAAGCGGCGCGAGGACTGCCGGCAGGAACGATCGATGATTTCGCACAGAACCTGGTGGTTCACGTAACGTCGGCGGACGGTGACATTGCCGTAGCGGCAAGAGAGTCGGGACTCGTCGACGAACTGGTCAGTCGCGCCGAGCTGCGATCAGTTCTCAAAGGCCACGCGGGTGAGGACTCTGACGACAGCTCGACGTATTCATCCGTGACTTCGCACGACTATCTAGCGCAAATGCGACTGTTGCATGGAGATGATGTGCAGGATGAAAATGTCGCTGTTATTATCGCCGTGGGCAACATTCTCGATGGATCGCATTCGTCCGGAACGATTGGCGGCGATTCGACGGCCGCACTGTTGCGCCGGGCTTTATCTGACGACTCAGTCAAAGCCGTAGTGATGCGAATTGACAGCCCGGGTGGCAGTGTTTTTGCATCGGAGGTTATCGCACAGGAAATACAGGCGCTGCAGGCGGCCGGAAAGCCGGTGGTGGCGTCGATGGGAAGCGTTGCGGCGTCCGGAGGCTATTGGATCTCGGTTGTTGCGGACAGGGTTTTCGCGAGCCCGGCTACAGTAACGGGCTCGATTGGTGTATTCGGTATGTTTCCCACCTACCAACGCACGCTCCGGACTGTCGGCGTGGCGACCGACGGCGTCGGGTCCACACCGTGGTCAGGCCAATTACGGCCAGACCGTGAGATGTCGGAGCCAATGAAAGAGCTGTTTCAGTTGATCATCAATGACACTTACGACGATTTTATTTCCGGCGTAGCGGTCAGGCGTGCAATGGACAAGCAGGTCGTCGACAGCATTGCACAAGGTCAGGTTTGGACCGGACGTGATGCACTTGAAAATGGCCTGATCGATGCGCTGGGAACGTTCGAGGACGCAATTCGTGCGGCGGCTGAACTGGCCGATCTGGCCGACGGCGCTTATGGGCAGAAATTGATTGAGATTCGCATGTCGCCGACTGAACAGATGATCATGAACTTTCTATCGTTGTCGCAAAAAGCCGGTGTTGACGTCACCAGTCTGACGAACGGCCCGAGCGCGCTTGAGTCGTTTGCCAGCGGATTGCAGGAGTTGCTCGCCGGGCTGTCGCAGTTCAACGATCCGAAAGGCATTTACTCGCACTGTTTCTGCGAGATCGATTAGTCCCACTGCAAAATAACTTTACCGGATTGGCCTGATTCCATCAGTTCAAATGCTGGCAGGTATTCGTCGGCCGGAAAGTGGTGCGTAATAACCGGTTCGATGTTGAGTCCGCTCTGCAGCATGCTTGACATCTTGTACCAGGTTTCAAACATTTCGCGACCATAGATTCCCTTCAATTCCAGCCCTTTGAAAATGACTTCGTTCCAGTCGATGGCGGTGTCATTGGGCAGAATTCCCAGGAGCGCGATTTTTCCGCCATGGTGCATGGTGCGCAGCATGTCACGGAACGCCTGCGGGTTGCCCGACATTTCCATGCCGACGTCAAAGCCTTCCTCCATGCCGAGATCATGCATCGTGTCGTCAAGTGATTCACTGGTGACATTGAGGGTACGTGTGGCACCCATTTTCCTGGCGAGTTCCAGTCGATAGTCGTTAACGTCCGTGATAACGACGTGGCGTGCGCCGGCATAATTCGCGATGGCCACGGCCATGATCCCGATAGGACCTGCACCCGTGATCAGTACGTCCTCTCCGACAAGATCGAAGGACAACGCCGTATGTGTGGCATTACCCAGTGGATCCAGAATAGCCGCCATGTCATTGCTGATCATGTCCGGCAACTTGAACACGTTGACAGCGGGGACGGAGAGATATTCCGCAAAGGCTCCGGCCCGATGGACGCCGATTCCTACCGTGTTCATGCAAAGGTGCCTGCGTCCAGCGCGGCAATTACGGCAAACGCCGCAGGTGATGTGCCCTTCGGCCGATACGCGATCGCCCACTTTAAAGCCGCGTACTTCGACGCCCATCTCAACAATTTCGCCGCAGAATTCGTGACCGACAGCAAGTGGTATAGGAATAGTTGCTTGTGCCCAGTCGTTCCACTTGAAAATATGTACGTCCGTACCACAGATTGCCGTGCGTTTTATCTTTATCAAAACGTCGTTGTGACCAATATCGGGCTTATCGATATCCTGCATCCAGATACCGCGTTGGGCTTTCGCCTTTACCAGGGCTTTCATCGCTAGTCCTAACTTATGATTTTCAGTTCGCGCCCGACGTCGGTAAACGCATCGATCGCCATGTCGAGTTGCTCGCGATTAATGCCCGCTGACATCTGTGTGCGGATTCGAGCCTGGCCTTTTGGTACGACCGGGAATGAAAACCCGATCACGTACACGCCACGCTCCAACAGCTTGTTTGACATTCGCGTGGCCAACATTGCATCGCCGAGCATCACTGGAATAATTGGATGCTCTCCGGGCTTCAGGTCGAAGCCGCGCTCTGTCATTTTTTCACGGAAGTACCCGGCATTGTTATGCAATTGTTGCTGCAGTGAATTGTCACGTTGCAGCAAATCAAGTACTGCGATCGACGATGCGGCGATCATTGGCGCGACCGAATTTGAAAACAAATAAGGACGTGATCGCTGGCGCAGCCACGCAACGACCTCCTTGCGGCCGGAAGTATAGCCGCCCGATGCACCTCCGAGCGCTTTGCCCAGGGTGCCCGTAATGATGTCGATGCGTCCCATAACACCTCGATATTCGTGTGTGCCGCGTCCGTTCTGGCCAAGAAACCCTGCGGCGTGGCAATCATCGATCATTACCAGCGCATCGTACTTGTCGGCCAGATCACAGATCTCGGCCAGGCTTGCAATCGTGCCATCCATCGAGAATACGCCGTCAGAAACGACCAGGCGGTTATTCGTGTCTGCTGTGTTTTTCAGTTGAACTTCCAGATCCTGCATATCGTCATTGGCGTATCGAAATCGCTGTGCTTTGCAAAGCCTGATACCGTCAATGATGCTGGCGTGATTGAGTGCGTCACTGATCACAGCATCGTCGGGCCCCAGTAGCGTTTCGAACAGTCCGCCGTTCGCGTCAAAACATGACGGATAAAGTATCGTGTCCTCAGTGCCAAGGAAGTCGCTGATGCGATCTTCAAGCTGCTTGTGTATGGTCTGCGTGCCGCAGATAAAGCGGACCGATGCCATGCCGTATCCGAAATCATCGAGTGCTTTGTGGGCAGCCGCAATGACTTCAGGATGATTCGCCAGCCCAAGGTAGTTGTTGGCGCAAAGATTCAGGACTTCCGTGGTGGTTCCGTTCGTACTGACATTGATTGCCGCTTGCTGTGGCCCGGCAAGCAGTCTTTCGGACTTGAACAGTCCCTCAGCTTTTAATGATTCTGTCTGCGTTGCGAGGGACTCAAAGAAGGCTTCAGGCACGGCTTTTCCCAGGGAATTGGACGGATGGAAATTATATATCGAATCTCGGCTAATGCCCTATAATCGCCGGCCAACGTCCATATCTTGAAGCCACCCGGAAGGTGCGTCTGCGGAGTTATTGCATGAACTTTGTTGATCAGCCGGCTGCCCGTGAAGGCAGAATATCGAATATTAATGATCTCTATCTTCGCGACGAGGAGGCATTGGTACGCGAGCTGGCCGAGGCCGCAGATCCAGGCGTGGCGAGCCGGCAGAAAATACAAAATACGGCAGCACAACTGGTGCGGGCGGTCCGCAAGAACACGGCCGGAGATGGAGGGATCGAGGCTTTCCTGCAGCAATATGACTTGTCCTCGCAGGAAGGCATTTTGTTGATGTGCATCGCGGAAGCGTTGCTGCGGATACCGGATGCGGCGACCGCAGACAGGCTGATTGCGGACAAGATTACCGCGGCACAATGGAAGGATCACTTGGGCGTCAGTGATTCACTGTTTGTGAATGCGTCGACCTGGGGGCTTATGCTTACAGGCCAATTGCTGCAAACCAGCGACAACACGAAACGAAATCCGGCGCAACTGCTGCAAAAACTTGCCAGCCGTGCCGGTGAACCTGTGGTGCGGACGGCCATGCGTCAGGCGATGAAGATCATGGGCCACCAGTTCGTCATGGGCAGGACGATCGAAGAGGCTTTGAAACGATCAGTCAAGAAAGTTAACAGAGCCTACCGTTATTCTTTTGACATGCTGGGTGAGGCGGCACTGACAGCGGCTGATGCGAGTCGGTACTTTGATAGCTACCACGACGCGATTGGAGCGATCGGAAATGGCCCGCAGGGCGAATCTTCCGATATTTTTTCGGCGCCGAGCATTTCAGTAAAACTTTCCGCCCTGCACCCGCGGTATCTGTATACACATGAAGATCGTGTAATGAAAGAACTGGCGCCGAAAGTAACCGAACTTGCGAGGCATGCGAAAGAATCGGGTATCGGGTTGACCATCGATGCCGAGGAAGCTGATCGACTGGAGATTTCACTCGACATTTTTGCCGCGGTGTATCGTGACACGGCCCTGCGTGGTTGGGAGGGGCTCGGATTGGCATTGCAAACCTACCAACGTCGCGCTCGAACCGCGCTTGGTTTCCTTGAGAATCTGGGCACGGATGGTGGCCGTCGCATTCCGGTCCGCCTGGTGAAAGGTGCGTACTGGGATACCGAGATAAAGCGTGGACAGGAACAGGGGCTGCAAAGTTATCCGGTCTTCACGCGCAAGGTACATACCGACGTGTCTTACCTTGCTTGTGCACGACAGGCCCTGGCTGCAAGTGACGGCCTTTATCCGCAGTTTGCGACCCACAATGCGCACACGCTGGCCAGCATCCTGCACTACGCGGGGTCAAATCGTTCATACGAATTCCAACGTTTGCACGGTATGGGTGCAGAACTCTACGCGGGAGTGATCGACGCCGATAAAATTGGCCGGCCTTGCCGTGTCTATGCGCCGGTTGGCAGCCACGAAGATCTGTTGCCATACCTGGTTCGCAGACTGCTTGAAAATGGAGCGAACACATCCTTCGTTAATCGAATAGTCGATGCGTCAATCGACGTGCACGAAATTGTATCGGACCCGATAGCGGCGACGCGCAGGCATGATTGTCGACCGCATCCGAGAATCGCGAGCCCGTCCGACATCTTCGGTGAGTCGCGACAGAACTCGCTCGGCATCAATCTGCCGGACCGAACGGTTCGCCGTGAACTTTTCGCGGCAATGGACGAGCGCACGCCGGACTCATGGAGCGCGGCGCCCATCGTTGGCGGCAAGTTGCAGGCCGGACAGGAGGTTGCTTCGGTGAATCCGGCCAACACCGATGAAACAGTCGGAGTCTGCCAACTGGCCAGCGAAGCGCATGTCGACGCGGCACTGGATCTCGCAGTCAAAAGTCAGCCAGCCTGGGACAGGACGCCGGTGGCGGATCGCGCCGCTGTGCTCAATAAGGCCGCGGACCTGTTTGAGGAGAATACGGCTGAATTGTTGGCGCTCTGCATCAAGGAGGCCGGCAAAACGCTTCCGGACGCGGTGTCAGAACTGCGCGAGGCCGTCGATTTTCTACGCTACTATGCGGCTGAAGCCAGCTCTGCCTTCGGCGATCCCCGTGTGATGCCGGGGCCCACAGGGGAGCGCAATACGCTGGGACTGCGTGGGCGCGGAGTATTTGTCTGTATCAGCCCCTGGAATTTCCCGCTGGCGATATTTACAGGGCAAGTCGCGGCCGGACTGGCGGCCGGCAATGCTGTCATTGCGAAACCGGCCGAACAGACGCCGCTGGTGGCGTTTCGTGCGGTGCAACTGATGCTCGAAGCAGGCGTACCCGGCGATGTCCTGCACTTTCTTCCTGGTGATGGAGCTAGCATTGGCGGCAGAGCAGTGGCTGATCCGCGAGTTGCCGGCGTTGCATTCACAGGCTCTACCGAGACGGCCAGGGTGATTAACAGGTCACTGGCTGACCGGGACGGCCCAATCGCCGCGTTTATCGCCGAAACGGGTGGGCAGAATGCGATGTTCGTCGATAGTTCGGCGCTCCCGGAGCAGGTCGTACTCGATAGTGTTTATTCGGCATTCAACAGTGCCGGTCAGCGCTGTTCTGCATTACGACTCTTGTGCCTGCAGGAAGAGATCGCACCGCGCGTTCTGGAACTCCTGAAGGGACACATGGACGAGTTGTCGATCGGAGATCCGGCATTGTTGGACACCGATGTAGGACCTGCGATTGACGAGGAAGCGCGCGGCCTGCTTGATGCACACGTCGCACGCATGCGAAAAGAAGCCACAATATTGCATTGCTGCGAATTGCATACGAGCACAAGAAACGGCACGTTCTTCGCTCCGACATTGGTTGAAATCGACAGTATCGACCGATTGCGACGTGAGGTCTTTGGTCCCGTACTGCACGTTTATCGTTACCAAAG
>JADFHE010000069.1 GCA_022567295.1 Pseudomonadota bacterium | reverse complement strand
AAAGCTGGAAAAGTCGATATCACTATCAACAATTCTGACGGACTTGCTTGGTATAAAACTTCCGAAGTGGCACGGCGTGGTTTCTGTCGTGAATGCGGCTCAAGCCTGTTTTGGGAGCCGTTTGAGTTGGATTCAACAGGAATTATAGCTGGCTCACTTGACGGCCCTACAGGGTTGAAAACTATGGGCCACATTTTTGTTGGAGAAAAACCGGACTTTTACGAGATAGCGGATGATTTGCCGCAGTTCGTGGGTTCGTCAAATGGCAAGTTAGTCAACGACTACAAATAAATCATTCAGACTGGCTAAATAAGTATCTGGTAAATCGCTGCACTGGCCCGCTTGTGGCCGTTAGCGGCCTGTTAGATTAGTGATTTTCTAGCGTTTTGAACGACCGCTATACTCCCGAAAGCGGACCTTCGGGTAATATTGACCAAAGGGACCGCTAACGACCCACAGCGGACATCGGCGCGATCCAGCAAATTGCCTACGAACAACTATAATTAAGTGCACGTACAACATCGATAAAGCCAAACTCGCCTAGAGGTGGGGACGGAAACCTCCCGGGCGTTCGCTCCAAGGAGCGGTCATGCAGACTTCAGTCGCATCCGTGCATAACTCTGTTGACAAAAATGGCTTTTCAAGAGAGGAGGGATGAATAATGAGCGGAAGATTATCTGGAAAAGTTGCCCTTATTTCCGGGGCAGCTCTAGGAATGGGCTTTGCTGAAGCGCAGCGATTGGCCATCGAAGGGGCATGCGTTGTAGCAAGTGACATCCTAGTTGACGAAGGAGAACAATTGGTTAGCGAGATCTGCAAGAGCGGTGGCAAAGCTACTTTTGTCAAACTTGATGTCACCTCGGAAACCGATTGGCAGGAAGCAGTGGAAACTGCCGTCAGTACTTATGGCAAGCTTGACATTTTAGTCAACAACGCCGGGATCGTGGCCCTCGAAGGCGTGGAGGACACAACGCTTGAAATCTGGAACAAGGTTATGGCAGTTAATTCCACAGGAACATTTCTGGGCATGAAGGCTGCCATTCCAGCAATGCGAAAGAACGGAGGCGGTTCAATTATTAACATTTCGTCAGTATGGGGGATCACGGGGACTGCTGGTGCCACTGCCTATCAGGCCAGTAAAGGCGCTATACGGACTATGACCAAGTCTGCTGCTGTCCAGTACGCGGCGGAGGGCATCCGCGTCAATTCGGTGCATCCCGGCATTATTACCACACCCATGGTCGTTGAAGGCGTGCCAGATGAAATGCGAGAGAGCGTTGTGGCTCAAACGCCGATGGGACGTGAGGGACTGCCCGAAGAGGTCGCTAACATGGTGCTCTTCCTGGCTTCCGATGAAGCATCTTACGTGACAGGCGGGGAGTATCTTGTTGACGGGGGGTACATTGCCCTGTAGGTGAAATATTTTTGATGGGTTTGTCATCGTCTCATTAAGTCCAACAGCCTAGGCTTCGAAAACAAAGTTTTTCAATACAATAAGGGTCAACCAGCCGTTCGTTAGCATTCAGTGACTGGCCGCTTTTGGCCGTTAGCGGCCTGTCAATTTTGTGATTTTCCAGTGATCTGAACGACCGCTTTGGGGGAAAGCGGACATTCGCCAAATCGGCGGGCATACTAGTAAAGAGTCGAGTGCTCCCAGCGATTTAATTTGGCGCGCCGAGAGAAGCTCCAATTGATAGCTTGAACCTGTTGTTACATTTCGTTAACAAGTTACCACCTTCAATTTAAAGCCGTCATGTTCTCTTATTGAAAACAAGGACATCCACAATCTTTGGCCAAGATTATAGCCATTTTCAAATCGCCGTCATAAGGCGTTTCTGTGATTTTTCTCGTGCCAGGATATTTTGCTCGCCAATGCCATCGATACTGGCTATGACGCAAGCCACGGCGATGCCTCCGGCAACCGGATAATTGGATCGCTTCGGTGTTGGTTATTGTTGGGTAGCCACAGGCTTGTTTGGGCTTAAATGACGTTCCAGTCCCCGCATCCAGCGTTGCCCAAGATGCTCACAATAAGCCTGTAATGCCTCGATCGAGCCCAGAGCGCGGCCGTGCCAGGTGTTGATTCGTTTAATTTCCCTAACCCATTGTTCGGCATTGGTATCCAGGCGTTCAAAGATAAAAGGCAAGTCCGGATCGATGCGTCCGCGTTTGCCTGCATGCCACTCACGTCCGGTCCATTCCACCAAAGTCAGATAGTCTTTCCAGTAACAGGGCAACACAGGCTCTGTAGACTGGCCCTGGAATCCAAGCAATGCATTGCCGTCGCCTTTAATCCGAGCACACACAGACGTATGGACAGATGTCTCCGGTGTATTGGCGAGTTTGGCCCGGATCGGGTTTAGGTCCACATAGGTCATACAGCGAAGTAAGGCTTTTTCATCGAGCAGGACCTGGACTTTGAACCGGCCTTCCCAGAACCGCCCAGTGCAGCCATCTTCTTGATTGGATAACCGGGCTAACGGTTCATTGATACAACGCATGAACCAGCTCAGGCTGGAAAGACGCTCTCGATACAGGCCGGTCCAGTCCGTCACACCATTGCGAAACGGCAGGCTGCCACCAAACCTTGCCACGACCGGTGGGACCGCAAATATCTGGCCCCAGCGCTTAAGCACTTCTGCCTCGTCCCATTCCCTGGCCTTTTCCGGTGCCAATCGCACCACCAGGTGGTAATGATTGCTCATTACCGCATAGGCACAAACATCGATGGCAAAAACTTTAGCGAGAAACAAGATTCTCTTTTCGATCCATGCCCTGCGGTGTTCGAAGCATTTTCCCGTAAAGGTATCTGCGCCACACAAAAAGGCCCGCCGGACACAGCGTGAGACGCAATGGTAATACGGTGTGCATTCCAGGCTGATCTGGTACTTGCGGGCAATGGTCATGGGGCAAGTACATCATTGCCGACAGCTAATCGACAGCGGATTAATCGGGCTTTTTACTCAGAAAGTCTGCGGATGTCCTTGTTGTTCTTGTTCTTGTTGTTCTTGTTGTTGCTTGTTGTTGCTTGTTGTTGCGAGCGTAAATGTGGCACGGAATCCGGATCCGGAAGACCTTGGAGGGCCCGGTTAACGTCAATGCTTGGCGAGACTGATGACGGCCGGATCGGAACCAGACAATTTGCGCAGGGCACGCACGTCGAAAATTTGAATTGATTTTCCTCGAGCGCTGAGGATACCCGCTTTCTGGTAATCGGTTAGCGTGCGAGACACAGTGCCAATGGTCAGGCCCAGGTAGTTTGCGATATCGTTCCGATCCATACTGAGCCGGAATTCGCATTTGATCGTTTCCTGACCGGTCAGGCGAGACGCAAGGTTCAGCAGGAACCAGGCCAGGCGTGCGCGAGCATCCAGGTGTCTAATGACCTGAAGCAAACTACGGACATCAGCGAGTACACGGCAGAGTAACTGAGTAACAAGTTGACGTAATTCGAGGCGGCTGTTTTGAAGGCGGTGAAGCGTGCTCAACGGAATTTCACAATAGTGTGTATCCTCAAGGCCAATCACGTATCCGGCATGAACTCCGGCATCCAGCGCATCGAGGCCAACTAGCTCGCCGGGGAAGCGGAAACCCATCACCATCGTGTCTCCGGCTGGCGAGAGATCATAGCACTTGACTGAGCCAACCCGAACGACAAACAGACTTCGCAGCCTCTGCCCGCTTAGAAACAGATGGTCACCCTGCTTGATCCACCGCTGACGTAAATTGAGTTCCTCCAGGTGGCGTCGCCCATCGTACAGTGACGGAGGAAAACACAAGCAATGCAAGGCGCAGTTACTGCATGCACGACGGCGCTGGCGATATTCGGTTAGTTTTGCCGGATTTGTTTGGGCTGCGGTCATGGCAGGCTACCGACCGCCTGACCATCCGAATAGACAATCGAATTCATGACTAATTGTCTCACTCTTGCACGCGGAATGCTTCTATTCAAATCGAATTTTGCTTGCACTGTTCCAGCGTGCGACGCGCCAGCCGTTGGGCAGCAACGTAATGCGTGGCATACCTGTGCAGCGCGCTGGCATGCTGCTCAGGTTACATTCACAGACGCGCCTCTACCACCGCTGGTGGCACAAACCCCGCTTTGCCGCGCCAATACCCTTCGCAGGTGCCGATAGATGCAAGCGTTTCAAGCGTTGCGAGATCATCCGTGTTTGGAACACGACTGCAGCGAATACGATCGAAACACGCGACTACCGCATCCATGTCCCGGGATTGAGGACTGAGGCGTAATACGTCGACTCCGTACCGGCGAATATCGGCAACATGTGGTGCAAGGTTTTGCGTCAGTGCAGATTGAATCTGGATACCGTTAAGTACCAGGAACGGGACATCATCCAAGGTGTACATCAAGCGTCCATCCGGATCCGCATCGCAGGCCATTTTGCATTCGTCCTTCGAACGATTCTCGGCGCGCGCAGTGTAGCAGCGCGCGGACCACGCCAGCGGCAATCTGCCCCAAGCAAAGATTTCTGTAGCAACCGTGGGTACTGCGTCGCGGATACTTGCCAGTTCTGTGGCACCAAGTTCAAGTGGTAATACCCATCGCTGCAAGCCCAACGAGACCAGTTTTTTCAGCGTATGTGCATTGTAGATATTGATCGCTGGTCCCGTAACAAACGACACCTTTTCTCGACTGAGACGGTAAACGGCAGCGAGGTCATTCGCCTCGATAAGAAACTCGCGGTTCTTGCAGATGCGTCGCAACAATCCCAGCTCCGACCCAGCCTCGAGCAAGGTCAAAGTTGAGATATATACTTTCTTGCCGGATTTTTTTAGCGAGTGGGCAATTGACAACCAATCGTCGTAGCCAAGTGAGCGACGTTTTGCGCAAACCACTTCGCCCAGATAAACGATGTCCACTGGCCAGTGTCTGACCTGCCGATAGAAGTCGAGTAAAGTCTCACGCGGCCAGTAATAGAGAACCGGACCCAGTGCAAGACTCAGCTTTGTTTTATGTGTGGTTTTCGTATTCATGATGGGTCTATGACCAGGGCCGGTGGTAGGCGCCAAGTGTGGTCTGGCTGCCTTCGGAGAGCCGCGCCAATCCAGCCTGCCATTCCTGCTGCGGCTGGTACTGTTCCGGATCGGCCACACAGGCGTCGATCGCAGCCCGCATGATGGCGGTAACCTGGGCGACATAGGTAGCGCTGCGCTGCCGCCCCTCCACCTTGATCGCAGCAACTCCTGCACGGTACAGCTCGGGCAGAATATTCAATACACTCAAGCTGGTCGGTTCTTCCAACGCATAATAGGTTTGCTTGGCGACACGAAAGCGACCTTTGCAAATTGTAGGATAGCCGGCTGGCTCATCGGGCTCAAAGCGGTCAATAAGCATCCCGTTAACGCGAACCTCCAGTCGATCATCACGATCTTCCCAACGCACATGTGCCGCTGGCGAGCATGCGCCATAAGTGTTCGGCGAACACCCGGTCAGATAGCTGGAGAGCTGACAGCGTCCTTCAACCATGATGCACAGGCTGCCAAAACCAAATACTTCGATGGGGATATCTACATTGCGGACAATATTGGCCACTTGGCGAACCGATAATACCCGGGGTAACACTGCGCGCTGGATGTTGAAATGATCATGAAAAAACATGATCGCATCCTCGTTGGTTGCCGATCCTTGGACAGAGAGGTGCAATGGCAGCCGAGGCCAGCATGAGCAAGCGTAATCCATCACGCCAATATCCGCGACAATTAACGAATCCACCCCCAATTCGGCGGCGGTGTCCACGGCGCATTGCCAGTCGGACCATCCAGACTCGACCGGATAAGTGTTAATTGCCACCAGCACTTTGCTGCCAGCATCGTGCGTGTACTCGATGCCCCGACGAAGTTCGTCGATCGTGAAGTTGAGCCCGGCAAAGTGGCGGGCGTTGGTTGCATCCTTGAATCCAACATAGACAGCATTTGCGCCATGATCTACAGCCGCTTTAAGTGACGGTAAATTACCGGCTGGACAAAGAAGTTCCACAAAATCCTCCGTAACTCAGGAGGTAGAAGCTTATTATTTGTTGCACTCCCATTTTTTGCGCTAACGCAAATACTCCGATGGAAAACACGCTAGCGTGGGACGATTGGGACTTGAAAGGAGTTTCTATCGTCATGATTGTCGCAGAGTCCACCCACAGTCAAATGATATCGACCGTCAGTCGACTCGCTGCGACGCTCGCCAAACCGATGTTCAGGCTAACTCCCTTTCCGCTCCAACGCTTCGCGGTGGAACTTGCTATAAATCAGGCGTTTGCCCGGCCGATACAGGATGGGCGATTGGAATTCCTGCACAACCGCGTGGTGATGATTGATATTCCTGATCTGGGATATTGCTGGTTGATATCGCTGCGCGACGGACGCTTGCAATTGCTCGATCCGGGTTGCCAGGCGGACGTGACCATTCGTGGCGAAAGCGAGTACTTCGTTGCACTCTGTTTGCGGCAGGAAGATCCAGATACATTCTTTTTCCGGCGTCGGCTTAGCATCAGAGGCGACACAGAACTCGGTGTTGCCCTGAAGAACTTTCTCGATAGCATAGAGCATGCTGACCTGCCACCGGTACTGCGCCAAATGCCGGACGGTCTGCGCTCACTTTTGCTGCGCCTCGTTTCACAAACGAAATACAGCTACGCTACTCAGGTCAGGCAAGACTCACCGGTGTCCGCTTCAACACACATTGCGACGGTGGACAGGCTGCGTGTCGAAATTGACAAACTGGACGCGATGCTGATCCATCTGCTCGGCGAGCGGCATCGAGTCGTGGAGGCAATTCAGGCGGTTAAACAAGTCGCCGGAATGCCATCGATCTGCGTACCCAGAGAGCACCAAATGCTGGCGAAATGGAAACAGCAAGGCGTGGAAACGGGGTTGGACCCAGATCGGGTGGAACGAGTATTCAATGTGGTTCTCAGGAATCGTTTAACATCGTCACCGTCTTGATCGGTGAATAAAGGTGCGGGAAAACAAGGACATCCACAATCTTTGGCCAAGATTATAGCCATTTTCAAATCGCCGTCATAAGGCGTTTCTGTGATTTTTCTCGTGCCAGGATATTTTGCTCGCCAATGCCATCGATACTGGCTATG
>JADFHE010000013.1:63272-68987 GCA_022567295.1 Pseudomonadota bacterium | reverse complement strand
GGACTCGAACCTGCAACATCCGGATTAGAAATCCGGTGCTCTATCCGGTTGAGCTACGGGCGCATTCAAAACGGCCGTTCTGCCAGTGCCAAAGATTGGTCGGGGCAGAGAGATTCGAACTCCCGACCCTCTGCTCCCAAAGCAGATGCGCTACCAGGCTGCGCCATGCCCCGATGCCAGATTTTCCGCTGCGTACTGCCCAGCCAAAACCAGACCTTGCGCGGGGTGCGATCATACGGGCGCATTGAATGGCAATCAAGCGTTTAGCTCAGGTATATTGCCGGTTCCAGCCCGCTGCATAAACCCGAATAAACTATGAAGAAAACCCTCCTGACGCTGCTTCTTATTCTAGCCTCTGCTTGCGCTTTCGCCGCTGCCAAAGTGCCAGCTCATCCGCATATTGAAGTCGTGACCACCGAGGGGTCTTTCAAGCTGGAACTTGATGCCAATGCAGCCCCGCTGACTGTCGCGCATTTCCTCAAACTGGTCGATTCCGGATTCTACGACGGCACCGTGTTTCACCGGATCATTCCTGGTTTCATGGCCCAGGGCGGCGGCTACACGCCGGGGTTCAAGCTCAAGGAGACCGGCGAGACGGTCGCAAATGAGTCGGGTAACGGCTTGAGTAACCTGCGCGGCACCATCGCGATGGCTCGTACGAGCGACCCGCATTCGGCAAACTCGCAATTTTTCATCAACGTCGCCAACAATGTCGGCCAGGATTTGAATTCACCGAATCTGGATCCGGTTAAAGACCCCATCAGAGGAAGCTGGGGCTATACAGTGTTCGGCTATGTCATCGAAGGCATGGAGGTTGTCGACGCCATCGTCAACGCAACATCCGCCCCGAATGGTCCGGGCGGCGCGCCGGCACCTGTCGTACCCATCGTGATCAAGAAAATGTCGCGAGTTACTTACGACTGAGATGACTACGCTCTTTATTTCCGATCTTCATCTGGAGGCTGGACAACCGGCTATCGGCGAGCAATTTGTCAGTTTTCTCGCCAACGATGCCCGGCAGGCAGAAGCCCTTTACATCCTCGGCGACCTGTTCGATGCGTGGCTGGGCGACGACGACCCCAACCCCTACTACGGAGAGATGAAGTCCGCGATGCGTGACCTGGCCGACACCGGCGTGCCGACTTTTTTCATGCACGGCAACAGGGACTTCATGATAGGTGAGCAGTTCGCCGCCGAAACCGGCGTGACAATCCTCAGTGACCCTGTTGTGGTTACCCTGTATGGGCAGAACGTTGTTCTCAGTCACGGTGACGCACTGTGCACCGATGACGTTCATTATCAGAAGGTTCGTGCGATGACGCGCGATCCGGACTGGCAATCGATGATGCGTGCGAAGTCGCTGCAGGAACGCATCGCTTTCGCAGCCGAGGCTCGCAAGGAAAGCATGGCTCGTGGCGAATCACTTAGCGACGAGATCATGGATGTGAACCAGGATGCGGTCGCGGCGACGCTACGTGAACACGGTGTTGACATCATGCTGCACGGGCACACTCACCGTCCCGCCATTCACGAGATTGATCTTGGCGATCGAACGGCAACGCGCATCGTACTTGGCGATTGGTATGAACAGGGCAGCGTCGTGCGGTGGGACGAGAATGGGCCCAGGCTGGATACGATGCCGCGCTAGGCCAGCCACTTCGCTCCCGTCAAGCGGGACCGAGGTTCGCGCGCAAGGCGCGCTCCTACGGGGGTGGTCCAGAGTGAAATCGGAATTCGGTATCGGGCTCCGCTATCAGTGCGGCTTCGACCGACTTCAGTGTTTCAAGGCGCGCGTCGATCTCTGCGTCATCGACATCACACTCTGACTTTGCAAACGCAACGTAATGTTCAAAATGCCGGGCCTCTGAGGCGAGCAGCCCACCATAAAATCTCCGCAGCTTGTCTGGCAATCGCGGAGCGATTTTCGCGAATCGCTCACACGAGCGTGCTTCGATCAGCGCGCCGATTAACAGCGAGTCCAGGAGCTTGTGGGGCTCCTCTCGCCGCGCCGCATCGCGCAAGCCAGCTGCATACCGGGACGCCGTCAGCCGCTCGAAAGGAATTTCCAGGTCGTCCATGATCGCCCGAACTTGCTCGAAATGCCGCAATTCCTCGCGAGCGAGGCGTGACATGCGTTGCACCAGGTTCGAGCGATCCGGATAGCGATACAGAAATGCCAGCGCCGTTGATGCGGCTTTAAGTTCGCAGTTGGCATGGTCCAGCAGCATTTCGGGTAGCCGCTTGACCGCCTCGTCCAGCCACTCCTCCGGCGTAGGGGAGTCCAAGAAAGTCGCCACGCTCGCAGGTAATCGAAAGTCTACAGCCACTCTTCGATCTCCACTGCCGATTGCAACCGATCCTCCGGGAGTTTTGCCAGCATCATGTTAATCAGCGCCTGATATCGCGACAGCCGTGGCGGCAGCAGCGGAACCGGTGCCTGCGCATGCTTGTAAATAATGCCCATCGCCGTACCGCCCTTGAACGGCTTGTCGCCCGTCAGCAGTTCGAAGAAAATCACACCGAGGCTATAGATGTCGCTGCGCTCGTCCACCTTGCTGCCGTGACCCTGCTCCGGGCTCATGTAGTACGGCGTACCGAAAATCTCGCCCTTGTCCGTGATCGCACTCTCAAGCTTGACGCGTTTCGCCAGGCCGAAGTCGATGAGCGCGATAGACCCATCCTTGCGGAGCATGATGTTTCCCGGCTTGAGGTCGCGATGCAGTACATGTTTTTCATGTACTGCCGCCAATGCACTCGCAATTTCTCTCAGACAACGAACCGCTTCCACTTCATTGACACCATGCTCGATCTTGTGGCGCAAGTCACCGCCGTCAAGATACTCCATCGCAATGTGCGCATGATCGTCGCCAACTCCGAGATCGTAGATCTTCACAATATTGTGATGATCCATTTCCGCAATCGTTTCGTATTCCTGTAGAAAACGGTCGAACGCGCCGATACTGTGGCCTTCGTTTCCCACTTGTCGCAATACTTTCAAAACAACTTGCAAATGCGTCGATTCGCGCTCGGCAAGATAAACACCGGAGTGCTCGGTCGATCCCAGCTTGCGTAAGAATCGGTAGCCCTTGATCAGCGGATGAATCCCCGTGCGCATGTCGCCGACAAATAATGATGACGTCGATGTGACGCGCCGATTGGCTAATAAGACATCACCGAGCGCGATCACCAGGGAATCATGACTAATATGGTTGCGCATGAAGTGTGCGTCTGGTTGCAGTTTCTTCACCGCCTGTTCGTCGTCGGCAGTACCAAAATAAACGACCGGCGGAAAATTTTCTCGCTCAACAAATCGCTTGAGTACTTCGACGCCTTCGCGATCTTCGCCGTGCTGACTGCCTAACAGAATGATGTCGTTGCCGGCGCCGCCGAACTCGTCGGGCAAATGGCCCGCAGACGTAGGGTCATAAGCCGATATGATCGCGTCAGGCCAGTGTGTGGTGACGTGATGCATGAGCAGGCTGCGGAATTCCGCCAGCTCGTCGATAATCATGAATCGGATGCTCAATTAGGATCGCGCGCAGGGCGCGCTCCTACATGGGTCGCGCGCGCAGGGCGCGCTCCTACATGGGTCGCGCGCGCAGGGAGCGCTTGTGCCCTTTCGGGTGCTCCTACAAGGCGACGACGTTGGACTCGCGATCGCGCCTGCTCCCACGCTTGCTCTTGGCGGCATCGTTACGACGCTGTTCAAGGTCATGCAAATACTCGTCTGTTACATCTCCAGTCACATATTCGCCCGAGAAGCAGGAGGTATCAAACTCGGTGATGTGCGAATTATCATGGCGCACCGATCGGATCAATCCATGCAGATCCTGATAGATCAGGCGATCCGCTCCGATGAGGTCCTGAATCTCTTCGATCGTTCGGCCGTTAGCGACCAATTCGGAAGCGGCCGGCATATCAATGCCGTAGACATTCGGGTATCGCACTGGCGGTGCTGCTGACGCGAAATACACCCTCCTGGCCCCGGCCTCTCGCGCCAGCTTAATGATCTGTTTCGACGTCGTACCGCGGATGATCGAGTCGTCGACAAGCAGTACATTTTTGTTGCGAAACTCGAGATCGATTGCATTCAGCTTGCGGCGTACGGACTTCTTGCGTTCCGCCTGACCCGGCATGATAAAAGTGCGACCGATGTAGCGATTCTTAATGAAGCCCTCGCGATACTTGACCCCGAGATGGTATGCAACCTGCAGCGCCGAGGTGCGGCTCGTATCCGGAATCGGGATCACAACGTCAATGTCATGGTCGGAAAAGTCGCGCACTATTTTGCCCGCGAGCTCCTCGCCCATGCGCAACCTCGCCTTGTAAACGGACAAATTATCCAGTATCGAATCCGGCCGCGCGAAATAGACGTACTCGAAAATACATGGCGTGTGGGCCACTTCGCCGGGATAGTCATGGCAGTGCAACGCGCCATCATTTTCAATGATGATGCATTCTCCCGGACTCACGTCCCGAACACGTGAAAATCGCAATATATCGAGCGCAACGCTCTCGGACGCCACCATGAAGTCTTTCTGGCCACGCTTGCCCAATACCAGCGGCCGAATGCCGTTCGGATCACGAAACGCGATCACTCCGAAACCGACAATCAGCGCAACCACCGCGTAACCACCGCGGCAGCGTCTGTGCAATGCGTCGACAGCGTCAAAAACGTTGTCAGCTGTTGGTTCACCGTTGACCCGAATCTGTAATTCATGGGCCAACACGTTCAACAACACCTCGGAATCCGAATTCGTGCTCAGGTGACGCCGGTCTTCGCGAATCAGAAGGTCCGCAAGCTCGTCATAATTTGTCAGATTGCCGTTGTGCGCGAGACAGATTCCGTACGGCGAATTCACATAGAAAGGCTGGGCTTCCGAGGACTTGGCGCCGCCAGCCGTTGGGTAACGCACATGACCGATGCCAACGTTGCCCTTCAGCCGCACCATGTGCCGGCTGCGAAATACATCGCGAACCAGGCCAATGCTTTTGCGCTTCTTGAGCCCGCGTCCGTTGCCCCATGTCACAATGCCGGCGGCATCCTGGCCACGGTGTTGCAATACGGTCAGGGCGTCGTACAGAGCCTGGTTGACTGGCTGAGAACTTACAATTCCGACCACGCCGCACATAGTTCGTCTCTACAGTTCTATCGGCAAATCGACGGGCAACTCGTCCGCGACTTCGTCCGGAATAATTAATTCGTAGCCCTTGGGCGCCATGACCTTGATCCAATTGGCAACTATCTCAAAACGTGGCAGCAGGCGAGACTGCCGCCACCATTTGTCATTATCGAACTCGGAGAATTGCCCACCGATCACAATCAGCGCGACCAGCAATATCCCACGAACGGCTCCGAAAGCGGAGCCCAGCAGTCGATCGACGCTACTCAGGATTGATAAACGAATAAGCTTGGATGTTCCCCAGCCAAGCAGGCCACCAACCGACAAAACGATTGCGAAAACCAGGATACGGCCGAACCATAATTGCACCTCTCGTGAACTCAACCAGCTTTGCGAGAGATCGCCGACAACCGGGCCAAGATACAACGCGGCCCAGATCGCAATCAGCAATGATGCGATCGAGATTGACTCTTTGACGAAGCCACGCACTAATCCAATGACGATGGACGCAACCAGCAAGATAGCTATGATTATGTCGATGATCGGCATCGAAGATGTCGTCTCAGTTCGGCACGGCCAGGAAAGGAATCGA
>JADFHE010000013.1:41257-63173 GCA_022567295.1 Pseudomonadota bacterium | reverse complement strand
ATGACTCTTTGACGAAGCCACGCACTAATCCAATGACGATGGACGCAACCAGCAAGATAGCTATGATTATGTCGATGATCGGCATCGAAGATGTCGTCTCAGTTCGGCACGGCCAGGAAAGGAATCGAATTCTAGCAGATCATCAGGGATGCGGTAGCACTTGGCCCTTATGCCCTGCTTTCAGAAGTCTCGCTGCCATTGCTGCCGCGCTCTGCCGATCCTTTTGTGGACCGATACGCACGCGATGCAACTGCCCACTACTGGTCTGCAGTTGACTCAGAAATGCTGCGTAGCCTTGTTTCCTGAGGTCAGCGGCAAGTTTTTCCGCATTTTCCTTGTTCGAAAAACTGCCGAGTTGTACAGCCCACATGCCAGTCGTTGACGCTGCCGGCTTGGGCGGCTCCGTTTGCCGCTGCGACGAAGGTTGCGGCGCATCATCGACTTTTGCGGACACTGGCCCGATCACTGGCTGCGGTTCCGGTCTGGTATTCGATGCATCGGCGCTGCGCTCTGTACTGGTCGCGACCGGTATCGGTTCCGATCGCCCTCGCTCCAACACCACTGTCTTAATATCCTGACCTTCTTGCCCAGGCAACAAGACACGCTGCGAAACGATTTCACCTTGTCTTGGTGGTCCATCAAGAAATATGGGCACCACCAGCACCACGAAAATAACCAAAACCACTGCGCCAATAATGCGTTCTTTCAAAGCTCGTACCATCATATTTCGGTTCGCGGGTGTGCTGCCAGACAGCTAATTACAGGAGCGACCGTAAAAAACGATCCCGTAACGAGTATTCTGTCATTTTCTGACGCCTTGCGCCGGGCAAACTCGATCGCCTCTTCCGCCGTTCCGGCCACCAGGCACGGCCCTTCGATCAGGTTCGCGACTTGTCGCGCAAGTTCATGAGCCGGCACAGCGCGGTGACTGTCGGCCGTCATTGCGATCCAGCTGCTAACGTGTGTCGCCAGCGGTTCAATGACACCTGCTACATTCTTGTCGTCGAGCAGCCCCACTATCGCAATGGTCTCTCCGTCGACTTCCATCGCGGCTAATGTCGCCGCCAGCATTTCCGCTGCCGCGGGATTGTGCGCAACATCGAGCAACCACTCGACACCCGCACAGGTCAGCCGCTCGGAGCGTCCAGTCAACGACACGGCAGGCAATACGCTGTTAACGAGCCTGGCGTCTATCGCACCGGCCAGCCCCGCCGCTTCGAGCAGCATGAGAACCGCGGACGCATTGCCGACCTGAAATTCGCCCAGCAGCCCCGGGCGATGCAGTGCTTCGAGAGCCCTGCCTGGGGCACGCCAGTTCCAGCAGTCATTCGCGCCGTCAGACAGGTCGAAATCCACCCCTGCCAGCATCAACGTCGCGCCGCAGGCCTCGGCTTGCTGCACAATGGAATCGGGCGCATCGTATGCGCCGAATACGGTCGGTCGGCCACTGCGCATGACGCCGGCTTTTTGCACCGCAATAGTCTCGATATCGTCGCCCAGCCAGTCGCAGTGATCCAGCGAGACATTGGTAATTAGCGACGCTGTTGGATCGATCGCGTTGGTCGCGTCCAGACGGCCGCCGAGACCTACTTCGAGTAACCAGACGTCGAGGTCGGCTGCAGCGAATATGACGACGGCTGCCAACGTGCCAAATTCGAAATAAGTCAACTCCGTGTCAGCGCGCGCTGCCTCGACCTGTTCGAAAGCGGTGATAATTGTCTTGTCGTCGACCGCCTTGCCATTGACCACAATGCGCTCGTTGTAATGAATGACATGGGGAGACGTGTAGGCGCCGACGCGCTTGCCCGATGCCCGCAGCAAAGCATCAGCCATCGCAACACTGGAGCCCTTGCCGTTGGTTCCTGCGACCAGCAAGACGTGTTCGGGTCGCCCCGGTTGCAGTCGCTCAAGAAGCAGTTGTACGCGTTCCAGCCCAAGGTCGATTTCTTTTGGCGACAGCGTCTCAAGCCACGTCAGCCAGTCAGACAATGACGCAGCGGAGGAAAGCATGAATTAATCTACGTCGCTGCTACCGGGCTCGGACGACCCTCGAATTTTGCCAGCAGATTGCTGATCTCGTCGCGCATCTTGCGGCGGTCGACGATCATATCGATAGCGCCATGATCGAGCAGGAATTCGCTGCGTTGGAAGCCCTCAGGTAATCGTTCGCGGACGGTTTGCTCGATGACACGCGGACCGGCAAAGCCGATTAAAGCGCCTGGCTCGGCGATATTCACGTCACCCAACATGGCGAGACTCGCCGATACACCGCCTGTCGTCGGGTCCGTCAAAACAGATACGTAAGGAATGCCCTTGCCGCCAAGATTTGCCAGTGCCGCTGCGGTCTTCGCCATCTGCAGCAGAGAAAACAGCGCTTCCTGCATTCTCGCGCCACCGCTGGCCGAAAAGGAAATCATCGGCAGGTTGTTTGCGGCAGCGTGATTGGCCGCGCGTGCGAATCGCTCACCAACCACCGAACCCATCGATCCGCCCATGAAAGCAAACTCGAATGCGCACACTACAACCGATCGACCGAGCAGCTTCCCTGTCACGCTGACCAGTGCGTCTTTCTCACCGGTTTTTTTCTGCGCGTCGATAATGCGATCACGATAGCGCTTGCTGTCTTTGAACTTGAGCGGATCTTCGGACTCCAGCTGCGCTGACATCTCATGCTGTGACTCTGGATCGAGGAAATACTCCAAGCGTTTACGTGCGCCGACGCGCATATGGTAGTCGCATTTCGGACACACCTGCAGATTACGTTCCAACTCGTTGCGATAGAGCTGTGCATCGCAGCGAGCACATTTTATCCAGACACCTTCGGGCACGGATTTCGTGCGCTTCTCGGTACTGATCCGCGACGGCATTAATTTTTCGAACCAGCTCATTGGGACATGATATCCATATAGTTTATGTACAGCTAGTCGGCTTCAAGCGGTGCGGGAATCCCGCTTGCCACAGGATAATCAACCGATACCAGCGTTAGCCCGTGCGGCGGCGCCGCAATGCCGCCTTTCTTGCGATCACGGCTTGCAAGTAGTTCGGCCATCCACTGCACGGTTGCTTCGCCCTCTCCCACCCTCGCCAGCGTGCCCATCATATTGCGGACCATGTGCTGCAAGAACGCGTTCGCCGACACCGTCAGCGTAATCCATTCTTGCTCCCTGACGACAGAAATCTGAGTGATGTTCCGCTTGGGCGAATCGGCGCGGCAGCCCGCCGCTCGAAACGCGGAGAAATCGTGCTCACCGAGCAGCAGCTGCGCCGCCTCATGCATTCGATTTGCGTCCAGAGGATGATAGACCCACCAGGCCCGATGACGGTGGATTGCCGAGCGTTGCGGACGATTCAGGATGCGGTAGCGGTAATTGCGCCCGGTGGCCGAAAAACGCGCATGAAAGCCGTCAGCAACATGACGCACCCATATAACGCTGATGTCGTCCGGCAGATTGCTATTGGCACCGGCCAACCAACCACGATCATCCCGCGTACTCATCGTATCGAAATGCACGACTTGTCCGGTCGCGTGCACACCGGTGTCGGTGCGGCCGGCACAGGTGACTTGCACGTCCTGATTTGCGACGGCACGAAGGGCTTCTTCGAGACGCTGCTGTACACCCAGGCCTTTCTTCTGCCGCTGCCAGCCGTTGTACGCAGTACCGTCGTACTCGATGCCAAGCGCGATGCGCACCCGATCCGCCGCTTAGCTAGGCAGGGAATCCAGCAATTGCTGAGCTTGTTGTTTCTGCGCCTCGTCACCCTCGTCGAGTACTTCTTCGAGGATGCCGCGAGCGCCGGCCGGGTCCCCCATATCGACATAAGCGCGGGCCAGATCAAGCTTGGTGCCGACCTCGGTCATGGTTCGCGCCTCGTGCAGTTCGCCGCTCATGTCTTCGGGTGCCAGTGTCATGGTCGGCACTTCCGACGTTTCGTCGGATATCGTCGGCCGCGGTTGCTCTACCGTTGCCTCGTCGCGCGGCTGTTCTATCGTGTCGCCAATTTCGCTAACCTGCAGTGCTGCAGTCAGATCGTCGAGATCCAGATCGACGTCCGTCTCCGCAATAGCCGGCGTTTCGCGTGTTGCATCGACGTCGGTGATGCCAGAAAACGCCTCCGGAGGCAGTGCTTCGGTCTTTGCAAATTCGAAGTCTCCTTCTTCGTCATCCATTGGCGCCGACAATGTCGCGACGTGGTCGGACAGGTCGTCGATCGTATCGTCGTCACCGAATTCCGGCGCCAACAGGGTCGCGTCACTATCGGAAAGATTGGCGCCAAACCCTGCGGCGGTCTCGACAGCCATGTCTTCGCTGAGAACCTGCGTACGACCGGTGGCTTCCAGCAGACTCTCATCGATACCCACATCGGTGATACTTTGTTCCAGTTCAGCCGCAACTATCGGATTTTGGCCGGTCTCGTCAGCGGCCAGTCGCATGCCTGAGCTTTCGAGGTCTGAAAGATCGAGTCCTTCGACCAGGCCCGTAGCATCCGCGCTGATTTCCTCATTGGTGCCTGTCGCCGCGCCGGAATCGATCAGTTCCTCGTTGATACCCGTATCCGAGAGCGCCTCATTTTGTGCCGTTGCGGCAAGATCGTCCAGCGACGCAACTTCAGTTTCCGCCAGTCCGTCAACATCGAGGCCGAGTTCGTCGAGGTCAAGCTCCGCTGTCGCATCGGCGTCCTTACCGCTATCGGCAATCGCCTGACCCAGCGACTCGTCAAGCGATGGTAAATCAGATGTTCCGGTATCGGCCGCCGACGGCATTTCGGCCGTGGCGTCGGTCATCGTCGATTCAATTGTCGGTGCCTCAGCCGTCGCTTCGAGTGCGAAGTCCACGGCTTCAGCATCCTGACCCAGATCGATGATTTCGGATTCGCCCGTGCCCTGAAGCCCGAAGTCCATATCCAGCGCGCCGGTTTCCTCGCCACCGTCATCTAAGGACAAGTCCATGGCCTTGGTCGCACCCGCCACGCCGGCGCCGGCAAACAGGTCATGATCGGCCGCAATCTGCTGCCCCATAATGACGATCTTGTCCCAATCAGCATTTTCGGTTGCACCCACCGCCGTTTTGAGGCGTGTCGCGGCGTCGACAAAGGAATCACGATTACCCCATACAAAGTAAATCTCGCACAGCTTGGACATTAGCACCTTGTCCGACGAGTCGAGTTCCAGCGCACCATTGATCAAATCTGCAGCCTGATCGTACAGCCCGTAAGCCATATGGAAATCGGCCTCCGCGATCGGATCCGTTTGATCCAGATTAATGGCTGTTTCGCTGCTGAAAGTATCTTCAAGTGAGCCTGATACCTCATCCACTTCTACATCCGCAACGAGATCGGAGGCCGGCGCTTCGACCGTATCATCAAGAATCGGGTGAACGCCCGAATCCTGTTCAACGACGACAATAGCGTCCTCAGGCATCGGAGCTTGCAGAGTCGCCGTCGCCGACAAGGCGACATCTTCCTGCTCCAGGTCCTGCTCCTGCTCGTCGGCATCCAACCTCTGCCACGGACCGGACCCGGCGTCCGTGTCCTCATCGCCGCCGCGTCGCATAAACCAGAACAGGCCGCCTGCCACCAGCAGCAATGCACCAATGATGATCCCCCAGAACCCGGTCAGGAACTCGATCACCTGACCGACGATGCCTTTGTCGCTCGAGGGCGTTGTCCGTATGACGTTCGAGGGTACCGTTACCGTTGTGTCCGCTGCGTCGTCGACCACGGTGTCGTCAACCACGGTGTCGTCAACCACGGCGTCGTCAACCACGGCGTCGTCAACCACGGCGTCATCGACTACGATGTCGTCGACTACGGTGTCGTCGACTGCAGTGTCGTCGGCCACGGCGTCGTCAACCGTATCCTCTACCGGCGGTTCATAAATTTCGCCGCGAATGTCTGCTAACTCCTGCCGCAATATCGCCAATTCGTTGTCACGAATTTCAATCAAAGACTGCTGCTCAAAGACATCCGTCGCTTCGAGGCTCGCAATTCGGTCTTCAATTTCCTGTTCTCGTGTCGGCAGCTCGAATACTGCCGAATCGCCGTAATCGCTGCCGACCGGTTCTTCATCGGGCGGAACCAGCGTCAGACTCGGCTGGGTCACAGGTTCGGGCGCTGTGTATCCGTAGGCGCCGCTCCACTCGCTGTGCTGACGCTGTACCTCAGTAAGGGCATCACCACGGTCGATCTGGAACACCGCGTCAGAGCTGGGGATGCGCAAGGTGGCGCCCGCCATCAATAGGTTGATATTGCCGCCAAAGGCCTCTGGATTCGCCTCGAAAATGGCCAGCATTGTCTGATTCATAGTCAAACGGCTGTCCGGGCGCATGCGTGCCGCGATACCCCACAACGTGTTACCCCGTTTCACCAACAGATCGCCATTATCGGCCGTCGCGTAAGACGTATCGTCTACCGGTGGTGCTGGTATCGGTTCGACGCTCGGCTCTGCTTCGACGCTCGGCTCTGCTTCGAAGAGCAGCTCAGGATCAACGCTCGACTCTGGTTCGACGATTAGCTCAGGTTCAATGCTCGGCTCAACATCAACACTCGGCTCCGGCTCGACACTCGGCTCAGAAATTCGTGTTGGAGGTGACGGCTGCGGCGCTGGCTGCGGTGCAGGAGTTGGCGTCGGCTGACGCTCGATCCGGCCACTATCGCTCGGTGTGCTTCGACGGGGCGCTGTGACGGCGGGTGTTTGGCGAACAGTCGGTGGCGCGTAGGTCGGTGGATCCAGTAACACAGTGTACTCGCGCAACAAGCGACCACTTGACCAGCTCGCCTCGACAAGGAAAGTCAGAAACGGCTCCGTAACGGGTGAACGCGATCGAATTTGCACGACGCTTCTGCCGGCGTCATCCATTATCACCTTGAATTCGATTTCCTGCAGATAGAAAGGGCGGTCAATGCCATAGCGGGCAAACGTGTCGGCAGACGCCAGTGTTACGCTCAGATCCCCCAGTTCATCGGGGCTGGCCGACAGCAAGACAATCTCCGCTCTCAGTGGCTCGTTCAGTGCCGAATCCAGTTTGATTTCGCCGAGTCCAACGGCCCAAACCTTGCTCGTAAGCATAAGGACTAGCAGCAAAGAGAGACGAGCGAACCGTCGCGACATAATGTATTTCTCCAAACCCCAAAAAACCCCGTTAGTGACGTCCAGTCTGGGGCCGTTCATTGCCTGCGAACTATAGCTTATAGATAGTTTTTTGCCAATATTTCAGCAATTTGGACGCTATTTAGAGCAGCGCCCTTACGTATGTTATCCGCTACCACCCAAAGGTCTAATCCGGTCGGGTGAGAGATGTCCTCGCGGATCCGGCCGACAAAAACAGGGTCTCTGCCCGAACCATCGGTCACGGCCGTCGGATATTGACCCATTTCGACGCCGTCGAGGACCTCAATACCCGGTGATTTTGCCAGCAATTCGCTCGCTGCCGCTGCCGTTATTTTATCGCGCGTCTCGATATGAATAGCCTCGGAATGGCCGAAAAATGCCGGAATGCGGACGGCCGTTGGGTTAACCAGAATTTTGTCGTCGCCCAGTATTTTTTGCGTCTCCCAGACCATCTTCATCTCTTCTTTCGTGTAACGATTGTCCTCGAAAACGTCAATCTGCGGAATCGCGTTGAACGCGATTTGTTTCGCATCCCCTGCTATTGCCAGTGGACGACCGTTAAGAAGCATTGTCGTTTGTCGCACAAGTTCTTCGACAGCACCGCGTCCCGCGCCAGATACCGCCTGATACGTGCACACATTGATACGCGTGATGCCGACGGCGTCATAAATCGGTTTCAGTGCCACGACCATTTGAATCGTCGAACAATTCGGGTTCGCTATGATGCCGCGATTCTTGTATTCGGCGATCGCGTCAGGATTGACCTCCGGCACCACCAACGGGATGTCGTCGTCGTAACGAAAATGCGACGTATTGTCGATGACAATGCAGCCTGCTGCCGCGGCCTGCGGTGCAAATTCTGCGGAAATTGAGGCGCCCGCAGAAAACAACCCAAGCTGAACTTTGGAAAAGTCGAAATCAGCGAGGTCCTCGACCGAGAGCTGCCGGTTGCCGAAGTTCACCTGCTTGCCAACCGAGCGTTCGCTCGCAAGAGCGTAGACTTTCCCGACAGGAAATTTTCTTTCACTAAGAATTGCCAGCATCGCTTCGCCGACAACCCCTGTCGCACCGACGACAGCTACATTAAATGCTTTGCTCATTGCTTATTCTTGTGAATATCGCGCGTTTATGCCCATATGGGTGCAAGGCGCGCTCCTACAGGGTTGGGGTTGCCGACGTCACGTCGGCGTTCTGAGCACGATTGCGCAAATAGTGATCCATCACGACGAGCGCGACCATTGCCTCGGCAATAGGTGTCGCTCGTAGCCCGACGCACGGGTCGTGACGTCCTTTGGTGACGATTTTAGTGTCCGCTCCGGAAGTATCGATCGTCTTGCCGGGTACCGAAATACTCGACGTTGGCTTGAGTGCAAGACTGGCGAGAATATCCTGTCCCGAGGAAATTCCTCCCAGCGTGCCGCCCGCGTCATTCTTGCTAAAACCATCAGCGGACATCTCATCCCGATGCTCGCTGCCACGCTGTGTAATCGCGGCAAAGCCGGCGCCGATCTCGACGCCCTTTACGGCATTGATACTCATTAGTCCATGCGCGATATCTGCCTCCAGCTTGTCAAATACCGGCTCACCGAGTCCTGGTGGCACATTGCTCACAAGGACACTGATCTTGGCACCGATCGAGTCGCCCTGCTCTCTGAGTTCGTCCATGAATTTGTCGAGCTCCGCAACGCGATCCGGATCCGCACAGAAAAACGCATTGTCATCTGTGCTCGATAAGTCTTTTGCAGCCAGCTCAATCGGTCCCAATTGCGACAAATATCCTCGAACTTCGATGCCGAGCCGCTCATTCAGATACTTCTTGGCGATCGCACCGGCGGCAACGCGCATCGTGGTCTCGCGCGCAGACGAACGACCGCCGCCGCGATAGTCGCGGATGCCGTATTTCTGCTGATAGGTGTAGTCCGCATGACCCGGGCGAAATTTGTCCTTGATGTCGCCATAGTCTTTGGACCGCTGATCGACGTTTTCGACCAGGAGTCCGATCGGTGTGCCGGTCGTCTTGCCTTCAAATACGCCGGAAAGGATTTTGACCTGATCCGGCTCATTTCGCTGCGTCGTATGACGACTGCGCCCGGGACGGCGGCGATCAAGGTCGCCCTGAATATCTGCTGCGGACAGCTCCATACCGGGCGGGCAACCGTCGACAATGCAGCCGATTGCAGGCCCGTGGCTTTCGCCAAACGTCGTTACAGTGAAAATTCGCCCAAACGTATTGCCAGACACCGTTAAAAACCTTGTAAGTCGTCCTTGGTCAGCAGAAACACACCTGTTCCACCTTGTGCAAAATCCAGCCAGACAAATGCCGCGTCAGGATACGCCGCTGCCAGCGCTTGCTGGCTGTTGCCTACCTCACAGACGAGTATTCCATTGTCAGTCAGGAATGGCGAGGCATCATGCAGAATCTTGCGCACAGATACCAGACCATCATCACCTGCCACCAGCCCCAGTACCGGTTCGGATTGGTATTCGGCGGGCATCGACTTCATGTCCGTGCCGTCGACATAGGGCGGATTGCTGACGATCAGATCGTATTGCCTGCCACCGAGTGCCGAGAAAAAATCCGATTGCACGGGCGTCACGCGATCTTCGAGGCCATGTTTTTCTATGTTGATGGCCGTCACCTCGAGTGCGTCTGCCGATATATCGACAGCATCGACTCTGGCTTCGGGAAATGCATGCGCGATTGCAACGGCGATGCAACCGCTGCCGGTCCCGAGATCCACGACGAAGCGCACCTCGTTCGGCTCGATCCACGGCGTAAACTGTTTGTTAATCAACTCGGCAATCGGACTGCGTGGTACCAGTACCCGCTCATCGACAAAAAACTCCCATCCTGCGAAGAACGCCTGGTTAAGCAGGTATGCGAGCGGCACACGTTCGTTGATTCGCCGCCCGGCGAGAGCGAGAGCCGCGGAGACCTGCTCATCATCGACGCTAGCCGAATAGATCGCCGGCGTATCATCGTGTGAAAGTTGCAACACGGCGAAAACCAGCCACGCAGCTTCGTCCAGCGGATTGTCGGTGCCGTGGCCGTAGCTAAGCTCTGCATCCTCGAAGCTTGCGGCGACTGTGCGGATTAGATGTTCGACGTTCATGTGCGACGGCGAATCTATCACGCTCGCCGCCCAACTGCCTGTAGAATTGTCGGCTCGACGTAATGATCAAACGACCTTGCAAAAAACTATGAGCCGCAGAAACATCCTTATCGCAGTCCTGCTTGGCGGCGCGATAGCAGCCGGCATTGTTATCGCCACGATGAGCCGCGCACCGGTAGAACCGCGATCTGCCTTTATCATTCCGTTGCCACGCGAATTGCCTGAATTTTCGCTCGTCGACCAGTTTGGTGAGCCTGTCAATGCCGATACGTTTCACGGCCAGTGGGATCTTGTTTTCTTCGGTTTCACGCAGTGCCCTGATATCTGCCCCACGACGATGCAAATACTCGCGCATGCAAAACGCGAGCTGATTGATGCCGGTTCCAACACGTTGCCACGGATTGTGCTGGTGAGCGTCGATCCCGAACGTGACACTCCCGAAATACTGGGCAGATACGTAGACTATTTCGGGGAGGGCAATCTCGGCGTCGGCGGCGAACTCGGGGAAGTCAGAAAACTCACCGCTGCGCTGGGCATTTACTTCGAGAAAGCCCCAATCGATGGTGACAACTATGGTGTCGATCACTCCGCTGCCGTCCTCGTTATTAATCCGCACGGTGAGTTTTCTGCGCTATTCAGTGCGCCGCATAGTGTCGCGAACTATGTACACGATCTGGCGATCGTTATGGAGCACAACTAGTGGTCTATCGATGTGATAATTATGTATTCAGCATCCCTTTCGTGTTTCGCAGCAAGACGCAGTTGATGCTTGTACTGGCCGTGTTTCTTGCTGCTTGTAGCAGTGAAATAAAGCCGCCGTTGGTAGCAACCGATATCGTTATTACCGAGCCCGTGCCGGGCAGGGAAATGAGTGCCGCCTATCTGTCGCTGACCAATAACACAAATGAACTCATCGATATCACTAAAATAACCAGTGCCGAATTTGACGCCGTGGAAATTCATGAGTCGCTACTGGAAGGCGGCATCGCGCGCATGCGCCAACTCGAAAAACTCGCGGTGCCCGCCAATTCAACGGTGGAATTGAGACCCGGTGGCAAACACCTGATGCTGATGCGTCCGACCAAGACCGTGGACAGTGTTTCGCTGAAGTTCTTTGCCGGAACAACTTTGCTGCTCGGCATCAACGCGTCGATCCAGCCCAGGAACGACTGATGCTCTCGCGACTGTTTATCGCTTTGCAGTACGTATTACCGCAGCACTTACTGACTGCCTTGGTCTGGCGCATCGCACGAATTCGACATGTCGCAAGCAAGAATTTCCTGATTACGCGTTTCGTCGATCTTTACAAGGTCGAAATCGACGACGTCAAACTGAAAGTGCCCGACGACTTCGCAACCTTCAACGATTTCTTCGTTCGGGAACTGCAAGACGGCGCGCGCCCGGTCGACGACAACGAGAACTGCATCGTATCGCCCGTCGATGGTACCGTCAGTCTTGCCGGTAATATTCGCGGCAACAGCATCATCCAGGCGAAAGGCATCGACTACACGCTCGACGACCTGCTTGCAACCGATCTTGCAGAAGCGAACGCCTATGTCGATGGAATTTTCGCAACCATTTACCTCGCTCCATATAACTATCACCGTGTGCACGCGCCGCTGGCCGGTGAGTTGGTCGCCGCCCGATACATTCCGGGACGTCTGTTTAGCGTCAACGAAGCGACAGTCGCACGAGTGGACGGAATTTTCCGCCGCAACGAGCGGCTGGTCATGCACTTCAAAACAGCGCACGGCCCGGTCGCCCTGATTTTTGTCGGTGCGCTCAACGTCGGCAGCATCTCGACACGCTGGAGTGAAGAACTGCGGCCGCTGAAGCATGGCGTCGGTGACGTGCTCGATCTGTCGCAGCGGTCAACCGTTGTCATAAAAGGCGAACTGCTGGGCTGGTTTAACATGGGCTCCACTGTCATCGTGTTGCTGCCCGCCGGTACTTACGAGTGGGACGATGATCTGCAGCCGGGCGAAACGTTGCGTGTCGGCGAGGCCATCGGCCAGCTCTCGGACGCAGCAAAATGACAGGCTGGCGTCCGACGTCAGGGCCGGAAGTGGCCGCACGTCGAGCCGCCATGTTGCGGCGCTTGCGCGACTACTTTGAGACCCACGCGCTACTCGAAGTCGATACCCCTGCACTGAGTAATGCCGCAGTCAGCGATGTACACATTGAGAGCCTCACGGTCCGCAGCAGCCTGACCGACACGCCGCTTTACCTGCACACGTCGCCCGAATTCTGTATGAAGCGCTTGCTGGCGGCCGGCTACCCCGACATTTTCTCAATTTGTCGCGTGTTTCGCGATGGTGAGGCCGGCCGCAATCACCAACCCGAGTTCACGCTGGCCGAATGGTATCGACACGGATTTGACCTCGGCGAAATTATTTTGGATGCGCTCAACGTGATCTCGGCTGCCCTGGACGACGCTACGCTCGTAGCATCGACATCAATAATAAATTACCAGGACGCTTTCGTTCATGTCGTCGGTGTCGATCCTGTCAATTGTTCTTCGGCAGATCTCGCGAACGCGATCGACGCTGATGACGCATTGCATGACACCGTTGGCGACCAGCGCAGTGACTGGCTGGATCTGGTCCTCGCAACCAAAATTGCGCCGTCATTTGCGTCTTCCAGGCTCACTGTATTACAACACTACCCTGCTCCGCAGGCGGCGTTAGCCCGCATCTGCCCGGCAAACGCTGCGTTTGCCGACCGCTTCGAAGTGTTCATGGGCCGGGTCGAACTCGCCAATGGCTATGTCGAACTGACCGATGCCGGCATCCAGGCCGCTCGCATCGCTGACGACCAGGCCGATCGAAAACGACGCAACCGTCCTCTGCGACCGCACGACGAGTCGCTCATTGCAGCGCTGGCGTCAGGACTTCCACAGTGCGCCGGCGTTGCGATGGGAATAGAGCGCTTGCAAATGATCCATGAAAAGACAGATGATATTCAGAATGTCATACCCTTCCTGTTCGAGGAACGCGATGAGTGACCCCGACTTCAATTTACTCGACTCACAGTTGCGCGTATTGCTTGGTGACGAAACTGACGCACTCGCGAACGTGAGTAATTTCATCGCGCTACTGTACAACGCCATCGACGACATCCATTGGACAGGCATTTATGTATTGCGTGATAACGAACTCGTGCTGGGACCGTTTCAGGGCAAACCGGGTTGCGTACGCATCAGTGTCGGTTCGGGAGTGTGTGGAACAGCGGCCGCAACATTGGAAACTCAGCGCGTCGCGGACGTGCATCAATTCGACGGGCATATCGCCTGCGATCCGGATTCACGTTCAGAGTTGGTTGTACCGCTGCTGACGAATGGCGAACTTATTGGAGTGCTGGACATCGACAGCGCATCGCCGGATCGTTTCAGTGCAGCCGATCAGGCCGGTGTCGAACGGCTGTGCGAATCTTTTTGCGAGATACAGGGCCGGCGCAGTCGATTTATTTGATGCGTGAAACGTATTCGCGCGATCGGGTGTCGACCTTGATAACTTCATTCTGATCGACAAATAACGGCACGCGAACTACGGTGCCGGTCGAGAGTGTCGCTGGTTTTACTCCGCCGCTCGCCGTATCGCCTTTAACGCCCGGGTCTGTCTCGACAATTTCCAGTTCAACGAAGTTGGGTGCCGTAACGATCAGCGGCGAGTCATTCCAAAGTGTGATGCCGCAAATGTCGCCGTCAGTGATCCAGTCTTTGGCGTCACCAACCGCTGATTCATCCGCCGCGTATTGCTCAAACGTGTCCTGCATCATGAAATGCCAGAACTCGCCATCCGAATAGAGGTATTGCATGTCCGTGTCCAGGACGTCCGCAGCTTCAACAGACTCGCCCGATTTAAACGTCTTGTCGACTGTCTTGCCGGTCTTGAGATTCTTGATGCGGACACGATTAAACGCCTGGCCCTTGCCCGGCTTGACGAATTCATTCTCAACAATGATACAGGGGTTACCGTCGATGATGATTCGGAGCCCGGATCTGAACTCGTTGGTGCTGTAATTGGCCATAAATAACGCTCTTTTTAGTGCCTGCCGGGCAGTGGCGAGGCGCTATGATACTAAAGTCTTTGGCCTTCGCCAGCCGTATATTCGGCCCTGATCAGGCCCGTTAAGGCCCGAAACATGATTCAGGTCACGGTTTTGACGTCCCGACCGGGACTCCGGCGGCTGCAATGTCTACACTGCTCCTCGGGTTAACAAAATACGGAAATCAGCGGAACTTAGCCGTTGCCAGGGAATAGGATTTGAACGGGCGTCCAAGCATCTCGATCGCCGTGCTGACAGAAAATCAGGACGATGTTGAATTCATAAACAGTACGCTGCGTGACGCCGGTCATGCAGCGCACTGTCACTGGATTTCCAGTTCCAACAAGCTGGCCGATACACTGGCCGCCGAACACGTCGAATTGCTGATCCTGGTCTGCGATCACTACAAAGATTCGATTCGGCAGGTCATTAAGCAAAAAGACCGTTACAACCCCGAAATTCCCGTCATCGCTACCCAGGAATCAGCTGATGAGACAGGTATCCAGAAAGCAATGCAGGCTGGCGCCTGTGACCTAGTCTCAATGTCGTTAAAAAATCGCCTGCAGTCCGTGGTCTCACGGGAATTGCGAGCGCTACGCGTTGAACGCGCGCTCAATTCGACATTGCAAACTGCCACGGAATACAAACGTCAGCTCAAGGACCATATGGATGTATCCAGCAGTTCGATCGCGCTGGTGCAGGAGGGAATTTTCACTGACATCAATGACGCCTGGATGACTCAGTTCCAGGTCAAGGACAAAGACGAACTCATCGGCATGCCGGTCATGGATACGTTTGAGCCTGAAAGTCAGGCTGCGCTCAAAGGAGCACTGATCGCGACCATTCAAGGCAAATGGCAAAGCGGCGAAAAGCTGATCGTTAAATCACTGTTCAATAAGGGCGACGACGACGACATACACCTCGAATTCCGAAAATTTGACTTCGAAGACGGGCCCTTTGTGCAAATTCGAATCGCACCCCAGTTACGAGTTGCTGAGGAACCGACGAAGCTGGTCCATGATGCACTGAAACGCGACCCAACGATGCTGTTTTACCACCGCGCACAGTTTATTGAACGAATCACTAAACGACTGCACCGAAAACCCGCCCAGGGTACGCACTGTCTCGTGTACATCAAACCCGATAACTTCCGGGAATTGCGCGACAAGATTGGCATCCTGAACTCCGAAGAAATTCTCGGTCAATTCGCCGAAGAAATTCGCAAGCGCATGCATCCACGCGACGTCGCCGGCCGCTTCGAAGGTACGTCAATCATGGTGTTACTGGAACGCGGCTCTGCGCGTGACGCGCAGGTCTGGGGCAAACAGATCTGCGATCACATCGCAAAATATACGTTCGATGTCGAGGACAAGTCGACCACCATGACTTGCACAGTTGGCGCTTGCGCAGTGAACGAAGTTTTCAGCAGCCTTGAAGAATTCATTGCAGCCACAGTTAGCGCACACCAACTCGGCAAGGATGCGGGTGGTAACACATCCTTCCTCGACGAGAGTACGGATAGGAACAGCAAGCAACAGGAGTTTGATGCGATTTGGGTCAAGCACTTGAAGGCCGCACTGATGGACAATCGTTTTCGCCTCGCGCAATTGCCGATTGCCGGACTGCGTAGCGACTCAGTTAAAATGTACGATCTGCTCGTGCGCATGATCGACGAACAAGGTAACTCGGTCTTGCCGTCCGAATTCCTGCCAGCGGCCGAACGCAATAACCTTATGAAAAACCTCGATCGCTGGATACTGCAGGCGGCCGTTAAGTTTTGTAATCAGAGCGACGCTGATCGAGTGTTCGTTCGTTTATCGAAACAGTCGATTAAAGACTCTTCAACGGCTGCGTGGATGCAAAGTAAGCTCGACGACCAATCATTCGACTGTTCGCGCCTTGTAGTGCAGATTCCGGAGCGAGACGCTGCGAAACACATCAAGCAGACGCAAGCCCTGGTCAAGCACGTGCGCAAGCTGGGTATCGGCTTCGCGCTCGAGCACTACGGTGTTGATCAGACACGATTCCAGATTCTGGACATCCTCAAACCGGATTACATCAAGATCGACGGTGAACTGATGCACACGCTGATGACGGACTCGAACATGCAGGATGCTGTGAGCAAGATCGTTAGGGCCGCGCAGAAACGCAAGATCAAGACGATTGCCGAACGCGTGGAAAATGCCAACGCCATGGCCGTGCTGTTCCAGCTCGGTCTCGACTTCATGCAGGGACATTATGTTCACGAACCGGAAATTGTCCTGCAGGAAGCGGACAGCGTTGCAACCAACACACTGTCTGAATTGTCGTCGGCCGGCGGAAACTGAGCGTAGTCACAGGGTTTCAAAGTGTGACGGGTGTCACACTCCGGACATGGAACTACCCGTTAACGACTGGCAACTGTCAAATCTTAGAATAGAAGTCCAGCAGGAAGCGCATATTGCATCCGAGCTGACAAATTGATACCCGCGGGGAGTCCGACAGTGAAGAAAGCAGCAACCAGAACCAATCTAGCCAACCGTAGCTTACCGACGCTGGTCGCAGTGGGCGGTAGCCTCGCTGCATTTCCGGTCACTGCACTGGAACTCGGCGAACTAACGGTGCATTCACATTTGGGCCAACCGCTTCGAGCCAGTATCGCCTACGCGCTCGCTCCGCATGAGCAACTTTCCGACCGTTGTGTCGCGTTGCGGCCCGGTCGCGCTGTTGGCGGTATTCCCGGTATCGGGAATGCGACGCTTGACGTTACGACCGGCGTCATCATGCTGACAAGCAACACAGCGGTCAGGGAGCCAATGGTCTCCGCACACATTGTCATAGACTGCCCGTATACCGCAAAGCTGAGTCGCGAATATGTGCTGTTCATAGACCCGGCCGCACCGGTTGATGAGCACTTCGTCGTAACAGAGCCATCCACTCCCGACGTAGACCGGGTCGCGGCCGCGCCGGTGGTTGAGAAACCTGCCGTTGCCGCCATCGAAGATCCGGTCCGGACGGACATCGACAAGTCGACACGTTACCGGGTGCAACTGGGTGACACCGTGTCGGAGATTGCGCAGCGCATCAACAATCGTACTGCCGCCCTGTGGCCGGCTGTCAACGCGATCTTTGCGGCCAATCCGGGCGCGTTCATGAACAATGACCCGAATCAGCTGAAAGCCGGCAGCTGGCTAACCATTCCATCCTTTGACGGCAACGTTGCGGTCATCAAACCCGTTCTACCGGTCGCCGAATCCATCGAGGCTGCCGCAATCATCGAGCCTGCCGTAGCCATCAAGCCTGTAACAGTCATCGAGCCTGTAACAGTCATTGTCGAGGAAACCATTGAATCCGTCGCGGATATGGGAGTTACGACCAATGACTTGCGGCCAGGCGACATCGTCCTGAACGGCAATCCGGTGCTCGAACCGATCGCTGCCACGGAAAATATTATCCTTCCTGACACGACACTCGAAAGTCCGGTAACGACATCGTCATCGCCGAACGTTCCGACCGCTATCATTACCAGCAAAGGGTCCAGTGACGACGGCGCGGCGTCGGTATCCTGGCTCATGTGGCTTGCAGGCAGTGGTATGGCGATAATCATCGGACTGCTGATGTTTGGTCGCCGCCTTCGAAATCGCGCCGCTCCCGCACCGCTCGCGCCGCCCACGGAACAACCAGACCACGCGCGGCTCACGGACGCTGAATCCGATGCTGAAATTGGCGTCGACTACAATCTGGCCGACGAATCGCCGACCGAGGAGAATTTAGTGCTCGATGTGGACCTGGAAATCGGTAGCGGTCTCGAGGACGGCGTCGAGAATGACGTTTCACAGGATTTTGGTTTCGCCGCAACGACAGAACTCGATATTGAACTGCCGTTTGAGCCAGTTTCAGGCACTGCTGATATGACCGATATCCTGCCGTCGCCACAAATCGATGAATCGTCGATCCTCAAGAGCGAAGTCATGCCAGATGATGACGAATACGATATGTCAGTCATCGTTGACGCAACGAAAATCCCGCGGCCTCAGGATGTAACGGAACGAGACCTGAAGGCTGTTGAAATCACCACCGATGACGACGCGATGACCGCCGAGCACTATACGATCAACAACGAGGTTGACTATCATATCCTCGAGCAAGACTACGAGGATGAGATGACCGCAACACAGGCGCTGAACCAGGAGATCGCACGAGCTGCCGCTGAACTTGCCGGGCGCATGGAAGACGAATCATCGGACGAATCATCGGACGACAGCGACGAAACGAATGCGTTGCCCTTGGCATCCGTGACCGAACTCGACATCACAGCCCAGATGACCGCGCAGAATGATGAACTCTCGGATCTCGACGATACAGGCATCAATGAAGCGGTAACCATCAGCACGCTGGCTGACGACGGTACTGTCGAGATGCCGGCTAAGTCGGGGAACCGCAGCTAGTCGGTTCTTTGGCTGAGTCCGACGAGGCGCTCAACCTTTCGCCACCCCTGTGGCAGCATGCTGCCACGCAATGCACGATCGCCATAATAATCGTCCAGATCATGCCACTTGATCGTCATCATGCGGGTGTCCGTATGCACCTGCAGACAGCCGTCTTCAGGTACGACAGCAACAGCGACCATTTTTTCTTCGCCACTCCTGTATTTCTTGGCTGGAATATTGATGAGCTTGTTGCCCTTACCCTTCGCAAGCTCGGGTAACTCATCCATCTCAAATAACAACAGTCTACCGATTGAACTGACCGCGGCGATAAGGCACTCAGTCTTTTCCGGAACCGGTGCCGGAACAATGGCCATGCCGCCCGGTGGCACGCGAAGAATCGATTTGCCGGCCTTATTGCGTGATACGAGATCGCCCAGCGTGGCTACAAATCCATACCCTGCATCACTCGCGAGCAAGTATTTCTGCTCGATCGTACCAATCATTGCGCCGCAAAACGCCGCGCCGTCGGGTGGCTTGAAGCGACTCGACAGCGGTTCGCCTTGACCGCGTGCCGACGGCAGTGTGCCCGCCATCACGCTGTAGACCCTGCCGGTACTGTCAACGAACATCGCTTGTTGATTGCTACGACCCTGTGCCGCCGCGAGGAAGGTATCGCCAGAGCGATAATTCAGCGTCGACGGATCGATCTCGTGGCCCTTGGCGGCGCGCGCATAACCCGCCTGTGACAACACGACCGTGACCGGCTCGCTGGCAACCAGCTGCGTCTCATCCAAAGCCTGCGCTGCCTCACGTTCGACAATTATCGTACGACGATCATCACCGTAGGACTCAGCGTCCTCAAGAATTTCGTTTTTGATGAGCGTCTTCAGACGCGTCGCACTTTTGAGTGTTTTCTGAAGTAAGTCGCGCTCCTCATTCAGATCGTGTTGCTCTGCCTTGATTTTGATCTCTTCAAGTTTCGCGAGATTGCGCAGGCGCAGATTCAATATTGCTTCGGCCTGGATATCGGAAAGCTTGAAGTGCTTCATCAGAACGGGTTTTGGAGTGTCCTGTTTGCGAATGATCGCTATGACTGCATCGATACTCAGGTACGCGACCAGCAAGCCGTCAAGAACATGCAGACGATCGCTAACGATCTGCAGCCGGTGGCTGAGTCGATTCTTGACCGTATCCTTGCGGAACTGCAGCCACTCCTTGAGCATCTCCACCAGGTTGAATCTGCGCGGGCGCCCGTCCAGCCCGATAATGTTCATGTTTACGCGTAGCGTGCGCTCGAGGGACGTCGTCGAAAACAGATGCGACATCAGTTGATCAACATCCACGCCACGCTTTTTGCTAATCACCAGTCGCGTCGGATCTTCGTGGTCGGATTCATCGCGTAGGTCATCGACCTGCGGCAATTTCCTGTTGCGCATTTGAGTCGCAATTTGTTCCTGCAACTTTGCGCCCGATATCTGATGTGGCAGCGACGTGATGACGATGTCGGAGCCTTCCATCTTGTAAGACGCTCGCAGGCGCAGCGTACCGCTGCCCGTCGTGTATATTTCCTTAATGTCGCTCGCCGGAGAAACCAGTTCACCGCCAGTCGGATAATCAGGGCCTTTGATGTGTTTCATGAGCTGGCTGACAGTCGCCTTGGGATTATCGATCAGATGGATCAGGGCGCTGGCCACTTCGTTCAAATTGTGCGGCGGGACATCCGTCGACATGCCAACAGCGATGCCGGTCGTGCCGTTGAGAAGCAGGTTCGGCAAGCGCGCCGGCAGAACGACCGGCTCCGTGAGCGTGCCATCAAAATTGGGCGCCCAGTCCACCGTGCCCTGACCCAGTTCCTGCAACAGGCTCTTTGCATACGCTGCGAGTCGCGATTCGGTGTAGCGCATCGCGGCAAATGACTTGGGATCATCAGTCGACCCCCAGTTGCCTTGCCCGATAACGAGCGGATATCGATACGAGAAGTTCTGTGCCATGAGCACCATGGCTTCATAACAAGCGGAATCACCGTGCGGATGGAATTTGCCGATCACGTCGCCGACCGTACGGGCTGATTTCTTAGGCTTTGACGTCGCCGACAACCCCAGCTCGCTCATCGCATAAATGATGCGCCGTTGTACGGGTTTCAGGCCATCGCCGATCTGCGGCAGTGCCCGATCAAGAATGACGTACATCGAATAATCGAGATACGCCTGCTCCGTAAATTCTTTCAGGGCCTGTTGTTCGACGCCTTCAAGATTCAGGCTGTTTTGCATGTTACTCATACCTCGGCAAGGTTGCCTTTGATCTCCAACCAGTTGCGACGGTCCTTGGAGCGTTTTTTCGCCAACAGCATGTCCATTAGTTGGTCGGTCTTATCGCGTGCAGTGATCGTCAGTTGAACGAGACGCCGCGTGTCGCGATGCATCGTCGTTTCCCGCAATTGATCGGGATTCATTTCGCCCAGGCCTTTGAATCGCGTCACCGTGACCTTACCTTTCTTCTTCTCGGCTTCGATGCGATCCAGAATGCCCTTTCGCTCGCCTTCATCGAGTGCGTAAAAAACTTCCCTGCCGACATCAATGCGATACAGTGGCGGCATCGCAACGTAAATATGACCCGCGAGAACCAGCTCGCGAAAGTGCCGCAGGAATAATGCGCATAATAAGGTCGCAATATGCAATCCGTCCGAATCGGCGTCCGCCAGGATGCAGATTTTGTGGTATCGCAGGCCGCTGATATCGTCGCTGCCCGGATCAACGCCGATTGCGACCGATATATCATGGACTTCGGCCGACGCAAGAATTTCCGCTGTTTCGACTTCCCATGTGTTCAGTATCTTGCCCCTGAGCGGCATGATCGCCTGCGTATTGCGATCGCGTGCCTGTTTTGCCGAGCCGCCAGCCGAGTCGCCTTCCACCAGAAACAACTCGCAAAGCTCTGCTTCCTGCGAGCGGCAGTCGGCCAGCTTGCCGGGCAATGTCGGCCCGGACACGATCTTCTTGCGCACCACTTTCTTTGCGGCTTTGAGCCGCGCCTGGGCCTTTGCAATTGCCAATTGCGCGATCAGGTCACCGGTCTCGGGGTGCTGATTAAGCCACAACGAGAAATTGTCTTTGATGACGCCGGCAACAAAGGCCGCTGATTCCCGAGATGATAATCGCTCCTTCGTTTGCCCGGAGAATTGTGGATCTTCCAGCTTGGTGCTGAGAATAAAGCTCAATCCATCCCAGACATCTTCTGGG
>JADFHE010000013.1:0-41158 GCA_022567295.1 Pseudomonadota bacterium | reverse complement strand
TGATGACGCCGGCAACAAAGGCCGCTGATTCCCGAGATGATAATCGCTCCTTCGTTTGCCCGGAGAATTGTGGATCTTCCAGCTTGGTGCTGAGAATAAAGCTCAATCCATCCCAGACATCTTCTGGAGCTATTGCGACACCACGCGGCAACAGGCTTCGGAATTCACAGAATTCGCGCAGCGAATTGGTCAGACCGGTGCGCAGGCCACTCACGTGCGTACCGCCTAGCGAAGTTGGTATCAGATTAACGTAGCTCTCGGTAACGCTTTGGCCGCCGTCCGTCGTCCAGACCAGTGCCCAGTCAACGACCTCGTTGTTGCCGCTGATATATCCCGAAAACGGTTCGGCCGGCAATGTTTCACCGCCGCCAATTTCCTCGAGCAAGTATTCCTCAAGGCCGCCTGCGTAGCACCATTCGATTTTCTCTTTGGGTTTTTCAACTTTCAGGCGTACCGTCACACCCGGACACAGAACCGCTTTTGCGCGCAACACATGTTTAAGCCTGTTGACCGAGAACTTCGCCGTATCGAAATATTGTTCGTCCGGCCAGAAACGGATCGTCGTACCCGTGTTGGCCTTGCCAACCTTGCCCACCACCTCGAGCTTGCCGCGTTTTCTGCCGCCGGCGAAACTCATATTGTATTCCTTGCCGCCGCGACGAATCCAGACTTCGAGATTTTTTGACAACGCGTTGACTACCGACACGCCGACACCGTGCAGGCCGCCCGAGTACTGATAGTTCTCTTTGGAAAATTTAGCGCCCGCGTGCAGTCGCGTAAGAATTAATTCGACGCCCGGAATTTTTTCTTTCGGATGTTGATCGACAGGCATACCACGGCCATCGTCTGAAACCTCCAGCGAGCCGTCTTTGTAGATCGTGACTTCGAGCTTCTTGCAGTGGCCTGCAAGCGCTTCGTCGATGCTGTTGTCGATCACCTCATGAGCCAGGTGATTCGGTCGCGAAGTGTCCGTATACATGCCCGGCCGTCGCCTTACAGGCTCCAGCCCGCTAAGGACTTCGATGTCCGCAGCGTCGTATCGTTTGCTCATCTAGTGCTCAATTATCATGTTGATTGAGTACTAACCAGAAAAATGCCCGGCGGCAGTTTAGCCTGAATGACCAGTACTCCGTCAAGGTAATAATGACGAAGAACTGAACCTGCACCCGCTATGTTCCGTCGAGGTCTTTGAGCAGAGATAGACGCACGTTGTCAGTGACCGGGTGGACCTCGACGTGATAATTGTCGTGGTCGATGCCAGCAAGGAGTGATGCGCCGGATTTCAATGATCTTTTCGATCCTCCCACGTGACCATCATTCTGATTAGAATGATTCTAAGAAGCGATAACTCTGGTGTGCGACTATGGCACTATCGACCGGGCTATATTGACGAACAACTGGCCCGCCGGTAGGGTCGCGATACACGTTACAACGGACGAAAAGCATGGCTGCTGCCAAGAAAATTAACCTGGAAAAGTCTCTCGCTGATCTCGAACAGCTGGTTGAAGAACTCGAGTCCGGCGATCTGCCGCTGGACAAAGCGATGAAGAAATTCGAGGAAGGCATCAGACTGACGCGCGGCTGCCAGGCAGCGCTCAAAGACGCCGAACAGAAAGTCCAGATTTTGTTGAAGAGTGCGGGTGGTGAATCACTCAAAGAGTTTGAGATTGACGATGAGTAGGGGTTTTTGCGGCCAAACGGCCGCCGCTGCGCTTCGCGGCTTCATGCCCTTGTGGGTACAGGGGCCGCTCCTACTCGGCCAGTAACTCCAGCAGGGCCACGACGGTTGACTCGACGCCTGCTGTAACGGACGGTCCCGGCACGATTTTGAACAATGGCGAGTGATGACTCGGAACCGGATCTCCGCCCGCTGCTTCACGATCAAAATCTTCCTGTGGTGTTCCACCGATAGCCCAGTAAACGCTGGTAATGGCGGGTTGCACCGTGAAAAATGGAAAATCCTCGGCACCCATTCCCTTGGTGGGAATGTCGACCACCGCATCGTCGCCCATGTTTTCTGTCCACGCCTGCTTCAGACGACGCGCGAGTGCAGCATTGTTCGTCGTCGGCGGTACACTTTCATTGGACACGATGACTTCGGGAAGTTTGTCATCGGGTAGTCCGGCAACGCGGCCCATATTCTCAGCGATACGTTTGATACCTTGCAACAAAATGTCGCGGGTTTCGTTACTCGTGCTTCTGACGGTCAGTTGCAGGTGCGCACGATCGGAAATGATATTGTGCTTGGTACCCGAATGGAACGAACCAACGGTGACCACGCCCGGATCGCGAGGCGATAGCTCCCTGGCCACCAGCGTCTGTAACGCGAGTACGATTTGGCTCCCGAGCACGATAGGGTCTTTACCACGATGCGGGTGCGCGCCATGAGAGCCGATACCGTGAATAATAATATCGACCGTATCGGCACCGGCATAAGGGCTGCCCTCCGATACATTGATTACGCCGGCAACGTCGCTCGATGAGACATGAAATGCCAGCGCGTAATCGGGCGTGCCGAAACGATCCCAGATATCATCGTCGCGCATTGCCCGAGCACCGAGTACCCGTTCCTCGGCCGGCTGAACGACAAGCATCAACGTGCCCTTCCATTTATCTTTGTGCGCCGCCATGTAACGTGCGGTGCCGACCAGGCTGGTAATGTGCACGTCGTGACCACAGGCGTGCATGGTGTAGACCCTGTTGCCGGTAATAGGATCTTTCTGTTGCGCGCGGGAAGCGTTTTCAAGCCCGGTTTTTTCTTCGATGGGCAGGCCATCCATGTCAGCACGCATCATGACGAGTGGCCCTTCCCCATTCTCCATCATAGCTACAACACCGGTGCCGCCAACACCTTCGGTGACGATAAATCCTGCCAGGTTGAGCTCGAGCGCCATGCGCCGCGCGGTTTCATGCTCAACGGTTGATAGCTCCGGACTACGATGGAAATGATCGAATAGCCCGGCAAGGTACTCATCATAATCTTTCTTTGCGGCGTCACCCAGTTCCCCACCGAACGCGGTGGCAGAAAATAATATGGCGATCAGGCCAACAGTACGCTTCAACATCGGTCACCCCTGATTGGATCAGCAGACCAGTGTAGCGAGAATTCGAGCAGCGTGCCTATGTGTTGGTGGCGACGGATCCCTGCAGGCGAGTGATGAGCGAGCGCAGAAAGACCTTGTTGAATCGCAGCTGGCAAGCGGATGAGACCTGCTCCATGAGCGTTGAGCTTACCCGCAATATCGTCACCTGACCGCTCGCCTGGATCGATGCCTGGCGACGAGCTCCACGAACATAGCTCGTTTCGCCGAAGCAGTCCCCGTTGGACAGCTTGCCAAGATTATTGGCGTTGGACTGAACGCATACCGAACCCGCAACGATGATATAGAAACGGTCGTCGACTTCGCCTTCGCGAACGATGTCCTCACTGTCCTGGTATTCGTGCCAGTCCGATGCCCGCAATACTTCCCAGATTTCGGCGTGCGAAAACTCGTGGAAGAACGTCAGCGTGCGCAGCAGGTCGAAATGTTCCTGGTTATCCAGACTGTCGTACTTTTGGCGCAGGTCCTTGTAGACACGCGTCAACTCAACTGCCATCGCATTGCCGGTTGCCAGGCGCTTGCTCGGCTCTTTTTGCATCGTCGTCATAACAACGTGCTCGAGTTCTTCGGGCAAATCATCGCGGTAGGTATGAATCGGCGGCGGCGTAGCGTACACAATCTGATGCAGCAGCTTCGACAGGTTGTCGGCGCGGAATGGGCGGAAGCCAGTTAGCAATTCGTACATCACAGCACCCAGGGAATAAAGATCGGAGCGCGACGTGAGTTCTTCGGACTGGACCTGCTCGGGCGACATGTAACTCGGTGAACCCGCGATACCTTCAATACGTGAGACGTCTGAGTCCCTGACCAGGGCAATACCGAAATCGATGATGCGAACATCGTTATCGATCGTCAGCATCACATTGGAAGGTTTGATGTCGCGGTGAATGACGCCGCGACCGTGCGCATAGTGCAGCGCCTTTGCACACTTATAGATTATCTCCACGACGTCATCGATGCGCAGCAGGTTATCGGGACGACAATACGCGGCCAGCGTGCGAGCTCCCTGGATGTGTTCAGTTACAACGTAATAAGCGCCGTCTTCTTCGCCGGCATCGTAGATCGGCATGATATTCGGATGCTGCAGCATACCGACCATGTGAGCTTCGTTGAAAAACATCTTGCGAGCGACTCGAGCTTTCTCTGCATCGGAGTCTTCTTCGACATTGTAAACCTTGATCGCAACATCGCGCCGGTAGTACGGGTCATGCGACAGGTAGACCATGCCGGTGCTGCCCTTACCAATTTTGTTGATAATGACGTACTTTCCGATTTTCACGGGCACGTCTGCGGAGCGTTGAATATGAGTTACCTTGCTGACCATTTTTTCTCATCTGCTCAAATCATGAACCACCTGTATAAACCCAGTAAAATTGCGGCATACAGCGCGGCTATGAGGTCGTCCAGCATAATTCCGACCCCTCCGCCCAGTCTGTGATCTACGTCTCTAATCGGCCACGGTTTTACAATATCCAAAAAGCGGAAAAGGACGAATGCGACCACCCAGCCCAGAGCGGTAGCGGGCGCGACCATCAGTGTGACGTACATCCCGACGATCTCGTCCCAGACGATGCCATTGTGATCGTGCACCCCTATACGCCGCGCACTCTCGCCGCATATCCAGATTCCCGCCAGTACCGCCGCCAGGGCAACGCCCAACTGAACATACAGTCCGAAATCCATCGTCAACCAAAACAGCAGGACGCCCACCAACGAGCCGAAGGTGCCGGGCGCGAACGGCGCAAGGCCTGTGCCGAAGCCAAATGCCAGGATGTGTACCGGATCGCGCATGACTGTTCGCGCGAGATTGTCTGGGGGCTGATTCATTGAAAGTGACGGTAACCGCTGTCATCGACTTCCACAATTTCGTCGTGTGTACGGCAGATCAGACCGGACGATTCGGTTACCGTTCCTATCTGCGTGACCCCGCCGATCGCTGCCACGGATTCCTCACGGGCGGTGAAGCACAATTCGTAATCATCACCTCCGGTCAATGCCAGGTGTCGCTGTTCATCGGCATCAAATTGCTCACGAAGTTCGTCGGACAACGGCAATTTATCTATATCGATCTCGCCACCCACGCCACTCGCTGCCAGCAGTTTGTTGATATCGCCAACAAGGCCATCGGAAATATCGATCGCCGCATTCGCTTTGCCGAGAAGTGCCCTGCCTGTTTCGAGCCGTGGTGTGGGCCGCAAAAATCGACGTACAAGAAACCCGCCCGGCTCGCCACGCTGCAGCAAACTCAATCCTGCGGCTGCATCGCCCAAGGTACCCGTGACAAATATTGCATCACCGGCTTGTGCTCCGCTGCGCAGTAACGCACGGCCCTTTTCGACCTCGCCGGTCACGGTCACAGTCACCACAACCGTGGGGCCGCTCGTGGTATCGCCGCCGATCAGGGCAACATCGAATTCATCGGCGGCCTCAAACAGCCCGGCTGCGAACGACTCGACCCACCGCTCGCTGGCTTCGCGAAGAGTCAGCGCCAGCATCATCCAGCGCGGACGTCCGCCCATTGCAGCAATATCGGAAAGATTGACGGTGACCGCCCGATAGGCAATATCGCACGGATTTGTCTCGTTCGGAAAATGTACGCCCTCCACCAGCGTGTCGATGACCTGAATTTGTTCGAAATCGCTGTCGGGAGTCAGAACCGCAGCGTCATCACCGATACCTGTGGACACACCGGCGACGTCTCGCTCGCGATCAAAGAAGCGGCTGATCAGCTCGAATTCGTCCATGACCGATGCTCCATCTCTCGGAATGACTTCGCCGCGGTGTCGAGGCAGGCATTGATATATTTGTGGCCTTCTATGGAACCGAAGCGCTTGGCAAGATTCACACATTCATTGATGACAACCCGGTACGGGATATCCGTGCATGACTCCAGCTCATAAACACCGATTAACAAAATCGCGAACTCAACAGGGTCGAGCTGTTCAAGGGGTCGGTCGATCAGCTCATCTATTTTTTTCTCGAGATCGTTCTGCGAGTCGCTGATCGCCGGAAACTGCTGGTCAAAAAACATTTTATCGACTCGCTGGTAGGCAGCCTGATCGTGAAACTGGGATACCAGTTCCGAGGTCGAATGACCCGCAATTTGCTTTTGATAGAGCGCCTGCAGCATCAGTTCACGCGCGCGCGTCCGGGCGCCGGCTCCCTTTGAACTGGCCTTACTCATCAATACGTCCTTTAAGCTTTTAGTCGATGCGACGCAATAGATCGACCATCTCGATAACGGCCAGCGTGGCTTCTTCGCCTTTGTTCCCGGCTTTGGTACCTGCACGCTCGATCGCCTGCTCTATCGTATCGACGGTCAGAACGCCATTGCCAACCGGGATGCCGTGCTTGTGTGCCGCCGCGGTGATGCCTTTGACGCACTCACCTGCGACGTAGTCGAAATGCGGTGTTGCGCCGCGTATGACTGCACCGAGTGCGATGATGCCGTCAAAGCGACGGGTCGCAGCAACTTTATCGAGCGCTATGGACATTTCGAACGCACCCGGCACACGGAAGATTTCGACGTTTCCGTCGGCAGCGCCGTGCTGCCGGAGGCAATGCAGCGATCCCTTGATTAAAGACTCGACGATGAACTCGTTAAAGCGAGTCGCCACAATCGCAAAACGCCCATCGCGAACAATAACATCGCCTTCTGTTGTCTTAATCCGGTCCATCAGATGTCATTACTCGCAGACGTATTCCGTAATTTCGAGGTCGAAACCGGAGATCGCGTACATGTGTTTAGGCGCCGATAATACACGGATTTTGCTGAGCCCGAGATCACGCAGTATTTGTGCACCAACGCCGTAAGTACGCAGCACCTCGTTGCCGGATCGTCGCGTTTCGAGCTCATCGCGATGTTGTCCGAGCGTCTCCACGGAATCCATAAAATCGCGTGCGGACTCCTGATCCCGCAACAACACGATGACCCCGACCTCTTCCTCGGCGATACGCTCTATGACGCTTCCTAATGACCAGCCAAGAGAGCGACTTTGCACACCGATGACGTCGCCCAGAGTGTCTTGCAAGTGCACCCGCACCAGTGGCGTATCGACAGTGTTGAGGTCGCCTTTGACCAGCGCTACATGCACGGCTTGATTCACATGATCGTCATAGCAATACAACGTGAAGTCGCCGTGCGCCGTTTGCACGATCGCATTACCGATACGTTCGACGTTACGCTCGGTGTCCAGTCGGTAACGAATCAGATCAGCAATAGTGCCTATCCTGATGTCGTGCTGCTTGGCAAATATTTCGAGATCGGGACGGCGCGCCATGCTGCCATCCTCTTTGAGAATCTCGACAATCGCCGCCGCTGGCTCAAGGCCTGCGAGCCGTGCAAGATCGCATCCTGCCTCTGTATGACCAGCCCGAGTCAACACGCCACCGGGTTGCGCCATTACCGGAAAGATGTGGCCTGGCTGACATAGATGCTCTGGTTTCGCGCCGGGAGCGACGGCGGCCTGAATAGTGTGGGCTCGATCATGCGCCGAAATACCCGTCGTGATGCCCTCGGCAGCCTCGATCGAGATCGTGAAATTTGTAGCATGATGCCGGTCCGTATCACTGACCATGAGTGGCAGGCGCAGTTGTTTGCAGCGTTCCCGAGAGAGCGTCAGGCAGACCAGCCCTCTCCCATGCGTTGCCATGTAGTTGACGTCTTCAGGGCGAACCTTCTCCGCCGCCATGATCAGATCGCCTTCGTTTTCGCGATTCTCATCGTCCACCATGATGACCATCTTGCCAACCTTCAGATCAGCAATGATGTCTTTGATATCGGAGAACGTGCTGTCCATCGCACTCGGGTGTGTCGTTGGTTTGTCAGGCATAGCCTTGCGCCTTCAAAAAATCAAGTGAGATACCGTCGCTGTCTTTGCTGATCAGGCGCTCGAGATAGCGAGCCAGCAGGTCAACTTCGACATTGACAATGGTACCAACCGTGTAGCCATCAATAATCGTGGTGGCCGCAGTATGGGGGATGATATTCAATTCGAAGCAGTTTCCAGATACTTCGTTGATGGTAAGGCTGACACCATCGACACAGACGGACCCTTTCTTCGCAATATAACGCGCATGGTCTGCCGGTATTTCGATCGCCAGTCTGATCGAGCGCGCATCGGCTGACCGCGACGTTATATTGCCGACACAGTCGACGTGGCCACTCACCAGATGTCCGCCGAGCCGGTCGCCCAGACTCATCGCCGGTTCGAGATTAACGTCAGAGCCCACCGATAAATTGCCGAGCGCCGTAACATCCAGCGTCTCGACCGACACATCGGTGTCAAATCCGTCCTCGTGCAGAGCGACAGCTGTCAGACAGGCACCATTGACGGAGATACTCTCACCAATTTCATAGTCTTCCCAAGGAAGATCGCGGGCCCTGACCGTCATACGCACATCACCGCCCTGGCGATCCATGGCGGTCACTGATCCTTTCGCCTTAATGATTCCTGTGAACATGACTGCTAACATTCGTCCTGACGTTTTGGCGTCGCCGTTATTCTCATGTCGTTACCAACCCGGCGAACATCCGTTATGTTGAGCTCTTTACGATCCGCAAGCGACGACCAGGACGGTGTCTCGACAAGCCTCATCGTCTGACTACCCATAATATGGGGCGCCTGGTAAATCACAAGCTCATCGACCTGATCGCGTTCCAGCAAATGACCGGCCAGTCCGGGACCCGCCTCAACCAGTACCTCGTTGACGCCCCGGCCCGCGAGTTCCAGCAATACCTCATGCGTGTCCACATGACCGTCGACAGCAGCGAATGACATGACTTCCGCGTTCGCATCTTGCAGCGGCTTCGTGTCAGGATTACCAATGCAACAGACTAGTGTCGTGCCCGGCAGCGCCAGCATCCCGGCTGCCAGTGGCATACGTAACTGGCTATCAAGCACCACGCGAATCGGCTGCAGACCACGCGTATCGATGTCCGCCGCACGGACATTCAGCGACGGATCATCCGCCAACACGGTTCCGATACCCGTCATCACGGCCCCCGAGCGTGCCCGCAACCGTTGTACGTCGGCGCGCGCCTCCGGACCCGTGATCCATTGACTTTCGCCACTGGTCATTGCGATACAGCCATCGATGCTGGACGCAAGTTTCAGGCGCACGAATGGCAATTTCGCAGCGACTCTTTTCAGGAAACCCGGATTCAGATCGGCCGCCGCGTTCTGCATCAGTCCTGTTCGGACTTCGATTCCGGCGTCTGCAAGAAACCGGAGGCCGCGCCCGGCAACATCTGCGTTCGGGTCCTGCATCGCGGCGATGACTTCGCGGACACCCGCATCAATCAGTGCCACAGTGCACGGCGGCGTCCTGCCGTGGTGCGCGCAGGGTTCCAGAGTTACATACACAATCGAACCTCGCGCCCGATCGCCTGCGACTTCCAGCGCATTGACCTCCGCATGCGCCTCACCCGTTCGTTCGTGCCAACCCTCTCCGACGACCGTGTCATCTTTGACGAGTACACAGCCCACGACGGGATTCGGGTGCGCTGTGTACCTGCCACGTTCGGCAAGCTGTAATGCGCGCGCCATGTGTGCGCAATCTTTTTCGGTGTACTCGGACATTACGGCTATGGTTTGACGGCTAATTCTTATTTTTCTTGCCTAGCAATTCAGGCAACAACGACATTTGCTCACGACTGGCCGCCGTTTCTGAAATTCTTTGCAGGCGCTTGATCTCGTCTTCGAATTCGGTGATGTCCTGAAAGCGTCGATACACGGAGGCGAAACGCACATAGGCAACCTCATCGAGTTCATGCAATTCCTCCATGACCAGCTCGCCCACCAGCCGTGACGGAACTTCACGTTCGCCCATGGTTCTCAGTTTGTGGATCACTCGACCGATTGCCTGCTCCAGCGCATCGCTGGGTACCGGCCGTTTTTCGAGGGCCCGCACCATGCTGTTACGAATCTTGGCTTCATCGAACGGTTGCCGGCTGTTGTCGTTTTTAATCAAGCGAGGCATGACTAACTCGGCTGACTCGAACGTTGTAAATCGCTCGTTACACGCCAGACACTGCCGGCGTCGGCGAATCTGCCGGCCATCACCCGCCAGACGCGAGTCAATTACCTTGGTTTCTTCATGAGCGCAGAACGGACAATGCATAGCTTTCGGCCGGCCGGGTCTCAGTGGTTCAACAAGTTAATTTTAACTTGTTGAACCACTAGCCATACACCGGGAACCGCTGACAGAGATCCACCACCTGGCTCCTGACCCGATCGATAATTTCCTCGTCTTCAACAGCGTCGAGTATATCTGCTATCCAGCCCGTGAGCTGACGGGTTTCGTCAACGCCGAAACCGCGCGTCGTGATCGCGGGTGTGCCCAGCCGCAATCCGCTGGTGACAAACGGAGACTGCGGATCATTGGGAATAGAATTCTTGTTCACAGTGATGAACGCGCGACCGAGGGCGGCGTCTGCCACCTTGCCCGTGATGCCACGTTCAATCAGGCTCACGAGCATCAGATGGTTCTCGGTGCCGCCCGAAATAATCGGATAACCGCGATCCATGAGCGTTGCGGCCATTACCTTGGCGTTTTCGCAGACCTTGCCCTGATAATCTTTGAAGCCCGGCTCCAGAGCTTCCTTCAATGCCACGGCCTTGGCTGCAATCACATGCATCAGCGGCCCACCCTGCGTTCCGGGGAAAACCAAAGAATTGAATTTCTTGGTCAGCTCATCATTCGCGCGCGCCAGAATCAGGCCGCCGCGGGGACCACGCAGCGTTTTGTGCGTTGTGGTCGTGCAAACGTCAGCGTGTGAAATCGGACTGGGGTAATGACCCGTGGCAACGAGACCGGCGACGTGCGCCATGTCAACAAATAGCCAGGCGCCAATGCTGTCCGCAATGTCTCGAAAGCGCGCCCAGTCGACGACCTGCGAGTAAGCGGAAAATCCGGCAACGATCATCTTCGGCCGGTGCTCGGTCGCCAGCGCCTGAACCTGATCGTAGTCGATCAGCCCGGTGTCAGTTGCAAGACCGTACTGAATGGCATTGAACAACTTTCCGGAAAAATTGACCTTGGAGCCATGTGTCAGATGGCCGCCGTCACTGAGGCTCATGCCCAGTATGGTATCGCCGGGTTCGACCAGTGCGTGATAGACCGCCGCGTTGGCCTGCGATCCGGAATGTGGCTGCACGTTGACGTAGTCCGCTGCGAACAATTCCTTGGCGCGTTCAATCGCCAACGTTTCAACAACGTCGACGAACTCACAACCACCGTAATAGCGCTTGCCCGGATAACCCTCGGCGTATTTATTGGTCAGTTTCGAGCCCTGTGCCGCCATCACACGCGGACTCGTGTAATTTTCCGACGCGATCAGCTCGATGTGCTGTTCCTGGCGGCGACCTTCCTGAGCGATAGCTTTGGCTACTTCGGGATCGAAGGACTCGATCGTCGTTGATGTGTCGAACATGGAAACTCCGCAGTGAGGCAGAAAGGATGGCGATATTACCTGTGGATCTAATGAGTTTCCACGAAGGATTGCACCACACGCGTCCAGGCACGAGCCACATTACGACGATTGTAGCCGCCACCACCCATCCCGATAATCCGGCCCTTGCAATGCTTGTCCGCGAGGCGGCACAGCGATGCGGCGGCCGACGCATGCACTTCCTCGGTCCAGCACAGGTGAGTTATGGGGTCGCCCTCAAGGCTGTCCGCTCCGCACTGCATCAAAATGAAATCCGGTTTGGCTTCCTCCAGATACTGTTCTACCCGTGCCCAGACGCGGTGAAAATCGTCGTCGTCGGCGCCCGGCGCGACCGGAATATTGAGTTTGGTGCCGCGCGCTTTACCGGTACCGGTCTCTTCAGCGGCGCCGGTCCCCGGATACAGATAGCGTCCATCCTCGTGGATGTCGGCAAATATCAGGTCCGGATCATCTTCAAACCCGTAGAACATGCCGTCGCCATGGTGAGCGTCGATATCGACATAGGCTATGCGCTGCACGCCGAACTCTTTGCGCAGGTATTCGGCCGCGATGCCGCAGTCGTTAAAAACACAAAACCCGGCAGCGTGATCACGCGCGGCATGATGCAGCCCGGCTATGGGTATGAACGCCCGTCTGTAATTGCCGTGCATGACCTCATCAACCGCGCATAAAACCGCGCCAACCACTGCCGATGCCGCGTCGTAGATGCCGGGGACTACCGGTGTATCGCCGTCGTCGAGCCAGCCTTTGCCAAGGGCTGACAGGCGCGACACCTTGTCGATGTATTCGGCGGTATGAAATAGCGCCAGTTCATCAACCAGCGCGGGACGCGGATGACCGTAGTCGATCGAGTCAGCGAGGCCCGCCTTGTCGAGCTCCGCGTGAAATACGTCGTGACGGTCGGTCCCGAACGGGTGCGGATCACCGAAGCCGTAGGCTGCAATCTCTTTCCCCCTGTAAACAAGCACGGTGTCGCTCATGGGCATTTTATGGTTGTTTTAATGTGCTGCAGCATACCGGATAATGCGCGCACATAATTCGAACAATTACTATTGGTTCCACAATGGCCCAGTACATCTACACAATGAATCGCGTTGCGAAGGTTGTCGCGCCAAAGCGGCACATCTTGCGTGATATATCCCTGTCCTTCTTTCCTGGCGCCAAAATTGGCGTACTCGGCTTGAATGGTTCGGGTAAATCCACGCTGCTGCGCATCATGGCCGGTCTCGACACCGAGATTGACGGCGAGGCGCGACCGCAGCCAGGCATCAATATCGGTTACTTGCCGCAAGAGCCCGTGCTCGATCCCAACAAGGACGTGCGCGGCAATGTAGAGGAAGGCGTTGCTGAAACCAGGGCGCTCCTCGATCGCTTCAACGAGATCAGCAACAGGTTCGCTGAACCCATGGACGACGACGAGATGACCGCGCTGCTTGAAGAACAGGGCAAGCTGCAGGATGCAATTGATGCCGAAGGTGCCTGGGAGCTCGATCGCAAACTCGAAATCGCAGCCGATGCATTGCGTTTGCCACCCTGGGATGCAGACGTAACCATACTGTCGGGTGGTGAACGTCGCCGCGTCGCTCTGTGCCGGCTGTTGCTATCGCAGCCCGACATGTTGTTGCTCGATGAGCCGACGAACCATCTGGATGCCGAGTCAGTCGCATGGCTCGAGCGCTTTCTCGACGAATATCCAAGCACTGTCATAGCAGTCACTCATGATCGTTATTTCCTGGACAACGTTGCTGGATGGATTCTGGAACTCGACCGCGGCCACGGTATTCCTTGGAAAGGCAACTACTCATCGTGGCTGGAACAGAAGGAAGCTCGCCTCAGGAACGAAGAGGCGTCGGAGAAAGCTCGTCAGAAGGCCATGGCTGCAGAACTCGAGTGGGTGCGCAGCAATCCCAAAGGCCGGCAAGCGAAGTCCAAAGCGCGCCTGCGGCAGTTTGATGAAATTTCGTCGGCGCAATATCAGAAACGCAATGAGACGAATGAGATTTATATTCCGCCAGGTCCTCGTCTCGGTGACATTGTCCTTGAAGTCAATGACCTGAAGAAGAGTTACGGTGAAAAACTGCTGCTCAACGGACTCAGCTTTCAACTTCCACCTGGCGGCATAGTTGGCGTTATCGGGCCTAACGGCGCCGGCAAGACCACCCTGTTTCGCATGATAACGGGTGAGGAACAGGCGGATTCGGGCACGTTGCGACTGGGAGAAACCGTACAACTCGCGAGTGTTGATCAATCGCGCGACAGCCTCAATGACGACAAGACAGTGTGGGAGGAAATCTCCGACGGCCTGGACATGATCAAGGTAGGCAATTACGAAACCTCATCTCGAGCCTACGTCGGGCGATTCAACTTCCGCGGACAAGATCAGCAAAAGAAAATTGGCCTGTTGTCCGGTGGTGAACGCAATCGTGTCCATTTGGCCAAGGTGCTGCGCGCCGGCGGCAACTTCCTGTTGCTTGACGAACCCACCAATGATCTCGATGTGGAAACATTGCGTGCGCTTGAGGAGGCGCTGCTGAATTTCCCTGGGTCGGTCATCGTGATTTCGCATGATCGCTGGTTTTTGGACCGCATCTCCACACATATTCTTGCGTTTGAGGGCGACTCAGTCGTAACTTGGTTCGCCGGCAACTACGCCGATTACGAACAGGACCGCAAACGCCGGCTTGGAGCCGATGCGGCAAATCCGCACCGAATCAAGTATAAAAGACTGCATACCTAGATCATCACGGAGAGCAAACGATGAACCTGCTGCTGACAGCCAGTACTGTCTTCACACTCATCGCTTTGTATTTTGTGTTTTCAATGGCACGCCACGCGCGGCGACGACGCCTTGTCAGAGCCACGCGCTCACTCGCTGGTGGCGCCATATCCGGATCGATCGGTGCTGCCTGCATCTTGCTGGCATTCAGTTATTACGGCTATGACCGCCTGCTGGAAGAGCAGACAGTCAGCCAAATCGAATTCTCGCAATCCGCACCCGGCAGATACACGGCGCGAGTGATGATTGACGGCGAAATTGATCGCTTTTTGGAATTACGCGGCGATGAATGGCAAATGGATGCGCGTGTCATCAACTGGAAACCGCCGGCAACGCTGCTCGGACTAGATCCCATTTATCAACTGGATCGTCTAAGCGGGCGGTACTCGCAAATCGATGACGAAATGTCCGAGAAACGAACTGTGTATGCGTTGTCTGAAGAACTAACGCTTGATGTCTGGCGAGTCGCGCGCAAATTTCCATTCTTGATGCCCGGTGTCGACGCGTATTACGGAACGGCGACCTTTTTACCCATGGCAGACGGCGCCCGATTTGAAGTTACACTGAGCAGAACTGCGTTAATGGCGCGCCCGCTTAACGATGCGGCGCGCAAAGCCGTTGGAAATTGGAGACAATAGCGTACTTGTTATTATGTTAAGCACGGCTAGCGACCCAATTTCGATCGTGCATACTTGAATTAATAACAATGCGGAAACGCAATGACCATTAGAAAATGTCGATCATTTTAGATAAAGATCAGGGGATTGAGAACGAACTCGAGGAACGCATCGGCCTCGAGTGTCCGTACTGTGGCGTCTACGCCCATATGAGCCCACAGTCTGTTCCGGACGCCGCATCGCTGCTGCGCGACAGACCCAAGCATGTCGGACTTGTATACCAGTGCGATTCTTGTCATGCGCCGGTTTTCCTGCGATTTGCAGTTCGCGAGTATGGCGACAACCGGGTCGAATTGCTGCGCAATTTCGTCGAGCTCGAAAGACCGAAGGAGCGCTTCGCGTTCTCATACTTGCCGCAGCATACTGAGATCATGTTCCGCGAAGCACTAACGTGCTATTCGAACAATAGTTTCAACGCATTCGCTTCGATGTGCCGGCGCGCGGCCCAAAGCTCCTTCATCGCAATGGGCGAAGGCGGCAAATTACGCGCGTTCGAAGAAATAATGGCAGCTCAGAAAATTGCAGGAATCAGTGACGATGCGTTTGCACCGATCAAGGCGGTGCTGTTCGCGACCGGTCAACAGGAAGATTTACCGGTCCTGAATCGAGCACAGGCCGGCATACTCCTGGAAATTCTCAAAGATATGTTCTACCAGTGCTTTGTGCGTCATGGAAAACTAACCCGCGCAATCAAGGTCCGCCGATTCTTCGTCTCAGAAGACAACGGCAATCTTCAATTAGCCTGACAATTAGCTGATAGCCGTTCTCACGTTGCGGAACATTCGCATCCACGGCCCATCTTTGCCCCAGTCATCCGGGTGCCACGAATGCTGACGTGTCATCGCAACGCGTTCCGGATGCGGCATCATGATCGTTACACGGCCGTTCTCGTTACTTAATCCGCAGATACCGTCGGTCGACCCGTTCGGATTGGCCGGATACGTATCGGCAACATTGCCATAGTTGTCGATGTAGCGTAACGCAACTGTGTATGACGATGTATAGCGCGCCGTGTCGTCGGCGAATACCGCCCTACCCTCACCGTGCGACGTTGCTATCGGTAGCCGCGAGCCCGCCATACCCTGAAGAAACAACGAAGGGCTCTCGACGACTTCGACAAGACTCAACCGTGCTTCGAATTGCTCCGATTTATTGCGCAGGAATCGCGGCCAGCTGTCCGCTCCCGGAATAAGCTCCCGCAAATGGGACATCATCTGACAGCCGTTGCAGACGCCGAGCGCAAAAGTATCATGACGCTCAAAGAACGCCGCGAACTGATCTCGCGTTCGTGAATGGTACAGGATCGATTTCGCCCAGCCGCCACCGGCCCCGAGTACATCACCAAACGAAAATCCGCCACAAGCCACGACGCCTTGATAATTCTCCAGCGTATCGCGACCACTCAGGAGATCACTCATGTGCACGTCCACGGCAGCGAAACCGGCACGCATGAATGCCGCCGCCATCTCATACTGGCTGTTGACGCCCTGCTCCCGAAGAATCGCAACTCGCGGTGCCACACCGCCCTGTAAGGTGCGGCCGGTATTGTCGGTGGGATCAAACGTCAGCCGAGCACTGAGACCCGGATCCTTGTCGTCAAGGATCCGGTCAAATTCCTCTTTCGCGGTGGCCGGATTATCGCGCAATGCCTGGATGCGATAGCTCATCTCCGACCACTCGCGCTGCATCGTGACGCGATCCAGTTCCAGGACGATTTCATCGTCGCTTTGAATCGTCAATTTGCCGTCGCCGCTCACCCGGCCGATCGCCGCAGCAGCTACGCCATTACGATCCAGCACCATTTGCACTTGCGGCAACTTGCTCTTTTCAACCTGAACCACTGCGCCCGGTTCTTCACTAAATAGCTGTTGAATCAGGTCGACGCGCGAACCGCTTAGAGACAATGACACGCCGATGCGGCTCGCGAATATCATTTCTGCAACGCAGGCAAAAAGCCCGCCGTCGCTACGATCGTGGTAAGCCAGCAGCATGCCACGCGAGTTCATCTCCTGGATCGCGGCGAAAAATCCTTTCAGCAACTGCGCATTGTCAAGATCCGGCGTGGGTCCGCCCGGGCACGTAAAGGACTGTACCAGGCAGGATCCGCCCATGCGGTTGGCGCCCTGCCCCAGGTCGAGCAGCAATAAGTAACTCGAGCTCTCGGTCTGTTGCAATTGCGGCGTCAAATGATGCTCAACATCGCTGACCGGAGCGAATGCTGAGACGATAAGCGATACCGGCGCAACGACCTGATATTCGCCTTTGTCATCTTCCCAGCGCGTCTGCATCGACATCGAATCCTTACCGACCGGAATCGCAACGCCGATATCCCGGCACAGCTCGTCGGCAACGGCCTTTACAGTGTCGAATAAATTCGCATCTTCGCCGGGATGGCCTGCTGCAACCATCCAGTTTGCGGACAATCGCACCTTACTCAAGTCTTCGATCGGCGCTGCCGCAATATTCGTAATGGCCTCAGCAACCGCCATGCGACCCGATGCCGGCGCATTGGTTGAGGCAAGCGGTGAACGCTCACCCATCGCCATGGCCTCACCCGTTGTACTGTTGAACCCGGACGAAGTGATGGCGACATCACTCACCGGTACCTGCCACGGCCCGATCAATTGATCGCGAGCGCTCAGACCGCCAACGGTTCGATCGCCGATGTGAATGAGAAACGATTTGTCAGCCACGGCGGGGAACCGCAGTACGCGCATCGCGGCTTCCTCAAGTTCGATTCCGTCCAGATTCAGTTCCTGCTCTGGCAACGGCTGGCGCGTGACATTGCGCTCCATTTTTGGCGGATTACCCAGCAGCATTTGCATCGGCATATCGACAGCGCGATTATCAAATTCACGGTCATTAACGACCAGATTGCCATCTTCGGTCAACGTACCGATAACCGAGGCGGGGCAGCGCTCGCGCTCGCACAATGTTTTGAATTCATCGATCCGGTCGTCGCCAACCAGCAACACATAGCGTTCCTGCGCCTCGTTGCTCCAGATACCCATCGGCGACATGCCAGGCTCAGCGTTGGCTACATCTCTGAGTTCTATGTCGGCACCGTGCTGGCTGTGATTGACGGCTTCGGGTACCGCATTCGATAACCCGCCTGCACCCACATCGTGAATCAACAGGATCGGATTTTCATCGCCCATTGCCCAGCAACGATCGATAACTTCCTGAGCGCGCCGTTCAATTTCGGCATTGCCGCGCTGCACCGATGCGAAATCGAGATCCTCGCTCGATGTACCGCTGGCCAGTGACGACGCTGCGCCACCGCCAAGTCCTATCAACATCGCGGGACCGCCGATTACGACCACCCTGGCGCCAACTGGCACATCGATTTTGTTCGCGTGTTCGGCGCGAACGTTACCGATGCCACCAGCGATCATGATGGGTTTGTGATAGCCGCGTATCTCGTTATCCGGCAAACCCGGTAGATGACTTTCATAGGTGCGGAAGTAACCCGCCAGATTCGGCCGGCCAAATTCGTTATTAAACGCGGCAGCACCGATCGGACCATCGATCATGATTTCGAGCGGCGTCGCCATCCGATCGGGATGCGGAAAATCGTTTTCCCAGGGCTGTGCATACCCCGGAACACGCAGATGCGACACCGTGAAGCCGGTCAGGCCCGCCTTGGGCTTGGCCCCCAGTCCAGTCGCCCCTTCGTCTCGAATCTCTCCGCCGGAACCCGTCGCGGCACCCGCAAACGGTGAAATTGCCGTCGGATGGTTGTGCGTCTCCACCTTCATGAGAATATGGATCGGCTCCTCAACGTACGTGAATTCGCGATCGGCCGTGGCCGGCATCAGGCGCGCACCATCCCATCCTTCGATGACGGCGGAATTGTCGCTATAGGCTGAAATGACGCCGCCCGGCGTTTTTTCTGTGGTCGACTTAATCATGCCGAACAGGCGTTTATCTTGCTCATCTCCATCGATGACCCAGCTCGCATTGAAGATTTTGTGGCGGCAGTGCTCAGAATTCGCCTGCGCAAACATCATGAGTTCAGCGTCGGTCGGATCGCGATCCAGATCGATGTAACTGGCAACAAGGTAGTCGATTTCGTCGTCGCTCAGCGCCAGGCCGAGCTCGGTATTCGCAGTAAGCAGCGCATCGCGGCCATTCGCAGCAAGCGGAATCCTGACCACAGGCGCCGGTTCGCGCACCTCGAAAAGCGACTCCGCCTGCACGCCATCGGAAATCACAGCCTCAGTCATGCGATCGAAAAGCATTGGCGACAATGCCATCACGTCGGCGTCATCAACCTTGACCGAAAATTTCAGCGCGTAGCAAATGCCGCGCTCGATACGGTCGATAGCATCAATATCGCAGGCCTTGGCAATATCCGTCGCCTTCGATGACCAGGGTGAAATGGTTCCCGGCCTTGGAATGACAATCAGGCTGCGCGCTGCCCTCCCTAGCTTGGCGGGTTTATCGCCCGACAGCAGCAACGCATTCAATCGGGACCGGTGTTCGCGGGACAGTTTAGAGTGGGTCGCAACGAAGTAAACGTAGCGTGCCTGCAGCGAATCAACACGATCGTCAATCCGTTTTAAAGTGCGCGTCAGTTTGGCAATACGGAAATGCGATAGGGCAGACTGCCCGGGCAGTTCAAGCATAGTTCCTGCTAGCCCTTATCCCCCGGCGTATATACCGGCACTGGAAACTGCGTGACATTGCCACTGTCCAGCTTGCTGATCTTGCTAACACCTTGCTTGTCAACTTCATCAATACGGATAATTGCGTGCATCGGCAGGTAAGTTCGCTTCACGTTCTCGAACTCTGTCTTGATCTTTTCTTCGGATGGGTCAACGACCAGCGTCGTCCGTGCCCCGAATACCAGTTCTTCGACTTCGACGAAGCCAAACATTTCACCGTGGCCAACGCTGCGAGCATAAATCTCGTAGACCTGTCCCTGGCTCATAAATATGACTTTGAAGAGGTTCTTCTTGCTCATCGAGGTTGCTACTGCTGAGGGGCGCGTAGTGTACCCAAAACGGCTGCTGCGGGCGCGATTTTGCACATCCAGCCGACGCTCGCTGTATATGGTCGATTATTCACAATCCAGCCATAAATTGACTCGCGATTATGTGAACTGATCGGCAGCCCGAACGCCCGTTTTCGCTGCATAGTTGTCCAACACACCTGACCGGGGCCCGCAATGCCGCTTGTGTTAAAAATCGTCAGTGACCATGCCGATCTTGTCGGTGACGACTCCGTACGCGAATTTCATGAAAGCGGCGGTACGATCGGACGCTCATTGCATAACGACTGGATACTGCCCGATCCCGATCGCTACATCTCTGGCCGCCACGCCGCCATCGACTTCAAGGGTGGCATTTACTACCTGGTCGATACGAGTAGCAACGGCGTCTATGTGAACAACGAAATGGAACCGGTCGGCAAAAGTAATCCACGCCGATTGTTTGATGGCGACCGCCTGCGCATGGGCGACTTTGAGTTTGAAGTCTCCGTCGATTCCGGCGAAAGCCTGGTCATGCCGCCGGAGGAGAAACCATCCGTTGCACCCGATAACATCGAACAATTTGTCGATGAGATATCGCTGCGCACGGGCATGAAAATGCTTGATGAGGATGAGATCACCGGTGACGAGGAGTTTCAGTCGGTCCTGTTCGGTGGCGTAACAAAGAAAACCGAACCTGAGCCCAAATCGAAGAAAGAAAAAGCCGAGGCGGCATCAAAGTCGGTTGAAGTGACGGCCGAAGACTTGTTTGATTCGTTCCTGGACGGCCTCGGAGTCAGTCGCGTAGAACTGCACCCGTCCGTCAACCGGCCTGAAATGATGCTTACCGCCGGCCAGGTTCTGCGTGAATTCGTAAAGGGAGCCACCCACCTTCTGTCGAGCCGCGCGAACCTGAAGAACACATTTCGCCTGGATCAAACGACCCTGCTACCCCGCCAAAACAACCCAATGAAGTTCTCTGAGAACACCGATGATCTGCTCAAGCAATTATTGTTTGGCGGTGAAGGCGACTATCTCGGCGCTACGGATGCAATTCGCGAAATCTACCGGGATCTGTTGAATCACCAAAACGCTTTTCTTGATGCGATGAACAGCGCATTCATCGAATTTGCCGATCGATTCGACCCGGATGAATTACAGGAAGGCTTCGACCGTGTGATGGGCAAGAGTCTGTTCAGTTTCGCCAACAAATCGAAGTATTGGCAGCTGTATTGCGATCTGTACCCGATTATCACCGAGAAGGGTGGTGGCCGTTTCCCGCAAATGTTTGGCGAGGCATTCGTCAAAGCCTACGAACGCCAGGTTGCTGATTATCTACGCCAAGACGGTGTCACAGTCAGTGATACCCAGGACGACGACGATCAGACAATCGATCCGGGTCTCATGGAGACGCAAGTACTGGACCCTCAGGAGGCGCCAGCCGAGACAGCTTTCGAAGATGACGACGTTGTCGAATCGTTGTCAGAGACCAGTGCCAACGAACTCGATAGTAGTTTTATCGATAATCTCGAAGATACCATGAGCAAAGAAATTTCCCAGGACCAGCGCAAGGCCTGACATCGTCCTAGCCGGATCTGTTCTGCCTGTTCGCAATTAAATCCTCGACCACGGCAGGATCGGCCAGCGTCGACGTATCCCCCAGGTTCGCGAAGTCATCCGCTGCAACCTTTCTGAGAATTCGGCGCATAATTTTTCCTGAACGAGTCTTCGGCAGGCCGGGCGCCCACTGCAAGAGATCCGGCTTGGCGATCGGCCCTATTTCCTTGCGAACCCACTGCTGCAGTTCCGCTTTTAGTTCGTCGCTGGCTTCCACACCGCCCATCAACGTCACGTACGCGTAAATTCCCTGTCCCTTGATGTCATGCGGATAGCCAACGACGGCAGCCTCTGCAACATCGTGGTGCGCCACCAGTGCACTTTCGACTTCCGCCGTACCCATGCGATGACCTGAGACATTGAGGACATCGTCCACACGCCCGGTAATCCAGAAATAACCATCTTCGTCGCGCCGGGCACCATCTCCGGTGAAATAGCTGCCTTCAAATGTTGAGAAATAAGTATCGAAGAATCGCTGATGATCACCGTAAATGGTTCGCATCTGTCCGGGCCAGCTGTCGGTTATAATCAGAATCCCTTCAGCCACACCGTCCTGCCGATTCCCCTCGCTGTCAACAATGGCCGGCATGATTCCGAACAGCGGTTTGGTCGCCGAGCCTGGTTTGAGAGCCGTCGCTCCAGGCAGAGGGCTGATCAAGATGCCACCGGTCTCGGTTTGCCACCAGGTATCAACGATGGGGCATCGCTCCTCGCCTACCACGCGGTAATACCACTCCCAGGCCTCTGGATTGATCGGCTCACCGACTGAGCCCAGCAGTCGCAAACTCTTGCGGGACGTCTTCTTGACTGGCTCGTCGCCGTCTCGCATCAACGCTCGAATCACAGTGGGCGCCGTGTAGCAGATATTGACGTTGTGCTTATCGCAAACTTCCCAAAATCGCGATGACGTCGGGTAATTCGGCACACCCTCAAACATTAACGTGATCGCGCCGTTTGCCAGCGGGCCGTACACGATGTAGCTGTGACCCGTCACCCAGCCGACGTCAGCCGTACACCAATAGACATCGCCCGGCTTGTAATCGAACACGTATTCGTGCGTCATGGCAGCGTAGACGAGATAACCACCGCTGGTGTGCAGTACGCCCTTCGGTTTCCCGGTCGAACCTGACGTGTAGAGAATAAACAACGGATCTTCCGCGCTCATCTCTTCGCAGGGGCAATCCGCATCGACCTGTTCGGCCATCTCGTGCAGCCAGGCATCACGGCCATCGACCCAACCGACGTCCGCTCCGGTATTTCTGACGACGAGTACCTTTTCAAGCGTTGTAACGTCCTCTCTCTTTGCCGCGGCGTCAACGTTCGCTTTCAGAGGAACACGTTTACCACCACGGAGGCCCTCATCAGCCGTGACGACAATGTTGGATTCGCAATCGCGAATACGCCCCGCCAATGCATCAGGTGAGAAGCCACCGAATACCACCGAATGGATCGCACCGATGCGCGCGCATGCGAGCATGGATACGGCCGCTTCCGGGATCATCGGCATATATATCGTAATGCGGTCACCCTTTTTTGCACCCAGCGCCTTGAGCGCGTTGGCGAATTTGCAAACGCGTTCGTGCAGTTCGGAGTAAGTAATCTTTAAATCACGACTCGGGTCGTCGCCTTCCCAGATGATTGCGACATCATCGCCCTTTGTCTCAAGATGGCGGTCGACGCAGTTGTAGCAGACGTTCAGCGTGCCATCCTCAAACCAACGGACGTGCAGATCGTCTTTCGCAAAGCTGACGTCCTTTACGATAGTAAAAGGCTTTATCCAGTCAACGCGTTGCGCCTGTTCGGCCCAGAAACCATCGTTGTCCTGTATCGAGCGCATGTACATTTCTTCGTACTTCGCTGCTGTGATCAACGTGCGCTCTTTGGTGGCCTCGGGTACCGGGTAGACATGCGATTCCATGATGTTATTGCCCTTTTGAATCTACTTGTCGCGCCACGTCGAGCAGGCGCTGTGCCTGCAACAAGTGTGGCCGGTCAATCATCCTGCCGTCCATGCCAATCGTGCCAACACCGGGATTTGCTGCAAATAACGCAACAATTTTCTCCGCTCGTTGCCGTTCCTCGGAGGTCGGCACAAAAGCCGCATTGATCGTGTCGACTTGCGCCGGATGAATCGCCAGCATGCCGGAAAAACCGTCGCGCCTGGCGTTGGCAGCGTATCGTCGCAGCCCTTCGTCGTTTTGAAAATCAGTGAATACCGTGTCGAACGCTGCAACTTCCGCGGCCTTTGCGGCGAGAAGACAAAACGACCGCGCCATTTCGTAGGTGGGCAGCCAATTGCCATTATCATCGCGATTGGTCGCTGCTCCGACTGCAGCGCTCAAATCTTCTACGCCCCAGGTTAACCCCGCCAGGCGACTCGTGGCTCCAATGTAACTGTGCAACGTAAAAAGCGCCTCGGGAAGCTCCGTGCAAAGCGGCAGAATTCGTGTACTTCCTGCCGCAATGCCGTGTTGCGACTCCAGTATCGACAACCGTTCTGACAACTCGATTGCTGCCGCCGCGCTTCTCGGTTTCGGCAAGACAATGCCGGCCGGTGCAGAAGGCATGACGCCGTCAAGATCGGCCTCAGCGTCGTCGGTGTCCATGGGATTTATGCGAACCCAGACATTCTCTTTGCCGGCAAGATATTCACGCGCGAGCAAGCGCGCATCGGGGCGCGCATCAGCTGCCACTGAATCCTCAAGATCGAGGATTATCGCATCAGCACCCACGTCGCCAGCTTTTTGTAACTTGCGCTCGCTATCGGCCGGTACAAAAAGAAAGCTGCGGATCATTTAGGTTTGCGCAACATCAGCGCCGTGCGCTTGCACTCACCGACGAGTTCATCGTTCTGGTTGTAGGCTCTATGCGCAAAAATCACAATTCCGTTGTCCGGCCGGGATTTGCTATCGCGTAATTCCAGCACTTCAGTCTGAATGTGAATGGTATCGCCGCAGAACAATGGTTTTGGAAATCGCACTTCATCCCACCCAAGATTCGCGACCGTTGTGCCATGCGTCGTGTCGTTGATTGAGATGCCAACCATAAAGCTCAAGGTCAGACAGCTGTTCACAATCGGTTTGCCAAATTCGGTATTTTTCATGTATTCGGCGTCAAGATGTAGTGGCGCCGGGTTATGCGTCATGGTCGTCAAGAGCACGTTGTCGGTCTCGGTTATGGTGCGACGTATTGGATGGTCGAACGTCTGACCGACCGTAAATTCCTCGAAATATAGTCCCGGCATGGGTGCCTCTGAGTTCCAGTTCGGATGCAGCCATTGTGCCAGCGTCGTGCACATCAATACAGTGCCGGGCATAATGATGATATGGATCGACGCGAATTTACGAAAGCGGGTATGGGCGCACTGTCAATGGCGGTGCTCGGCAACGGCAATGCGGTAGCGGGGCCAGAGCACATCATCAGAAAAGCCATCCCGTCATCGGGCGAAATGGTTCCGGTTATCGGTCTTGGCACCAACCGTTACGGCGTTGGCGAATCCGAAGCGTCTCGAGCACCGTTGCGCGCTGCGCTGAAACGATTCCACGAGTTGGGCGGAACCTTGATCGACACCGCACCGCAGTATCGAACGTCCGAGTCTGTGCTCGGCGACCTGATCGCTGAAATCGGCATACGCGACAATCTTTTCGTGGCAACCAAGACCGACAAATCCAACGCGGCCGACACTGCGGTACAGATGCAGAATTCGACCCAAACATTGCAAACAGAAAGCTTCGACCTGATGCAAGTACACAACTTGCGCGGCTGGAAAACCGCGCTGCCCGTGATGCGCGAATGGAAGCAAGACGGCCGTGTGCGATATATCGGCATCACCACCTCTCGCGTGAATCAGTACAAAGATTTTGAAGCTGTTATGCGCGAACAGGAATTGGACTTCATTCAAATCGACTTTTCGCTCAAGCAACGCGAAGCTGCCGACCGAATCCTGCCGCTGGCCGCGGACCAGGGCGTTGCAGTCATTATCAATCGGGCCTTCGGTGGCGGTCGTATATTCAAGGCCGTGGGAGATAAGCCGCTGCCCGACTGGGCAAAGGACTTCGACTGCCATAGCTGGGCTCAATTCTTACTCAAGTATGCTGTCGGTCATCCGGCCGCTACGCTGGCAATTCCGGGTATGACCAAATTGCATCACGTTGATGACAATTTCGGCGCCGCACACGGCCGTTTGCCCAGCACTGAGGAACGAAAACATCAGGAATCGTTTTTCGACTCTCTTTGATTGCTCCGTTTCGCGCGCTCTATCGACTCAACAATAAGTTCGCCCGCTTTCTCATCCTGGCGCGCATTGTCTTCCATAATAAACACGCCGACCGGTACGTCGATGATGACGTTGACGTCATCGGGTGGGTTGTTGCCGATTGCTATGGCATCCATGCGCATGATTGCGGTCACTAAAACTCCGTTATTACCGTCACGCCGATGGCATAAAATTCGTTCATTGAGGTAAGCGCCGCAATCGAATCTTCAAGCGTAATGGTTTGTCCGATCAGTTTCTCGGGCGCCAACTGCCCGACCCTGATCATCTCCAACATCTCATCATAGCGATGCGCTTGCATGCCATGACTGCCAAGAATTTCCAGTTCATTGGCCAACACTTTATCCATCGGCACTATTGGCCGGCTGTTGTCGCGCACCATCAGTCCAACCTGAATATGTTTGCCGCGCTTTCTCAAGCCATTAATTGAATCGAAACAGACGTCCGCGCTGCCGATGGCATCGAGCGAAACGTTCGCGCCGCCTTCGGTCAGATCGCGTACCGCCTCCGCAACGTCGGTTACGTCGCTGGCATTGACACTAGCGACCGCACCCAGCTTGCGGGCGAGCGCCAACTTGTCGTCGGCAATATCGACAGCAACAACTTTTGCACCAAACGCCGTGGCAATCATGATTGCGGACAAGCCCACGCCGCCGCAACCATGAACGGCGACCCATTGGCCGGCTGACACCTTGCCTTGGTCAACTATTGCTCGAAACGATGTCGAGAACCGGCACCCTAAACTGGCGGCGGTCGTAAAATTCATCTCCTGCGGCAAGCGCACAAGGTTGATGTCGGCGTAGTGAATCGCCACGTATTCGGCGAATGACCCCCAATGCGTAAAGCCCGGTTGAAACTGATGATCACAAACCTGTTGGTTTCCGGATTCACACTCAGGGCAGCGGCCGCATCCGCCAACAAAGGGTACCGTAACCCGGTCACCTGGCTTCCAGTTGCTGACACCATTACCCACCGCCTCAACAATGCCTGCCAATTCATGGCCAGGAACATGTGGCAAGGTAATATCCGGGTCGTTCCCTTGCCACCCATGCCAATCACTCCGGCAAACCCCACTCGCCATGACCTTCAGCACCACGCCGTCGGTATCGGGTACTGGGTCCGCCACCCGTTCAATTTCCGGCGGTGCAGAAAATGCCCTGTACATCATTGCTTTCATTTTGCGCTTTCTCGATTTCTTGTACACTTTCGCCGATGACAATATCCCGGCTCTCTATACTAATCGCAACTGTCCTGCTCCTGGCCAGCGTTCAATCAAAAGGCGACGAGATGTTGTACCGCACGTTGCAGCACGATGGTCTTGACCGCGAGTACTTCGTGCACGTCCCCGCTGATGCAGATGAACGATCGCCACTTGTTCTCATTCTCCACGGTTATACCAGCACCGCGACCGGTTTCGCGACGATGCACGACCTAAATCGTCATGCCGATGACCATAGCTACATCGTCGTTTACCCGCAGGGTTCTCACTTCACGGACACCGCTGAAGATGGACAGCAATACCGCGTAACTTCATGGAATCTGTTCGGCGATGCCGTGTCGCGACGCAATGCCGGCCCACAGTGCACTGAAGATGCTCTTGTATATCCATGTCCGCCCGAATGCGGTGAGTGTGGTCAATGCGCCTGGCCAAGCTGTAACAATGACGTTGAGTTCTTTGACAGGCTTTTTGAAGCACTCGCAACTGAATTCAGCTACGACGAAAACCGCGTTTATATGTTCGGCGAGAGCAATGGCGGAATGATGATGTTTCGCCTCGCTTGTGACCGCTCCGAACGATTCGCGGCGGTTGCCTCGCTGATCGCGCAAATGCCCGAGGGATTCGTGTGCAGCCCCAGCACCGACCTGCCTATGCTGCTTCGCTACGGTGGAGAAGACCAGGTCGTTCGTTTCGACGGCACGCCGGGGTCTGCCGACGGATTTATTTACACATCTGTGACTGAGACGACGTCAGTATGGGCGAACGCGATGCAGTGCAAAGCCGGTCCTGAGCCCTGGCACAACGAGTACGCTCAAATCGCTGGCTTGCAATGTATTGTTCATTCCGCCTGCCGCGTACCGGGTCATGAAGTCGTGAGTTGCGTCAACCCGGGCGCGACCCATGAATGGGCAGAGCAGAAATTCGACGGCTGGACGGCAAGATGCGCTACACCACAGCAGTTGGCATTAATGCCCGACCAGATTCCGTGTCCGCCGTTACCCGATCAGCGCTCAACAAAAGGTATCGATGTTATCTGGGATTTCCTGAGTCGCTATCGGCGGGAAAATATTAACGCCCGCTAGCTACGCTTGACCAGTCCAACGTAACAGCCGAGCTTGGCATTGTGTAGATGTAGATAATCAGTATTTATGTTCTTGAGCATCGGCTCGATTACCGTTTCTAAACGCTCACCATCAACGACGTCGGCATCGATCATCATTCCCGAGGCGTCAAAAGCGCGTACCGACAATAATCGATGGCGAAACATTGTGGGAACTTCATTCGTCTCCGGTTTTGCCTGACTCGCATTTTCCCTCACGAAAATAGCGTGACTGGATCGAAATGGAGTCATAGCAGGCTGGTGCTCGTAGTTCATCAACAACACGATTTCGCCAACTTCAGCATCCTGCAGGGAAATACGACACGGATAGCCGGGGTTGCTGTCAACAACCTTGCGTTGGATACCCTGTAGCGAAAGCGACTCCTCGCCCAAGACGAACAGGTGGCTGAAATGATCGATATCGAGAGCGGATATTTTGAAGCCCATGGTTTGATCCTTGCGATTCATGAGCATCAATTCTATCAATTCGTCCGCACCAGACTAGCCACTTTCGGACCTGTCACTGAGATTCAGCGCAACCATTCAACGACACTGACGCCAACAAAGCTGCCAACTGCATAACCGAAGGAGCCCGCCAGCACACCCGGGATTAACAAGCCTCGCCAGCCTTTTGCTGATGCGAGAGCGGCCGCGCTCGATGGCCCACCGATGCAGACGGCCGATGCCATCGCAAGTTCGGCAAGATCGATCTTTAGCAGTTTGCCAACGCCGAACAACACGATCAGGTGTACGATGATGATGACTGACGCGAACAGGAACAGGACGGGCCCAATCTCGATCAGCTGCCAGATGTCCGCCGTCGCGCCAACACTCGCAAGGAAAATAAACATCATTACGTTGCCGGCTTCGCCGTGACCTGAAAGTTTTCGCACTTGCCGCGGCAGAAATGTAGCGAATAACAACGTCAGTGCCGTCGTCACGAGAATCGCGAACTGTGGCCACCCGGCGAATGCCGCCAGCGCCTTGCCAATTGCCGCCAGCATGAAGGCTAATGCCAGTGCTGCGAGAAGACCGGCGATACTCAGGTCCGCAATTCGATGCAGGCTGGCCTGAGACCCGGCGGAAAATTGCTCGGCCGTGTCCATATGGTGGGTCGGGTAGCGCCGCGCCATCCAGGCGATGCCTGGCAGGAAAATGATTAGCAGGAAATGCAAGTTTGTTACTACGTTGTCAGCAGCGATGGCAGCCGCGAGCATACTGCCGTCCTGCATCCCACTGGCTGCTGCGACTGCCGCGAAATTCAGACTGCCGCCAATATAGGTACCCGTAAAAATGCCGGCCAGTTCTGCCTCGTCAGGCCCGAGGTCAAACAACGAAACGCCGATAATTGCCCCAGCAACTACTGCAACGCTGCCTATGATAAAAGCGATCAGCGTTGGTCCGGATTCGCGAACGATGCGCTTGAGGTCTGCTTCAAACAACAGCAACGGGATTGCGATCGGCACGAGATAGTGCCAGATAACATCGTAAGCAGGCGCCGACGTCGGAATGATCCTGAGGTTGGCCAACACGATCGCGGCAGTGATCAGCAGCATGACTCCCGAGTACTTTCTGCCCCACGGAAAACGCTCGCACCAAAAGCCGAACCCCGCCAATGCGATTAGAATCGACCAGAGCGCAAAATCCTGTTCCGGGCCAATCAAAGGAAACGTCACTGTTAGTGCTCCGATCAAGACGGCTGCTATTGAGTGTAAATCAGTCAATCGATAAAGACAGGTCCAGTGATCAGGCCTTGGCGCGACAGGATTGCCTATATTCTGAGAAGATTAGTAAGGCTGGACGAGGCATTCTCGTGGTGATCCTATGACCGTTCACAAGAAAACCCTGCTGATTAGCCTGCTTCTTGCAGGCTCTGCCAGCGGACAAATGGTCGATTCTGCCGGCAAGCGAATCAACGCAGTCATGGTGGACAAGCCTCCTGTACTGGACGGTGTCCTCGACGACGACGCATGGGCGTCTGCGACCGTGGTAACCGACCTGCACCAGGTCGACCCCATAGAGTTTGCAGCGCCTTCCGAAGACTCGCAGATTCTAATCGTCTATACCAAGGACGCGCTGTATGTCGCCGCACGATTCTACGACCGCGAGCCCGACAAGATCGGTGCTTTGATACTGCGGCAGGGCGACTGGTCCTGGGGCGAGGATAGCTTTACGGTCATGGTGGATCCGCTCAACCAGGGGCGCAGCGGTTACCTGTTCGACCTGATGCCGAACGGTGTCCGCAACCAGGCGCTGTTCGAGAATGTCACGCAGGTGAACTGGAACTGGCGTGGCATCTGGCGTGGCGAAGCCAGGCTCGACCACGAAGGCTGGGTCGCAGAGATCGAAGTACCTTTCAAGACTTTGTCCTTCGACCCGTCCATTGATGTGTGGGGCATAAATTTTGGCCGATACATCGGCCGTAAAACCGAACAAATAGGGTGGGTGTCGAATAATCGCTCATTAGACCCATCCACTTTCGGTGAGATCGCCGGAATGTCCGGCGCGGAGAAAGGCATCGGGCTCGATATTGTCCCGTCGGCCCGAATCGGGCGGTCGAAGGACTTCGAGACGGGTGCGTCGTCAGACTCTGAGGAAGCGGCAATTGACGTCTTTTACAAATTGACGCCGTCCCTGACGGCTTCCCTGACAGTCAATACCGACTTCTCCGGCACCGGGGTCGATGAGCGGCAGATCAACCTGACGAGATTCGGCTTGTTCTTTCCTGAGCGCCGTGTTTTCTTCCTGCAGGATACGGATATTTTCGAGTTCGGCCGCATCGGCGGTGAGAATTCTGACGACCCGACGACAATCCCACGAGTGGAACGGGAGAGCGGACGGCCATTTTTTTCGCGCCGCATCGGCCTCGGCGGGTCTGGTGAAACGATCGATATCGACTACGGCGGCAAGCTGACGGGCCGTGCAGGCGGCTGGGACATCGGCGTCCTGGGCATCCGTCAGGACAAGTATCAGGCGCTGGACGCCAGCGATTTATTCGTTGTGCGTTTATCGAGAAATGTTCTCGGGGAGTCCAGCGTCGGCGTGATTTTCACGAGCGGCGATCCGGGCTCCAACACTGACAACAGTCTGGCAGGCATCGATTTTCGCTACTTGAATACGCATCTGGCGAACGGCAGCGTCGTCGAAGGCGCGCTCTGGTATCAGCAATCGGACACGGACGGTATGGAAGGTAACGACTCGGCGTTCGGTGTCAGTCTCAGCATGCCCAACTCGGAGGGATTCCGGGCGGGCATCGCATACAAAGAACTTGAGGAGAATTACTATCCGGCCCTTGGCTTCGTGAATCGTGTCGATGTGAGTGACCTGACGGTTGACGCAGGATACACCTGGTATCCGTCCCGAGGACCGATTCGCAAAGTATTCAGTGGTATCGACTACCAGCGAATTAATACGCTGGCGGGAAATTTGCAATCTCAGGCGATTACGTTTCGTGCCGTCGAAATGAAAAATGACTCAGGCGATGAACTCGCAGTGCACTACCAGCTGTTCGATGAAATTATTGACGCAGACTTCGAGATTTCGGACGGCGTTATCATTCCCGATGGCGGCTACTCATTCGAACAGTACTGTATTAACTACAAAACCGGCGAGCATCGAAAGCTTTCGGCGCAAGGATATTACTGTGGCGGCGACTTCTTCGACGGCAGCATATCGGCGCCGGGGGTAGACCTGAAATGGCGACCGAACCTGCACTTTGCGTTTTCTGTCGGCTACCATCTTAGCGATATCGATCTGCCGGACGGCAAATTTACGACGCGCCTGTCATCGTTGCGTGCGGACATCGCGTTCACGAATACCTGGTTCTGGGAAAACCTGTTGCAGTACGACAACGTAAGCTACACGCTTGGGTTGAACAGCATTTTGCGCTGGATGCCAAGGGCGGGCCGGGAAGCCATTCTTGTCATCAACCGGGAATTTGCGGACTATACTCGCGACCGGACCTTTACTTCGGTCAGCGGCGATATCACCTTCAAGTTCGGTTACACGTTACGTTTCTAAGGAGGGATGGGCGCTGCCCGGCCCGAGGGGGAATAACATATGCTGCACATCGCAATAGCTGCGGGCCTGGTACTCGGGCTCATCGTCGGACTCGGTGCGGCCGCCACGGGCAACGAGTGGCTCATGATGATCGCGAAGGGTTTTGCACCCTTCGGCACCATTTTCATGAATGCGATACGAATGGTTGTCCTGCCGTTGATTGCTACCATCATTTTTACCAGCATCGCCCGACTCGGCGACCCACGAAAACTGGGCCGCATCGGCGGCATGACGATTGCCTACTACTGGATTACGCTGATTCCAGCGATCGCGATCGGCATGGCAACAATGAAGGTCGGCCTGCAATTCGCAAGTGAAATTGAAATGCCACAGGCGGCGGCGACCACGATTCCGCCGCTGCAAAGCATTGTGGATTTTCTTGTGAGCCTCGTGCCGGCCAATCCGTTCGCCGCCGCAAGTGAAGGAACGATACTGCCGCTGATCGTATTCACCGCACTCGTTGCGGCGGCGACCGGAACGCTTGCTGAAGAACGGCGTGAGCGCCTGATCGGCATTGCAGATGATCTTAGCGAAGCGCTGATAAAACTCGTCTGGTGGATTCTATACACCGCGCCGATCGGAGTATTCGGGCTGGTCGCACCGATGACGGCCGAACTTGGCTGGAACATCATTCAAAGCCTGGGCATTTTCATTATCTGCGTGTTCATCGGCCTCATCATATTCCTCGCACTGGTCACCCTGCCGCTGGTCTGGTTTATCGGCGGAATCAGCCCGAACCGGTATCTGCGAGGAACCATCGGTGCTGTTTCGGTTGCTGCTTCAACAACCAGTACTGCTGCTGCTATTCCGGTAACGCTGGACGAGACAATCAATAAGCTGAAGGTAGCACCGACCGTCGCAGACCTGCTGGTCCCATTGGGAGCATCAATGCATCGTCCCGGCAGTGCGCTGTTTCAGGGCGCCGCGATCGTATTTCTTGCTTATTTGTACGATGTGCCAATCCCGCTCGCTGCCGTCGGCGCTGCCATGCTCGCAACCTTCCTGGTTTCGCTGACCGTCGCGCCGGTGCCGTCTTCCGGGGTCATCACGATGGCGCCGGCACTCGATGCAATCGGCGTACCCGTCGCCGGTCTCGCGATCATCCTCGGTATCGATCGAATACCGGACATGATGCGGTCTGCGGTGAATGTCCTCGGCCAGATATCGGCCGCCGTGCTCGTCGGTCGCTGGACTGAAGGCGCTGATTTTCAAGGAGTTGCAAATGATTGATCGCAGAGAGTTCATACAAACGGTGGGCTCGGCGGCGCTGCTGACAGCAGTTCCGGTGACGGCTCAGGCAAATGGTCGAAAAGCCCTGCCGCGGCGCAACATTCCGAACAGCGACGAAACACTCGCAGTGGTTGGCCTTGGTAACGCGAAAGTTTTTTACGATGGCGACATGGTGACCTCACGCGAACTGATTCGCGTATTCCTCGAGCATGGCGGTTCCTATGTCGACACCGGATGGGGCGCCCGTGACACGGTTGGCCGGATCATGCGCGAGAATAATGCGCACGATCAGTTGTTCCTCGGCACCTATGTCGAAGGCGAGGATCTGCCGTCGATGCGCGCCGAAATCGGGCGCTTGCTCGATGTACAGGGCGGTGATTCTCTCGATCTGGTCCAGGTGATGGCTGTGGAAGACTTCGACAGGCGTCGCGACCAGTTTGCGGCCCTCAAAGAGGAGGGCTTGACCCGCTTCGTCGGTGTCGCTCGCTACAACAAGGAATTTTATCCACCGATGATGAAGCTCATGGGAGACGGTGCGCTGGATTTCATCCAGATCAACTATTCAATCATGGAGCCGGAGGCGGCCGCAGAGATCCTTCCGCTCGCGCAGGAGACGAACACCGCGGTGATCATCAACCGGCCATTCATTAACGGCGAATACTTCGGCCTCGTACGCGGCCAGGATCTGCCCGAATGGGCGGCCGAGTTTGATTGCGATTCCTGGGCGCAATTCTCCTTGAAGTACATACTTGCGCACCCGACCGTCAACTGTGTGCTGACCGAGACCTCGAACCCCGATCACGCAATCGACAATCTCGGTGCAGGCTACGGTCGATTGCCGGACGACGATCATCGCAAACGCATGGAGACAGTCATTCGCGCGCTGATGCAATGACGGTTCTATTTTTAATATGGACTCCGGCCCAGGCAGCTAGTAATACATTATAACGATGTGTAGATTATTTGGTTGACCCGGATCGCGTTTAACGCCTTTGCAGCCAGAGTCTCTATAATCAATCGGATGAGCGCGATTCCCGACAGTCAGACGCAGCCGATCATTCGTCTTGAGGACATCGAACGCACCTATCACATGGGTGCGGAGACGATTCATGCCTTGCACGGTGTCTCCCTGACCATGGAACGCAACGAATACACGGCCGTCATGGGGCCGTCCGGCTCGGGCAAGTCGACTATGATGAATGTCATCGGCTGCCTGGATACGCCAACTGCGGGTAACTACTGGCTCAACGGGCAGCTCGTGTCGGCTATGAATGACCGGCAACTGGCGGGTGCGCGCAATCGCGATATTGGCTTCGTTTTCCAGACCTTCAACTTGCTGGCGCGCATGACGGCACTGCACAACGTCGAAGTACCGCTGATTTACGCCGGCGTCAAACGCAAGGAGCGCCAGGCGCGGGCGCGCCAGGCACTGGACACCGTGGGTCTCGCTGATCGTATGCTGCACCGGCCGTCGGAGATGTCGGGGGGGCAACGGCAGCGCGTCGCAATTGCCCGGGCGCTGGTTACGGAACCAAGCATCCTGCTGGCAGACGAACCTACAGGCAACCTGGATTCGTCAACAGGAGCCGAGATCATGCGATTATTCGATATTCTGCACGAAGCTGGCAACACGATTATTGTCGTGACCCACGAGCCCTATATTGCCGATCACGCCCGGCGCGTGATTCGCCTAAGTGATGGCCAGATCACGAGCGACGGACCGTCGGGAGAAATGGAGTGAGAAAAACCGCATTACTGGCTGTCGCGATCCTGGCCGCCTGTGCCGAGGAGCAGAGCACGGCGCCGATTTATGACTCGGCGGCCGTCGAACGGGCGTCGATCAGCGTATCTGTGGTTTCGTCCGGTGTAGTGGAACCACTCGCGATCGTCGAAGTAAAGTCGAAGGCCTCCGGCGAAGTACTCGAATTGTTCGTCGAGACGGGCGACTACGTTGAACAAGGCGAACTTCTCGTGCGCATCGATCCGCGCACGGTAAGTAATCGGCTGGCGCAGGCGGAGGCGGCTTTCAAGGCTGCGAAATCACGGCGGCAGATATCAGGCTCGCAGATGGAGCGCGCCGAGCGCCTCGTCAAAAACGGTACGGTCACCGAGGCTGATTACGAGCAGGCCGCACTCGAACTCGCGAATGCCGAGGCGCAGGTCGTGTCCACCGAAGTGGATGTCGAGAATGCGCGCATCGCCGTCGACGACACGGAAATACGTGCGCCTGTGACCGGCACGGTCATCATGAAGCCCGTTGAGAAGGGCCAGGTCATCTCGTCACCAACGCAGGACTTCGCCGGTGGCACGTTGCTGATGTCGATGGCCGACCTGAGTGCCGTGCGGATTCGAGCGTTGATCGATGAGATGGACATCGGCAAGGTGCGTGCCGGTATGCAGGCCGAAATCACGGTTGCCGCCTACCCAAACCAGCCGTTCGGCGGCGAAGTTGTGAAGATCGAACCGCAGGCCGTAGTCGAGCAAAACGTGACAATGTTCGCCGTGCTCATTTCGATCAGCAATCCCGAAGGGCTGCTGATGCCGGGCATGAACGCCGAGGTCGAGGTCTCGATCGCCGCTCGCCAGAATGTTCTGACGGTGCCCGTTATGGCGTTGCGTACCGAGAGGGACGTCAGCACAACCGCCGGAATCCTCGGTATGAGCGCGGCCGATCTGCAGCGGGAGCTGGCGGGCGGCAGCAAGCCTGCCGAGGCGCCGGTGGACACCGACAGCGCCACGATCAGCGCAGATGAGCAGCAGCAGATTCGGCGCGTGCTCGCGCGGCAGAATGGCGGCCGCGGCCACCGGCGAGGCGGTCGTCGCGGCCAGAGCGAGGGGGACACTGATTATCGATTCGGCGGGGATTTCTGGGTCGTCGTCGATGAGGGCGACGGCGAGACGAGAATCGCGAACGTCCTAGCGGGCCTCACTGACTTCGACAAGGTCGAGATCATCTCCGGGCTCGACGAAAGCGACCGTGTGCTGATTCTGCCCAGCGCGCATCTCGTTGAAACCCAGGAACAGCTACAGAGCTGGATTAACCGTCGAGTCGGTACCGTGCCAGGCCTGGGATCCAATTAATGCTGCTTGGCGAAACATTGCTGATTGCGCTGCAGTCCATACGGTGCAACTTGTTTCGCGCGTCGCTGACAATGCTCGGCATTATCATTGGTGTGGCCGCTGTTATCACGATGGTAGCCCTTGGTACCGGTGCGCGAGCCGCTATCGATGAGCAAATGGCCGCACTCGGCGGTAATATTTTATCGATTAGTTCGTCGCATTGGTTTAATCGCGGCGTCGCTCGCGACCAGGACACGTTGACAACCGATGATGCTCATGCGCTTGCAATTGAGTCGGAATATTTTGATGGCGTCGTACCTGAAATCGATGCACGGCAACAGGTCGAGTATGGCAACCGCAACCTCATTTCGACCATTCTGGGGACCACGCCAAATTATGAGGAGGTGCATTTGTTTGAGGTTGCCATCGGGCGAATGTTTAACGAATCGGATGATTCTGCGCGGCGGCGCGTCGCCGTGCTTGGCAGTGAAATACCCGGAATGCTCGAAACTGACGCGAGTAGCATCGTTGGCCGCAAGATTCAAATCCGCTCGATTTCATTTGACGTCATCGGTGTGCTGGAGTCGAAAGGTTCTAGCGGTTGGCGAAATCCAGACGATGACATCTGGATACCGCTAAGCACTGCTCAGTTTCGTGTAACCGGTAATAAACTGGTCGAGAATATCAGCGTCAAGGTCCGTGACGGTGTCGCGATTGAACTGGCCATGGTCGACATCGAGCGCATCCTGCGTCGCGAACACGGCATCCTGCCAGGTGCCGACAACGATTTTTCAATTATGAACCGCAAACAGTTCCTCGACTCACGGCAAGAAGCGACCGAGGTCTTCACCTACCTGCTTGCGGGCATCGCCGGCGTCAGTCTCGTCGTTGGAGGCATCGGCATTATGAACATCATGCTTGTCACGGTTACTGAGCGGACTCGCGAGATCGGTATTCGTAAGGCGATGGGCGCGACCAAAGGCAACATCATGCTGCAGTTCCTGGTCGAAGCAATGACGCTATGCCTGCTTGGTGGCGGACTTGGACTGGCATTGGGGGCAGGCGCTTCCTATTTCGCCGCGGAGTTTGCCGGCTGGCAGACCCAGATCAGTTTCGCATCCGTTGTGATGGCATTCACGTTCAGTGCCGCCGTCGGTCTCGTGTTCGGTATTTGGCCCGCGAAACGCGCGGCCGGTCTCGACCCGATCGACGCGCTGCGTTACGAATAGAGTCTTCGGTCCAGCGCCTTGCTTGCGATCTCGGCGGTACGTCGAAGAGCACTAACCGTTTGTTCGAACCGCTCCGATCAGATTCTCGAGCGGAATATCGAGTCCGTCGTGTAATTTTCGAATTTGGCTCATCGACAGACTTCGCTTTCTGTTCAGGACTTCGGAAACCCTGCTCCGGCCACCAAGAAATGGCTCTAACGCTTTTCTATCCAGCCCCATTTGCTCCATTCGAAACAGAATAGCCTCCACCGGGTCGGGTGTATTGATTGGGAAGCAATCTCGTTCGTAAACTTCCACCAACGTGGCAAGCACATCGAGTTCATCGCCCTCTTTCGTGTTTGGCGTCGCATCCATTAGTGCATCAATGTGCAGCAACGCCTTTCTATAATCTTGCTCTGTCTTTACAGGATGAATGGTCATCAAACTTCCTCGGCGTTGATCCGATCATATTCGGCGTGAGTTCCAATGAATCGAACGTACCCAACCCGGTATGAGTAATTGAACTTGACGATCAATCGATACTTGTTGCCCGCTATGTTGAATACGATTCGATTGTCTCCCAATACGCTCGCCTTCCGGTACATGGCTTTGACCTGATGAGGTGTAGCCCAATCCGCGGCCCTGGCTTCCTGATACCAGGCTTTAATTGGCTCTTCAGCATCCGCGTGAATCTCCCAAAAGTGACGCAGGGTGCTGATAGCAATGATTCTCACTTTAAAAATCTAGCATGTTCCCAATATGGGAACAATCGATTTATTCATTGAATTTGTAAAGATTTGGGCGCTGCGCGGCTTCTTGAGTCGAACAGGGTCTCATCCGCAACCACACTCGGCGAGAAAAACAAAAAAAGGACCCGACGGGGCCTTTCGTATTTTGGCGGTGCAGCGAGTACTCCGCGGAGGATGCCCAGCTGATGTTCGGACCGATTCCCCTTAACTAGAGGCTCCGCAAAGTCCGTTCTACCAGCAACTTCTCCAGATCCTCCATATCGGTGAGGCCGCGCTGACTCGCCGTAGCGAGCAAGCTTCGGACCAGTAGCATCGACTCTTCTGAGCCCTCGTTTTCGCAAAATGCGGCTATTGCCTCGATTTCGTCAGGGTATTTGATGAGCACTGCCAGCGCTTGCACCAATGACGGCTTGTCACGCCAATGAATGTAGGCGGCCAATCGGTCCTTGATGACATCTATGGCGGCAAGAACGGGTAGTTCCCCAGCAGGTGTGACCATCGTCGTTGTTTCGGTAACCAATTCGTCACCGACAGAGATAGGTGGCGACGGAAATTCGACAGTGATATCCGTGCTCGCGTTGACAAAAATTCGACCAATTTTCTCGAACCCGATTTCCGCCATGGCCTTGTGTAAATTGGCAGGTTTCGTGTAACTGATGTCGACCATATCGATATCTCTGGTCAGGTAGATGTTCTCGCTGTAATGCTCGACCGCCAGGCCGCCGACGAGAACGACGTCGATATCGTGTTCACGAAGATGAGTGGCAACAATCGCAGCCAGCTCAGTCATCGAAGTTGTCGAAAAATCCATCATTTGTTCAATCGCTAACGGGCAGTATCTATGGGCTTACCCGTTTTTCGTGGGCGCTCTCGTGACATCGCCAGCTTGCGTACCAGCGTATCCGGGTACACAGCTAGAGCCGCCTTTAGTAATGCCCGCAAAGGCGCAGAAAATGGATAGCGCGGATTGAGCTGATATTCCCGCAGGCGCCCCACTGGTCGACTCACAACCACGCTATCCTCCTCGAGGCGAAGCAGTTGCTTGTGTACGGCGTTAGTCGATAATCCAAAAAATTCGGCGATGGCTTTGCCGTAACCTCTTTCTCTAAGCAACAGATATAAAAGGATTTTTTCCTGGCTTTCGGCGCGCAAGACACCTTTTAAAACAAACATTCTTAGCCTCTTTATTTACCATATAATAGTTGTTATATACCATATATTAGTACTTGTAAACTAACTATTGGTAAAAATATAATGGGTCGGATGGCCGCTGCGCGGCGCCCAATGCGGCTTCGCCACTGCTCGGCTCGAACAGGGTTCGAATTCCTGGACCCTCTTGGCGAAAATGCAAAACGCCCCTATTGGGGCGTTTCGTATTTTGGCGGTGCAGTGAGTCCGCTGCGGACGATGCTCTTCAATCCCATACCGGGAGTTCGCCCTGACTAGTGGCGGAGAGGGGAGTCACAGGCGAACCATGCTCCGCTTGCACATAATGGAACTCGACCTTGAGTTCGGTCTCGAGATCCTAGCCGGCGAAGCAGGTGTTCGATTCAGCCCGTGACCACCACATTGTCGCGAGACCTCGCAAAGCGCGGCCAGAATTTTCGATCGAGTAGCCAGCTGAGAAGCGAATAGACAGTCCCTGCGATGGGCAACACAGGAATTAAGAAAAAGCCGAACATCATGTCGTGGAAAAACAAGTAGCGATTCGGCTCTATACCCTGCGCTGTTGCTTCGTACCAACCGACGCTGTAGGCCTCCGAATGTATTGGATAGCGCACCTCGAAGCCCTGGCGACCAGCGGATATCTCGCTGACTTCGAAGTACGCTGGCCGAAACAGATCCACCGGACCCTGTTGAAGGTTTTCGTTCAGGGAGGCTTCCAGGTCTTTCGGCACCAGGTAAGAAAAGTCTGGATGTTCGCGCGCAAAGTTGTCGAAGTCCCGCTTCGGCACGATGTGGGCCGTGTACGACGATTCGTTCTCCGGCACTACCACCAAAATAGGAAAATAGTCCGGCACCTCGCCCCGTACCTCACTCCCGCGTTGCATGAGATTCATCGTCGACCCCAAGGTTGCCAGAATAATCAGGCTCAGGAGTGTCGCGTGAGCGCTCCCCCTCAAGGCGTTGAGTGGGGCATTTGGTATCGGCTGTCGAAAGCGAAGCGCGGCGTAACCGATCAGCAATCCAAGTAAAGGAACAAGGCCGAGGAACGCCCATCCGTTCTCGATGCGCCCGCTCCTGACACATGCGTGGGCGCCCAGCCCGATCGCGGCAAACACGAGTCCAAGGGGCAACAATGGGCTGAACACCGGCGCCGACACACCGAGCAACTGCAGTACTGTAGCGAACGCGAGGCACTTGGTGGTAAGAAGCGGCAGTACAGACGAAGGGATACGAAATGAATTTTCCCCATCCGGATTCGTCGCGTGTCCCAGGTCGTTGTCGTCTGCCGTAATCATGTTAGATATGCTAGAAGCTGACTGTGCCAACTGTCTCAGACGTCTCGCACACTTTCTTGCGTTTGCCTGAGAAGACCTTCGACTTTCGACAAGTAGTTCCGCACTTCCTGGCTCCCTAGGTCAGTGCAAAGATAGGTAGTCCTCGGCTTGCGCCCGACAAACTCCTTCGTCACACGGATCAGTCCAGCTTCTTCGAGCTTTTGC
>JADFHE010000068.1 GCA_022567295.1 Pseudomonadota bacterium | reverse complement strand
TTACGATGGCATTGATCCTGGCGTCGGTCCCGGCAAGCCTGTTCGCGCAGGATGTATCGCTGGCGATCGTCGGCGGTCGCTTGATTGACGGTTACGGCGGCCCGCCGCTCCACGATAGCGTCGTGCTGGTTTCCGGCGATCGCATCACCGCCGTCGGCACGCAAGCGGACACAGACATTCCTGACGGCGTGCGCGTCGTCGATGCCGATGGCAGGACAGTGATGCCGGGCATGATTGATCTGCATGTTCATTTCGACATCCTCGGGCACAGTGACTATGACCACTGGTTTCCGGCCTATGAGGGCCGCATGCGAGCGGACATCCTGCCGGCGGCGGCCAGGATCTTGCTCGACGCAGGCGTGACATCCGTGCGCGACCTCGGCACCGACATCGAGAACAGCTTCTGGCTTCGTGAGCAGATCAACTCCGGCAGAATTCCCGGGCCGCGTCTTTTTATCGCAGGACCCTTTTTGAGAAAAACCGTGACTTCCTTTGTGTCAAAGGAATTCGTCGACACCTGGGTGGTCGACAATCCAGCCGATGGGCGCCGCAAAGTCAGGAAACTGGTCGAACGGGGCGTGGACGTTATCAAGACGCAGGACGAGAATCTGTCGCGAGCCGAACTCAGCGCAATTTATGACGAGGCGCACAAACTCGGGATGCGGGTTGCGACGCACCTGTTCAGCCAGAAAGCGTTGCGGACCGCTCTTGAAGCGGGGCTGGGACAGTGGGACACGATAGAGCACATCGGCGACGGTGCACAGCCGCGGTACCCCGACGACATTGTCAATATGATCGTCGAGCAACAGGTGGCAATGGCGCCGACGATCATGGCCGACGAGGGCTTGAGACAAATCTACCTGAACCGGGAGCTCGTGCATGATCCGGCATGGAAACGGCATATAGCCACCGATATCTACGAAGACATTCGCGGGTCGTTTCAACATCCGGCACGCCACCCCTTGTTTACAGGGGCGGTCATTCACCGCGAAACCAAGATGATGAAGCTGCGCCAGCTATTCGATGCGGGTGCGCCGTTCATTGTGTCCAGTGATTCAGGCTCAAGGGCGAATCCGCACCATATCGCGACCGCACGCGAAATATATTACCTGCACGAAGAGGTTGGCCTGTCGCCAATGGAAGCAATTATGGCAGGTACCCGATGGGCTGCAGTTGTACTCAATCAACACCATGATCTCGGCACGATTGCCGAAGGCAAGCTGGCAGACATCATCGTCATCGACGGCGATCCGCTGCAGAATTTAGGCGACCTTCGCCACGTACTCCACGTGATCAAGGACGGCAAAATCATTCGTTAGCAAAATATGCGGACGTCAATGTGGATGTCACCAGCTATCGCTCCAGATGCCTGGTGTGTGCAACGCTGCCGCAATGAACAACTAGAAGGCATGGCCGATTTCAGTGACCGGCCCGTGTGCGGCGGCCTCGGCGTACCAGATCACGCCGTCTTTAACGACTATGTTTACGTGTCCGAGTGCATTGATGTCGGCGAGCGGGTTGCCGTCGACGACAATCAGGTCCGCAAGTTTTCCCGTTTCGATTGAGCCAAGCTGATCGAACTGACCGAGGATCTCCGCATTCGTTTTGGTTGCTGCGGAGATGACTTCGATCGGTGTCATACCGCTGTCAACCAGGGCCGACATCTCGCGCCACATGGCTTCCGTATGAAAATTCAACGGGCTTGCCGCGTCGGTTCCGACTCCGATATACGCACCTGCGGCAATAAACTGGCGAGCCGCGATCCTTGAGTTGCGGGTCTCGCGGCCGATCTCGTGAAAATAGGAGAGGCGGTGAAAATCCTTGAAGGAGTCGATGACCTCTGCATAGATATCCGGTGGCATGTCCTTCTTATGGACAGGGTCGTAAAGCCGCTCCGGAAACGCCACGGTTGCTGGATAAACCCAAATGCGATGAGCGATCGTCTGCACGACAGGAATGTTCTTGTGCGCAATCTCCGCTATTAATTCGTCGTCGTATGGCGGATTACGCGCGGAGCCGACGTGCTGGAATACGTCGACGCCGGCGGCGATTGCCGCACGAATGGCTTCCGGTCGATACAGGTGAGCATGGACTTTGACCTTGTGTCGATGAGCCTCTTTGACGACGGCGCGGTAATCGTCCTCGGTCAGCCCGACCCAGGTCTTGATGATGTCCGCTCCACTCGCGATGAGTTCCCGGGTGCGCTGCGCCGCCTCGCGCGGACTATCGATAATGATCTGATAATCGTCAGGTATGCCTTCAAGATAGACCCGCGTAATCCACGGTCCGGAAACGGTCAAACGCGGTCCGGGGATTTCTCCTTTGCGAATTTTCTCGCGCAACCCGAGAATTTGAAACGGCGTGCCCAGGTCAATAGCGCTGGTGACGCCGGCGCGCAGCATTTGCTTCGCCGCTATCGGCATCACGTCATCCAGGCGCGCCATGCCCCCCAGAAATCTGTAGTAGCGGTTGTAATCACCGTGACCGATCAAGTCCACGTGAACGTGGGCATCGATCAGCCCGGGCATCACCGTCTTGCCGCTGGTATCGATGATGACAGCGTCGGCCGGAATTCCGGTGTCGTGTTTGGACCCCACTGCAATGATGCGGCCATCGTCGATGACCACGACAGAATGGTGAATCGGTTGTGCTTCGTAGCCATCCAGCAACATGCCGCCGACGAACGCGACCGGATGCTGTGGCCGTAAACTCTCCTGGGCGACCGCAACACTGGATACAAGTACGAGGACTGTAACGAAGAAGGCCGCTATGTGTCGCATTGTTGTCTCTCCTGTGGATCCGGTTTGAATCCCGGTGGTTCATCCACAGATTCTAGACGACCCACGCCATGTGTTGCACATTATCCAAGGACCGCGAGCTGATCCACTGGCTCGCGCAGAACCCGATCAAAGAAACGATCAGCGCAGATCGATGTCATGCTCGATGTAAGCTTTCAGGCAAGTTGCCATATGCGACCAGCCGCCACAATTTTCATGTGACGCTTTAAGTCCGGCCTTGTCGGTTTTCCAGCCTTCCTCACTGATGCTCAGCATCGTGTCGCCATTCTCCAGCGCTTCAAATTCGAAAATCACGGCAACGTCGTATGAATCGTCAGTCTTTTTCCAGTCTCTCGAATTCAGGCTTAGCTGAATGAGTTCGTTCGGCACCACCTTCGTGACGATCACCGGGCAGTCGCCCGATCCATCCCAGTGCCAGATGACGCGGTCGCCCTCGGTCAGATCGCCGCTGCTCGTGTCGCTGAAATAGAGGCATAGTCTTTCGCTTGATACGACAGCGCCGAAGACGTCCTCGACTGGCCGCGCGATCCGGATATTGACAGTGTAATTGCGGGCCATGGTCATTCCTCTTATAGTTGAATAATACGTTATAAAAATATAACATATAAGAACAATGGTCAAGCGCAATACCAAAGACCGCGAAAAAGATCGGGATGACCTGGTCTTCAAGGCGATGGCAGGCAGCGATCGGCGCAGGATTCTCGACCTTTTGCACAAGTCTCCGCTGACGACTGGCGCTATTTGCAAGCACCTGGACCGGCTGGACCGCTGCACCGTCATGCAGCATCTTCAGGTTCTTGAGAACGCCCGGCTGGTTATCAGCAGGAAAAAAGGTCGCTGCCGCTGGAATTACCTCGACGTCGGGCCAATACAGAGGATTCATGAGCGCTGGATCAACGACTATGCGACGCCGGCCGCAAAGATTCTGTCGCGGATGCAGGCCGATCTCGAATCGCTGTGAGTTTGGGCCCTGGCTGCAGCATCTTCACTTGCGGGGCGATACCGGGTAGGCTCGGTGCGCAAGCGGATTGCGTCGTCGACTGCAATCACAGGAGCCCCATAAGAACAGTGAACAGTCTCCTTAAGCGCAGTCTCTGTTTCGGTTCGGTACTGATCGGGCTCACGGCATGCATGGGTTCGGATCGGGATAATTCGGCCGCCTTCGCAGATATCCTGTTTCATTCCGGCCGCGTCTACACGGTGAGCAGTGATCCGACCTGGGCCGACGCGGTCACCGTGACCGGCGACCGCATCAGCTATGTCGGGGCGAGGACCGGCGCGGAAAGTCTGATCGGTCCGGATACACGAATCATCGATCTGGACGGCAAAATGCTCATGCCGGGCCTCATCGACTCGCACACTCACATCTTCGCTGGCTCGATCAGTGCTCAGCGCATCAATCTCAGCCTTGCCGACACGCTGGACAAGCTCGCTGAAGCATTGCTGGCGCTGCATGACCAAAATTCGGGCGACGGCGCCGTTTACGCACGGGGCTGGCAAAATCATCTTTTCCCGCCGGACGGTCCGAGGAAGGAAATGCTGGATGCCGTGTTCGGAGACCGTCCCGTCGTCCTGGATTCAGTGGACGGCCACTCGACCTGGTTCTCATCCAGGGCTTTTGAAATCGCCGGTGTCGACGCCGGGACCGCAGACCCGGAAGCGGGCATCAGTTTCTTTGAGCGCGACAAAACGACCGGCGAACTGCTTGGCACGGCGCGCGAGCGCGCTGGCGACATCATCAGAAATGCGCTTCTCAGTTTCGACCGGTCGTCGTATAAAAGTGCGCTCGAGCCGTGGCTGCTCGACGCTGCGGCTGCCGGCCTGACGGCGGTCTACGATGCCGGCGCAAGCGCGCCCACCGAGCAGGATGCGTACCAGACGCTTGCCGAGCTCGAACAAGAGGGCAAGCTGTCGCTGCGCGTGTTCGGTTCGGTCGGCTATCGGTTTGACGACGATGATCCTGCAGCACGGTTGCTGGATCTGCAGTCGCGATTTACTGGCGCCTACTTCCGGCCCTACGCCGTGAAGTTGTATGCCGACGGTGTGCCGGAAGCGCATACCGCATACCTGCTGACGCCTTACCTGGATCGCCCGGAGTCGACCGGAGAGCCGATGATTGCGGCCGACAGGATGGCGGAGTTGATAACGTCTGCGTTCGAAAAGGACGTGCCGGTCCATATTCATGCGATCGGCGATGGCGCGATCCGTATGACACTCGACGCGATCGAGGTGGCCCGCAACACGACCGGTGAACATGATGTCGGTGCGACGATCGCACACATGGACTTCGTTCACGCTGCCGACATCCCGCGCTTCTCAGAGCTCGGCGTCGTCGCGCAAACGTCTATCCAGTGGGCGGCACAGGATCCCAGTTACGACAACATCGGCGCGTTCGTCGGTATGCAGCGCATGCACGACGCATATCCGGTGAAGTCACTGATCGAAGCCGGTGCCCTGCAGACCTTCGGCGCCGACTGGCCTGCGGCCGCATATTTTTCCACCTACAAGCCATTGGACCTGCTCGAGGCCGCGGTGACGCGCCAACTGCCCGGCGAAATTGAAATGCCGGTCCGGAACCCTGACGAACGGCTCGAACTGAGTGACGCCATCGCTGGCATGACCATCCGCGCGGCCATGCAGCTGGATGCCGATGGGGAGATCGGTTCAATCGCAGTGGGCAAGAAGGCCGACCTCATCGTTCTCGAGCGCAATCTGTTCGAGATTCCGGCGCATGAAATACATGACGTCCGGGTTCTGATGACGCTGATGGACGGCCGCATAGTCCATGAGGCGGGCCCGGGTCTCCATTAGTCGCTGCGATGCGCATGTGGTCAGCCGCGCCATGCACCGTAATCCATGAGTGACGATTCCAGGGAGTTCGCGACCGAGCCGGTACCCGATCACCGGACCGTTGGCTGGCTGCGCGTGGGCCTGATCAGCGCAATGGTCGCATTTTCGCTGCCGACCTTTATCACGGGTCTCCGTATCGCTACTGCGATCCCGGCGGACCAGGTGGTGCTGTCGCTGTTGTTCGGGAGCCTGCTGCTGACCGTCATCGGCTGCATCACGGGTTCGATCGGGGCGAGGACGCGACTGAGTTCATACATGCTGGCACGCATCGCATTCGGCGATCGGGGGGCGTTTCTGGTCAATCTCGCATTCGCTCTGTCATTGCTCGGCTGGTTCGGCGTCAACATCGATTTGTTCGGCGATGCCGTGTTGCGCCTGCTCGAAGATGTCTTCGATGTCTCGGTAAGTGCCTGGACAATCGAACTGGCGGCGGGACTGGTCATGACGATAACGACCGTTTACGGCTTTCGTGCGATCAATTTCCTGTCTTTGCTGCTGGTGCCGGTTCTGATGCTGGTGACTGTAGTATTGATTTCCACGTCTCTGGGCGTTCGACCTGTCAGCGAAATTTTCGCAGCAAGCAGCAGCGCTTCGATGACGCTCGGCGATGCGATTTCGTCCGTTGTCGGAGGCGTCATTGTCGGCGCGGTAATACTGCCGGATATCACGCGCTTTATTCGGCCGTGGCGCGGGGCGCTATATACCGCATTTCTTTCATATCTCGTCATTGGTTTCATAGTGATGGGCGCGGGGGGGCTCGCGGCGGCGGCGCTGGCCAATGACGACATGCTGGACATTATGCTCGTCATGGGACTTGGCTGGGCTGCGTTCGCGATCGTCATTGCCGGCAGCTGGGTTCTGAACTCGCTGAATCTGTACAGCACCGTGCTCAGTGTCGAGGCGACGCTGCCGCGATTCAACAACAGGCTGCTGGTTGCAGTGCTCGGCGCACTGGGCACGGCCGCCGCGTTCCTCAACATACTCGACTATTTCCTGACGTTTCTTTTCTATCTTGCGATTGTCTTCGTGCCCGTAGCCGGTGTCATCGCCGCCGACTATGTCGTTGTCCGAAGGTCCGCATATCACGCCGACCGGGTCGCCCTGCAACGCCCGTTTGCACCGCTGGCGATGACCGCCTGGGCTGCGGGAGCGCTTGTTGCCCTGCTCGGTGCGGAAGGCTTTGTGAGTCTGTCCGGAATCGCGGCAGTTGACGCCATGGTCGTTGCTGCGACTGTGTATCTGGCGTTGATGAAGTGGGTCGCCTAGGCAATGAGAATCGGCATTGACGTCGGCGGTACGCATACAGACGCAGTGTTGCTGCATGATGATGAGGTCGTCGCCACGACCAAGGCACTGACATCGGCAGACGTTACGGGCGGCATCCTCGACGCACTCGAAACCGTACTGTCGGACAGCGGCGTCGCCGGGGATTCCATTGAGGCCGTGATGTTGGGCACGACTCAATTCACGAATGCCATCGTCGCAAGACGTGAGCTGTCGGAAGTGGCGGCGATCAGAATCGGCTTGCCATCCGGCGACGGGCTGCCACCCAAGATCGGGTGGCCCGACGACCTAAGTCGTAGCCTGGGTGACCACACATACATGATCAGGGGAGGATATCTCTATGACGGCCGGCCGCTAGCCAGCCTAGACGACGAGGTCGACGCGGTGGTCGGGGATCGGCAGCACAAACACATAAGCGCTGCTGCAATATCCTCGGCATTCTCGCCAATGAATCCGGAACCCGAGAGTC
>JADFHE010000067.1 GCA_022567295.1 Pseudomonadota bacterium | reverse complement strand
GCCGCGAGTATCGCGTTGACATGCTTGGTTTTACGCCCGGTTTTGCTTATGTCGGGAGTCTGGACGATGCGCTCAACGTGCCGCGCCGCAAACAACCCCGTGTCCGTGTTGAAGCGGGATCTGTCGGTATCGCCGACGGCCGCAGCGGAATTTACGCATTGGCTGGACCGGGCGGCTGGCCGTTGATCGGGCGAACGCCATTGAAATTATTTGATGCAAGCGCAGCGGAACCGTTTCGTTTGCATGCCGGCATGCGCATCCGGTTTCAGCCTGTGGACCGTGACGAGTTCGACACGATTGCCGAAACGATCGCGCAATCATGACGCTTACCGTCATTAAGCCCGGTTTGCAGACGACGATTCAGGCGGGACCGCGAGTTGGCATGCGCCATCTCGGCGTGCCGGCATCGGGCGCGGCCGACGCCCTGTCACTTGCACTCGGCAATCGACTGGTCGGAAATAAATTGCTCGCTCCGGCCATGGAGGCCACGATGGCCGGCGTATCGGTGCGATTTGATAGCGATGCGTCGTTTGCTCTAACGGGCGCTCAGGCAAGTGCTGATCTCAACGGTCGCGAACTGGCGTTTCACACGACGCTCGCTGCTAGTGCGGGTGATGAATTGCATGTCGGCCCGGCCAGGACAGGCGCGCGTGTTTACATCGCGGTGGCGGGCGGCTTTGTCGTCGACGAGATTCTTGGTTCGGCCTCGACATACTTGCCTGCGGCATTGGGTGGGCACGAGGGCAGGGCGCTCAGAGAGGGCGACCGTATCGCGGTAGGACAGAGCTCGGGCATGCCCACCGAACACGAAACGCCGGCTGAATTTCGGCCGCCTGTCTCGAGAACCTGGGCGTTGCGAGCGTGTCATGCGAGCGAATTCGCACTGCTCGATGACAGCGGGCAAGCAAGTCTGTTCGACACGAACTACACGATCGGTCAGCGTGCTGATCGCATGGGGATGCAGCTCGAGGGTGCGAGCTTCAACGTGTCGTCGGATGGCCGCATGGCGAGCGCCCCGGTGTTCCCGGGTACGATCCAGTGTCCCGAAGATGGTCGTCTATTCATTCTCTCGGCCGACGCCCAGACGACGGGTGGATACCCCCGCGTTGCGCAGGTCGTGCGCGCCGACCGTCACATGCTCGGACAATTGCGGCCCGGCGACCACGTACGTTTGTTGTGGCGCGATACTAGGAGCGCAACGGATGAGCTTCGTGCCAAGCACGATTACTGGCGAGAGTGGTTACCCGATATCACCCAGGTCGTTTGAGCATCGAACGCGAGACGGCGCGGTATCGCTCGATATCACTTCGGTACCGGACTCAGGGAGCGCAGGTAAATGAGAATCTCAGCGGCGTCTGCCTGGGACATCCATTGCGGCGCTTTTCCGCGCATTCGACTGACGGTGTGGCTCCAGAAATCCTTCCCATTCTCTGGCTCACTGAGACTTAGAAATACTCGTTCAAGCGTATGGCATCCCGAACAGCGCAGGGCAAAAATATCGGCGGGCGCGGTTTTGCCGTTCGTTGCGGCAGATGAACCCGTGTCGTGCGATATCGTGCCGAGATACGAGAGCACGCGCTCGACATCCCGATCGGAAAGCCAGTCGGTGCCGCTGCGACTTTGCATGCGGTTCACGATGTGCCTGAGGGAATCGCCCTGCAGCGGGCTAAGCAACACGCGATCCACCGTATGGCAACGACCGCATTTGGTCTCGAATACGATCCGGTCCTCATCCAATACTGCCGCCATGGACGCTTGCTGAGAATGGGACATCAGGTAGTCCAGTACAGACTGCTTCTGGTCTTTCTTGAGCCTTGCGAGCGGGGCCATCAGGTTGAGTTGCACCGCCCAGCCTTGCGGTGGTGGTTGATCCGGGTCCGGCAATTTGTGACAAGCGGTGCAGCGCTTCTCAAAGAGATTCTGCCCAGCGTCGGCGGTGGGTTGAGCCAGCGACACGGACACCGCGACCCCTTGAAAGATAACGCACCAGAGTAAGATTTTGATGACTCGTGACATGATTTTCGACTCGCAACTCTATCCTTGATGAAAGAAGGCGGCGTCAGGATGCTGACGCCGCCCGTAATGTCAGCTAACTCTTCCGTTAGAAAGCAGCAACGATTTGTAGCGTAATGCGGCTGTCTTCCTGCGCGGCCGTTGGCGCGTCAAATCGATTCCAGTATTCCAGGTACCCTTTGATGTTCTGGTTGAAGTAGTAACCGATATTGAATGTCAATTCACCAAAGGAGTCCACGCCGTCATTCGTCTCGTAGGTATCGTAACGCAACAACGGTACCCAGGTCGGCCTGAGCGTGTCGTCCCGGAAAGTGTAAAAGGACTGCACCGAGAACGCGTTATTGTCGTCCTCACCCGGGCCGCGAGGATCAGCGGCGTCACGATCGTCGGTGGCCGCAATGAAGAGTCCCTGAATCCTGAGATCGATCAGGTCGGCCTGGAATTGCACGCCGGTACGACCGAAGTCGCGATTGGTATCCTTATCGTCACCATTCATCGTGAAAACGCCAACCATGATGTCATCGGTGATGTCGACATTGAATAAACCGCTGACGACCGACGCGTCCTCACCTTCGGCATCCGCGGCTTTGCCGCTGAAATTGACGTTATAGAAAAAGCGATCGGCGACGCGTCCGAAAATGCCGACGTTTTGCCGGACGGCGCGGAATCGACCTCCGGCATCCGCCATTCCGAATTTTTGATCGATGGCGCCGACGTGTCCGCGGGTCAGCCGGAAGTGGTCACCGAGGATACCGTAAGGATCCGCCCAGAACGTCGGCCCGTACACGAACTGAACATTCAGTGCCTTGCTGTGGTTGTACGTCAAGACAGCCGGCGCCAATTCCAGTTCGAATCCGGTTTCGTCCTCGGCTTCAATTTCGAAGTAGCCGGACCAGTTCTCGGAAAGAGTTCCGGCGACAATCAATTCGACTTCGTGCAACGCCCGTACTTTCCTGACACCGGAGTCTTTCTTATCGTACGGCCGGGCCACGAGGATCGCGGACATCGGCACATGCTTCTCCAGCTGAAGAAAGTCCGAAACCTCCAACATGTCCGTGGCCTCCTCAGCCGTCAGAAAGCGATAGCCGTTTTCCTTGAAGTCACGACCCGTCGCATTCAATTGCGGATACGCGGTGTGGCAGGCTGAACAGTTGAGTTCATGCTTGCGCGCGAACGATGGTACGGCCTGTGCGGTGGCACCCCAGATGAACGCAAAAATCGTAACTGCCGGGATGAGAATCTTACGGATTGGAACGGTCATGGCCAACTCTCCTGTGTGTTGGTGTGACGCGAATCGGATGGGACTTCAATGATTTCTCATACGATCGTGAAATACCAGTTGAGCTATGGTCGAAAGTAGTGTACGGCTGAATTGAAAAAGGCGGCGTATCAGGTTGAAGAAGAACGGAATGTCCGCAACCGATTGTGCGGTCGCGGTGCTCGCGGCAGAAAAAATCGCAGCGCAGACCAGACATGCAGACGCTGACTTGATGGCTTGTTTCATCACAACGGTGCCTGATCTCCCTTTACCATCATATTCGGCCCCCAGGCAGTTCCGCCTCACTCTTCTTTTCTGTGGTGGGGACTAACCGCATGTTCTGGTTAACTCGGACAAACTGGAACTCGTAGAATTGCTAGGTCTCAGAATTATCGGTGCTCTGGAAGTCCGCTTTGGAAGGTGAAGCTGTCGGCCAGTGCGGTGCCAGTTAGTGTCAAAATTGCAACACCAAACACAATATTGCGTATAGCCCATATGAATTTAATCTTCATAATTAGACCCTTTAAATGTAAGCGAGGAATTTCTGTAGGGGTTAGTAGCATCAAAGAACAGACGTCTGAGACTATGCTATCTCCACATAGGTTCGGTATTGGACTTTAGTCCTATACGCTTTAGGTGTTGATTTCATCGGCATACACCAGATTTGACTATAGCTCGTACCAGTTGCCGGCATAAAGTATCATTGGCACAGGCTTGGCGTTATCCGTAATTCATGCGATTATTATCGCGCATGCACGTACCCGCATAGGTAAATGCCGCAGGGCGCCGCCATCGTCTGTACCCGGGAGCGGCATTTGCCGTTAGAATCGTCGATCGCAATTCTGTATTGTAGGTAGTTTTCGCAATAGCTGCGGAACAAACCGCTGGGTACCGTGTCGATAGGGCATGGTGAAACCTGAGGCTGAAAATTGAGTGGCATAGCCGCAATTCGACGAAGGAAATCTGCGTGGGGCCGTCGCGTCCTCGGCACGTTCGTTGTCGCGTGGCTGGGCCTCGGTCTTCGGCCATGCGCCATGGCGGCGGAAATCGAGCCCAGCTGTCCGAATTGTCCAACCGCAGAATCGGCCGAAATGCTGCCCTGCGATTTGGCCACGAAGGCAAACTGTGCGCCCGGGGACCAGCCGAGCGCCGAGCCCGGAGGCCTGCAAAACAAGGCCAAGGACTCACCGGGCGATCTGCTCGTACCCTTTGCATCAGGAATCTACGAGTCCGCGGGACCTGTGTACCGGGTCCAGGCATTCTCCGACAGCTCAGTCTTTGCCGACCCCGGCGGCCCAGACCGCAATGTTCTTTTTTGTGTTTATCTGAAATAGCGATCCCGTCTACAGCAACTGGTTTTTCCTGGTTCTTGTTTACGGAGGTCGATCATGTCCTATCATGGCGGGCGCTGGCGCCCAGCTCAATTCAATAAATTCTCGCGCGCGACGATTGTGTTCACGGCTCTTGCCGCTTTGTCGGCGGCGGCTCTGATCGCGTTCATTACTTTGCCGGACGCACCGACGACACGCGCCGGGAACGCCGACATCGTCGTCTACAAAACGCCGACCTGTAGCTGTTGTAGAAAATGGGTAGCGCACCTGCGGGACGCCGGTCTGAACGTAGGCGTGGTGAATGTCAACAGCACGCAACCCATGCAGACCCGCGTGGGAGTACCACGCAAACTGGGGTCCTGCCACACGGCGGTGGTCGGGGATTATTGGGTCGAGGGGCACGTGCCGGTCGACCTCATTCAACGGCTAGTGGCGGACAAGCCCGACGACATTCGCGGCATAGCTGTTCCTGGCATGCCGATTGGCTCGCCCGGCATGGAAGGTCCGAACCCTGTTCTCTACGACGTCCTGGCCTACGGCAACGATGGAAATATAACCGTCTATGCAACGCGCCAGGGGCTGGCTCACTAAAGATCAAGGAGATTGTCCATGTCTATCGACTGGAGTCTTGCGACCCGTTTGAGAACGTCAGCTGCCAGGAATTGTGCGTCGATTGTTCCACGCATCGCCATGCGAATATGGCATCTGATGCTACTGGCGGTGATCGTGCCGGCGGCGGGCTGGGCGGAAGAAACCCGGCAACCGTCTTCCGCGGAATTCCTGTTCATCGAAGAAGCGATCGCCACGGCGGTCGATGGCAATCCCAGTCTTGCAGAAATGCAGGCACGCTATGAGGCACTGGCGGAGATCCCGCCGCAGCTCGGTACTTTGCCCGACCCGATACTGAGCCTCAATGCCATGAACCTGCCCACGGACACGTTCAATGTCGGCCAGGAAGCCATGACCCAGATGCAGGTCGGCATCAGCCAGGCTATTCCGTTTCCCGGCAAGCTGGCCCTGAGGGAGGGGGCCAGTGAATACGAGGCACTGGCCGCGGGCTTCTCAGTTGATGAAGTACGGCTGCTATTGATACGCAATGTCAGAAGCAGTTGGTGGCAACTTTATTTCCTGGACCGCTCGCTGGAAATAGTCGACAGCAACCAGACTCTGCTGCGGCAATTCATCGAGGTGGCGAGAACGAAATATGAGGTTGGCGACGGTTTGCAGCAGGATGTGCTGTTGGCTCAATTGGAACTGTCCAAGCTGATCGATCAGAAAATCAAGCTGAAGGCAGTCAGGAGAAATCAGGCGATACAACTGAACACGCTGATGGATGCCCCTCCGAACGATGCGCCGGTACTGGCACCCAAGGTGTCGATGGACATGCCCGAAATCGCCGATGAAAATACATTATATGAGCGAGCGCAGACAGTCAGGCCACTGCTGAAACAGAAAGAGCATGACATCCATGCGGCACAGTCGCGGCTGAAGCTCGCGAGAAAGGATTACTACCCCGATTTCAAACTGGGCGTGACCTACGGTAACCGGAGCGGCGACAACCCGCTGCCGAGAGGGGGGGATCGCTCCGACTTCCTGTCAGTGATGTTGAGTTTCAATCTGCCGATGTTTTCGAAACGGCGACTGGACAGCGCCGTGAGCCAGCGCAGTCTGGAGCTCCAAAAGAGGCGCTATTCCCTCAGGGACGAATGGGGAGTGGTCCGCGCGGAAATTTCATCGGCGACAACCGACTATTTTGAGGCCAGGGAATTGTTCATGCTGTTTCAAAGCGGCATCGTTCCTCAGGCCAGACAGACAGTCGCATCCATGCTGGCTGGTTACCAGGTCAACGAAGTTGATTTTCTCAACCTTGTCGGCAGCCAGGTGACGCTGCTGAATTATGAGGTTCAATACTGGAAAGCGCTAACGGAGGCCAATCAGGCGCTGGCTCGTCTGGATGCCGCCGTAGGAGAGAGAGTAAGCAATGAATAAGTCATTAATTTTCACAGCGATTGGCATGCTGGCGGTAGGTCTCGTGTTTGGGTACTGGTTTGCGGGAGAATCGGGCGATGCTCCGTCAGCGGCTTCGGGCGATGCGCGCCAGCCATTGTTCTACCGCAATCCGATGAACCCGTTAGTCACCTCCCCGGTGCCCGCGAAAGACGCCATGGGTATGGAGTACATCCCGGTCTATGCCGACGATGACAGCAATGAAAAGGATTCCGCCGGTACCGTCAAAGTGGATGCGGTCGTTGCCCAGAATATTGGTGTGCGCACAGCCGTGGCCAGGAGCACTTCCATCACCCGTACGATTCGCGCCGTGGCGCGTGTCGCTTTTAACGAGACGAGTATGTTCCGGCTGCATTCCAAGGTCGAAGGCTGGATAGAAGAACTGCGCGTCGACAAGACGGGCGAGTATGTCGATAAGGACGACATCCTGCTGAGCATTTATTCACCGAAGCTGGTATCGACGCAACAGGAATATTTGCTGGCGCTGAATAATCTTCAGGCGCTCAAGAACAGTCCGTTTGAAGATATCAGGCGCGGAGCAGAAGATCTCGCGAAGAGCTCGCGCGAACGACTGTTGTTGTTTGATGTGCCCGAGCACCAGATCCGCGAACTGGAACGAACCCGCGAAATCCAGAAGAATCTGCACATTCACACGCCCGTCGCCGGTACCGTTATCGGCATCGGCGCCAGGGCGGGTCAGTACGTCACACCGCAAACCGAACTCTACATGGTTGTGGATTTGTCGACGGTGTGGGTGTACGCCGACATATACGAGTACGAATTGCCCTGGGTGCGCGTGGGCGATGAGGTCGAAATGTCGCT
>JADFHE010000066.1 GCA_022567295.1 Pseudomonadota bacterium | reverse complement strand
GTGCTCGCTGCTACGGTCCAGTTTCCGATGTCGAGGGCGATCATGCTGCCGTCAGGACGAACGTCTTCACCATCCGGCGGCGAGTCGACGGCCGTGGCGCTGAGCTGAATCTGGAACCGTTCGCCCAGCCATGAATAGCCCGCACGAACTTCACCCTGTTCGCGGGGCGTGTCTGCGAAGGAACGAATCTGCGTTGGTTCTTCAGCGACCGACAATCTGCCGCTGAAGTTGTGGTTACCGCGTTGCGTTGCCGCGAGCGCTCTTGTTAGCACGCGTTCCAATGTTCGAACGACGGCGTTGGGTACGACGGTATCGCTCGCTTTGAAGGACTCGAGATCGGCGCGAATTGCGTCCCAGGATAACGGCCACGTGGTAACCGGTCCCGAGATCACGCCGTAGTCCGCGAGCACCTGTATGTCGTGACGCAGGCCGATGTCACCTGGGGCGGCTATCGGGGCGGCCCAGGATCCCGAATTCAGCAGCAAGAGTGCAGTGAGTAAGCTAACTTGGGCGGCGCGAATCATTCGGGAATTGTCGCCTGCATAGCGGCCTCCTACAAGAGGGACGGCCACTTTCCACAGGGTCGGTATGTCGTGACAACGATAATTGACGTCAAACGGGCAGATTTGACGTTGGCTTGATGGGTTGTCCTCGGGCGATGCTCATCGCATGTTTCGAATGCCGAACATAGCCCGAACTACTTGTATAAATGTATCCGATTAGATACATTCAGGGACTGTGAACACGGTGCTCCGCACCGTCGTTGAGGATTCGCAGCGTCGCGATCTTGTCAGAGCTAAAGCATTAGCAAAGAAACTATGAGGAACTAAAATTTGAGCAGCCGCACAACACCACGTCTGACATCCTTCGACGCCAGTGATTATCTCGACAATGAGGAAACCATTGCTGAGTATCTGACGGCCGCACTCGAAAATCCTGATGAGGACGCATTCTTGATGGCCCTTCGCGACGTTGCCAAGGTCCGCGGTATTGCGAATGTTGCCGCTAAGGCTGGAGTAGGCAGAGAGAGTCTCTACAAGACATTGAAGTCAGGCTCAAAGCCGCGCTTCGATACCGTGCGACGACTGTTGGCGGCGCTGAGCGTAAAGTTTGATGTTTCATCAACACGGAAACGTGTCGGATAGACAGCGGGTAGACGGATAAACGATCAATTGGTGAGACAGATTGTATGGCTAAATTTGCACCCATTCATCCAGGCGAAATATTGCGAACCGAATTTCTCGATGAGCTCGGGATTTCTCCCTACTCGCTTGCAAAGAACACCGGCATCGATAAGGGCAATTTGTCGAGGATCATTAACGGCAAGTCCGCTATTTCAGCCGACACCGCTTTGCGTCTTGGCCGGTTTTTTGGCACATCTCCGGATTCATGGATGAATTTACAATGCCGCTACGATCTGGAAGTAGCAAAGGACCGTGGCTTGCGACGAATTGAACGGGAGGTCCGTCCCTACGAATCAGTGGTAGAAAATTAGCCCCATTGTGGTTGCGCGCAGGGCGCGCTCCCGTCAAGCGGGATCGAGATCCAACAGGCGCGGCTTTCCTTGATGATTTGACGTGATTTGCTTGTAACAACAGGCGCACAAACAAACTAGAGTCGAGCGATGTTGAGCGTTGGATCGTGAGTCCTACTGTGTTTCGCGAACGCGGTTACCGCTTCTTCTTTTTTTCGCGTGAAGAGGAACGCATGCACGTACACGTCAACTGCGCGGCCGGAGAAGCGAAGTTCTGGCTTGAGCCCACCATTGAACTCGCAAGAAACCACGGGCTTTCGCCGCCGCATTTGACTAAAATCAGAGAAATTGTCGAGGCACATGAGAATGAGCTCATCAATGCGTGGAATTCGCACTTCGGAAATTGAGGTAACGCACGTATCCAGCCATGGGGTCTGGCTGCTGGCTGACGGGCAGGAACTGTTTCTTTCCTACGACGATTTCCCGTGGTTCATAGATGCGCCAATCGGCAAAATCATTAACGTCGAGCGGCCATCACCGGGACACTTCCGTTGGCCTGAACTCGATATAGATATTGACATAGAGTCCATTGAGCATCCGGAGAAGTTTCCATTAAAAGCTAAATAGGGTTGCGCGCAGGGCGGTAATGTCGCGCGCAGGGCGCGCTCCTACGGGGACGCGAGTTTTTTGCCGAGCTCGACGCCCCACTGGTCGAACGAGTCGATGCCCCAGATGACGCCTTCGACAAAGACTTTGTGTTCGTAGAGTGCGATGAGCTGGCCGAGGACGTCGGGCGTTAGTTTGTCAAAGTGAATCGTGTTGCTGGGTTTGTTGCCTGCGTGTACGCGATACGGCTGCAGCCCTTTCTCGTAGGTACCATCCATCAGGGCCTCTGCCTGGGCCTCGCACTGGGCAGTCGCCGATGCAGATGTTTTCGACAAGATGAAGTCGACGGGTACCAGTCGCGTTCCCTGATGCAATAACTGCATGAACGAGTGCTGCGCGTTACTACCGGCCTCTCCCCAGATCACCATGCCCGTGTCACAACGAACGGGTATACCGTCCATACGCACGCTCTTGCCGCTCGACTCCATTTGCAGTTGCTGCAAATAGGCCGGGAAACGATCCAGTCGATTGTCGTACGGCAGAATCGCCTGGCTTTGCGCATCGAAAAAGTTGTTGTACCAAATACCGATCAGCGCCAGCAGCACGGGCATATTTTCGTCCATCGGTGCCTGGCGGAAATGCAAATCCATACGTCGACCGCCCGAGAGCATGGCTTTGAATGCTTCCATGCCGATGACCAAGGCGAGTGACAAGCCGACGGCGGACCAGAGTGAATAGCGACCGCCCACCCAGTCCCAGAACCCAAACCGGTAGTCCGTGCGAATGCCGAACTCGTCCATCGCTTCGTGATTGGTTGAGGCCGCAACGAAGTGGTATTGCACGGCGAGTTCATCGAGTCGATCGATCACCCATGCGCGAGCGGCTTTGGCATTGGTCATTGTCTCAAGCGTTGTGAACGTCTTGGAGCAGACAACGAATAAAGTTGTTTCTGGATTGAGTTTTTTTGTCAGATCGTCAAGCTGCGTGCCGTCCACGTTCGACACACTGTGAAAGCACATGCCCTCTTTCCAATAAGGGCGCAATGCGTGGCTCGCCATCACGGGTCCCAGGTCCGATCCACCGATTCCGATGTTGACGATGTCGCTTAGCTTTTCGCCGGTACAGCCTTTGATCTCGCCGCTATGGACGGCGTCAACGAAGGACTCCATTTTCGTCAGCACTTCCCAGACTTGCGGAACACCGGGGGTCTCGAGTGCAACGGTGTCGGCGATCTTTGCTCGTAACGCGACATGCAATACCGACCGGCCCTCTGTCTTATTGATCTTGTCGCCCGCGAACATGGCTTCGATCGCGGCGGGCACATCGGCCTGTGTCGCAAGCTGAGTCAGTAGCTTCTGTGTCGTGTTGTTGAGATGATTTTTGGAATAGTCGAGGAACAGATCGCCTGATCCGAGCCCGAATTTCCCCGCACGTTTCTTGTCGTAAGAGAATAGCTCGTGCAGCTTGCGATCTCGCATATCGACACGATGATGCTTTACCAGATTTTTCCAGGCTGGCAAATCTACCGGGTATCGTGAAGAGAGTTTTCTTTTTGTGTAGGCGTTGGCCACGTATCGTCCGGCTACCTCAGGCACTTTGCTTGAGTTCGTCCTTGTAGAACTCAAGATACCACTCGACGAAGTTCTTCACACCGACTTCGATCGGCGTGCTCGGCTGATAGCCGACGTCAGCCGCAAGATCTTCGGTGTCGGCCCAGGTATCCGGCACATCACCCGGTTGCAATGGCAGCAGGTTCTTCTCCGCTTTCTTGCCGAGGCAGTCTTCAATAGCGCCGATGTAATCCATCAACTCGACGGGCTGTTGATTGCCGATATTATAAATCCGGTACGGTGCGCTGCTGGTCCCTGGATCCGGCGCGGCCGGATCCCAGTTTTCGTTCGGTGTTGCCGTGTTGTCCATCGTGTGAATCACGCCCTCGACGATGTCGTCGATGTACGTGAAGTCGCGGCGGTGCTTGCCATAATTGAACACATCGATCGGTTTGCCCTCGATGATGTTCTTCGTGAACAGAAACAACGCCATGTCCGGGCGGCCATACGGCCCATAGACAGTGAAAAACCGTAAGCCAGTCGTCGGCAGATCGTAGAGATTGGAATAGGTATGCGCCATCAGCTCATTGGCTTTCTTGGTCGCGCCATACAGTGCGAGCGGATGATCGACATTCTGGTCAATCGAGAACGGCATCGTTGTGTTCGCACCGTACACCGAACTGGACGATGCATACACCAAGTGTTGCACATCGTTGTGACGGCAACCTTCCAGTATGTGCAGCGTACCGACAATATTGCTTTCGATATAAGCGTGCGGATTTTCGATCGAGTAGCGAACGCCAGCCTGTGCGGCAAGATGCACAACCTTGTCGAACATCTCTTTCGTAAACAGCGCTTCCATTGCATCGCGATCAGCAAGATCGATTCGATGCATCGAAAAATCGTCGTAAGCGTCCAGAACCGCGGCACGCGACTCCTTAAGAGTCACATCGTAGTAGTCGTTGAAATTGTCAAGGCCAACGACGGTTTCGCCGCGCTCGAGCAACTGCCTCGCAGTATGGAAGCCGATGAAGCCGGCGGCGCCTGTGACTAGTATTTTCAAGTTCGTCCCATTTGTCGCGCGCAGGGCGCGCTCCTACGGTTTGGTCGGCCGCAGGGCGCGTTTATGCCCTTGTGGGTGCTCCTACAGGCGATCATCGACAAGTTCGGGGGGCAGCACATACTTGATGTCGTACAACATCGACTTGTCCTTGCCGAAAGCGCGAATGCCGTCAGCGCCCATGGCCCGAAATTCGTCGTGCGCGACCGCAACGATGATCACATCATACGCCCCTTTCTCAGGAGCAGCGACGAGGTCCAGATCGTATTCGTTCTTGGCAGCAACGGCATCCACCCACGGGTCATGAACGTCGACCTGCATACCGTACGCCACCAGTTCGGTAATAATATCGACAACCTTGGTATTGCGAACGTCCGGACAATTTTCCTTGAACGCCAACCCGAGCATCAGCACTTTGGCGCCCATCGGCTGCACGCCTTTGGACAACATCCGCTTGATGATTTGCGACGACACATACAAGGACATGTTGTCGTTGATACGTCGGCCGGCCAAAATCATCTGCGGGTGATAGCCGAGTTGCTGCGCTTTGTACGTTAGGTAATACGGGTCGACACCAATGCAGTGTCCGCCGACCAGCCCCGGACGAAAGGGCAGGAAATTCCACTTGGTACCGGCCGCTTCGAGAACCTCCTCGGTATCGATGCCAACACGTTCAAAAATCATGGCGAGTTCGTTGACCAACGCAATGTTCACATCGCGCTGCGTGTTCTCGATGACCTTTGCAGCCTCGGCGACTTTGATACTCGACGTCTTATGCGTGCCGGCCGGGATGATCGACGCGTAGACTGAATCGATGAACTCCGCGGCTTCCTCAGTAGAACCCGAAGTGACTTTCAGAACGGACGGCAACCGATGCTCTTTGTCGCCGGGATTAATTCTTTCGGGGCTGTAACCAACGAAGAAGTCCTCGTTCATTTTCAGGCCCGATTCCGATTCCAGAATCGGTACGCAAAACTCTTCGGTAGCACCGGGATAAACCGTGGACTCGTAGACGACGACATCGCCTTTCTCGATGATAGCGCCAAGTGTCGTGCTCGCGGCTCGTAACGCCGTGAGCAATGGCCGGTTGCCGTTACCGATTGGCGTCGGCACTGTCACGATGTAGAAATTGCAGTCCTTCAGTGTCGCCGCGTCCGAGGCAAAACTCAGCTGTGTTGCCGCAGCAATTTCCTCGCTCGTACACTCCAGCGTCGAGTCTTCGCCCTTGTCCAGTTCGGCGATGCGCTCGGCTTTGATATCGAAGCCTACGGTCGGATATTTCTTGCCGAACTCGGCCGCCAGCGGCAGGCCGACGTAACCCAGGCCAACGATGCCGATGCGGAGATTTTTGATGTCAAAGGACATACGTGTTCTCTTGGAAAATCAGAGCCTTAATACCATATCCAGACCAAGGAAACGCAGCTTCGTGTCTCACGTGTACAGTGCGACGTATGCGTGCGCCATGCTCGACACTCCGAACTGACTTGCCCTGGCACGGTTTCGCCTGGCAATCTCATCACGATCAAATTCCGTCCCCAACAATTCTGCAATACCGGCAACCAACTGTGATACGTGCTCCGGTTCTACCAGGCGACCGTTGACACCATCCTCGACCAAATCCGGTATCCCGCCGACATTCGACGCAACGATCGGCAATCCAAATTGCATGGCATCAAGCAGTGTCGATCCCAAAGCCTCGTGCAAGGACGGGTAGACAAACAGGTCAAAGGCAGCCAGATAATCACCGACGTTCTCGACCCAGCCTACCAGCTCAATGTTGCTCAGTGCGCCGATCTCGTCTCTAAATCGTTGCTCATCCGGACCATCACCGCACAAGATGAAATGCCAGTCCGGATGCCTGGTTGCAGCAATCCGGGCAGCCTCAATGATAGTTGACTGGCCCTTATGAGAGTGATCAAGTGCGCCAACGTGCCCGACCAGAATCTTACCCGGCCGTTGCGCACGGATTCTCTCGACTTCAAACTGATTCACAGCGAATCCCGCAGTCGAATCGGGAACGACCACCGGCTGCACTTCAGGATGCCGCTTTCTCAATTCGACCGACGCCGCACGAGAAATGGCGGCTATCGCTACCGCACGGCGATAGGCCAGCCCTCGAAAAATCGACTTTGACTGTGGCGCGACTACGCGTCGCGTAATCACGTAAGGGATGCTGTAAACCAGATTCGCAAACAATACCGAATACACAGTGCGCCCATCGTGTGCGTGTGCTATGCGAGCGCCTTTTACCGCCAAACCTGCCGCTAAAAGATTCGAAGCCACCTCCCGAATCTCCAAATTTTCAATGTCGGCACAGCGCGTTGCCAGACGGTTTCCCCGCTTGATGACGAGTCGCTGCGAATACCCGCGACGCGCAAGTTCGCGAACGAGTAATTCAGTCTGGCGTTCACCGCCACGATAATGTGGCGCAAGATTGAGATGACAGATTGGTTTCATGCCGTATTTGTCATCGGGTCGCACCCATACGGGCATAAACCCGCCAGGCGGCCTCCTACAGGATCCGTGGTATGTACCAAAGTGCTAACAGGCCCGTCGTGCTCATCGTGATCGTGTACGGCAGCGCCATGATGACCATCCTGCCGTAGGACAAGCGGATCAGTGGCGCCAATGCCGACGTCAGCAGGAACAGGAATGCTGCCTGCCCATTCGGTGTCGCGACCGACGGAATGTTGGTGCCGGTATTGATCGCTACTGCCAGTGCTTCAAATTGCGTGCGCGTCAGCTCACCGTTAATGAACATCTCCTCAACCTCGCCGATGTACACGGTCGCCACAAACACGTTGTCACTGATCATCGACAGCACACCGTTCGCCATGTAGAACAATGCCT
>JADFHE010000041.1 GCA_022567295.1 Pseudomonadota bacterium | reverse complement strand
TATTTCATCCTTCCTTTTCGCAAGAATACTCTGTAAAGAAACTAGCTCATCATCGTCTTCAACGTAATGAACCATATACAAACCAGTTTCCTTCCTTTTCTGGCCCGCTTTATTCAAATCTTTCCGTGACGAGAACCAAACGTCTAACTCCTCGAGAAATCCCTGGCCACGGACACGAATGAATTCATCGAACAGCTCAATAACCTCATCTGTGCAACCCTCATCGGCAAATACCATTCTGTCGAAAAGCCCTTTCCCCCGGTCGTCAAGGTCGATATTCTTAGCCGCGGATGAAAACACCCTATATCCAACACTTCCCAATCGTCGAATTAGTGCGGGCGAAAGTGTTGAATGTGTGAACGTTCTGCTTACAGCTTTATATTTCCCGTCGACCTCTATTACTGATCCTGACTCGATAAGCTGGTTTAACATCTGCCGCGGCGCCATATCGCCACTGTATCGTCTCACCAATTCGACAAAACTCCGTGACTCAGCATCGGTAATGTCGTACGGGAGTTCTAACGGAATACCGTACGGTCCTTGATATGCAGGATCCGAATACCATCCGGTCAATACCCGAGCTGGTCGCGAATATGTTCGCTCCTTAAAGTCTGTCGTCAGTGCTCGATCAATTACGTTTTTTACCTCCTTTCGCGTTAGCCCGGTTAATATCGCGATACGCGATTTATTGATTCGCCCGTCTGCCTCGAAATGTCGCACAGCTGTCTCGACATAAACTTCTTTCGCCGTGTCAGAAAACTCCGCGTGAGTCACGCCTTGCGCGATCAACAGCCGAATCAGCGGCTTAAACATCAGCGAAAGTGCGTTTCTCAGGTGGTCTTTTACATCTTGCCCCATTTAAGGCCACATCTGATGAACAATATGTAAAGTATATCGGTCAGCTCACCTATGCAAGCTATCGATATAACCTATACATGGTTCGATTTACCCACGTGCGCGCTTGAAAATTATTATGTCAACTAGATAGCGCCCATTCATGCCATTTGAAAATAAATATGTTATGTAACATATTGATTACTCGACTCTTTTATTGCCGAGATATGGATATCGATGGGATATAGTATTTCGATTGCTTTTCAGCAGAACTTGAACCGAAAATGCTCGCCGCTATCGTATGGGCCAGTGGGCTGTGCGAAAAAGTTTTCTAGGCGCGCATTAATTATCCTACAGTTCCATTTTCGAACCTCGGACGCGAGGAATTACTGCGAAGTATTCTCAACGCTTCTCGCACGTAAGCGACGGTAAAGAACTCTCAACTCGCTGCAATTACCAAATATGAACCCTGCGCGTTACCAATCGTACTTCGCGCCCTTGTCTCGTTCTTCAAAATAGAAAACTCCAACTGCTAACGCGTTATTTTCGGAATCGACTTTTTCATCATCAGACTGTATTGACTCGTAAGCCATGAATATATCGTCCATAGATTTTGCAAAAGCAACGATTCGATCTTCCGTTATTCGACGCAGTCGTCCGCTTTCACCAGCTCTTACCAACCTTGTATGAATTACCTTATTTGCCCAGGTTGCATCAGGTCGGTCCGGATCCGTGTTATGAACTGTATTTGCAAGGACGGGGTATACGGCGTGAATTAGTGTCGTTATCAGTTTGTCGTGATCTTCGCTCGCCTGAAACGAACGATCTTGGACGGTCAATGACCCATCGTCATTTTCTCGGACGGCCCCTACTCGTTTCAATTCCGTCCGCATTGCACCCGCCGGAATATCTCCGCCAAATCGCTTCACCAGTCTAGAGAAAGACCCGGAATCACCGGCAAATGGAATCGTTTTAGGGCGTCCTGACGAATTCGTAAATTCATCTTGAGCATGCCAATGATGCAGAACATCTGCTAGCGGTGTGGTCTTTACCGAAACTCTAATGCTACCGTCTGCAATTTTGTTGCGTAATCGCCGGACCTCTTTCCTTGTCAATCCGGTCATTACAGCAATTCTCGAAATATTGGTTGGTCTACCGCGAATTCCGAAATCTACGGATGCAATATCAACGTAGGCTGTCTTCAATACTTCCAGAAACTCTCGATATCCGATGCCATAACGGAGCAGAATTCGAACAATCGGTCGCATAACGACCAAAAAAGAATCCAGTACTTGTCTCTTCAGTTTTTCTTGCATGGGCAGGTAATATATTGATCAAGTGTTTGAATCGCTAGAGAAATGTTGGACATGGGAAAAAACGCCCAAGTCTTGGCATGCGACGGCGCTGATAGCCACATGTGTTACTTGGCAAACTACAGAGAAATTGCCATTGAATGAGGCCCTAATCGGAAATGAGATTTTGTAGGGCAGTCTCATCAAGAATCTCTATTTCAAGCTTTTCCGCCTTGATTAACTTCGAGCCCGCCTTTTCTCCTGCAACAAGGTAGTCCGTTTTTGATGAAACGCTGCCCGTCACTTTGCCACCGGCAGACTGGATAAGTTCTTTGGCTTCATCTCGGGTCATCGTAGGTAATGTGCCAGTAATTACGAATGTTTTTCCCATCAGCGCACCGTCCGCATGGGCTTGGGCGGGATCCGCCTCCGCCCACACAACGCCGTATTTCTGGAGCCGGGCGATGACTTCCAGATTGTGTTTTTCGCTGAGGAACGCTCGCAATCGAGCAGCAACTACCGGGCCCACATCTTGAACTCTCTGCAGATCGTCTTCGGTCGCCGAAATCACCTCTGCCAAATTGCCGAAATGCGCTGCAATTCCCGCTGCCGTCGCCTCGCCCACCTCTCGTATGCCCAGCGCAAACAGGAATCGCGCAAGAGTTGTGGATTTACTTTCCTCGATTGAACCGACCAGGTTCTCCGCTGACCGTTCGCCCATGCGGTCGAGTTCGCTAAGCTCCTTTCTGGTTAGTTGAAAAATATCCGCAGGAGTCTTCAGTCGATCGGTCGCTACTAACTGCTCGATCAATTTGGCGCCGAATCCTTCAATGTCGAGAGCGCGCCGTGAAACAAAATGCTTTAAGGCTTCCGCGCGCTGTGCTGCGCAAAATAATCCGCCTGTGCACCTCGCTACAGTCTCACCGTCAACTCGCTCGACTCGCGACTTGCAAACAGGGCATTTCTTGGGCAGCCGCACGCGTCGAGTTCCTGACGGCCTGCGATTCAGAATAACGCTCACCACCTCGGGTATAACATCCCCTGCTCTACGTACAATCACCGTGTCGCCTACGCGAACGTCTTTGCGATGCAATTCGTCAATATTGTGCAATGTCGCATTGCTGACTGTTACGCCACCAACAAAAACGGGTTTCAGCCTGGCGACGGGTGTAACTGCGCCAGTGCGACCGACTTGAAATTCGACGCCTTCAACTTCTGTCATTTCTTCTTGTGCCGGAAACTTGTGGGCGATCGCCCAGCGTGGCGCTCGGGAAACAAAGCCGAGTTTGCCTTGCATTGACAGACTATCGATTTTGTATACAACACCATCAATTTCATAACTGAGATCATCGCGTCGGTCACCGATATTCCTGTGATATTTCAGGCAGCCATCAACACCATTAACCACTCGTCGATCTGGGCAGACTTTGATGCCCCACTCTTGAAGTTGATCAATGATTTCGCTGTGCCGCTCTGGGAGCCGGCCACCATCAGCGATACCGACAGAGTAGGCATACATGTCGAGTGGCCGCTCTGCCGTTAGCTTTGGATCCAGCTGCCGCAAACTTCCAGCCGCCGCATTACGGGGATTGACAAAGGTTTTTTCCCCTGCAGCACGCGCCTTTTCGTTGTACGCTTTAAATCCAGCTTTCGGCATAAATACCTCGCCACGCACCTCCAGTCGGCGCGGAAATCCTTTCCCCAGCAGTCGCAACGGAATCGCTTCTATTGTCCGAACGTTGTGCGTAATATCTTCACCAGTCGTTCCGTCACCGCGCGTTGCGCCCTGAACTAAGACTCCATTTTCGTACAGCAGACTGACGGCCGCACCATCCAATTTCGGCTCCGCCGCATACATCAACTCCGCGTCGCTATCGAGATCCAGTCGATCGAGAACACGCCGATTGAAATCCTTCAACTCATCTTCGCTAAAGGCGTTGCCAAGGGACAACATGGGCAGCTCATGTCGCACAGTGCCGAATCCCGAAACAGGGGTATCTCCGACCCGCTGCGTTGGTGAGTCAGTAGTCACAAGCTCGGGGTGGTCGGTCTCCAGCGCCAGCAATTCGCGCATGAGTCGATCGTATTCGACATCCGGTACTTCCGGATCATCGAGCGCATGATAACGGTAGTTATGATGCCGAATCCGGTCGCGTAGCGACTCAGCGTGCTTGCGAGTAGCAGCAGACACAGTCATATGCACCAGACCACCGTGAGTCAGGACACCTGATTACTGTGTTGAAACTGAATGATCTCCTCGCGCAGGTATCGTTCGCGCTGAATACTCAGGCTGCTACCCGATTCGTCCAGAAGTTCGCCATCAAGTGACTGTGTGACGACGCGTGCGGCGGACAACATCATATCGAACGCTTCGACGGACTCGATCGGTCCGGGCAAGACCAGAAACAGACTGATGCCTGGAATTTCCTGCCCGTTAATGTTCTGCAGATCAAAACTTCCCGGCTCAATCAGGCTCGCTACGCTGAAAATTGTCCTTTCTTCATCGCTCCCGTCATAACGATGAAAAATACCGAATTTTCCATGGCGCAGCCCGATTCCACGCATACAGAGAATCAACTCACCACCTGAGAAGGATCTTTCTTCCCGAGCAACAATTCGCACCGTCACAATTTTCTGTGGGGCGTCCACCGCGGCCGGCTGGCCAGCGGATTCAGCGTCGCTGTCTGCGGAGATCGTCGAGGAGCTGATCGCGGGTGCATCTGCTGCATTGCCTGGATCAAGGCCAGGCTCGAGGCGTCCGGTGTCTGAATCATCCTTTCCGGCAGGTGCTTTCCCCCGCCAGCTGTAGAGATAGACGCCTGCGATTACCAGGAGTCCGAATAACAACAGCAACCAACGCAGACCATCCATTTTGGAACTCACCTATGCGGGCTAACTTGCCGCCATCTTCACTGCCGCATCGAGATCTACTGATACCACCCGAGACACGCCGGGTTCCTGCATCGTCACGCCCGTCAACTGTCGAGCCAGTTCCATCGTTACTTTGTTATGCGTGATGAAGACGAACTGTACCTTCTCCGACATCTCCTGGACGATATTGCAGAAACGCCCGATGTTAGCGTCATCCAACGGTGCATCGACCTCATCGAGCATGCAGAACGGAGCTGGATTCAACTCAAAAATAGCGAACACAAGCGCCACGGCCGCCAACGCCTTCTCGCCACCGGATAACAGTTGAATCGTACTGTTACGTTTTCCGGGCGGCCGCGCCATTACTGTAACGCCGGCGGTCAACAAGTCGTCGCCAGTCAATTCCAGATAGGCATGACCTCCACCGAAAAGTTTTGGGAACAGACGTTTGAAGCCACCATTCACATTGTCGAACGTGTCACGGAAGCGACTTCGCGTCTCGCGGTCAATTTTTCGAATCGCACCTTCCAGAGTCGACAATGCATCGTTTAGGTCCGCAAGCTGTGAATCCAGGTACTCTTGCCGTTCTGACTGCTCTTCAAACTCGTCAATTGCTGCCAGATTGATCGGCCCAAGCCGCTCGATCCGATTACGCACCTTCTCCAGTTTTTCTTCCCAGGAATCGATGCCGGCCGATTCGTCCATGTCTTGGAGCAATGTGGCCAGTTCGAAATCCGTTTGAGCGAGCTGATCCAGGAATCCCTCGCGGCGAACCTTCACTTCCTGAACGGCCATTTCTGCCTCACTGACCTTCGAACGCGACTCCTCAACAGACTGATCAATTTGCATGCGAGACTGGTCGAGTTCTCGCAATTCATCCTCAATTTTCTCGACGAACTGGCGAGCAGCCGCGAGCTCTTCTTCAACGATCAGGCGGGTCTCCAACTGAGTTTCGAGATCGACCTTGTTGCCACCCAGCGGCGAATGACTTTTCTCCAGCCGATCTCGAATTTCATCCTCACGAGATTGGAACTGGGTCAGTTGTTCCTTCATGCGTTCAAGGTTCTGCGCCGCTGATTCTTTGCTCGTGCGCCGACTCTCAAATTGAATAGCGATATTCTGAACGCTGCGCCGGTCATCGTCGGCTTGCGTTCGTACGCGCTGCAATTCAGCCCGTAAATCTTCTCGCTGCGTTTCCAGATCGTGTTTTTCGGAATTAAGCCGCTCCAGCAGCTCACTAGCCTGGCTACGAACACGTTGGGACTCGCGTAGCTGTTCTTCAGCTGATACCTGTTCGTTATCCAGCTCGGCCGATTCCTCGGCGAGCGCGGCCCTGCGAGCGCTCGCCTGATCCACCTTGTAGCGAGCGGACTCTAGCGCCGCCTTGATCTCGGAGTATTCATTGAGCAATGACGAAGCGTCGTGTTGTAATATTTCGCGTCGCTCCTCAAGCTGTGTCATTCGGATCCGCCCGTCATGCAATAACTTTTTCGCACTGTCGTGCCGCGCCTGCATTTCTCGAATATCCGACTTAAGACGACGCATGTCGTGCTCACGTGCCAGCATTCCCGCCTTGCCATCTGTATCCCGAGAGACACGTAACCAGTTCTTGCCGAGCCAGATACCATCTGGCGTAACCACCGAGGTGTCATCCGCGATTGTTTCGCGAATACTGAGCGCCTGACCTAAGGATTCTGCGACCGCAACCCCCGAGAGAATCTGTGTCACTGCCGCTGGCGCACCGGTCACCTTCTCCGCAAGCGTATTTGCGGTGGCCTGAATTTCGCCATCCTTCGACTGCTCTCTGAGGAGTGTGACATCACCGGACTTCAAGCGGGCGATAGATTCCGTTATCGGCGTAATGTCTTTGACACACACTGCCTGCAAGTAATCTCCTAAAACTGTTTCAACCGCCCGTTCCCATCCACTTTCGACATTCAGATTTTGAGCAACTCGGCTGTTCTGTTCCAGCCCGGCGCCTTCCAGCCAACTTTGAACAGCGTCGTCACCTGCACCTAGCGCGGCTTTTTGCAATGCCTCGAGCGAAGCGTACTTGCCTTTTGCATCCTGCATCGTTGTGTGGCGCTCATCGACAAGTTGCGTCAACTTCCTATCCTGCTCACGCAGTTTGTGTATTTTTTCTGCGGTATCCGTAAGATGCCGGTCGTATTCATCGCGTGCCTGGCGTTGGCTGAGTTCCTGTTCCACCAGTTCGCCGTGTGTGGCCTGCAAGTCTTCCGAACTGACAGCATTATGTGCTTCGTGAATTTTCTTGCGGCGATCCGCAGATCTATGCAAACGTGACTCGATCTGCTCCGACCGAGTGGTTTCGACGCTTTGTTCCTGCAATGCATCGCTATAACACTTTGCATGTTCGTCCCATCGATTCTGCCAGTCGGCCAACGCATCCTCAGCCTGCTGCAAAGAGCCCGCAGACGCTTGCTCACTCTGGCGAGCCTGCTCCAGGCCCGGTACGAGTTCACTGAGCGTCAGCTCCAACTGCTCAATCTCTGTCTGGTCCTGATCTATGTGAGTGGCAATTTCCTTGGCACTGCTGATCGCCTGCTCAAGATCCTTCTGTTGCCTGTCGCGCAACTCACGCGCATGCTCGATTGACTGCTCCAGACGAGCGATCTCAGACCCAACTTTGTAGTAGCGACCTTGCACGGCATTGAGCTCATCCGCGCGTTCGGCCTGGCGCACACGAGTGTCCTCCAGTGAGGCTTCGAGGCTTCGCTGCCTGGCTATAGCGGACTCAAGACTCGTCTTCCGCTGCGCGAGCCGCGTGCCCTCCTCGCCACCACGGTCATCGAGATCTTTGGTTCGCAGAGCCAGCAATTCCGCCGCCGTACGGCGTTCGTCATTCTTGTAGCGACCATAGCGTTCGGCTGTCTTAGCTTGTCGATCAAGGTGCTTGATCTGTTTTTCGACTTCATCAAGTACGTCGAATAGACGATCCAGGTTTTCTTTCGTGTTCTGGATGCGTTTCGAGGTTTCGCGGCGACGTTCTTTGTATTTCGAAATGCCGGCGGCTTCCTCGATGAATACGCGCATCTCTTCCGGCTTGGCTTCAATCAGTCGCGAAATCATGCCCTGTTCGATTATCGAATAGCTGCGCGGGCCCAGACCGGTACCCAAAAAGACACTGGTAATGTCCTTGCGGCGGCACTTCGTACCATTTAAATAATAGGTCGAAATTCCATCGCGACTGACTTCGCGCCGAAGCGATATCTCGGCGTACTTGGCGTATTGGCCTTCGAGGGTCGTTTCGCTGTTATCGAACAATAACTCCACCGACGCATTACCAACGGGTTTGCGCGTGCTGGAGCCATTGAAAATGACATCTGTAATGGAGTCGCCACGCAGGCGGCTCGCCGAGCTCTCACCCATTACCCACCGCACGGCATCAATGACGTTCGACTTGCCACAGCCATTAGGTCCGACCACGCCAACAAGGCTGCTTGGAAAAGTAATCGTTGTGGGATCGACGAAAGATTTGAAGCCAGCGAGCTTAATCTTGCTTAATCGCATTGGATGTTCGGACCGATATCCCGTCAAATCCGGCTAGTGTAATGGAATTGTGGCTATAAAACCCGGCTATAAAACGATTGTCGCTGAAATAAGACGATCCGGCCCAGCCCAGTAATACCGCCGTCTTCCGGCCTATTTGGACGCTTTCAAAACAACAAAAAAAATAGGGCTTCCCAAACGGCTCAGGCAATGTATAATCCCGGCCTTTTCTCTCCCCGGCAGGAGTAAAAAGATGCCCGCAAAGAAAGCCGCGAGAAAAAAGCGGAAGAAAGCGACGACCTCACGCAGGAAGACCGCCGCCAGAAAGACTGTGGCGAGGAAGAAAGTTGCCAAGAAAAAGGTTGCCAAGAAGAAAGTAGCTAAGAAGAAAGCTGCCAAGAAAAAGGTTTCCAGAAAGAAAGGCCCTGCAGTAAAAAAGGCTGCCAAGAAGAAAGTGAGCAAGAAGAAGCTTCCGGCGAAGAGAAAAGTAGCCAAAAAGCTCCGCTCCGCGACGAAGAAAAAGGTATCCAGGAAAAAAACTCCGGCGAAGAAAAAGGCCGCCAGGAAGACGGTGAGCAAAAAGAAACTGGTCGCAAAGAAAAAGGCCCCGGCAGCTAAGAAAGCCCCGGTTCGCCGGGCGAAACGCCAACACGACCTTCTTTCCGGTCCGATTCACGGTGTTGATCCGTACAGACCCGGGCGTGGGGAAAATTACATGAGCGATGGTCAACTCGAGCACTTCCACGACATTCTGAGTGCGTGGAAGACCGAACTCATGTTTGAAGTAGGTCGTACGGTGCACCATATGCAGGATGAGGCCGCGAATTTCCCGGATCCGAATGATCGTGCTACCCAGGAATCCGAGTTTGGACTCGAATTACGAACGCGAGATCGTGAGCGCAAATTGTTGCGCAAAATCGACTCGGCACTGATTCGATTGAGCGATGGGTCCTACGGTTTCTGCGATGAAACGGGCGAGGAAATTGGACTGAAACGGCTCGAAGCTCGTCCGGTCGCAACGCTGAGCCTTGAGGCTCAGGAACGTCGCGAAATGGCGGAACGGCAGTTCCGCGATCGAGACGACCGTTATCGGTAAGTCGGGCAATTGATTCAGGCGCGCGAACCCATTTCGTACGTCGGGCGGTTCGCACCGTCGCCCACCGGCCCTCTTCATTTTGGATCGCTCGTTGCCGCAGTCGCCAGCTTCCTGCAGGCGCGCGCCAATAATGGCCGGTGGCTGTTGCGCGTCGAAGACATCGACCCGCCCCGCGAGCAGGTCGGCGCCACCGCCTCGATTATCGAAGCACTGGAACGATACGGATTCGAGTGGGATGGCGACACTATTTTTCAGAGCACGAGTCGTGAAGCACACGAAGCTGCACTAGCGACGTTAATTGAATCGAAAATGGCGTATCCCTGCCGCTGCTCCAGGAAAGACCTGGCTGGCGCCCCTCGCGGCCTACTCGGCGTAATTTACCCCGGCTCGTGCAGAAACGGCTGCAGCCAAGGCGAAGCAGCGATTCGGGTGCGAACGAACGACGTGGAAATCGCGTTTGATGATGTTCTTCACGGATGTATTGCGCAGCGGCTCGAAAGTGAATCCGGTGACTTCGTCGTGCGTCGACGCGACGGCTTGATTGCCTACCATCTTGCCGTAGTCGTGGATGACGAGATTCAGGGTGTCACTGAGATTGTGCGTGGCGTCGATCTGCTGGATTCAACACCGCGGCAAATCTGGCTTCAACAGCTACTTGAGTTTCGGACACCGAACTACATCCATATACCGGTGATCACCAATTCCAATGGTGACAAACTGAGCAAACTGACCGGTGCACTGGGTGTACCGCTTGATTCTGTCGAGAATACGCTCCACGAAGCGCTGACGGCTTTACTACAGCAACCGCCGCCCGAATTGGCGGCAGGCGCATTGTCAGATATCTGGACGTGGGCCAGCGAAAATTGGCAACTTGGGAACCTTGCCGGCCACAGAACCATCGTCAAAACGGCTTGACATCAACCCCTTGTATGCCATAGCTTGAAGGCTGCAACGGGGATACGCTCCCCCGCCCCCTGTTGCAAAAGCCTGAAGGGGTAATCACTCCACGGCGGGCCCCCTGCGCAAGCGGGGGGCCATTTTTTTTGCCCCAGGCGTTGGTCTCCTTCAAATATGGCAGAATCGCGTCAATGACGTCCGACACAGCGCAGAACAGAATCATTCAGAGTAAATTTTCGCCGCCCGGTTGGCTGAAAAACGCGCATGCGCAGACGTTGTTTCCAAACATGCCCTGGGCCTGGCGATCCAGACCCGCCTTGCGACGCGAGCCGCTGGAGTTGCCAGACGGCGATGCCACGGCCGTTGACTGGCTCGTCGACGCCGATTCATTGTCCGACGCCGCACCGTTACTGATCATATTGCATGGACTGGAAGGGTCCGCAGGATCGTCATACGCGCGCATGCTAATGGAAACTGTACTCGAGCGCGGCTGGCGTTCATGCGTATTGCATTTTCGTGACTGCGGGGACTATCGAAATCGTCTGCCGCGCCGTTATCACGCCGGCGAAACGAATGATCTACGCTTTTTCTTGAACGAGTTACAGTTACGCCGCGAGGCCTCGGGTAATCCGGGACCACTATTGGCTGTTGGCTATTCGCTGGGTGGTAATGTGCTGTTGAAATACCTGGGTGAATCGCAGAATGAAACGCCTCTCAAAGCTGCAACTGCCGTGTGTGTTCCACTCAATCTCCACGAATGTGCAGAGGCATTAAACATAGGTTTTGCAAGGACTTATCAGAGACACTTGCTAAAACGGATGAAGTCTGCCGTCGCAAGAAAATTCGATAGACATACGGCCGCCTTCGACTGGGATCGTGCCATGAACGCACGGACCTTCGCCGAGTTTGATGACTTGGTGACAGCACCGCTGCACGGCTTCGACGGCAAGCAGGATTATTACGATCGCTGCAGCTCGGTGAACTTCCTTCATGCAATTGAGCGACCGACATTAATAATTAATGCATTGGATGATCCGTTTATGACACCCAAGGTCATCCCGCCTGCTGACAGGCTCTCAGAAGCCGTCACGCTGGAAATTTCGGAACACGGCGGTCACGTCGGATTCGTAGACGGCGGCACGCCTTGGAAGCCGACGTTTTATTTGCCTGGCAGAATTATCGAGTTCCTGGAACCGTTTGCTGCAAAATCAGGACTGTAGGAGCGGCCTTCTATCCGCCGCTACGTGTCGCGCTCGGAAAGCGTTGATGCTCTTGCGCGGCTCCTACTGATCGGCGTCGACTTCCTTCATGGAAAGACGAACGCGGCCCTGGCGATCAACTTCCAGAACCTTGACCTTGATTTCGTCGCCTTCAGCCAGCTTGTCGCTAACCTTCTCGACACGCTCGTTCGAGATTTGGGAAATGTGCACGAGGCCGTCTTTGCCCGGGAGGATCGTGACAAATGCGCCGAAGTCCATCAGGCGAGCCACTTTGCCGTCGTAGATGCGGCCGACTTCAACGTCTGCAGTGATCAGCTCGATACGACGAAGTGCTTCCCTTCCGGACTCGCCGTCGACTGACGCGATACGAATCGTGCCATCGTTTTCAATGTCGACAGAAGCACCGGTCTCCTCGGTAATCGAGCGGATAACCGAACCGCCCTTACCGATAACGTCACGAATCTTCTCAGGGTCAATCTTGATGGTCATAATCGTCGGCGCCCATTCAGACATTTCTGAACGTGACTCGCTGATGACCTTGTTCATCTCACCAAGAATATGCAGACGTGCGTCGCGCGCCTGATCAAGCGCTGTGTTCATGATTTCACGTGTAATGCCCTGGATCTTGATGTCCATTTGCAGCGCGGTAATACCGTCTGCAGTACCCGCAACCTTGAAGTCCATGTCGCCGAGGTGATCCTCGTCGCCGAGAATGTCAGTCAAAACGGCGAAGTCGTCGCCTTCCTTGACGAGGCCCATCGCAACGCCGGCAACCGGTGCCTTCAGAGGCACACCTGCGTCCATGAGCGCGAGGCTCGTGCCGCAAACAGAGGCCATCGAGCTGGAACCGTTAGATTCGGTGATCTCCGAAACCACGCGGATCACGTAGCCGAACTCTTCCATATCCGGCATTACTGCCTGGATTCCGCGGCGTGTCAGCTTGCCGTGACCGATTTCGCGGCGTTTGGGTGAACCAATAAAACCTGTCTCACCGACGCAGAACGGCGGGAAATTGTAGTGCAGCATGAAGGGATCTTTGCGCTCCCCTTCGATCGCATCGATGATCTGTGCGTCACGGCCGGTACCCAGCGTTGTAACAACGATCGCCTGCGTCTCTCCACGCGTAAATATGGCGGAGCCGTGCGCACGCGGCAATACACCGACCTTGACGTCGATCGGACGAACTGTGCTCTTGTCACGACCATCGATACGCGCCTCGCCTTTGATAATGCGTTGACGAACGATATTCTTTTCAAGCTTGTACAATGCACCTTTGACGTCTTCGGCGGACCAGCGGGCGTCATCGCCGCCCGCCAGAGATTCGGTAGCAGCCGATTTGGTGGCACTAACAGCGGCCTGTCGATCCTGCTTGTCGGTGATACGGTAGGCGTCTGACAGACCGCCTTCGGCCTCGCCGGCAACGGCGGCTGTGAGATCTTCGTCAGTTTTCGGTGCTGCCCATTCCCAGGCAGGTTTGCCAACTTCTGCGGCCAATTCGTTGATCGTATCGATCGCGATCTGCATTTGTTCGTGACCAAACATGACGGCGCCGAGCATGACCTCTTCAGAGAGTTCAGAAGCTTCCGATTCAACCATCAGGACTGCGTCTTTGGTGCCGGCAACAACAAGCTCCAGATCGCCCTCTGCAAGCGCTGCGCGGCCCGGGTTGAGGACGTACTGGCCATCCTTGTAACCCACTTTGGCGGCGGCAATCGGGCCCGCAAACGGCATACCGGAAATTGCCAGTGCTGCCGAGGCGCCGATTAATGCCGGAATATCCGGATCCACATCAGGGTTCAGCGACATCACCGTGGCAATAATCTGCACTTCGTTGGTGAAGCCTTTAGGGAAAAGCGGACGAACCGGACGGTCGATGAGGCGGCACGTCAGTACCTCCTTCTCGCCCGGGCGACCTTCGCGCTTGAAGAACCCACCCGGGATTTTTCCAGCAGCGTAGGTCTTTTCCTGATAGTTGACCGTAAGCGGGAAGAAGTCTCTGCCCGGATCTGCGACCTTGCGGCCCACGGCGGTGACCAAAACGGTCGTATCGGCCATATCGACGATGACAGCACCGTCAGCCTGACGAGCGACAGCGCCCGTATCAATGGTTACCTGATGTTCCCCGTATTGGAAACTTTTTGTTGTCGATTTCACGATGATTTCTCTTTTTAGAAATTGTTAAGGCGATTGCAGTTCGCGGCGATCCCATTGGCTGGGAACGACACGTCTCTTCACGTTGCCTGTATTAATCCTCGCTGGACTAGCGACGCAGACCGAGCTTCTTGATCAGCTCGCGGTAGCGGTCGTTGTCTTTGGACTTCAGGTAATCAAGCAGCTTACGGCGCTTGTTAACCATCTTCAGAAGACCCTGACGGCTATGGTGATCTTTCTTGTGCTCACCGAAGTGCTCGGTGAGTTCTGAAATTCTCTTTGACAGCAGTGCGACCTGAACTTCGGGTGAGCCTGTATCGGCTTCGCCGCGTGCATGATCGGCGATAACGCCCTGCTTTGCTTCACTGGAAAGTGACATTTTTCTAATACTCCATGTTCTCTATCTATAGCCCTTTTTTGAGCGCGGTATTCTAGCGCCTGTTCGGGCCCATTAACACCCCGGAAACATATAATTACGGGGAATCTTCGTGTGTCAAAAACACTCTTCGTGGCGCCACCTGCCCATCTTCGACCAACTCGCCCACGCCCAAAAATCTCGATCCTGCCGCATACACTCTGACAAGCCCTTTCTGTCCCCCATTCGCCACCTTTACTACCTGCCCGCGACAAAAACGCTCAGCGTCCTCCGCCGCAACAGATACGTCCGGCATCCCCTTCAATGCAACGTCGGCGGGTAGCAATTTGGCCCTCAAGGGCTCCGGCCCCTTTGCGGCGAGTGCTTCAATAGCCGCCATGTCGAGCATGTTGGCGCTGTCGAAGTCACCGACTGTCTCGCGATGCAGTCGCGCCGTATGTGCAACCGTTCCGGCCTCGTGTGCTATGTCCTCGACCAACACACGAATGTAGGTCCCCTTCGAGCACGACACACGAAATACGAGCCTGTGTCCGGCGAATTCCAGCAGCCGGATCGCATCGATCCGAATCGATCGTGGTTCGCGCTCGACAGTTTCACCCTTGCGAGCAAGCTCGTAGAGGCGCTTACCGTCTTTTTTCAACGCCGAGTACATCGGCGGTATTTGCGTGGATTCTCCACAGAATCCCTGCAAAATCCTGTCCCAGTCGACCAGAGCCAAGTCCGGAACCACGGCAGTTTCGATCTCGCGACCGTCTGCATCGCCCGTATCCGTCGCCGATCCCAGCTTCGCCGTCACGCGGTAACTCTTATCAGCGTTCAGTAAGTACGAACAGACCTTGGTCGCCTCACCGAAGCACAACGGCAACATGCCGGTTGCCGCCGGGTCCAAACTTCCTGTATGCCCCGCCTTCTTCGCATTCAATAGCCGTCTGACCACTTGCAGCGCACGGTTTGATGTTATTCCGGACGGCTTGTTGAGCAACAACAACCCATCCACCGAATCGGCGTGCCGCTTCATTCCACGTGCCATCGCGCCTACCGTTGCTCGTTGTTCCGATCAGATTCCAGTGCGCTCTCAATCAAACTGCCGATTCGCTGCGCCTCGGCAGCACTCTTGTCGTGTGCGAACCGCAATTCCGGCACGTGCCGAATCTTAATTTCCCGGCCCAGGCGGCTGCGGAGGAAACCGCTCGCTCTTTCCAGTCCGTCCTGAACCGGCTCAGGATCCCCATTCGGATCCAACAGGCTGAAATACACACGCGCAATGCTTAGGTCCCTGGAAAGCTCCACCGCTGTCAGTGACACGAGCTTCAATCTCGGGTCCTTGGTCTCAAATCGAAGCAATTCATTCAGCGTGCGAAGCACCTGATTACCGAGTCGCTGGTTTCTTGAAAACTCTCTTGGCATTGATCTTTACCTGCACGCCTAGTCAAGCGTACGTGCAACCTCAATACGTTCAAAACACTCGATCTGATCGCCGACCTGCACGTCATTGTAATTCTTCACGCCGATACCGCATTCGGTTCCGGAACGAACTTCGTTCACGTCATCCTTGAATCGACGCAATGATTCCAGCTCACCTTCGTAAATCACAACGTTATCGCGCAGCACACGAATCGGATTCGAGCGTTTCACAAAGCCTTCGCTGATAATGCAACCCGCCACATCCCCAAATTTCGGTGAGCGGAATACTTCCTTGACCAATGCCAGACCGACGATCTGCTCGCGAATCTCAGGTGCGAGCAGCCCGCTGAGTGCAGCTTTAACATCGTCGATCGCCTCATAAATGATGCTGTAGTAGCGAACATCGATACCCGACTCCTTGATTGCTGCACGTGCTGCCGCATCTGCACGAACATTGAAACCGATGATCGTTGCCTTCGATGCGGCTGCCAAATTGGCATCAGTTTCAGTGATGCCGCCAACACTCGAACCGAGCACCTTGACCTTCACTTCGTCGTTTGAAAGTTTGAGCAATGCATCACGAAGTGCCTCAGCACTACCGTGGACATCGGACTTGATGATCACAGGAACGGTGGACGTTTCGCCGCTCTGCATCTTAGTGAACATATCCTCCATCTTTGAAACCTGCTGCTGGGCAAGTTTCGCTTCACGTGTCTTGTTCTGACGAAATTCGGCAACTTCGCGCGCTTTACGCTCGTTTTTGACGACAAGAAAATCATCACCTGCGCTCGGCGTCTTGGAAAGTCCAAGAACAGCCGCAGGTTTCGACGGTCCCGCTTCCTTGATGGAGTTGCCGCTCTCATCGAACATATTTCTGACGCGGCCGTATTCTTCACCGGCGATAATCATGTCACCCTGCCTTAGCGTACCGCTTCTTACGAGCAATGTTGCGACGGCACCGCGGCCTTTTTCAAGGCTCGACTCTATAACAATTCCTTGCGCCGGACCTTCCGCAACGGCAGTCAGATCCATGACCTCAGCCTGCAATAAGATAGCGTCCAGCAGATCATCAACACCCTCTCCCGTGAGCGCAGATACGTTTACGAATATTTGATCGCCGCCCCAATCTTCAGGAATAATTTCATGCTGCGACAATTCGTTTTTAACCCGTTCCGGGTCGGCATTGTCACGATCAATCTTGTTGAGGGCAACAACCAACGGAACGTCTGCCGCCTTTGCGTGCTGGATGGCTTCTATCGTTTGTGGCATAACACCGTCATCGGCTGCAACCACGAGGACAACGATGTCCGTCGCTTGAGCACCGCGTGCGCGCATCGCTGTAAAGGCCGCATGTCCGGGCGTATCCAGAAACAAAATCGTGCCCTTATCAGTTGCGACTAAATACGCACCGATATGCTGAGTAATTCCGCCTGCCTCACCGTCCGCGACCTTGGTATGACGAATGTTATCGAGCAACGATGTCTTACCGTGATCGACATGGCCCATGATGGTTACGACTGGCGGACGTGCAACAGCGTCGCCGCTCACTTCGCTTTCCTCGGCCAACAACTTTTCGTCAACATCCGCCGAGTCCACGGGCTTCGCAATGTGCCCTAACTCTTCAACAACAAGCGTAGCGGTGTCCTGATCAATCACTTGGTTGATCGTTACCATAGCGCCCATGTTGAACAGAACCTTAACGACCTCGTTGCCCTTGATCGCCATTTTCTGTGCAAGTTCAGCAACCGCAATATTCTCCGGAATTTCGACCTCGTGTACGACAGGTGCGGTTGGCTTTTCAAAACCATGCTTTGAATCGCCACCAACGGATACCGGACGACGGTGCAGTGGTGATTTACGTTTGCGTCGACCACTCTTGTCACCAGCGACATGGAGTTCCTTGCGGCCATAACGTGTTTCGGGCCGCTTCGCCTTCGGCTTGGCTTTCACTTTTTCTTTCGTGCGGCGAGTACGCACGCCACTTTCGGCTTTCTCCATCTCCAGCCGTGTCTTTTCGTCGGCGGCATCGGTTGCTGCTTTTTCTGCAACTTTGCGAGCCTCGTCTTCCGCATCCTTTACAGCCAGCGCTTCTTTTTCGCGCTCTTCGACTTCGCGCTTCGCTGCCTCTTCCTTCTCTTCCTCAAGGCGTACCTTCTCGAGCGCCTCAGCTTCCACTCGTTTTTCTTCTTCCAGGCGTTGACGATCCAGGGCTTCCTGCTCCTCCTGAGCCTGTTTTTCAAGAACATCACGTTTGATGTACGTGCGCCTGCGACGAACCTCAACAGTTACGGTGCGCGAACGTCCCTGAGCACCGGGCAACTTCAGTTCAGACCGGGATTTTCGCTTCAGAGTTATGCGTCGTGGCGCTGCCGCTGTTCCCAGCGTTTCGTCCTGTCCATGGCTCCGACGCAGGTGCGTCAGCAATTCAAGTTTTACCTCATCATTGATCCAGTCATCAGATCCTTTGACCTTGATGCCGGCCTCGTCTAGCTGCGATAGCAGCTTGTCGACAGGAACATTCAGAACCTCAGCAAATTGTGCAATTGTCACATCAGCCATAACACACTCCGTATCCAAAGGCTCCTACGCCTGCTGTTCTTCCTCGAACCAATGTGCACGCGCCTTCATGATCAGCGCTGCGGCATCTTCCTCAGCAATTTCGTCATTGAGCTCGAGCAAGTCATCGGTAGCGAGTTCCGCGAGATCCTCGCGTGTCACGATACCCTTGCTTGCCAGCACAAACGCCAAACTCTTTGTCATGCCTTCAAGCTGCAGTAGATCCTCAGCCGGCTCTACTTCGTCAATTTTCTCTTCCCGAACTATCGCTTTGGTCAGCAACACGTCACGCGCCCGGCTTCGCAATTCCTCAACGATGCCTTCGTCGAACTCTTCGATCGCAATGAGTTCGGCCGCCGGTACATAAGCGACCTCTTCTATCGTGGAGAATCCTTCCTGAACCAGAATCAGCGAAACTTCTTCGTCGACATCCAGCTGCTCGGAGAACAGTGCGATGAGATCCTTCATCTCCGTCTCGCTCTTCTCCTCGGCATCCTGCGCCGTCATGACATTGAGTTCCCAGCCTGACAACTCGCTCGCGAGACGAATGTTTTGCCCACCGCGACCGATCGCTTGTGACAACTTGTCCTCTTCGACGGCGATATCCATGCTGTGTTTGTCTTCATCAACGACGATAGAAACTACTTCAGCCGGCGACATTGCATTCACAACGAACTGCGCTGAGTTATCGTCCCACAAAATAATATCTACGCGTTCCCCAGCGAGTTCATTAGAAACTGCCTGTACCCGCGATCCACGCATTCCGACGCAGGCACCAACGGCATCAATGCGGCTGTCGTTGCTGCGTACAGCTATTTTGGCACGCAGACCCGGATCACGGGCAGCACCGAGGACATCGATCAAACCCTGGCCGATTTCCGGCACTTCGAGTTTGAAAAGCTCAACCAGGAACTGAGGGGAAGTCCGCGTCATGAACAACTGCGGACCACGAATTTCAGGGCTAACTTCCGTCAGCAATGCCTTAATGCGGTCTTGCGGCCGTACTGGCTCACGAGGCACCATCTGGTCGCGGGCGACAAAGCCTTCGGCATTACCACCCAGATCAATGTAGACGCCGTTACGATCGACGCGCTTGACCAGGCCCGACAGCATCTCGCCTTCGCGGCCCTGATACTCCTCCACGACCTGCTCACGTTCGGCTTCACGTACCTTCTGTACGATCACTTGCTTTGCTGTCTGCGCAGCGATACGACCAAATTCGACAGATTCCATCGGAACTTCGACGTATCCGCCCGGTTCCGCGTTCTCGTCGACGTCGACGGCATCGATCATACGCAACTCGCGATCCGGAGTTTCCAACTCGGTGGATTCATCCTCGAATACGAGCCAGCGACGAAATGTTTCATATTCGCCTGTCTCCCGGTCAATCGCGACGCGAATATCAACGTCCTCACCGTGCTTTCTGCGTGTTGCCGACGCCAGCGCAGCTTCGAGTGCCTCAAATATGATGTCTTTTTCGACGCCTTTTTCATTCGAAACGGCGTCAACAACCATCAAAATTTCTTTGCTCATTTCCGTAAAACTCCAAAAAACCCTCGGAACCTAAGCCCCGTCGGGAACCAGCCGAGCCGTATCAAGCGATGCCAGCGGCAAGCTGTGCGATTCCCCATCCACCTCAACTACAATATTCTCGTTGTCCGACGACACTAACGTGCCCCGAAATCGTCTGCGTCCCGCTATCGGCAAACGCATAGTCACTTTCAAGGTTTCACCTTCAAACCTCTGAAAATGCTCAAGTTTCGTTAACTTCCTGTTCAATCCGGGCGATGAAACCTCAAGGTTGTAATTGTCCGCGACCGGATCCTCGATATCGAGCAGTGCGCTGACGGCCAGACTCGCTTTTTCACAATCATCAAGATCGATTCCTTCCGGCTTGTCGATAGTGATGCGTAGCAAGCCACCCTTGCCATCAAGGCGGACCTCAAGATCTGTTAACTCAAAGCCCAGTCTTTCGATGGTCGGCTCGAGCAACTTTTGCAGCTCTTCTCCCGTCATTCCTGTTTACCTAACTACTTGTTGTAAAACGAAAAATGGGCCAATGGCCCATTCTTACCCAGCACGATGTCGCTGCCCTGACCCGTAGCCTAGACAACAAAAAACCCCTTAGCGGGGCCTTTACCCATCAAGAGTTTGATGGGGCGCTGACGCAGGATTATACGGCATTGTTATCCGCTCACGCAACGTCGAATGTCGGCTATTTCCTACCTCCAATACGGTGGTAAGCTGCTCGCTTTTCTCCCACTATCAGAGTCTGGAACCATGTTGAAACTGAACGACCCCTCGCTCCTGAAAACCAAGAACTTTATCGACGGACAGTGGGTCCCCGGATCCGCGGGCACGATCGACGTCACCAACCCAGCGAACGGTGAAGTCGTCGCAACAACGGCGAATGGGGACGCCGCCGACGCGGCTCGGGCGGTTGAAGCAGCTGCAAGGGCATTCAAACACTGGAGTCGCATTCCCGCCAAGCAACGCGCTGTGCTGTTGCGCAACTGGTTTAACCTGTTACTGGAGCATGCCGATGATCTGGGGGCCATCATGACCGCCGAACAGGGCAAGCCGCTTGCAGAGTCGATCGGCGAAATCGGTTATGGCGCCGGATTCATTGAATATTTCGCCGAGGAATCGAAGCGTGTCATGGGCGACACGATTCCGACCATTGCAAATGACCGTCGACTGCAGACCTACAAGCAGCCTGTCGGCGTTGTCGGTTGCATTACGCCCTGGAATTTTCCGAATGCGATGATCGCCCGCAAAGCAGGACCTGCCCTGGCGTCCGGTTGCACCATCGTGATCAAACCGGCCACCGAGACACCGTTGTCCGCCTTGTGCATGTGCGAACTGGCCGATCGGGCCGGTATTCCCAAAGGCGTCATTAATGTCGTCGTCGGCGACAACTCGCAGGAAATTGGGAAGGTTCTCACACAGCACAAAAAGATCAGCAAATTCACGTTCACAGGCTCCACGGCGGTTGGCAAGATCCTGATGAAACAATGTGCCGATGGCGTCAAGAAAATCTCGCTTGAGTTGGGAGGCAATGCACCGTTTATAGTATTTGATGACGCCGATATCGATGCCGCCATCGCAGATTGCATGGCGACAAAATTTCGCAATTGTGGCCAGACTTGTGTCTGCACCAATCGCATTTACGTCCAGAGTGGCATCGCGGACGAATTCACCAGTAAGCTAAAGACAGCGATCGAAGCGCTGAAAGTTGGGGACGGGTTTGCAGATGACGTTACCATTGGCCCACTCGTCAATATGACGGCAGTTGGCGAAATGAAGGCGTTAATGAAAGACGCTAAATCCAAAGGCGCCGAGATTCTGGTTGGAGGCAAGACTCATGAACTCGGTCACTGCTTCTTCGAACCGACTCTTGTGACCGGCTTAACGCCGGACATGCGGATGGCCAGTGAGGAAATCTTCGGACCGATCGCTGCTATGCAAGTGTTCGAAACTGAGGACGAAGCCATTGAGCGGGCCAACGACACCGAGTTTGGTCTGGCCGCCTATTTCGCGACCCGCGATATCGGCCGCGTGATGCGTGTTGCAGAACGTCTGGAATACGGCATCGTCTGCTCAAACTCAGGGGTATTCTCAACCGAGGTCGCACCATTTGGCGGCTGGAAGCAATCGGGCCTTGGTTCTGAAGGCGGCAAAGAAGGTATCGCGGAATTCTTTGAGACCAAGTTCCACTCGATGGGCGGCATCGAGTCCTAGTACTCTACAAGAAAGGCCCCGCCAGACAATCGTCCGGCGGGGCCTTCGAACGCTACATTCAGTCGAAGTACTTGCGCAGTGTCAGGCCATAGGTACGTGGTTGATTCGGATAGCCCGAGTAACTACCCGCCTGCGCTACTGACGGAAATGCACTCAGCAAGTATTCGTCGTTATTGATATTTCGGCCCCAGAGCATGACTTCAAAGCCGTTATCCCAGGCCAGGCCCACGCTCGCGTTAAGTGTACTGACTTTGCGCGAAGCGACACTTGCCGGCACGTTTTCGATAACTTGTATTTCATCTTCATAGATGTACTCGGCCCGGACGAAGCCATCGGCACTGCCCATCGTGAAGTTGAAGCGGCCAGACGCTGTGAGACTGACCTCATGAATGCCCGGCGGTTGTGTGCCGCTCAAGTCGGTGGTTCCATTGATGCCCGCTGCGCTCACGAACGAATCGTACAGAGGATCGAGGAATGTCGCTGCGAGCGTTCCCTGGAACGTGTCGGTCGGCTGCCAACGGATATCGATCTCCACGCCGGTCGTCGATTGCTTGCCGGCGTTCGCGAGATTGAAGCCAGTGCCCGTGAAAACATTCGACTGAAACTCTTCGATTTCCTGATCGAAGATCGCGAGATTAACGGCGACAGTATCCCAGCGGGCCTTCATGCCTATTTCATACACGGTCGACTCTTCGGGCCTAGCGAATCGTGTTGTGTAGAACAGATTCGGCACGCTCAGACCTGCGGCCTCAATAGCAGCTTGATCTTGTGGGAACGGACGCGAATCCCGCGACAGATTCCACGAGGTCGCCTTAAAGCCTGTGCTCGCGCCAGCGTAGACATTGACATTATCCGAGACGTCGAAGGCGAGCCGTACCGTCCAGGTCGTGTCATCATCTTTCGATGTGCCCGGCTCCACGGAATTCGGGAAACTAACGTTAGGCGGCAGGAACTGCAGGGGCTGCAGAGCGAGAAGTTCGTTACACGCCGGTGGCGGGTTGGTGGGTGAGCAATTGACGGGAGCCAGCGCCGCGGCCGTCGCCGACGCAATTGCGTCCGCAGTGGTGGGATCGGCACCGCCGGCGATGGCCTGTTGAAACACTGCCGCATAAATAAATGCGCCGCCGACCTGTACCAAGTCCAGCGATGAAAATACGTCAGTGGCCGTCGAATCGAAAATGATGTCTTTCTCGTCTTCGGTGTAGTTGGCACCCAGCGTCAGCGTCGCACGGTCGCCAAGATCAATGTCGACCTGGGCAAAAATCGAAAATGCCTGGTCGTCCATCGTCGAAAGCTCGATCAAGCCCTGACCTGCGCCGAAGAATGTGCCTTGGGGAATACCTAGCCCCCCTTCGATAAGGTTCAGCACCGAATTCCCGGGCACGCCCATGGTCAGAATGTCCGCATAAGGACGGAAACCCGTACCGTAGAGAATTCCCGTAAATTGCTCCACGTCTTCATCGAAAAGGTAGGCACCCACCATCCAGCTTGCGCTTTCTGTAGAACCGCTCAGACGAAACTCCTGCGTGAACGTATCGATTTCAGTCTCGGTGCGGTTCGCCGTCTGTGGGTCGAGCAGCGGCGCACTCGTGAAGTCGACGTCGACGTTCTCAAATCGCGAGAGGCTGCGGAACGCCGTGATCGAAGTGAGCGTTACCGCGTCGTTGAAATCGTAGTCAACCTGCACCGATACGCCGTCGGTCTGAAACTGGTTAACCGGCGTGAAATCGTAATAGCCCTGATAAGCGAACGGTGCCTCTGGCACGAGATTACCGCCAATCGCCTGTATAATCGGCCCAGTCGGGCCATTCTGTAAATTGGCGACGCCGCAACAGGCTTCGTCAAAATCGTCGTAATCCGCAATAATTCGAATCTCGAGCGTATCGGAAGGCGCAAACAACAGCTGGCCGCGTAAGCCATATCGATTCACTTCACCCAGAGCATCACCGCCCGCAAGATTGTCGTAGTATCCATCGCGCTGGCTGAAACTGCCGGAGAGGCTGAAGCCGACGGTATCCGACAATGGTCCGTTAACGTCGCCTTTCACGATGACCTGATTGTAATCTCCGATAGTAAGCGTCGTGGATCCGGTGGTTTCGTTAAGGCTCGGTTTTGCCGTTATGACGCTAATGACGCCGGCTGATGCGTTTTTGCCGAACAGTGTGCTTTGCGGCCCGCGCAAAACTTCGATGCGCTCCAGGTTCGGCAAATCGGCAAGCGCAGAAGCCGTACGCGAACGATAGACACCGTCGATAAATACGCCAACCGATGGCTCGATACCGGCATTGTTGGCGCCGTTGCCAAAGCCGCGGATCACGAAGTTGGTATTACCGGACGACTGCAATTGCGTCACGCGCAATGACGGTACAAGGAATTGCAAGTCTTTTATGTCCTGAATGTGTGCCTGCTCCAGGTCTTTATTGGTCACGACCGAAACGGCGATCGGCGTCGCCTGCAGCGTCGTTTCTCGCTTGCTGGCAGTGACGATAATTTCTTCAATAAATGATGCCGAATCATCTTGAGCAGCAACCGGTGTTACCAGGGTTGCCGCGACGACGCAGAGAACGCCCCTAAAAATAGTCGAATTAGCCATGTGGATCCCCCACCCTATGGTCTGAAAAAGATAATGATTGCAACAATTTATGCTTTCTTTGTACAGTTCGCAACCAGATCGTTACATTTGTAACTCTAGATTCATCATTAATATCGCTTAATCAATTTGAAAGTACGGTCCGGCCGGTACTTATCGAGCCGCTCAACAGGCGTACCCGCAGTCAATTCGTGTGCAGCTAACTGCCCGACAATCGGCGCGAGAGTGACGCCGCTATGCATAATTGCGAGATAAACGTCGGGACGTGCCGGTGACGTTCCCAATACCGGGTGTCCATCTATTGGTAGCGGACGCCAACCGATGCGCACGTCCTCTATTCCTGCATCCGCAACCACAACCCGCAGACCGTTCGCGGAATTATGCCGCGCACTGCATCCGGCGATGGCAGCTGCCGAGAGCAGTTTGAGTAGCGTCCGTCAGTTCATGTCATTGCACACCTGACATTTTCACTGCTTCAACAATGCTTTCGGGATTGCCAAAAGACGTGAGATTCGCTCCGGATACCCCCGGAATCTGTGCCGCCTCATGAAGTAACTCAGCACAAATCAATTCCCCCTCCCGTTGCGGATTTTTGGATTGTCGCAGGCGTTTCACAATTTTCCTGGGCATGACCGCACCACGAAGATTTTTCCCGAGCCAGAGAGCCGTTTCAGCCGACGGAACAGGCGCTGCACCGACAATCACACCGATCCGTTCTATTAGTTTTTCGGACACCAGCCTGACCATGTAGTGTCGCAGCAGATCGATGTCAAAACACAATTGTGTTTGAATAAAATTTATTCCGGCACCGATCTTGTTCGTGATATTTTCCGGCTTCCAATCCCTGCCCGGCTTAAACACTGTTGCTACAGAGCCAATATAAAAATTAACTGGTTCTGCAAACGGCGGATTAGTCTGCATATAACGAGCGTCTGCAATCAGCCTTTTTACGCCCCAGTCAAAATCAGCCCCAGAGTGTGCAGACACCGTCTCCCTGATTTTATCTCCGCGCATCAGTATCAGGCTTGTCACCCCCAACGCGGCAGCGCCCAACAGGTCGCTCTGTAACGCAATCCGGTTCCGATAACTGCAGGTCATATGCAAAATTGGATCGATGCCATTGTCGAGTAGAATTCCGGCTGCAATTAACGGAGTGAGATGAATACGGCCGCCTGGACTGTCGGTTACTTGAATGGCATCAACGGTCGCAGCCAGGACACCCGCCTGCTTCATAATTGCCGCCGCATCAGAATGCGAATCCAGTTGCAGCTCGGCGCTAAGAGAAAATTCATTAGTTCGACTGGATTTCTGAAATGTTTTCAAACGCAGGCAACCTGGAGGAGATCGGACAAGTGTCGGGTCACTGGGGCCGAGATGTCAATATGGATTCCGCGATAACGGAATGAGACACTTGGATTCTGAATAAGAGGGAGCAAGAATGCGAAGCGCAGCTGCACTACGGGCAACATTTAATGAAGCGCTAAACCTCGTCAGTCAGGGCAACGCTGACCATGCTGAGAAGTTGTGCCGTCCCTGACACCACGACCTCACAACGCATGGCCGCAGATTTCCGCCGCCTGCGCCACCTCGACCCGCTTAGCCAGTTCATGGCCATCGATTTCGTGCTGGGCATGAGCGACTGCCTGCTGGTAAAGGTGGATATCGCTACCATGGCTTTCGGTTTGGAGGCCCGATGCCCATTTCTCGACCACCGTATCGTTGAGTGGGCCAGCGGGGTCAAACGCACATCACTGCTGCCGGGGCATACCACCAAGCCAGTGCTCCGAGAGCTGGCTAGGCGCTACCTTCCCAACGACGTTGTGGCGGCTCCAAAGCGTGGGTTCGAGATCCCTCTAACTAAGTGGATGCTTGGTGA
>JADFHE010000001.1:159704-169013 GCA_022567295.1 Pseudomonadota bacterium | reverse complement strand
ACCGTACACAACGTGATTTCGCAACGGCCGTTGCGAGTGGATGTCGACGATATTGACAATTGTTCCCTTGCTGCTGCGCAAGTGATCAGCTGCTGCCTGTGACAAAAACAGCGGCACCTTCAGATTGCTGCCGATGAGTTCTTCCCATTGCTCTTCAGTAACACTGCCGATGGGTGTCGCGTAAAAACTTGAGGCGTTATTGACAAGACCGTCAAGTTGACCGCCCCATGCGACCACCGCGTCGATCAATGCGGGTAATTTCTCGATCTGCAACAGATCGGCCTGGAACGTGGTCGCCGAGTCCGCCCGGAGTCGGTTGAGTTCATCCGCAAGTCGTTCGGCTTCGTTGGCGGACTCGCGGTGGTGAATCGCAACACGCGCGCCGTTCTCATGCAGGCGTGTCACAATAGTTGCGCCAATTCGTCGGGCAGCGCCGGTGACAAGAATAACTTTGTCGGTGATTGTCTGTGCTGGCATGGAATCATTCATAAAGACTTTATCGCGTACATGCAATACGAACAGCCAACCTCATTGCCGCAGCCGGACGAACTGAGCGCACAGCACAGTGCCCGGGTTGGTGATCATATTCGGCAACGGATCGACGCGGCCAACGGTCAAATCAGTTTTGCCGAATTCATGCACGAAGCCCTGTATGCACCCGGACTGGGTTACTACAACGCGGGGTCAATCAAGTTTGGCGCCGGCGGTGATTTCGTCACTGCGCCTGAAGTATCGCCGCTATTCGGGCGCGTGGTGGCGCGGCAGTGCGCCGAAGTATTGCACGATATTGAAAACGGCGAAGTACTAGAGTTCGGTGCGGGCAGCGGCAGGCTCGCAGTGGATATGTTAAAGGCATTCGAGCATTTGAATGCGTTGCCGGCCACCTACAACATCCTGGAAGTGTCGCCCGATTTGAAGGACAGACAGCTGCAGCGCTTGCGAAGTGAGGTGCCGCATCTTATCGATCGGGTTCGATGGCTGTCGGGCCTGCCGGACGATTTCGAGGGCGTCATGGTCGCTAACGAAGTGCTCGATGCCCTGCCGGCCGAGCGATTTGTGCGGCGTGAATCCGCCGTATTTCAGTCATGTGTTTCAATCGATGCCGGGCAATTTACGTGGTCGGAGCGCCCGGCGACCGATCGATTGACAGCGGCGATAATCGATATCGAGTCAGCCTTGGGAACAGCGCTGCAGGATGGCTACACATCGGAGATATCGCTGGCCGCGCCTGCCTGGATCGGCGATATGGCCCGGAGTTTGCGTCATGGCGTCGTATTTCTGTTCGACTATGGCGTGTCACAACGTGAATATTATGCCGTGGATCGAGCAGAAGGCTGGCTGCGCTGTCACTTTCGTCATCACTCTCATAACAATCCGTTAATTTATCCTGGGATTCAGGACATAAGCGCCTGGGTCGACTTTTCGGCGATAGCGGGTGCAGCAGTGGCTAGCGGCCTGGACATCCATGGCTATCAGACGCAATCTCATTTCCTGATGGGCGGCGGCATTGATATCGAAATGCAGGGAATTACTGCGCTACCGCCAGCGCAGCAGATCGAATTGTCCGGCCAGGTCAAAACACTTACTCTTCCCGGTGAAATGGGTGAAAACTTCAAGTGCATGGCATTGGGACGTGGCGAAGTGAATACGCCAACTGCGTTTCATTTTGCTGACAGGACACGAACTCTTTGACGCTACTACAGACTGTTATTCTCGCCATCGTTCAGGGATTGACCGAGTTCCTGCCCATATCGAGTTCGGGGCATCTGGTTCTCGTGCCCTATCTGTTCGACTGGGCGGATCAAGGGCTGGCATTCGATGTCGCAGTGCATTTCGGTTCGCTCGTCGCAGTCTGTATTTTCTTTCGCAAGGACTTAGCCTCACTGCTTGCTGGCGGTGTGCAAGCACTTGGTGGCAATGTCAAAACGCCGGAGTCACGGTTTGCATTAGCGATCGCGCTCGGAACCGTTCCGGCGGCGCTGGCCGGCCTGTTCTTATCGTCATTCATAGCGGACAGACTTCGAGATCCGACAGTGATCGTCTACACGTTGTCGGGCTATGGCATTCTGATGGCGATTGCGGACCGTTATGGAAGGCGGGAAAGAAAAATGGCTAGCGTTGGGTTTACCGACGCACTGATAATCGGTCTTGCCCAGGCCCTGGCACTCGTGCCCGGCACATCGCGTTCGGGCGTCACGATCACGGCAGCTCGAATTCTCGGATTCGAACGTCTGGATGCGGCTCGATTTTCATTCTTATTGTCGGCGCCTGTGATCTTGCTTGCGGCCGCTTACAAATTCGTCGAGCTGCTCACAAATGGTGCGACCGTCGCCTGGGCGCAGCTCGGTTTCGGTGCGTTAGTTGCCTGTATCGTCGCCTACCTTAGTATAGAATTCTTCATGCGTTTTGTTTCCCGAATCGGCTTAGTGCCCTTCGCGATCTACCGCGTGGTATTGGCAGCTGTCATTTTGTATGTACTGGTCTAGGACATCGTTATTGCTACTCTTCGCAAGCCCTGCCTGGGCTGCCGGGGGATACATTGTTGGTGCCGGTGTTGAGGCTGACTCCGACGATGCGAATGCGCTAACAATCGCTGCTGATTTTGGACTGGCAGAGAACACCTGGTTCACAACGGCGTTGGCAAAAAACCAGGTGGATTTGCCGCGCGGCATCAGCATAGACACGCTGTACGCGGATATCGGCATCGATCATTGGTTCGATCCGCTCGGTGTGCGTGTCGGTGTCGCCTATTGGGGTGACAACGAGATTCTTGACTCTGTCGATTGGCGCACTTCTTTGTACTGGCGCAATGACAAAGTCAGCGTGGCCGGAAATTTCGAGTACCGGGACTTCTCGTTCGATATTTTTCGAGACGATCTGCAATCGGGCCAGGACGTGCGTTTTCATGCGAACGGCACCGGACTATCGGCCCGGTTCGAGCTGAGTGATGCAGTCGACTTGCGTCTGTCGGGAATCGTTTACACGTACAACGTCGATCTGAGTCGCGCCGCCAATGCGCCTATTCGCGATTTTCTGTCAGTTTCAAGGTTGAGTCTGATCAACAGCCTGATCGATTATCGCGTCAGGATCGGTTTAGGTTTCGATGTGGGCGAGCAGCGGTGGAGCCTTGACTACGCCACATGGAAAGGCGAGGTCGATGGAAGCAAAGACTGATTCAACCACGCTACGATTCCTGACCCCGATGGGCAAGAAAAGTGACATCGAATTCGGCCTCGGTGTTGACGACTCCGACACTTATGGTTCCGTCACATTGTTCTCATTATTTGTTTATTTCTACGGCTGAATCGAATTCTTAAATTGCCGCACGGCCTGCTCGCGGGCCTTATTGATCGCGGCCGAAATTTTCGAGACGTCGTGCAGCTTCGCGATGGCGCCAGAGTCGACATCAGACGCTGCCGCGAACGCGCCCCGCAAGAAGGCCGCCTGAGGATAGAGTTGGTTCTCAAGACCGGCACGGCCGCGAGCATCGGCTTCGCAAGCAAGCAGGAACTGTTCAAAACGGCCCGGCCGCCGGAAAGCATCAGTTTTCTCCAGAACTCTTACGATCGTTTTGTCGCGTAGCTCGTTGGCGCGATGGCAGTGCGTATGAAATTCGGCAACGAGCAAGGCAAGATCTCTGCATGCCCGGGGTATTGGTAGTCGTTCGGCAACCCGGCGAATCAATTTGCAACTGCGAATCTCGTGTCCGGGATGGCTCGGTAGCTTGTTTTTCGGTGTCGTTCCTTTGCCAAGGTCATGCACCAGGGCGGCGAAGCGCACTTCCAGGTCGTCGCTTAGTTTCTCAGCCTGCTCCAGCACCATCATAGTGTGCACGCCCGTATCGATCTCGGGGTGCCATTTCTCGGGTTGTGGCACACCAAAGAGCGCTTCGATTTCAGGAAAGAGTCTTCCAAGTGCTCCGCACTCGCGTAGCACCTCGAAAAAAATGCGCGAGTTTTTTCCGCCTAAAGCTTCTTCTGTTTCTTTCCAAATGCGGTCAGGCACGATCGTGTCGATTTCGCCGTCGTCGACCATCGCTCGCATCAGACGCATCGTGTCTTCTGCGATGGAAAACCCAAGAAGAGAAAATCGAGCGGCGAATTTCGCGACGCGCAGTATCCGAACAGGATCTTCTGCAAACGCGCCGGAGACATGGCGAAGGATGCGATTCTCAATGTCTCGCTGGCCACCATGCGGGTCGATACAAATTCCGTCGCCATCCTTCGCGATAGCATTTATCGTCAGATCACGGCGCAACAGGTCTTCTTCGATCGTGACGTCAGAAGAAAAATCGAAGGCAAAACCATGATATCCGGGCGCTGTTTTTCGTTCCGTACGGGCAAGTGCGTATGCCTCACCGGTATCCGGGTGCAAAAAGACCGGAAAATCCTTGCCGACCTGCTGGTAGCCGTCGGCCAGCATTTCCTCGGGTGTCGAACCTACGACGCACCAGTCCCGTTCGTTGAACCGGACACCAAGCTGCTCATCACGAACAGCACCACCGACGAGATAGACCTGCATGGCACAATAGTAACCGACATTAGCAGTTGACGTTTTAGCCACCGAGCCAGCACAGTTAGTGCATGACAAGAATTCTCGTATTGCTGTTCCTCTGTATGCAGCTAACGGGCTGCTACTACCTGCAGGCAGCGTCAGGCCAGTGGGAAGTTATCCGTAAGCGAGAGCCCGTGGACGAAGTTATCAAGGACCCGGATACGCCACCGGAACTGGCTGCCAGGTTGCGTATGCTGAGCGAGGCGCGGGACTTCTCTGTCGAAGTACTTAAGTTGCCGGATAATCTGAGCTATCGCACCTACGCGGAGCTTCCGCGTGACTACGTTGTATGGAATGTGTTCGCCGCTCCCGAATTTTCACTGACGCCAAAGCAATGGTGCTTCCCCATCGCAGGTTGTGTGAGTTATCGCGGCTATTTTTCCAAGGATGATGCAGTAAGGGAGTCGCAACGTCTCTCCAAAAAAGGATTTGATGTCGCCGTTGCCGGTGTTGCCGCTTACTCTACGCTTGGCAGATTTAACGATCCGATATTGAGCACAATGATGCACTGGGATGACGTCGACCTCGTTGCCTTGCTGTTCCATGAGCTGGCGCATCAGGTGATTTACGTGAAGGATGATTCCGCCTTCAATGAATCATTTGCGACGGCCGTGGAAGAAATTGGCGTCAAGCGCTGGCTCGAATCACGGGACCAAGGTGGCGCAATGAGAAATTTTCAATCTGCCCGGGAGCTACAACAGCGCTTGAATGCGTTGGTTGAGTTGGCGCGTCATTCGTTGCGTGAGGTATACGAGTCAGACATTGACGATGCTGACAAACGCGTGCTTAAACGCAGGCACTTTGAGGCGTTGAGCGACGAGATTGGTGCGGAACTGGAACGCTCAGGGAGTGATTCTTCGGCTTGGCTTAGCGGTGAGCTGAACAATGCGCGACTCATTTCGACGGCGCTATACGAAGGCCGGTTGCCGTCGTTCAGAGCGATGTACGTGAAATGCGAGCAGCGGATTGAGTGTTTTTACGAGTTGGCCAGGAATCTTGCCTCGCTTGATCGTGAAGAGCGCGATGCAGCGCTATCGTTGGGCAATGCGTTGCATCTCGCGCGATGATCGAACCAACATCAATTCATCCGATAGCCGCCGAATTTTACCGGTCATGCGCCAGTGAAAAATCGTCTGCGCAGTCAGCACGCGCTTGACGTATTGGCGAGTTTCATTGAACGGGATATTTTCTATCCAGATACGGGCGTCGATCGTACTGTCTCTTGGCAGCCAGCGGTCTACCCGGTGCGGGCCCGCATTGTAGGCTGCCGTCGCGAGAACCCGGTTGCCGCCATAGCGTTCGGCCATTTGTCCAAGGTAGCTTGTACCCAGGCGAATGTTGCTGTTCGGGTCGACCAAAGTAGCCAGTCCGGAGTAAGGCAGCTTGATTTCCTTCGCGACATCGCGCCCGGTTGCAGGCATCAGCTGCATAAGTCCGATCGCACCCGCGCTCGATCTCGCGTCACGCATAAACAGACTTTCGCTACGAGCAATACCGTATGCCCAGGTCGATGCAATGTTGGCCTGCGTTGAATATTCTTCGAACGTCGTCTGGTAGGGCAGCGGGTAACGAATCGACAGATCGTCGTACTCACCGAGGCTTGCGGCGACGGTTATTGCCCTGGAGTGCCAGCCCCAGCGGTGCGCGAGGATAGCGGCCTGAATCTTGTCGTCGTTGGACAAGTATCGAACGACAGCATCCCATTCGGAACGGCCACGGCCATCCTGCCCGACATAGAATAATTCCCGGGCACGTATAATTTCAGGGCGAGCTTCAAGAGTCTTGAGCCTGATCTCATCGACCAGCAGGCTGGAGTCATCCAGCGCATAGTCTTGATCGAGTTCATCCGCGGCGAGAAAACCGTAATAACTGCGTTCAAGACTTAACGCTTTAAATTTGGCCTTCGCGGCCAGCAATTGCCCCGAACGGTTCAAAGCGACAGCTTGCCAGTACCGCCATTCTTCGGTCTTCTGCTCGGCGTCTGTCATCATAGCAATGTCGGCGAGCAGGTTTATCCAGTGACCGCCACGCAGGCTGGTGCGTGCGCGCCAGCGCAGTACCTCATCGCTTTGCGCGGCTGGCGCCAGTCTGGTCAGCAAGTTATACGCGCCGCGCAGATTATCTCGCGCCGTCCAGAGGGCAATGTGTTGCGCGGTCAGAAGTTTTTGGGCTTCAGAGAATTTGTGTTTCTTGACAACGCGCCCCCACAGTTTGCGCGCTATCTTGGGGTCGCGGTAAGTCAAATGCTCAGTCGCATAGACGAGTTGTTCTCGTAAGACCCGGTTACCTGACCTGCGTCTGCTGGCTTTCAGAAAGTCGCCAGGGTTCGCCTGCGCCATCCGCCATTGCGTCGCGGCGTCCACATGCTGCTGGTCGATTTTCTTCGCGAGCCATTGCGCTAATGTGAAATTTCGTTTTTCAACAGCGCGCGCGTAACGCTTCTGATACTCGACGATGCCGAGCAGATTGCGATCGTCAAGATACTCGAATACCGAATCGCACTCACTGACCTGGCTGTCGCCAACCATCCACAGGTCGATAGCACGAATATCGACATGCTGAATACGGCCGGCTTTGATCTCGGCCTGTAACGCCAGGCAATCGAGCTTGGCGATGTCCTGTCCTTGGTAAAACTGTTGGTAAATGCGTAGATAACCCGCCAAGTCGCCATTGCGAACCAAGTTGAGTGCGGCCTGATATCGAAGTTCGCGGGCAGGGCGCAAGGCGCCGTATTGCTTCGTAAAGGACTCAATTTCGGTGGACGGAACCGTTTCGATGTTTGCGCGTAACCAGGTCGCGCGCAGGTCGGGCCAGAGGACGTAGTTCTCCAGAAGCTGTCGATTCGGAGCGGAGAGGTCGTCGATTTCGCTCCAGCTGCCGCGTTCTACAGATGCGTGAACGGTCCGAAACAACTCACGCTGCTGCTCAATCTGAGTTGTATGTGTCTGCCCAATTACTGCCGGAGCCGAAACAACCGAGAGGAAAAGCATTGCGACGGTTTTGGAAGCACGGTTGGCGGCGATCAATCGGGTCATGGGCCAGGCGCGAGTACCTCATGGACGAGCTGCGAGTCTAGCGAATCTGGAACATCAACGCTCTGTCGCCGCGACGAACGCTCAGGAACAATATGTCGTAGCGCGAGGCGACCTCTCTGAGGCCCTGCAGATCCTGCACCTTGATGCGGTTTACGTGCGTTATCAGGTCACCGGTGCGCAAACCTCGCTGCGCGGCCGGGCTGCCATCCTGGACTTCACCAATTTCGATTCCACCTCTGTCGGACGTCGAGGCAACGGCGAAAACTGATCCTGCGAGCCCTGGGTGAATGTCTTCGCCCAGTATCATCTGGCTTTGCGCCGGACCCAGTTCCGCCCGGGTGGATAATATTTCATTGTTGCGGATGTACGTGATCTGAATCTGCGCGCCGGAACGCAGCAACCCAATTCGATTTCTGAGTTGCGCCGCGCTGTCGACTTTCTTTTCGTTGACCTCGACAATGATGTCTCCAACCTGCAGTCCGGCATTTTCAGCAGCAGACTTGGATTGAATACGGGTGATCAATGCACCGTGTTCTGTGTCGTTGCCCAGCGCTTGTGCGGCGTCGGCATCGATCGTCTGAATATTGACTCCCAGCAGCCCGCGGCGAATCTCGCCAAAGTCGAGAATCTGCTTCATGATTGAGCTTGCTATTTCGGTGGGCACGGCGAAGCCGATGCCAACATTGCCGCCCGAGCGACTGATAATGGCCGAGTTGATGCCTATTAATTCGCCTTGCATGTTGACGAGGGCGCCACCGGAATTTCCGGGATTGATCGAGGCATCCGTCTGGATAAAGTCTTCGTAGCCGTCTCGGCTTATACCCGTACGCCCCAACGCACTGATAATGCCGGAGGTCACCGTGTGACCGAGGCCGAAGGGGTTGCCTATCGCGATCACGAAGTCACCAACGCGCACGCGCGCAGAATCACCGATGGGCATCTCGGTCAGGCCCTCGGCGTCTACTTTGATTACAGCGATGTCGAACGCCGGATCGGAGCCCACAATTTCGGCGTCGTGAACGCTACCGTCCATTAGCGATATCTGGATGGTGTCTGCGTCACCGACAACGTGGTGATTTGTCAGGATATAGCCGCGCGCCGCATCGACGATGACGCCGGATCCCGCGCTGGCGACTTCCCGCGCTCCGCCCGGAGTATCGGGCAGACCGAAGAAGCGACGAAACGCGTCGTCAGCGAATGGGTTGCGCCGGGTTATCGTATGGCTGACACGAATATTCACAACGGCGGGTGATGCCGCCTCGACCAAAGGTGCAAGACTCGTTACGGGTTCGCCTTTGACGCTTTGCGGCAAGGCGGACTGAGCAGCTGCTACATAGGCCACCGCGAGCAAGAGGGCCGTGGAGTAGAGTCGTGTTTTCGTCATTATAGTGGGTCTCGATCAATGCGGACGTTCAGATTACAGCGACGCAGCTGAATTTTCCGTGAATGGACAAGATATAGTGAATTATAGGCCTATACAAAGATGCCCAGACGCAACAATACGTCGCGCCCAGGCTAACAATACACGGATGGTTGGGTCAGGCGGCTTCTACCGTAATCCGCCGTGCCTGGATTTCGGGAAGCTTCGGGATTGCTACTTCCAGTACGCCATTGTTACTTTTTGCCGAGATTTTGTCCGGGTCCGCGGATTCCGGCAAAGTGAAACGACGCAGGAAATGACCGCTGGCGCGCTCGGTGCGCCTGACATCGGAATCCTCAC